>JANRLC010000064.1:0-62327 GCA_033762955.1 Verrucomicrobiota bacterium | reverse complement strand
TGTTACTTCTATGCCTACAATACGTAAATTAAATGCAAATGGATGCATCGCGAGTGGAAATATTATTTGGACGGTGGGATAGGGGGGCACGAAGTCATTGTGCTTAGGAAAAAATGCCCATTTCCGGGAGAGAGTGGCATGGACGTCTCGCCCATGTTCGGGTTCTGTGATGGTCGAGGGAAGACACACGGGGGAGAGTGGCATGGGCGTCTCGCCCATGTTCGGGCTCTGTGACGATCGCTGGAAGACACACGGGCAAGATGCCGGCAAGATGCCCGTGACACTTCAAACAGCCCAAGAACTTCGAGATGAAACAGAGTGGAACACCGGTAATCACCGGCGATGCGACGACGTCGTTGGTGCGACAGTATGCCATGAATTCTACCCTAAACGGATATAGTAGCCGATGAGGCGTGAATACACAGCCGTTCAGCCTTCACAGACCGTCGGTTACCCATCACAGAGTCGCGGTAGGTCTCCACAGAGTCGTGGCAAACTCGCATGGAGTCGTGGCAAGTCTCCATGGAGTCGTGGCAAGGCGTCGAGGAGTCGCGGCAAGGCGTTGAGGAGTCGTGGGCAGCCGTTGAGGAGTCGTGGCAAGGAGTTGAGGAGTCGCGGTCAGCCGTGGAGGAGTCGTGGCAAGGCGTCGAGGAGTCGCGGCAAGGAGTTGAGGAGTCGTGGCAAGGAGTTGAGGAGTCGCGGCAAGGCGTTGAGGAGTCGTGGCAAGGAGTTGAGGAGTCGCGGTCAGCCGTTGAGGAGTCGTGGCAAGGAGTTGAGGAGTCGTGGCAAGGGTTCGAGGAGTCGTGGCAAGCTCGCATGGAGTCGCGGCAAGGGTTCCGGGACCTGCGGCAAGCGTTCACAGACCCGGGGCAAGGGTTTATGGAGTGGAGGACACTGTCCACAGAGGACCAATCTGAAGTTACAGACCCGCTACTCAGCGTGTTGGCGTAGTTTCAGGGGATGTAACACCGACCTGCGGGAATGTGCAGCGGAGTTTACCACAAATCAGGGGGGACCCGGGCCTGTTTAAGCGGCGGGCGCTGTCGGTGAAGCGGCGAACGCTGTCGCTGAAGCGGCGATCGCTGTCGCTGAATGCTTCAAAAGCTAAAAGCTAATAGCTATGGCTAACAGCTATGGCTAACAGCCACTCCCTACGCACCTTTGCGCATGCGGGGAACTTTTCCCCGGGGGTAATGACATTGACTAGATTCACTGCATGTTTGATAGTGGGTGCGGAGTTATTACAACCTTATTTCTATGAATACACGCAACTTTGCTGTTCGCGCCGGGCTAGTGCTCGGTCTGCTGATGGGTACTACCGGGCTTGGGATTGCCCAAGTTAAGGAAGTTGTGGAGACATCGTCCACGGCTCCACAAACGCAAGTCCAGACACGGACTTATGAGAAGGATGGCAAGCTGGTGACGGAGAAAGTCACCACGACACAAGTGGTTGAAACCGAGGCCCGCTCGCGCATCGCCGAGTCGCGCAAGGCGGCTATCTTTATTGCCAATCGAGCAGGGCCAGACTTTGACGAGAAGATGAGCGCACTGGAGGACCTGATCACCAGCCGTATCAGCGATTTGGGCTTCACGGTGATAAGTCGCGAAGTCTCGCTCAATGCGGTCAAGGCCTTTGAGCCCGCCACACAGAAGCCCCGTACGGTCGAGCGCACCACTACGGAGACTTCCACGGCGGCGAATGTGACTGGTGGCGCCACGGCAGCACGAGTGGACCGCGCCAGCCAGGTGCAGGGAGTCGCCGTTGCCAGCGAGCAGGGGTATAGAGCCGAGGGCGGTTCGATAGTTGTTGCGGCCAACAATGGCTACGGGGCCGCAGGGGCAGCACACACCACGGCTGGTGGTTACCAGGCTGCATCGGGCGAGGCCATTCAGGCCACGGATGCCACGAGTGCTACTTCCGCACAGATGATTGCTACGGGCAGCACCGCAGATGTCACACGCTCCACGCGCACGGTGACCGAGCTTGCCCCGGATTATGTCCCCGGTGAGCAACTGGATGCCTTGCTCTCGAATAACACGTCTGCCCTCCGCCTGGCGCAGAACCTGGGGGCCGATTACATTATCGTCGCCTCCATTACCAGCTTTGGCCAGAAGGCGCGCAGTGTGGATACCTACGGCGTGAAGATGAATACTCTAGAGAACACCCTGCGTGTTTCGTATAAAATCCTCGATGCCCAGCAGGGCGGAAGCATGACGGGGGACACCATCAAGGTCTCCAACAACTCCCGCGCAACGGCGAATGCCAGCGAGGTTAATACAGACTCGATTAACGAACTCCTCGACGATGCTGCCGAGAAAGTGGCTGACAGCATGAGAGTGAAGAACTCCAGCGGTAAGATTCGTGGCCCGGAAGCTCAGGCCGCGCTGGTTACCGTAAAGTTCGCCACAGAGGCTGCTGACTTGGTGATTCCAGATGTCCGCATCCAGAATAACACGGTCACCATCGGCGAAGACAAGTACAAGGTCACCGCCCTAAATGTCACTGTCGAAGTGGATGGCATGTCCGTAGGCACCGCTCCGGGCGCGATCAAAGTGAAGCCCGGACCACACAAGCTGCGCCTCAGCCGCGATGGGTACAAGGATTGGGAGCGCACGGTAAACTTCTACGACGGGCAGACACTCACCGTCGCCCTCCAGCTCTCCGAGCAGGGCTTTGCCCGCTGGAAGGATGCCACGGCATTTCTCAATGACCTCCACAATGGCGCCAAGTTGACGGATGCCCAGGTAAAGGTCCTCGAAGGTCAGGCAGAGATGCTTAAGCAAAGTGGCTACAAGGTGGACACGAAGGACGCCCCTGCCACCAACATGATCTTCCACTAAACGTACCCATTTACGTCATCATTTAATCAACTCATCTAACTTTTCCCTATTATGAACACGCGTAAGCTCGCCCTGTTCGCAGGATTATTCGCAGCCACCCTTCCGCTGGCTGCCCAAAATGCTCCCGGTCTAAAGACCATTGGCATTAGCGATGTTAAACCCACGCCAGCACTCGTCACCAGTGTGAAGAAAGCCGGTACCGAAAACTCGCTGGACCGCGTCACGCAGGCACTCGACAGCCAGCTCATTGACCGCGTCCACAACACCCGGAAGTTCGAGGTTATCGCACGCAGCGACCTCGCTTCTGTGCTGAAGGAGAACGATTTCACCGGTGCCGACTTCAAAGTAAAAGGTGTAAACTACATCCTCGTCACTGCGGTGGACGACTTCCAAGACTACGAGGAGAGCGCCTTCTTTGCATCGCTCAACAAAACCGTGAAGAAGCGCGTGATTCGCTTCTCCGCCGTGGGCAAGGTCTATGATGCAGAGAGTGGCAAGCTTCTGGAGAGCACCAACTTCCAGATCAACAACCGTGATATCGACGAACCCCTGCAGAACTCCACGCGCAGCGGTGAGCTCAGCGATGAACTCCTACTGGACATCACCCGCAAGATGGCAGACAAGATTGCCAACCGCGTGGTCGATGTCATCTATCCTGCCAAGATCGTCGCCAAGCAGGACAAGCAAGTCACCCTGAACCGGGGCGACGGCACTGGCATCGCCATCGGCCAGGTATGGGAAGTGTTTGCCCTTGGCGAGGAGATGATCGATCCCGACACCGGGCAATCCCTTGGTCGCGATGAAGTCTCCGTAGGCAAGGTCAAGGTAGTACGCGTACTCCCCAAGACTGCCTCCGCAGAAATCCTCGAAGACCTCGGCATCACCAAGAATGCAATAGTGCGCCCGGTGCAGTAGGAGCCGTCGCGACTGGCTTACAGCCTTAGTTCAAAGGACTGCCCCTCGTGGGGCACCACCACATCCCAGCCGAAGTGGTTGCGAATCCGCTCAGCCATGGCGTTCGCTGCGGAGGGTTCGCCGTGTACGATGAAGACGCGCTCGGGCTTGCGGTTAAAGCCCATTAACCAGCCCAGAATCTCGTTGTAGTCGGCATGGCCGGAGAAGCCCTGGATGCTCTCAATCTTCGCCTTAACCGGCACTTCTTCTCCGTACATTTTGATGGACGGCATCCCGTCGAGTATCATACGCCCGCGGGTGCCCTCGGCCTGATAGCCGATGAAGAGCACGGTGTTGCGAGCATCGGGCATGCGCTCCTTTAAGTGGTGCAGGATGCGCCCACCCGCGACCATGCCGCTGGCGGAAATAATGATAGCCGGGCCAGTGACTCCGTTGATAGCCATCGACTGCTGGACACTTTGCGCGAAGTGGAGCTGCCGTGGGCGGAAGAGGGCTTTGCCCCCGAGGTGCTGCTTGCGGCAGAACAGGTTCAGGTCGGCGATGCGGTTGTCAAACACTCCGGTCGCGCCAATCGCCATGGGTGAGTCCACATAAATCGGGAGCGAGGGGATTAGGCCCTCTTCCTCCAGCTCGCGCAGTGTGTATAGCAGAGTCTGGGTGCGGCCCACCGCAAACGCGGGAATGATCAACACCCCGCCCCGCTTGATGCTGTCGTGGACCACACGCGCCAGTTCTCTGCGCGGTTCCATAGGGCTGTGCAGGCGGTCGCCGTAGGTGGACTCGAGGACGAGGTAATCCACGTTGTAAGCTTGCGCTGGCTCGCGAAGCACTTCGTCCCTGGGCCGCCCGAGGTCGCCGCCGAAGACAATCTTGCGCGGGTGGTCCTCGCCATTGCTCTTGATGTCTAGAAATGCAGCACCGAGGATATGCCCGGCAGTGCGCCATTTCGCGCGGTATCCAGGAGCGACTTCCACATGGTCGCCAAACTCCACCGGACTGAAGTGCGTTAATGTCTTCTCCGCATCCTGCACCGTGAAGAGGGGCAACGCAGGGGTATGCTTCGACGTCCCCTTCTTGTTCGCATACTTCGCTTCTTCCTCCTGCAGGTGGCCCGTATCCGGCAGCAGGTACTTGCACAGGTCCGCAGTCGCGTGGGTGGAGATGATCTTCCCGCCGAACCCTTCGCGCACGAGCCGTGGCAGGAAGCCAGTATGGTCGATATGGGCATGAGTCAGCAGGATGCTGTCGATTGTGCTCGGAGCGATGGGGAACGGCTCCCAATTCTTCTGCCTTATCGCCTTCTTGCCTTGAAACAGGCCGCAATCGATGAGGAGTTTCCTGCCATTAAGTTCCAGAAAGTGCCGCGATCCGGTTACCGTACCAGCCGCGCCGAGAAAAGTAAGCTTTGCCATGAAGGTGTTTTGCGTTTGGGGTTTAACGCAGTATGCACAGCCTTGGCGGAATGGCCAACGCAAAAGGCACAGTGTTGTGTTGGCAGCGAGACAGTACCGTCCGCGCGATCGTATTGTACCGCCGCGGTCGTGCTGTTCAGTCCCCCTTACTTCTTCCTTCTTATCTTCGCCGGGTGGATATTGCTAAATGCAGGCAGCCCGCTGGCGTGGTAAACTTGGCGGACGGAGCGCAGGGCGCCGAAGAGCGTGCGCAAGTCGCCATCCTTCTCGGGCTCCACTACTTTGCGCAGGAGCAGCAAAGTTAACAGCACCGCGCTGCTCTTCACAAAGAAGCCGATACGGTAGGCCATGTCGAGGTCGTGCCCACTGCGCGATACCCAATCCAGTATAAACCCGGCCAACACCGGGCTCATGGCCGCAGCGAGGGACGTGATGGCGAGATTGATGCTTATCCCGGTCGTCTTGCTGGCACGCGGGATGAGTTTAAGTAGCATGTTAAAGTTCCCGAGGAAGAAGCCCGTGGCAGTCAACCCTCCCCAGAACCACATGGGGAAGAGTATCCACGCAAAGTCCTTCGTAATAAAGGCCCAACAGTAGTTCTGTGATTCCCATAGGATGATACTGGCAAAGATTACTGGCTTGCAGCCCAGGCGATCGCAGTAGTGACCCCAGATTGGCCAGGAGATCGCACTGCCCAGCGTGCCAATTACTACCAGCAGCGTCACTCGGGCCACCGAAAGATCGAGCTGCTCATACATGAAGACCGGTCCAAAGGGTCCCGTGAAGTTCATCCAAAAGGTCATCAACGCGCCAAATATCACAAAGCGCAGAAACATCGGCGCAGCTGCCATATCGCGTAGTCGCTGTATCCATCCGCCGGCATGCACAGCATCCGTTTGCGAGGGTTTACTATGGACAGATTGCTGGTAGTAGAAGCCAATAACCCGCAGAATCCCAGCAAGTATGAACACGGCGATGTAGCCATTCAGATTATTGCCCACGTACTCCAGATAGACACCCACGATCAGCAGAAAGCCCACGTTCGCCAGGTTGGCCACGCGGTTCCGCAGGCCAAAGTACTTGCCACGGATACGGCGCGGTATCCATTCCTGTACCCAGGATGTCCAGCCCACTCCCCCGAGTGCGCCAAATAAACTCGCCACCCCAAGGTATAGCAGAAGCAACCGCCCCACCATCATCGCGTCGTCCTTTGGGAAGAATGGCAGCGACACTATCAACGCTATCCAGACCGCTAGATTCGCCCAGCCAAACCCGAGTGATATCTTCCTCGCGCTCAAGCGCCCTGCCAGCAAAGGCATGAGCAGAAGCTGTATTCCGTTACTCACAAAGGGAAGCGCGGCAATCAGACCGTACATCGCCTTGTCGATCAAGAAGACTTTGGTTGCCAGAGCGGCAAGCAAGATATTTCCCGGCGTGTTTATAAACACGTGCGGCGTAGCAAAGAGGCCATCAAGCGTACAGGCGACCAGATTGCGCCGAAGTTGGGACGGCGGAGTTGGATTCATAGCAGAGTTTTTCCCTTGGTGGGCTCGGGAAGTGCCCATTAAAGCAAGCCACTACCGCTCTTGGCCAGAAAATTCCGGGAATAGGTGGCACAGGGGCTGTTTCAAGTGACACGGCATCTTGCCCGTGTGTCTTCCGGCTATCTTCACTGAGCCCGAACATTGGAGACGCCCAAGCGAACCCCGCATACTGGCGAAACCTCAGAGGAATCACTAACAAAGCCAACAACAAGCCATCAAGAAGCCTTCGACCACTAATATGACAAATAACAAACAGCCTACACCAGTGCGGCAGCGGCGATCTTCGCGGCGGCGGAGCGCACACTCTCGGTCAGGATGGGCTGGGCATAACCCTCCTTGCCACGCAGCAAGATGCGGCTGAGAGTCAGACCATTCGTCTTGGCGGAGAGTGTCGGGTGGTCTATCTGCCCGGGGTCACCGAGGAGGATAATCTTAGTACCTTCACCGGCGCGGGTAAGAATAGTTCGCACCTGACTCTTTGTCATGTTCTGCGCCTCGTCCACGATGATGAATGCATTCGTCAAGGTACGGCCACGGAAGTAGGCGAGAGCGGTGATCTCGATAATCCCCTCATCAAAGAGCCACTGGAAGGGAAGTTTCGGACCGCCCTGGGGGAAGTCTTCGCCCTGAGCCTTGTTCGGGATGCGATGCGCCTGGCGGGTAAGTTGTACAGCTTTCTGTTGCTCGAGCTTCTGGCGCTTCTGGCTCTTTTTGGTGTTCCCCTCGGCGGGCTGTGATTCATCGGGTGGGAAGACGGGTTCCCTGCGGAAGATTACTCCAAGATTATCGTAGTAACAGAGCAGCCAGGGGGCCATCTTCTCTTCCAACCCCCCCGGCAGGGCACCCGGGTCTTTCCCAATCTCGACCATGGCTCGGGTTACCAGAATCCGCTCGAACCGCCTCGTCTCCGGTCCGCTAATGGTCTGGTTCAGCCCGGCAAGCAGAGCGAGAAAGGTCTTCCCCGTACCCGCACAAGACTTCGCCTGCACTACGGCTATCTCCGGGTCCACCATGGCATTGAAGAAAATCCGTTGCTCAATATTCTTGAGCCGTACGGGTTTAGTCATCGTGGGAAGCTGTATATTATAGTGTTGCTTGAAAGGCAGCGCCTTGAAGTGACCATCGCCCACGTACCGCGCCGGCTCCTTGTCGTCATCCGCCGTAAAGATGACATAGTCGTTTAACATCAGGTCCGGCACCTGCTCGAGGACATTCTCCATGACCGAGGGCGGGAACTGCAGTTCCATCAGGTTGCGCAACTCCTGCAGGAGATGCGGCGTGCCCTCGACTATACCATAATAAGTCGGGTCCGGGTGAGTGACCTCCTTGTTATCCACACTCTCATTGCGGTACGCTTCTACAGTCAGCCCGATCAGCTCCCCGAGTATGGCCATATTATTGTCATTCGTCACCAGAATGACCGGCGCCTCGAAATTATGCTCTACATAGGCCGCGCAGGCCAGAATACGCTGGTCCATGCTGTCAGTGATATCGGTGAGCAGGGTGCTCAGCACCTGACCGCGGGGTGGATCATACTGCGAAGGCCACGTTTCAGTTAGGTCCGGATTGGTCACGAAGTGCAGCATACCCTTCGTCCGGAGCTGGCAGCAGATATGCCGGTCAACACGCTTACCCGTATGAAGCAGCTTCCGGAACGCCAGACTCAACGTGCGCGCATTTGCACCACGCTCCGTGCCGATCTCGCTCTTGTGTCTTTCCAGCTCCCGAATCACCTCGGAGGGAATGATCACCGTGTTATTCTCAAATTTAAGGTAGGCCTCTGGGTCCTGGAGTAAAACGCATGTGTCTAAGATGTAGGTTTTAATCTTCGGCTTACTCTTCTTACTCATGATCAAAGGAAATAGGTGTGAACAGTGCCGCAGCATTCACGCGCGTTGACTGCCATAAGTTAACAACAACCACGGCACCCGCACCCGGCATGCCTGCTAATCAGCCATACTCTGTCACGGGATCAACCGAAAATACCACAAATCGAGAAAATTCACCGTAAAGGCACAAAGTCAGTAGGCACTAAGGTACAAAGGCACAGAGGCACAGGGTCGGAAGGAGGCAGTTGGCTGGAGGCAGAAGGAAGGCACAGATTGCAGATGACAGATGGCAGATTGCAGATGGAAGAAGGCAGATGGTGTTTGCGGTGGGTGTACTGTACCGTTCGGTGGGGAGACAGCCATGCAATTCGGTAGGTCCCATAGGTCCCATTCGTCCCATAGGTCCTTTAGGTCACCCTACCGAACACCGAACACGGAACACCGAACACGGCCCCGGTACCCCGATCCCCGACCCCGATCAGGCGATCCCCGACCCCGATCAGGCGATCCCCGACCCCGATCAGGCGATCCCCGACCCCGATCAGCCGATCCCTGGCCCTGATCCGTCGATCCCTCGACCCGATCAGACGATCCCCAACCGGTAGCAGACCCTTGAGAGTAGTGCGGACACCATTGAGAGCAGTGCGGAGACCCTTGAGAGTAGTGCTGAGGCCATTGCATTTCACTCCATTCTTCCCCTTCTTCCCATTCTCTCCCACCACCCACCTCCCCAGCGCCACCGCCCCCACTTCTCGTTCTTATCCTCCGGGGATTCTACCCACCACCGGTGTAATACCTATCAGAGAAAACTATTCGGATAAATCTACGGATTGCGTGCACTCCTTAAGTCAAGTGAAAGCAACTATTTTACAAATCCGTCAAAATCAGAGTTTGACTAGCGGCAATTCATTCTTTACCTGCTTACATTATCCCGCTTCGAATCCGCTTAACCCTAGGGAGTTCTTATCCAGTCTGCGAGACGTTCTCACGCATCCATTAGTGCGTAAAGACCGTTGAGTACGCAATAAGTTCCCATCACAGAAAACTTAACACCCCTGACACAACTATGAAATCGAACCAAATCAAACTTCGCGGAGCCCGCCTGGCTTCCGTGATTTGCCTTCTGGCGGCACTGGCTCCCACCAGTCGCCTGATAGCTCAATCCGAGGCCCCAAGCGTCCCCGTACCTGCACCCACCAAGGATACCTACACCGAAGACGATGTGGTCGAGTTGTCCCCTTGGGAAGTAAATGCCTCCGCCGATACCTATTATCGCGACAAAATGGCAGTCACCGCATCCGGTGTCGTAGCCTCCGTTCGCGAAACACCGCTTTCGATTGATATTATTACATCGGAGCAACTGCGCGATACTGGTGTGAATGATTTTATTGATGCCTTTCGTGGGACAGCAGGCATCTCGACACAGCCTGATAGTGTCATGAACCCTTCATCAGGGTTTAAGATTCGTGGTTTCGATGCAGGCAGATTTCTCCGTAATGGATATGTGAAATACTACTTCCAAAATCTTGATGGTGTTGACCGAATTGAAGTGGTTCGCGGTCCTGTTGCGGCTTTCTATGGACAGGCAGAACCCGGTGGTGTAGTCAATTATATAACTAAAAAGCCCTTATTTAAGTGGCAGCAGTCAATTCGCTTTACCTATGGTTCTAATGATTTCTATAAGGTTTGGGTCGACAGCACTGGTCCAATTATTAAGGATATGCTTGCTTACCGAGTAGTCGCCACATACCAGAATAGTGGTTCTTGGAAAGATTATGTGACGAATGAGCGCCCCTATGTGCTTGCTGCACTCAGATTCAAACCCTTTGAGAAGTTAAGTTTAGACATTGACTATGAATATAATCTTAATCGACAAAAAGGTGCTGTAAGATCAGCATTGGTCGAGAATAAGGATTATTTGGCGGACTATTCACGCTGGCAGAAGATAGCAAAGGATCGCAGCTTCTATAAGGCTATAAATTCTGATAACAGTAAAATTGCCCAATACAGCCCATATAATTTGAATTTCTTTACCCGTTATCCTCGTGCTTACACTGCCGACGATATTGGGGCAACCGCAGTACGGTCTCTTACCATAACTGGAAAAGATCCGAAACCATGGATGGCGCTAGGTGTTGCTGATCCTTTAGGTAATTATCAAGAACCGATCATAGAACCAACCTCTGATTTCGGGGTAATTAAAGATGGAGCCAAACAGTCGAGGGACTTTAAAGAATCTACCGCATCACAGTATCGCCATGGATGGAAAAATATTAAAATGTTTGAGAATATTGGCGCTTACGATCCAAACACAGGTACTTTTAAAAAGGTCGATATTAAAGCGATTGACATGACTAAGTTTCAACCAATTCCTTCTCTCACTAACTTGTCATTCCCGAAGGGATATTCGTTTAATCCCAATGGTCCAGGTGCGTGGTATTTTGATGAGAGCCATGTAGTCACTGCAGAGCTAAAATTGGAAGCGACCTCTTGGCTTAATTTCAAATATGGAGTGAATTACTACGAGAATATATCTAATCAGGTTCAGCAATATAACTCTGATACAGATATGGATGGATTTACACTTGATGCAGGACAGGGTTTCTCAAATACTGCCGGAACTCCTACTAATGGTGCGACTGGCTTCCTTTGGGAGAATACTCGTTGGGTCCACCAGATGTCCGCTGACATTCATTTCGACATAGCAGAAAGCGAGCATAATATCCTATTTACCAGTGAGTACAGAGATGACCACTTTAAGCAATATAACCCAACTACATCCACTGCATTCGAGAGTATACAACGGTCATCACCTGGCGGTTCACTTTGGGATATATATAACGATCAACCTCCACTTACCAATCTCTGGGCCGATACAAATATTCGAAGTTTCAACAATGGCAATGATACGGTTCAAACGGGTTATGGTGTTAGTTATAGAATCAAATTCTTGGATGATCGCATGCAGTTTTGGACTGGTGTGAGACATGAACGCTCACAGCAGGATCAGATTAACGCAGATAACGCCACTCTCACAATCAATCCACCTATTACGGGTACTACTCCGATGTATGGTGTATCCTTTGAGGTTATTAAGAAACTTAATGTCTATGCCAGCTATAGTGAAAGTTATATTACTCGTAGTGTAAACCAGAATAACATCGAGTATTATAATCCATATAAAATACTCAATCAGCCAGCACTGGAAGCATGGCTCAATGATAATACCTTACCTAAGCCTGCTGAATCGACTGTTAGCCTCGCCAATTTTTATAGAGAACCTGCTGCGCCTTTAGTTAATCCTAAGGGTATTGGGTATGAACTAGGTGTTAAGTACGATGTCGAGGGATCTTATGGATTTATGAGCGGAACATTTGCAGTTTTTCATTTGGAACGGCAAGGATTAGTCAATACTCTTAGCGGGGACCTCTCAGAAATCAACGATCAGATACAATATCTTAAATCTGCTTATCCAACTGCTTTAAAATCGATGACAGTTGCTAGTAGTTTGTTTAATAATTCCGGTAAAGAGCAAACAGAAGGAATGGAATTAAATGTGACCTATGTACCAATAGAAAACTTCCAACTCACAGCATCCGCAGCCTATTTGTTTAAAAAGGAAGTGACGGAATTTGATCAATCCGTTCTTTATGGCAATCTAGCATTGCCACCTGATACCGATGCAGCCGCTCCGCTTTCCAATCCTACGCTCTTTTATTTTAATGAGGCAACCCAGTCCTATTTGGCAAGATGGCCATCGAATAATAACAAGAAGCAGGATGTAGGTGAGTTAACCGATCCTACTGTCGAGAGTGATGCAGTCCGGTTACAACAAGATCCAACTTACGTGAAGGAAGTGTATATCGCGAAATACACACCTGAACTCAATAATGTACCCGACTTGCAGTTTAACTTATCAGCACGATATGACATTCGTGATGGTTACTTAAAAGGCTCAAGAGCAATCTTGTCATACACATTTGAAGGAGATTCGCCAGTTGCTGTAGGCGGAAGTTCAAATGGTACATATGTTGTTACACCCTTTAGAAATCCTGAGGTGCATATGTTTGATGGTACCATTGGTTATAAAATTCCGATGGGTAACAACGAACTAGATCTCAGTGTTACTGTCCGAAATATATTTGATAGCAAGTATACAAAAGGCAGTTTTGGTATACTCGACCCTCGCACGATATACTTGAACGTAGAGTATAAGTTCTAGTTCCCTCGTTCAATTGTTTAGTTTTTGTAGAATCAGAGCCCGCCGTATCCACGGCGGGCTCTTTTGTTGTTTTCTAGTGCTGGAAATGCGAATTGGACCTTAGGACGCATGGGACCCTATAGGTCCCACCGGGGTAAATGGCAACTGCTTCTAAACCTAAGAGCTGCAAACATCACCTTCCCCTCCCAATCCCCAATCCGCTCCTTATGCAAATTCGAGGTGAACTTTATGGAAAATTCTTGCACAGGAGGGGGATGGGCTTCCTAATCCGACCTTTCTGCAATGGGTATTCCCCCATCTTGTTACTACGATGAAAAAAGAAAATACTACGCTGGAGCGGTGGACAGTTGAGGATAGTGCGTCCCTGTATGGGATAAACAACTGGGGTGGCGGATTTTTCCGGATCAATGACAAGGGCGAGGTCACGGTGTCGCCGACGGGTGATGCGAGCGGGGCGACCATCAGTTTGATGGATATTATTAGTGGGCTGAGTGAGCGCGGGATGGATATGCCGGTGCTTATTCGCTTTGGCGATATTCTGAACGCTCGAATTAAGCTCCTCAATGACAGCTTTAATACCGCCATCCGCGAGGTGGGCTATCAGGGCGTTTATCGTGGTGTATTCCCCATAAAGGTGAACCAGCAGCAGCAGGTGATTGAGGAGATCGCTGCCTTTGGGTCGAAATATAACCATGGGCTTGAAGCCGGGAGCAAGGCCGAGCTGATCGCAGCCATCCCGCACATGCGCAATCCGGAGTCGCTGCTAATCTGCAACGGGTACAAGGACAATGAGTTTATAGAACTCGGGCTCTATGCCCGAAAGATGGGCATAAAGATTGTATTTGTTATAGAGACCTTGACGGAGCTGCCGATTATTGTCCGTCAATCCCGACTCCTGGATGTAAAGCCCATCATCGGCGTGCGGGTAAAGCTTTCCAGCAAGGCCGGTGGCCACTGGAAGGACTCTGGCGGAGACCGCTCGGTCTTTGGGTTAAATACCACGCAGATAGTCGATGTAGTGGATGAACTGCGCCGGGAGGGTATGCTCGACTGCCTCCGCCTGCTTCACTACCACCTCGGCTCACAGGTGCCGGATATTCGGGATGTGCGCACCAGTGTGCTCGAAGCGACTCGTATTTACGCCGGTCTCGTGCAAGAGGGCGCGCCCATGGGCATGCTCGATCTGGGCGGAGGGCTGGCGGTGGATTACGATGGCTCCCATACGAACTTCGCTTCCAGTGCGAACTACACGCTCGGTGAGTATGCCCGCGACATCGTCGAGGGTGTAATGACTGTAATGAACGAATTGGGCATCGCGCACCCGACACTGGTCACCGAATCCGGGCGCGCCACGGTGGCGTACTATTCCGTGCTGCTGTTTAACATACTGGACGTCTCCCGCTTCCATGGTGGGCAGCCTCCGGAAACCCTTCCCGACGATGCGGATGTGCGGGTAAAGAATCTTCTCGATGTCCACAAGAGCCTGAATGGCAAGAACCTTCAGGAATGCTACCACGATGCGCTTTTCTACCGGGATGAGATTCGCGCGCTCTTCAAGCACGGCGTAGTCTCCCTGCGCGAACGCTCTCAAGGGGAGCAAATCTTCTGGTCGATCATGGTAAACATCTCCCGGAACATCAAGAAGCTCAAGTATGTCCCGGATGACTTTGAGGAACTCGATTCCTCGCTGGCGGATATTTACTACGGCAACTTCAGCGTCTTCCAGTCTCTCCCGGATTCCTGGGCCATTGACCAGTTGTTCCCGCTCATCCCCATCCATCGACTGACCGAGGAGCCCACGCGCAATGCCATCTTCTCGGACATCACCTGCGACTGCGATGGGAAGATCGACCGTTTTATCGACCTGCACGACGTACGTTCCGTGCTCCCGCTGCATGAGTGGAACCCCGAGCAGGAGTATTACCTGGGTGTGTTTCTCGTCGGCGCCTATCAGGAAACCCTGGGCGACCTGCACAATCTACTCGGCGATACCAACATTGTCTCGATCCGCGTGAACGACGAGGGAGGCTGGGAGTACGAGCGCGAGATCGAGGGCGACTCTGTGGCGGATGTGCTCTCCTATGTGGAGTACGACCCGAAGATACTCCTCGCACAGATGCGAGACATGGCCGAGAAAGCCGTGCGCGAAAGCCGCATCACCGCGAACGAGCGCCGCAAAATCCTCGATGCCTACGAACTTGGCATGCGTGGCTACACGTATTTCGAGCGCTAAGCCGGCACTAGAATCAGCGTTCAGCTTTGACCTTATCGACCTTATCGACCTAATTGACACTATTGACTGACTCTGTGCCTTTGCCCCTTAGGGCCTTCTTGCGGCTAAAATCCTCGACCCACGCAGACTGCAAACTGTAAACTGTAAACTTTATCTAATTTCGAACTATGGCCAAAGTATTAATCATCGGAGCCGGTGGCGTGGGCAGCGTAGTTGCCCATAAATGTGCGCAAGTCCCCGAGGTCTTCTCGGAAATAACCCTTGCCAGTCGCACTGTGTCGAAGTGTGAAGCGATCGCTGAATCCATCTTGAAACGCACCGGGCGCAAGATAGCTACGGCGGCAGTCGATGCCGACAATGTGCCGGAAACTATCGCTCTTCTTCGCAAGGTGAAGCCAGACCTATTGCTTAATGTTGCCCTGCCGTACCAGGACTTGACCCTGATGGAGGCTTGCCTGGAGACCGGGGTCGATTACCTCGACACAGCGAACTACGAGCCGCTAGACACCGCCAAGTTCGAGTACCGGTGGCAGTGGGCATTGAATGACCGCTTCCGGCAGAAGGGGACCATGGCTCTCCTCGGCAGCGGGTTTGACCCCGGTGTGACCAATGTATTTACCGCGCATGCGCTGAAGCACCACTTTGACTCCATAGAGTACCTTGACATCATCGATGCCAACGCCGGGAGCCACGGCCAGCCGTTTGCCACCAACTTCAACCCTGAGATTAACATCCGCGAGGTGACTGCAAAGGGGCGTTTCTACGAAGATGGCCAGTGGGTGGAGACGGATCCGCTGTCGATCAAGCAGTCCTTTGATTTCCCGGAAGGCATCGGGCCGATGAACATCTACCTCATGTACCATGAGGAGCTGGAGTCTATCGTACGCTTTTTTCCCACACTGAAGCGCGCTCGCTTCTGGATGACCTTCTCGGAAAATTACCTGAATCACCTCAAGGTGCTCCAGAATGTGGGCATGACACGGATCGATCCCGTGAAGTACAACGGCATGGACATCGTGCCCCTGCAGTTCCTCAAAGCAGTGTTGCCCGATCCCGCCAGCCTTGGTCCACTGACAAAGGGCCGCACCTGTATCGGCTGCCTGATTCAGGGAGTAAAGGACGGCAAGGAGAAGACGTACTATATTTATAACATCTGCGATCACGCCGCCTGTTATGAAGAGGTGGGTTCACAGGCCATCTCTTATACCACGGGAGTCCCGGCCATGATTGGCGCGAAGCTCATGCTTACCAGCAAATGGCGCGGGCAGGGTGTATTTAATATGGAGCAGTTCGACCCGGATCCCTTCATGGCTGCACTGAATCAGCACGGCCTGCCCTGGGTGGAGAAGGTGCTCTAACATGGGGCATAGTTCCTCGCAGCCTCGCATGCAGACACCGGATATCGAGCGCATTCTCGCACAGGCCCCATCGCCCTGTTTCGTAGTCCATGAAGGACTGCTCCAGCGTAATCTGGACATCTTGAACGCTGTCCAGGAACGTGCCGGTTGTAAGATACTGCTGGCGCTGAAGGGGTTCGCCATGTGGAGCCTCTTCCCGCATATCCGCGAAACCCTTCAAGGCTGCTGCGCGAGTGGCCCGATAGAGGCCCGCCTCGGGCGCGAAGTCTTTAACCGCGAAGTCCACACCTTTGCCGCAGCATTTAGCGAGGCAGACATTCGCGAGCTGACCACGCTCACGGATCACATCGTATTTAACTCGTTTAGCCAGTGGGAGCGCTTCCAGCCCATCCTTGCGAAGGCCAGCCGCCCCATAGAAGTCGGCCTGCGAGTGAACCCGGAAGTGAGTACAGCAGCAGTCGCCATATACGACCCTTGCGCCCCAGGGTCGCGGCTGGGCATATTGCGCGAAGCATTTGCCGGAAAATCGCTCGAAGGCATCAGCGGACTGCACTTCCACACCCTCTGCGAGCAGAACAGCGACGCCCTTGAGCAAACGCTGAATGGCTTGTATGAGAAGTTTGGCGACATCCTCAAGCGTGACCAAATCCGTTGGTTAAACATGGGAGGCGGCCACCATATCACCCGCGAAGATTACGACACCGACCGTCTGGTACGGTTGATTCACCGGGTGAAAGAGCAGTATGGCGTCGAGGTCTATATGGAGCCCGGCGAGGCCGTGGCCTTGAATACCGGCTTCCTCATCGCCACGGTGCTGGACATCGTTCACAACGCTATGGATATCGCCATACTCGATACCTCGGCGACCTGTCATATGCCCGATGTGCTGGAGATGCCCTACCGCCCGAAGATTGAACTGGAAGGTGTCCTCGCTGGTGAGCCCGGCCAGCGGCCCCATACCTACCGCCTTGGCGGACTTTCCTGCCTGGCAGGCGATGTGATCGGCGACTACTCCTTCACCCGACCGCTACAACCCGGTGACCGCCTGGTGTTTCATGACATGGGGCACTACAGCATGGTAAAGACGACTACCTTTAACGGAGTTCGCCTACCCACCATCGCCAGCTACGACCCCGCGCTCGGAGCCGTACAGATCAAAAGAACCTTTGGTTACGAGGACTACAAGACGCGGCTGTCATGATTGGGCCTTGCCATGCAAGGGAAATCGAGTCAGTTTGCATATCGGAATAAGTCGCATAACAAGGGTTTCACCCTGACAATGTTCAGAATAGCTATACAACCATGAATACCTACGGGGACATACCGTTGCTCGACCAGGAACAGATAGACATGCTGATCGATGCTGGTGGAGACTCTGCTCGTGAGTTGTTTAACGATTTGGAACGCCTTTTTGTAGAAGAGACCGGCCCCCGACTGCTCGTCATTGAGGACGCATTGAAGACCGGACAATTGATTCCGATTGCCAAACAGGTGCACGCCATTGCCGGAGCCAGTGCGAATCTCGGCGGCATGCGCTTATCTGCTGCGTGCAAAGCGATTGAACGAAAGATTCTCGATGAGCCGACGGTAAGTGTGGGTATAATAGCAGCGATGACTGAAGACCTGAAGGCACTCTTTGAGACGACAATCCGCGCGCTTCATGAGAAGATCTTGAAGATGTAGAGGAGGGACGCCTCTCGAAGTCGTTGCGCCTTGCGAGAAGTGCCGATGGCTCGTGCGTGGCATGGGCGTCTCGCCCATGTGCAGGTTCTGTGATGATCGCGGGAAGACACATGGGCGAGATGCCCGTGCCACTCAAAACAGCCCAGTCTGGGGCAAACCCATGCGCACCCGCAAGTCTGTCAAAGGCGGTTTCTGGGGTTGCTCGTTGCTCGAGCTATCCGGAATGTAAATGGACACGCCCACTCGAAGCCGCTCCAGCTACGCCGGATGCTGCGGGTGGGCCTGCGTGACCCGTGGGGACATGGGGGACCTTATTGACCTTGTTGACAGTCAGTGAGGTCAATAAGGTCAGTGAGGTCACTTTTTCCTTGTATGCAGGGCGGGGAAGTCTATAAGTTCCCACCTTACCTTTTTTCGTGGGGGGTTAGCTCAGTTGGTTAGAGCATCAGCATGACACGCTGGGGGTCGGAGGTTCGAGTCCTCTACCTCCCACCATTTACTTATAAAGAGCCCGCTAAATGCGGGCTCTTTTGTTTGGCAGACGACGATAGGGCCGGAATTGTCTATAAACACACTTGCCGATGGCATCCAGCAGCGTTAACTTTAAGCCAGTTTTGGATCACAACCCCCCTTTAGGCGCCACCTTCATGGCCATACCGACAACGATTCCCACCCTGCAGTCAGTCTGCGACAAAGCTGCGAGTCTTCCGTGTTCTCCGGTGCTGATACCACGATTATCCAAAACGCTGGCAGACTTGAATTCATCGGCGGATGATATCGTGGGGATAATCAGGATGGACACCGGGCTGGCCAGTGGGTTACTGCGGTTGGCGAACTCGGCTTACTATGGTGGTGGGCAGGTGGACACACTGGAAGACGCTGTGATGCGGTTGGGGGCGCGAGAGATATTTAAGATGGCGAATAGTATGCTTGCGGTTCGCTGGTTTACGCAGCCCATCGAAGGCTACGGTTGGGAAGTGGGGGATTACTGCCGGTTCTCGCTCATGCTGGCGATAGCCTCGGAACAGCTTGCGATAAAATCAAGGCTTGTGGAACCCGAACAGGCGTATACGGCCGGGCTTATGCAAGATATTGGCAAGCTTGCCGTTGCCTATTCCTGCCTACCCTGGTTTCCAGATATTCGTGCCCACCAGACTGCGACAGGGATTCCCTGGGCGGCTGCCGAGACTGCGATCCTGGGGTTTAACCACGCGGATACTGGCACACGGCTGCTTTCAGCATGGCATTTCCCAGATGCGCTGATCCAGACGGTGACTTTCTCACATCACCCGGCTAGCGCACCCGAAGCAGTGCAGCCACTTCTGGCGGTACTCCATGCCGGTCGCGTCCTCGCCACCAGTATTGGCTCCGGCGTGTGCGAAGATGGATTCCTCGTGGCGATCGATGAAGCGTTTCTGGCACGCTATAACCTCAAGGACTTCGGGTTCGATGAGATACTCATTGCGACTGTGGAGAAGATGGAAAAGCTTTTGGGCTCCAGCGCGATGCATGGTAAGATTACCATGAGTGGGATGCACTAGCTGCTGGCTTTAAGCCTTTAGCTATTAGCTTTTAGCTTTTTCTGGCTACTAGCTACTGCTGCGTCTCCGCCTAATTACTCTTGCACCCTGTCGGCGTTTTGTAGATAAACAGATAGTTGTAATAACTGTTGCCGTGTTGCAGTATCTGCGCATTCAAAATTTAGCCTTGCTCGAAGCGACTGCGCTTGAGTTCACTACTGGTTTCATCGCGATCACTGGAGAGACCGGGGCAGGGAAGAGCGTGCTGCTGGGTGCACTTAGTTTACTCAGCGGGAGCCGGGCGGATAAGACGTTAATCCGTCAGGGGTGCGAGTCTTGCGTGATAGAGGCGGGGCTTCTCTTCGCCGATACTACGCACATTGACGCACTCCTTGAAAGCCTTGCCCTTCCTGCTTGTGAAGATGGCGCCCTGCTGCTTCGCCGAACACTCTCGCGCAGCAAGCTCCCACAGATCACCGTCAATGGTACCCTCACCACGCTGGCCAATCTCCAGATACTCGGCGAACATTGGATCGATTTCCATGGACCAGGCGAGCCACAGAAGCTTTTTAAGGAAAAATCCCAGCTAACACTCCTTGATTCCTTCGCTCGCATAGACAAACCACTCGCCCAGTTCAGAGAGGGCTATGGCCAGTGGCGTTCACTCTTGAAACAGGCGGACGACCTGCGTTCGCAAGACCGCCTGGACGCCGATGAGCTGGAGTTTATCAAGCGGCAGGTGGAGGCGATCGACCGCGCAACACTGTCCGAAGAAAGTGTGGAGGCACTGGAGCGGGATTACCACCGCCTGAGCAAATCCCAGGAGCTGGTCGCACTCTCAAGTCGCCTTGAGAACGGGTTGACGGGGGACGATGGCATCGCTGACAAGCTTGGTCCGCTCCTCGCGAATGCCCGGGACTTGGCAGGGATAGATGATTCCGCTGCGGAACTGGCTCGGCGCCTTGAAGCATTGGTCATAGAGGCCAATGATCTCGCTGGGGAATACGCTGAGGTGGCCCGGCGGAGCGATTTCGACGAGGATAGTATTGCGAAACTCAATGATCGCATGAACCAGTGGATGGAGATTAAGCGCAAGTACGGGCCATCCATCCATCAAGTAATGGCCAAGCGCGAGGCACTGGCGAATAAGTTGGCGATTCAAGGCGATGTCGAGGGCACGCTCCAGCGGCTGGAGGAGGAAGCGAGTGTTTTCAAAGCACAACTCGTTAAACAAGCCGCCACCCTGCGCCATAAACGCGCTGCCGCTGCTACCGACCTTTCCAAGAAAACCGGCCAGATAATCAATAGCCTGGGCTTCAAGAAGGCCCGCCTTTCCATCGAGATAGTACCCGAGGAAGACCTGCGAGAGCACGGCGACTGTTCCTGCCGGTTCCTCTTCGCCGCCAATGCAGGACAGGAGCTGCTGCCATTGAACAAGATAGCTTCGAGCGGCGAGATTGCCCGTGTGATGCTCGCACTCAAGGCTGTACTGGCCGCCGTGGATGAGACTCCCGTGCTCGTCTTTGATGAGGCCGATGCCAATGTGGGCGGAGAGATTGCCCGTGTGGTGGGACAGGAGCTGGCCGGCCTTGGTAAACGCCACCAAGTCTTCTGCGTTACCCACCTGCCCCAAGTCGCAGGGCTGGCAGCCAGTCATTTTCTAGTGAGTAAAGAGCAAACCACAGACACCACCACCGTCGCCATTGCCCCGCTTCATCAAGACAAGTCCGCCCGCCTGGAGGAGCTTGCACGAATGCTTGGTGACCGCACCTCAAAGAGTGCTCTCAGTCATGCAGAGGAGCTACTACTGAATGGATAATGCAGAATGGGGAATGGAAAATGGTGAATGGGGAATGGGCGGTTTAACCACTAGACACACGAAATAGATTTCAGGTGAGGACGATGCAGGACGTCGGCGATCCTTGTAGAGAGAGTTGGGGTTGTATGAAACGGGCATACGGTGTGTGAAATCAGATGTATTTGCCTTCCACTCTCCATTTTCCATTCTCCATTATTCTCCATTAATTCCGTGAACATTGACATCGAGAACCGCCGGGCAACGCTGAATGCACGTGAGTTGGCGGAGTTCCGGCTGGGACCGCAGGAGAGTGGGGCAGGGGCAGGTGGCCTGTGGCGCGCGCAGCTTGGGCAAGTGTGGCATAAGGAGATGGAAACGCGTGCTCCGGTGGACTTACCGGGGGCGAAAGTACTTATTGAAGTCGCGCTCAAGGGTATCTGGCTGCATGAGGATTGGACGCTCGTACTCCAGGGGCGGATGGACCAGGTGGCCGTCTTTCCCAATCGTACCGTGGTAAGAGAAGTGAAGACCATACGGCGCGCATTACCCTGCGATCCGGAGGATTTGCGAACCGACTATCCAGAGTATTTCGCGCAACTGGCGGTCTATGTCGCACTGCTCCCCCTACAACAGGATTGGCTGGGGCAGAGCATCTCAGGAGAGCTGGTCTTCGTAGATCACGAGGAGGGGTTGGCCCAGGTGGTGCCGTTGAGCCGGAGTGAAGCCGAGGGGATCGTGCGCAAGCGGGTGGCAGAGTTTGGCCGCTTTCTGGAGTCACGGGCGCAGGCGCGCAAGCGATTGCGAGCGCTGGAGTTTCGCCCTGCCTTTACCAGTCCACGTCCCGGGCAGGAAACGATCCTTGAAGAACTGGATGCCACCGCGCTTCGCAATAAGCTGATCTTTTTCGAAGCGCCGACAGGCTATGGGAAGACCGGGATTGCCCTCGAGTTTGCCCTAAGTCGCCTGCGGGAAGGGCGCTGCGACCGCATCCTTTACCTTACCGGGAAATCCACCGGGCAGGTTGGCGTGGTGAAGCAGCTCGATGCGATGACGACTGGCGGCGCAGTCCACTACTATCAGATGCGCAGCAAGGCCGACCACGCGATAAACTCGGCCCGCCACTCCTGCGATGCGGTCGGCGGTTGCCGTGAGGAGATAGAAGCCCTGTGGATGCGCAGTGGGATTAACCCCGACTCGCTGCTTGCAAGCGGTACCATCGACCTCGACTCCATCCGCGCTCTGGGTGCACAAACTGGAGTGTGTCCCTATGAGATAGCCCGTGCCGTCCTGCCCTTTGCGGAAGTCTGGATTGCCGATTACAACTACCTCTTCAGCCCTCGCCACCGGATGACTTTTGCCGGAGTACCCGGCTTCGCTCCGGAGCATACCCTTCTCATTGTGGACGAGGCGCATAATCTCCCATCGCGTGCTGCCGATGCCTTTTCCTGCGAAGTCGACGCCATGGGTGCGCTTCGCGTGGCCCATGAGTTGGAGCTGGCTGGAGCTCCCGCACTGCTACGCTCCGCGTGGGAGCAGTACCTTCACTGGCTTCAAGGAGTGGTGGCATCCGAGCAACACGGGCTCGATGTAGAATACGCGCTGCGTGATCTTGTTAGTGTGGTCTGTGAAGCGCTTGTTCGCGCACCCCTGGAGCCGGACGATTTCACACCCGATGCATGGAATACCCTGTGGAGCGCCCTCCATCTAAAGTCCCTTCTCCTGAACGAAGGCGTGGAAAAGCTGCTGTGGTCACCAGCGCATGCCACGCTAAAATGCACCTGTCTCTCTGCGGCGCCGGAGATTGCCAGCGTGCTCCACGAGTATGGGCAGGCGCTCATTATGTCTGCCACACTCGCCCCGCTGGATAACTTCCGTGCGGCTTGCGGACTCCATGCCACAGAAGGCCAGCACCTCCCGGGTACGGCAATTTGGCGGGACGGTGCGTACCACATGGGCGTGGATATCCGGGTGGACACACGGATGAAGAGCAGGGCACGCTTCTACGCAGCCACAGCCGAGACCATCATCAGCGCCACGCTCCACAGTCGCGAACCGATTGCCGTCTTCTTCCCCTCTTATCGCTACGCCGACGAAGTACGGGCACGCGTCGAGGCACTCGACTCCTTTGTACGCATCGTCACCCAGCCGCGTGGCGCCCCGCTGGAGGAGCAGACCACTTTTATTGACGAAGCTCTTCTCAGCGCACACGCGCTCTTTCTTGTGTTGGGTACGGGCTTCGGCGAAGGGATCGACGTTCTCGGCGGGAAGGTACGCCTCGCGATCGTCGTGGGCCCCGCACTCCCGGAAGTGAACGCCGCTCAGAATGCCCGTATGGAGAACCGCAACCACCTCCCGAGAGCCACCGCCTTCCGCGAAGTCTATCTGATTCCGGCAATGACGAAGATAAACCAAGCACTCGGGCGTCTTGTCCGCGCCCCCGGGCAGTCCGCCGCCATTCTCCTTCACTGCCAGCGCTTCGCCGCAGCCGATTACCAGGCACTACTCGCCCCCGAGTACAGGGACGGCACCGTGATCAAGGACATGAACGGGCTGGACTCCTGGGTGATTGAGAACACGCGTAGGCGGGAATAATGGAGAATGGAAAATGGAGAATGGACGCTGTTGGAGCTCTCTTAGCAGGTGGGTAATGCTTTCAGTGCAGCGTTGCCAAGGGCCAGCTTATGCCCATGCTGAGCATCCCCTTAGTACTCTGTTATGATAAATTCTCTGATTCCTCATCGGTGGCCTGCAGACTATCTGCATTCGCCACTTTTTACGCTGCGTGTCAACGGGCAGCCTGTTGAATGCCTGGCAATGAACGTGGCGCACTACGCCTCGTTTGAATTCACCGGAACGGTCGAAGTCGAGTTGACTGCGACCGTGCCACTACAATCGCTGGAGATCAAGCCGCTCTCAAGGAAGATCGCTGGCCAGGTGGATGGCAACCGCGTCGTATTCACGCTCAGTAAGCCCGAGCACCTCTGCATAGAGGCTGCTGGTCTACCGTCTTTCTTTCTCTATGCGCTGCCGCCGGAGGCGAATACCCCCGATCTCACGGCGCCCGGCGTGCGCACCTTTGCCCCCGGCCAGATTCATGAAGCTGGGGAGATTATACTCGAGAGCGGACAGACGCTCTACATCCCCGCTGGGGCAGTAGTGCACGGCGTGGTCGTCTCCACCAATACCGAAAACGTACGCATATGCGGCTACGGCATTCTGGATGGTACGGCGTTCCGCGCCAGCAAAGGCTGGGGGCGCATGATTCGCTTCGAGAAATGCCGGAATTTCCAGATTAACGACCTACTTGTCTCGAACACCTGCGGGTGGACAATTACTACGCTGCATTGCCAGCACGTGAGTATTACCGGATTCCGCCTGCTTGGTGAAATGATCGGTGGGGACGGAATAGACATCGTAGCCTCGCAGCATGTGCGTGTGGATAACTGCTGCATCCGGGCGAACGATGACTGTCTGGTGGTGAAGGCTTTTGATATCAATTGGCGCAAGCTGGTCCCGTCGAGAGTCCCCCATACAGACCTGCCCGTAGAGGATGTGGTGTTCACCCGGTGTGTGTTATGGAATGACCGCGCGGGCAACGCCATCGAGATCGGGCACGAGCTGATCAACAAGGATATCCACAACGTCATCTTCCGCGATATCGATGTGCTCTGCGTGCATGGACACGGAGCGGCGTTCTCTATCAACAATGCCGGGCACTCGTCCGTCCACGATATCCTTTTCGAGGATATCCGGGTGGACCACTACTATGAGTTTCTCCTGGCCTTCCGCATTCGCGAAAGCCGCTGGAGCCATGGTGCAGGCCGGGGCCATATCCATGATATTACTCTGCGCAACATCAAGGTGAATGAGGGCGTGTTCAACCCAGGCTACAGCATAAGTGTAATCGGAGGCTGGAGCCCCGAGCACAAGGTCGAGCGTGTAACCATCGAGAATCTTACCTTCAACGACCGCAAGATTCTCGACTACGACACCATGGACCTCTACGTGAAGCACGCCAGCGACATCGTGCTGAAGTAGCAAGTAGCTGTTAGCTTTTAGTGCTTAGTTTGAGTTCTATAGGACCTATACGACCTATAGGTCCTATAGAACCGCCAACTGCCCCCATTCTCCATTTTACATTTTTCCCTTCTGCTAACTACTGACTACTGGCTACTAACTACTGCCTCCTCCATTCTCCATTCTCGACCCCTCCCTTCTGCCTTGCCTTCAGCGTTGGTTTAGGCAAACAGTAGGTCATGGCCAAGAAAGCATCCCCTACTACGAAAGCCACCCCTATTATTAACGGTACCGATTGGCGCGATACGGAAGGTCGCCCAATCAAGGCGCATGGTGGAGGCATCTTGCACCACAAGGGGATTTATTACTGGTATGGCGAGGAGCATAGTAGAGGGTTTGGCAACAAGACGGGAGTTTCCTGCTATCGTTCGCGGGATTTGCTGAATTGGGAGTTTGCCTGCCTCGCTCTTCCCAAGGAGGCACTGCCGGATTGCTTCGGCGATGAAGGTGTTTGCGAACGCCCCAAGGTGCTTTTCTGCGAGAAGACGGGAAAGTTCGTCATGTGGATGCATCTGGATGCGAACCACTACACGGAGCGCTCCGCCGGCGTGGCCACTTGTGATACCCCCGACGGGCTCTTCGTGCTGGAACATATTATCCGACCCATCAGTTATGACTACGGAGCACACGACAAGGACAGTGGTGGAGGACAGGTCCAGACCGAGGAACAACTGAAGATCATCGCGATGATCGACGAAGCAGGCCGTGGCAACGCCCTGGCCGATATGAATCTATTCCTCGATGACGATGGCACCGCGTACATCTTCTACTCCTCGGAAAACAACAGTACGCTCTATGTCAGCAAGTTAAGTAGCGACTTTACGGACATCGCCCGCCCGGTGAAAGAGGGCAAGACTTGGGCGCGCACGCACATAAAGCGCTGGCGCGAAGCTCCCGCCCCCTTCAAGTACAATGGGCGCTATTATCTCTTCTCCTCCGGCTGTACTGGATGGAACCCGAACCCTCTCCTGCTTTCCGTGGCAGACTCTCCTCTCGGCCCTTGGAAAGAATTGGGCAACCCGTGTACCGGGCACGATGCAGCGACTTCTTTCCGCTCCCAACCTACCTATGTGTTGCCTGCTCCGCACGGGCCAAAAAATGCATTCATCTACCTGGGCGACCGCTGGGATGCGCACGACATCCGCCGGGCGACGTATGTGTGGCTGCCTTTCTTCGTCGGTAAAGACGGGGCTATCGCGCTGAGCTACTATCCTCAATGGGATTTCTCTGTATTTGAAAAGAAACCGAAGACACTGGCCACTCCGCAGGTAACGCTTACCCCCGGCAAGGCTGACGCAGCAGACAGTCTCTCATGGGAGCCTGTTCCCGGCGCTGACTGCTACCGGGTTTACCAAAACAATGACTACTATGCCTCGGTAACTGAGACCACCTTCACACTTCCAGAAATCATGCCCGGCAAAGCACTGGCTTGGGTAGTAGTTGCGGCAACTCTTGCTGGCAACACGTCAGCACCAAGCACCCCATTGATGGATGCCAGCATGCCTGTGCCATCAGCGGTCTGGCTGAGCGACTATGAGCCGGATGCATCCATGCAGAGTTTCGGCACACTGGGTCGCGACCGCAATGTCATGAACGGCCCACTCTCTATCAATGGAAAGGGCTTCGAGAAAGGGCTGGGAACCCACGCCCACAGCGAGGTACTCTACCGCATTGGCGGGAACTTCAGCGAGTTTCATGCCACCATCGGCCTGGATGATTCCCACCGCGGTGGCACCGTGGAGTTCCAAGTCTGGGGCGATGGCCACCTCATTTATACCAGCGGGGTAATGAGCAGTGGAGCAAAGGTGAAGAAAGTCCGCGCGAAAATTAACGGTGTGTTTGAATTAAAACTCGTAGTGACCGATGCTGGTGACGGTACCCATAATGACCATGCAAATTGGGCAGACGCAGCACTCCACCCGTAACTGCAAATTCCAAATTTCAAATTCAAAATTCCAAATTCCAAATTCAAAATCTGCCTTCTTCTGCCATCTGAAATCTGCCATCTGAAATCTGCCTTTTCTACCTTTCCGACTTAGTGCCTTTGTACCTCAGTGCCTACCCCGCCTAAATCACCCCACCCCGTCGCCGTATTTGGCAATACGCCAGCCATGATGGATAGCTGCGCGTGGCAGGTGCTGTTGGATAAGAAGCACGCGACGAGTGGACTGCTTGCAGCTTTCCTCCACGATAAAGAACCCCTGCCAACAGTCGGCCAGCACTCGACTGTTTGCGATGGCCAGGGCAGACCTATTGCGATCATCGAAACCATACAGGTGGAAATTCGCAAGTACAGCGCTGTCGATGAAGCCTACGCCGCCGTGGAAGGCGAAGGCGATGGGTCCCTTCGCGAATGGCAGGCGCTCCACTGGGATTATCTAAACGATGAATGCAAGCGTGTAGGCTACCCCATGAGCTGCGATGTCGAACTCGTCCTGGAAACCTTCCGCCTAGTGGAACGCTTAATCGCGGTGGAAGACTTCTAGGTAGCCATACCGTCCCGGTCTGGTGTATCGCGGACGACCGCCCGAGTGATGTGATATGATACGGGACGGATACCCGGCACGACGACCCGAAACGTCGACCAGCGACCCCGCGACCCAGCGACCAGAACGAGACGCTCTGGCTACAATGCGACCAGAGCGTGACACTTAACTAAAATACAAAGCTAAAAGATAAAAGCTACTAACAGCTAATTTCTCCCTCTGCCCTGCTCATCCGGCTTATCACGGACGGACGCTAACAACGTTTCCAGTGAGTGCAGCGTCACCGGTTTGGGCAAGTAGTAGTCAAAGCCTTGAGCCAGTACATGTGGACGATCTGAGGGGTGATCGTAGGCAGCTACGGCAACAAGGTATATGCCCATGCGCTCAATGCCACACACTCCGCCGCGAATTGCTCGGGCGATGGCCAGCCCATCATCGCTTATGTGGAGATTAATCAGGACTGCATCAAAATGCGCTGCTTTGAGTTGCTCCATGAGTTCCTTGCCACTGGAGACTAGCGCCAGGGTGGCTCCCAACCTTTCTGCAAGTGCTTTTACGACGAACTGATTACTCTTATGCTCCTCGGCATAGATGAGTTTAAGTGGCAAAGCATGCTGTGTACTGGGCAGTAGGTGTTCCATGGGAGCAGCCGAAGCACTACTAATGTTAGGCAGTCTCTCGCACCGCACGGAAAACTGTACTTTGGTGCCTACTCCTAGCGTACTATTGACTGTGATCTGACCTCCCAGAAGTTGAATGGATACCTTACACAAGGCCAGTCCCAAGCCTATCCCGCCATGATGCCGGGTGATGGTCATATCCCCTTGTTCAAAGGGAGCGAATAGCTTGGTCTGCATGGCAGATGCTATGCCCGGTCCGGTATCTTCCACGGCACCGACTAGCAGGCAACCTTCACCGGTGGCTAGAGGCGCGACTTCGAGAGATAGAGTTACGCCACCACGAACTGTGAACTTTATCGCGTTGTCCATGAGAGCGCTGATGATTTGTCGCAGTCGCGCGGGGTCCCCGATTAATAATTCAGGGAGGTCCGGGCTTAACACCAGGCTTAGATTCAGTCGCTTTTCGGCAGCCCGCATGCAGAAGCGTTCTGCCATCTGGTTGCACAGGCTGTGGGGCGAGAACGGTTCGGCATTCACAGTCGCCTCCCCGCCTGCAATGTGAGAATACTCGAGTATGTTATCTATTAACTCTTGAAGCTGTGCGGAACTGGCTCGGAGCTGTTGCAGAAAGATATCCCGATCCTCAGAGGTGTTCGCTTGATTAAGCAAGTCCGCAAAACCCACAATGGCATTCATGGGAGTGCGGATCTCGTGGCTTATAACGGCCAGAAAGGAATCCTTTGCCCGGTTGGCCGACTCGGCTTTTTCCTTTGCAGCGCGGAGACTGGCTTCGGTTTCCTTGAGTGTAGTAATATCTTCTACAGACAGAACTATCTTTTTTAAATCCTCCTCGTGTCCTGGCAGTGCCGTCCACCGGGCGAGTAGATAAAGCTGTTTGCCTTTGAGGGTCAGTGAAGGGATGACGAGGTCGAAGTTTCGCTTGCCCTCTACTATATGCATCATTTCCTGATGAAAGACATCCCAGGACTCCCGCGTGAAGAGTGTCGGCAGTCCCTGAATAAGGTCCAGCCTATTGCGCGCTCCATAGAGGGTTAGCGTGGCCTGGTTGACGTTCTTGATGATGATCGCACTTGCCAGACGTTTGAGTTCATCGAGGTTCCCTTTAAGAAAATTGTCGAGATGCTCCCCGTGGATGAATTTCAGCTTCTCCAGATGCATCCGCACTGCCGAGAAGTCCTCCTCCCAGAGACAGACCGGAGAATTCTCGAATACGCTGCGGTACCGTACTTCGCTTTCGGTAACCGCCTTCTGTAGAATCATGACATCGGTTACATCAGTAAGAATGCCGTGCCAGACTGTCCATCCCGGACCAGAACGGGTGGGGATGGCATTGCCATGCACCCATATTTGGGTGCCATCAGCACGCTCGATAGGAAACGTCTGATCCCAGGGATTAAGCGTTTGCTCAGAGAGGAGGGTGGACTCTAAGAGTTTCGCGCGGGCCTCTTGGGGGACCCGCTTAAAGAGAATGTCAGCATCGCCCAGAATATCCACCAGTGTATTGCCAGTGATAGTCTCTATACCTTCGCTAAAGTAAGTGAATCCGTGGGAGCCATCCGGCCAGCGCTCATAGCGGTAGAGCGCGCCTGGAACCGTGCGGGCGATCTGGTTAAACTGCTCTCTACTCTCCTGTAACGCGCGGTCTTTGGCCCGATCATCGGTGACATCCATGCCCAGGCCACAGCAGTTGCCATCAGCCATTTTCCAGTAGGCCCAGCGCTGAATTCTCACTCCCCGGTATTTGGTTTTAATCAGCTGGTCTGAAAAAGTACCGTCGGATTTTTGTAGATAACCACGCAGTAGCGCACGCTGGGAGAGATCGTCACCGATTAACTCTAAGAATTTATCGGTTGTGTTAAAATCGGCGGAACTCCAGCCGAGATTATTTATTGCGGTCTTGTTTAACAAGGGCGGGGATTCGTCCGCTGGCCAAATAGCGATCATACAAGGCGCGGCTTCAAATATGCGGCGGAACTTTTCTTCGCTTAGCGCCAGTTGTTGGCGCGCCCGGCTTTCGCTGGATAGCAGCTCTTCGGCTATTCGAGTTTGTTCGGTGACATTCCGTGCTATCCTGCCTACGGCGACCGTCTTGCCTACAGAATCAAATACAGGGAAGTATATCTCGTGGAAGCGAAGGTGCTGGCCCTTCCATAGTGTCGTGTCTGTTGTTTCTATGCGTTTTCCCGAGGCAACTACCTGCTGGATGAGGTGGATTCTCCGCTCCGCCTCGACCGGTGATAACGTTTCCTGGACCTGTTTCCCCCGGACCATTTCATAGGTGTATTCATACTTCGCGGGGGCATAGTATTGCAGGTATCTACCTTCCAGGTCGTGCAGGATGATGACGGCATCCGCACCTTCTACCAGTTGCTTGAGCATTTCAAGATGCTCATCCTGTGGCTTTGAAACGGACTGGGAGTTGTGCGCGGGCGACGCGCTCGCACTTGATACCGCACTTGATACCACAGTTACCAATGCCCCGCCCTCAGCGATTGGGTTAATGACGGCGGAGCATTCACCATAATTCACGGTAACACTCGCACCCGGCTTATCCAGCACTGAACGGATTGCAGTGGATAGGTCGGTACTTGGTGCCCACTCTTGTAGCCCGTTGCCGATACGCCCAAGTACCAGGCCATCACCGCGGAGACCCAGCCACCGCTCGTTTGCAGCCACAATCGTTCCTGATGGATCCAATACCGCGCAGGCATGAGGTAATGCCCTCAACAGTGCAGTACTTGAGGGCAGGTTGGGACTGGGTCGCTGTTGCGTCGCCTCATTCTTGGCTTTAATAGACTTGCGGGGCATTACTTACAGTGTGGAACTTATATAATACGTATAAATGGTATTAGGGAAAGATCGAGAAGTGCATGAATTATACCATTCTCTTGGCGTTCAAAATCATTCTTTTTACGGGCTATTTACGAACTGTATAAACTACTGGCTGGGTGGAAGTAGTACCATGGCTTAGTAAACAGCCGGGCGCATCTCAGTTTTTGGATAGGTGGCTTTAATCTGGATTTTTATCCACTAAATTTCACGAAACTCACTAAAAATGTAAATGCAGACAAAATCCTTGTGCGTCCTGCCCCGTCCTGCCCGGAATCTCTTTTGTGATATTTAGTAAATCTAGTGGATAAACTGCTTGTCATCCCCTCTCCAAAAACTGAGCTGCGCCCCATGTCATGCAGTGCGTTTCGAAGATGTGCGGCGCATCTCACTTGCTGGACCTATTAATTGGATAAGCTGCAAAAATGGGCAAAAAAGATACAAGAATGAAAGACACCAGCGTGTTGTAGCGGGTCAATGGCTGACTTTGGGTCACGTACACAACTTGTGCGAGGGTCAATGGCTGTCTTTGGGCCACGCACGCAACTTGTGCGAGGGTCAAAGACTGACTTTGGGTCACGTACACAACTTGTGCGAGGGTCAAAGACTGACTTTGGGTCATGTACACAACTTGTGCGTGGGTCAATGGCTGACTTTGGGTCACGTACACAACTTGTGCGAGGGTCAATGGCTGTCTTTGGGCCACGTGCACAACTTGTGCGTGGGTCAAAGACTGACTTTGGGTCACGCACACGACTTGTGCGAGGGTCAAAGACTGACTTTGGGTCACGCACACAACTTGTGCGAGGGTCAACGGCAGCCGTCCTGTCACGCACTCGACTCGAGCGAGGGTTAATGTCTGCCATCAACCTACATACGCGACTTGTGTAGGTTGCGGATTGTGCGTAAGCCACAAACACGACTCGTTTGTAAGATATCCCGGAGTATTCAAAATGCTCTACAAAGCGTCCCTGTGCTGCCCGGGATATTCCAACAAATTCGAGAGGCATCGCAGTTCATGCAAATGCAGCGATTCATCTTGAGTTCCCCTAGTAACACCCGGCAGAATAGTCGTTCTTGTTTATGCGAATATCGGGTATAGGTGCTACCGCAACGAAACCGCAATTCGTCTCCTGGCAGTTGTGCGCTCTAGCGCATACGACAGGAGAATGGGAAGAGCCGCGTACTGGCTCCAGCCTGCCATAAGCAAAAACCCAAGTCTGTATGAAAACCGTCTCGCTCTACGATTATCCTGAGCTTTATGATTCTCTTCGCACTCCCTCTCCGGCTGTCTTTCAGCAGGTGTGGGAAGTCATCTGCCAGCATCTTGGCAGACAGCCGCACTCGGTCATGGACCCCGCCTGTGGGCCGGCTACCTGGCTCGGTTACTTTGCCGAGCGTGGTGTTCCCGTCGCAGGGAATGATATTGAGCCCGGCATGGTGCAGGCCGCTCGTAAAAAGTGTGGTGCCCAAGCCTTCGAAATAATCGAAGGCGACATGCGCGACCTTAAGTTTCAACGCGGACCCTTTGAAGTCAGCTTCGAACTCAGCGGTACCTGTGGCATGCTCGCGGATGAGCAGAATTTCCGCCGATTCCTACGCACAGTGAGTGATCACACTGCCTCTGGTGGTCTAGTCATGGTCACCATCTTCTTTCCCGAACCGGCGTGCGAGATTCCCTATGTTGTGGACAGTTGGGCCGCGCAGGTGAATGGCAAGGGGCATGCACGCATCACCTACGAGGTGATCGATACCCACCCAAGCCGCTTTGTGGATCGGGTGCGGCGCTCCGTGGCCACCGATGGTCTACCGCAGTGCCCCGCAACACTTGTGGACGAGTATGACATGTTCTCGTGGCACGAAAACCATTTTGCCGAGGTCATGGCAGACTATCCGGAACTGCTCTTCTCCTGCAGTTATGCCATTAACAACGATGTACTACACTTTACCGACCCCGGACATCAACGCGGGGAGACCACGGTGGTGTTTCGGCGGTTGTAAGAGGCGCATTACACTACATAGTCGGCGTGGCCTACCATCCAGTGCAGGAGGCTTTTGACCAGAGTGGCAGCCTCTTCCGGGGGCACAGTCTGTGCATCCAAAGGCGTGCCAATCAGGTGTGCCGCGCGTTCCCGCGCACCATCGGGCAGTTCAGCCCACCATTGCTCCTTCACCGGGTGCCCTTCGTCTCTTAACAGGAGGTAGAGCGCCTTGCACAGAACTGCTTGGGGAGCCGTACCGGTTTCCCAGGCATCCAGTGCGCGGTTTAGCACCGAGATCAGGCGGTCGTGATGCTCCACATGGACGGCGTTGCGGTCCAAAAGGGTGGCAAAGCGGCAGGCGGTCTCAAATGACTCATAGTGATTGGCCAGGAGCGGGCGCCGACGCTCCACTATAAACTCGCGGACATACCAGGGCCCGCCGCCCAAGGCACGCCGTTCCAGCATGAACAGACCGTGGTCAAAGATATCTGCCAGGGGGTGCGCTTGGACTGTCTTGGTAGAGCGCCGCTGGATGGCCGTCAGCATACCCTGCTCTGCCGAGAGCAGCCGCAGATGCACTCCGGTCTCTCCGCGTTCAGTCTTGTAGAGGACCGTTGCCGGTGTGCTTAGGGCAAGGGATGCCATGTCAGAGAAGGGTGGAGATCACTCTATGCTCGTAGGTGCGGATGGCGCTGATGCATCGCTGGGATCCCGATGGACCGCCACGGTGCGCTTTGTCTCCGGGTCGAACTGGGGGACTACGGCTCCGCCAGAGATGATCAATTTCATGGCGTCGCCAATCGACATATCCAGCTCTATGATTTCGCTTTTCGGCACCATGACAAGAAACCCGCTGGTGGGATTTGGTGTGGTGGGTATAAACGCATTAATGACCACCTGATCGGTACGGAACTGCACCTCGCCACTGCTCTCACTCGTCAGAAAACCCACTGAATAAAGACCTTTTCTTGGGAATTCCACCAGGATTGCTTTTTGGAACACCGCTTTCTTCTGCTGGGAAAAGGTGTCAATAATCTGCCGTACCGTTCCATAGACTGTCTTCACGATGGGCACATTGGCGATCATTTGCTCCACCTTCTTGAATAGCATCTTTCCAAAGAAGCGCCGGGATAACCAGCCAATCGTGGTGATAATGACCACCACCAGAAAGGCGGACACAATCTTGATCGTGAAGCGTATCCAGAAGTTGTCCTTCAAGTCATCGTGTAAAATGTCAATTAAGACCGGGCTGAGAAAGGCGCCGAGCCAGTTAACTAAGAAGTGAATCACCCAGACGGTCACCGCAAGTGGTGACAAAACCACAATCCCGGAAAGAAACGCATTGCGCAGGGATATAAACATAGGCTCGTAAACTGATCTAGATTCCAGTGCTTGGCAAGCAGGCTGGTGGGTTAGCCTGGTGAGTTGGCTTTATGCTTCAGATGCATGCGGAGAAGGGGAAAGGAAGAAAGATGCAGTAATAGGGAAGGAGGGAATGCACTATTAGCCACGGATTTCACGGATGAAACACGGATAAAGGCAGGTAGGGACGCATCCTACCTGTATCTGTTTTGCGCAGAAGCATAGTATTCTGTTGCACCGAAGGTGCTTCAACTCATGAGCCCAGACAACGCTCTTGGGAACGGACTCATGAGTGGTTGCGCCGTCGGCGGGAATGTGTCCGTTGTGCCTTGGTATACGCTAAACTCATAATCCTGCTTTCTGGAAACGAGTCGTGCCGCATCCCGTTTTCCACTACATTGTGGGTATGCAACTATTCAATTAACCCGAATAGCAAGTTCCAGGACGTCCACTCATTGGTCGTGGGAGGGCAAGATGCCCGTGCCAATAAAAACAGTCCATGAACTTCGCGACGCACCTGTTTCTGAATAGTTGACTTGAAGACCGTACAAGTACTACACTACCATTATGTACACGCATCAATCCTTCGCCAACATAACCAAATCGATTGCGGTAATCCTCACCCTCGCACTTGCTGGGTGGACAACTGCAATCTCGGGAGCCACCGCGCCTTCGACAACATTCATTCGTGCGAGCAACGACTTTGCTTTTGATTATTACCGACATACAGCAAGTACGGAAACCTCAAACTTTTGTTTCTCCCCGCTAAGCTTGTCCGAAGCATTTGGTATGCTCTATCCCGGCACGAAGGGAGTGACGGCATCGGAGCTGGCGACGGTTTTTCACTTTGATACAAACACGGCCACTCTCGTACAGTCATACAATCAGTTAAATGGATGGCTTAATGCACAGAAGTTGGCGTCTGGAGGAGAGATGAATTTCGGGCTAGCCAATGGAATCTGGCTGCAAAAAGGCTTTCCCTTCGAGCAAAGCTATCTCGATCTGGTAACCGCCCCGTTCGAAGCCGCGCTGCAAACGGTCGACTTTGGGGTAAACCCTGCGGCTGAGCGAACGGCCATCAATTCTTGGGTCAGTGAGCGAACGGGCGAACGGATTAAGGAGCTGTTCCCGGCGGGTAGTATAAGTGAGGCAACCCGCTTTGTTCTCGTAAACGCGCTGTACTTTAAGAGTGCCTGGGAGGTAAAGTTTAAGCCAGAGAGTACGCGACTGCGCCCATTTTTCCAATCGGATGGCACCACTCTCTACGTACCCACGATGTCTGGCGAACCTGTAGTGGGTTTGTACAACGATAGTAAACTGATTGCGGTGGAGAATAATTTTGAAGGCAACAAGTTCAGTCTGCTTATGCTCATGCCACAGCCGGGAAGCAGTCTGGCGGAGATGGAGAGTACGCTGACGGGGACGAAACTGGAGCAAATCGTTGCAGGATTGGAGGATACCTGGGTTTACTTGAGCATGCCGCGTTTCTCGATTGATACGGATATTGATCTTATTCCTGAACTTCAGTCCATGGGGATGAATGCTGTGTTTAATCCCTCTGTTGCCGACTTGACCGGGTTGAGTCCACTGGGCAAACAACTCTATGTTGGTACGGCTGTTCACAAGGCTACGATTACCGTCAATGAGTACGGGGTTGAGGCTGCGGCTGCGACCGGCATCGTTGGCGAATGGGCGAGTGGGCCATCATCATTTCTCTTTGTGAACCGTTCCTTTCTGTATCTACTTAGGGAAAAGGAATCTGGGGCTATCCTATTTGTTGGCAGGATGGAAGTGCCAGAGACCAGCATCAGTGAAGCAGATCGGCTGCAATTGGCGCAACTAACTGTGAAAGGTTTTTTTGATGGGCAGCTTGGCGTATCAGGGTGGGTTACCCAAACTTTTATGGGTGATTTATACACCAGTGCGTACCCTTGGCTGTATCATACCGGATGGGGATGGTTCTATCCGTTTCTTGGCGTGGACGGCTCAACTTGGGCTGGCTTCTGGTTCTGGCAGCCAGAGAGTGGTTGGTATTATACGCGCCAATCCTGGTATCCATTCGCGTGGAATGCGAACGATGGCGTCTGGTATTGGAATCAGACCCGGCTGGAGTAGCTGTCTGCATCAGTGGTACTAATCGGTTCGTACAGCTTGGTTACTTGGTAAAAGCATAAATCTTTACGCTTTACCATGGAAGCATTCGGCGTTATCTGCAAAGAATGAAGATTGGCGTTCCTTTGGAAACCACGCCCGGTGAAACGCGTGTGGCACTTACTCCGCTGTTGGTAACAGCTCTTCTCCGAGACAAGCACGAAGTCATGATAGAGACGGGTGCAGGTCTTCGCGCTTCGTTTACTGATGCTGCCTACTTGCAGGCAGGAGCCACGATTGTCCCCGACGCGAAACCCATCTGGGCGCAGGCGGAGATGATCTTTAAAGTACAACCCCCGCGTGCCCTGCCGAATGGCCAGCATGAGGCCGATGCACTGCGCGAAGGCGTGCAGATCATCAGTTTCCTCGCGCCGTTTGCGAATGCGGAGGTTATTAAGACCCTCGCGCGGCGCAAGGTGACGGCGTACTCGATGGAGTTCGTCCCTCGCATCACCCGGGCGCAGAGCATGGATGCGCTGAGCTCGCAGGCCACGGTCGCCGGGTATAAGGCGGTGCTCGTTGGCGCGGAGGCGATGCCGAAGATGTTCCCTCTGCTGATGACTGCGGCGGGCACAATTGCCCCGGCGAACGTTCTTATCCTTGGCGTTGGCGTGGCGGGGCTTCAAGCCATCGCAACAGCCAAGCGGCTGGGTGCGAAGGTGGAAGCCTTCGACCCCCGTCCGGCAGTGAAGGAACAGGTGAAGAGTCTTGGCGCCACGTTTGTGGAGATGGAGATGCCCAAGGATGCCGAGACTGCTGGTGGCTATGCGAAGGAGCTTTCCCCAGAATTTATTCAGAAGGAGATGGAAGCCATTGGCGGACGTCTGCCGAAGATGGATTTGGTTATTTGCACCGCGCAGATATTCGGCAAGAAAGCACCACTTCTGATTACTGGCGAAATGGTGAAACTGCTGCGCCCGGGTTCGGTGATTGTCGATTTCACCGGAGACCTCGGTGGCAACTGCGAGCTGACACAGCCTGGCAAAACGATCGATGTTTCGGGTGTCACCTTGATAGGTGCAGTGAATCTTCCGGCCACCGTACCGCTGGATGCCTCGGGACTCTATGCGAAGAATGTGTGTAACCTCTTTAAGCACCTTTACCCGAAACCAGACTCCACCCCCGATGTAGCCGATGATATCGTGAAAGGTGCCTGCCTCACCCGTGGCGGTGAGATCGTTAACGAAACTCTCAAGAAGACGCTGTCTCTCTAAACCTTTAACTCGAACACTTTATCCTAAGAAAATTATGAACCCTTTGTTTATCGCTTCACTGGAGGCGGCGGAGACAGTCCACAAGCTGACGCCGCTGACGGTGGGAGAAATCTTCCCACTGCTCTTCATCCTGGTGCTGGCCGGCTTCCTCGGATACGAGGTTATCGGACGGGTATCACCCACGCTGCACACGCCGCTGATGGCGGCTACAAACGCGATCTCCGGCATATCGCTGGTGGGCTCGATTGTGGCAGCGGGCGGGCCATACTCCTCCACCAGTCACTGGCTGGGAATGATAGCTGTGACTGCGGCGAGTATCAACGTGGTCGGCGGCTTTATGATTACCGACCGCATGCTGCGGATGTTTAAAAAGAAGGACCGGGGGGCTGCCAAATGAATACCGAACTAAGCAAAATCTTCGCGGATGCGTCGTATCTGGCCGCTGCGGTACTTTTCATTCTCGGGTTGAAGGCATTGAGCCATCCCGATCGTGCCCGCAAAGGCATGTTCATGGCGGAAATCGGCATGCTGCTCGCAGTGGTGGGCACGCTGCTCTATTTCGATATAGTGACTTGGGTTTACATTGTAATCGGTGTAGTCATTGGCTCGGCAATCGGTTCCGTCATGGCAATCTTCATGCCAATGACTGCCATGCCACAACGAATTGCGTTATCGCACGCCTTCGGTGCACTGGCGGCAGTGCTGGTAGGTGTTTACAAGTACATCGAGTATAGCCCGGATGAGCTGGGACGCATCCGCCTGGGGGCGATCGGGTTTGAAGTGCTCTTCGGCGCGCTGACGGTGACCGGTTCGTTGATGGCTTTTGGTAAACTCCAGGAGCTAATAAAGAGCGCACCGATGACCTATAAAGGCCAGAACATCGTAAATATCACGCTCTTCTTCGCCACCATCGGTTTATATGTTTACTTCCTGTACGACCCCACAGCACAGTGGGCGTTCTATAGCTTTATGGGGCTGGGCTTTCTCGTGGGTATCTTCCTGGTGCTGCCCATCGGTGGTGCGGATATGCCTGTGGTTATCTCCCTGCTCAACTCCTATGCCGGGCTGGCGATTGCTGCCACGGGTATAGCGATCGACAACAAGGTGCTAATCATCGCCGGTTCACTCGATGGCACCAGCGGATTCTTCCTGTCCATGCTGATGAGCAAGGCGATGAACCGCTCCTTCGGCAATGTGATCTTCGGTGCAGTAGGGGCCGCCCCATCAGAAGCTGACAAAGGTAAACAAGAAGCTCGTACAGTCACCCGTTACACGGCGGAGGATATGAAGTTCGTTCTCGATAGCGCGCAGACCGTGGTGGTCATCCCCGGTTACGGCATGGCAGTCGCCCAGTGTCAGCACGTGGTCCATGAGATGGCGAATCTCCTCGCAGCGAACGGCACTACAGTTCGCTTTGCCATTCACCCCGTGGCTGGCCGCATGCCGGGGCACATGAATGTGCTCCTTGCCGAGGCCAACGTGCCCTACGAGCAACTCTTTGAGATGGATGCCATCAATGACGACTTCCTCAATACGGATGTAGTCATCGTGGTCGGTGCGAATGACGTGGTGAATCCCGCGGCACGCTGGAAGAAGAGTTCCCCACTTTACGGGATGCCCATCCTGAATGCCGACAAGGCCCGCACCGTCATCATCCTCAAGCGCTCCATGGGCGCCGGGTTTGCCGGTGAGGACAACGAGCTTTTCTACGACAAGAAGACCATGATGGTTCTCGGCGACGCCAAAGGCACACTCACCAGTGTGGTTGGCATGCTCAAGGGAAAGAGCGGCGGACACTAATCCAATCGCGTGCGGTGCTCGTCGAGTAGTGGCGTAGCTGCCGACCAAGCCCGCAGAAGTTTCTTTGCGAATCTCAGTCTGGCCGCTGTGCCGGGCTGGGATTCCTTGTTTTTAGGGGGAGCATTCGGGACTATCTCGGCAGGGGTATTGGGGTGCATGGGAGGAATGGGAGTAATGGGAAATAGGGGAGGAATGGGAGGAATGCAGTGAGTGTTTTACTGCCTTCCTTGACCTGCGCCATGTAGGATTGCCGACTTTTCCATCACTATCTTTGAAGTACCGGAACTATCGTTTCACTGATGGTCAGCCAGGTGCCAACTGCGATTAGGATGATCGCGGTCAACGTATTTGCCCATTTCTGTGCCGACTGGATTCGCCCGAGGATACTTGCTGCGTAGCTTGTGCTGAGGACCAGAACCAGTGCGATGATGCCCACAGGGAGCGCGGTGCCGGTACCGTAAAAGGATACGACCAACCAGGGCAACGGAGACGGGAGCGCGAGCGGGATCAGTGATCCGAAAAAGAGTGCTGCCGAGACCGGACAAAAGGAGAGTGCGAAGACACCGCCTAGCGCAAATTCACCGAGGATGCCCCAGTGGCTGATACGCTGGGCAAAGGTGGAGTTGCCAAGCTTCAGGGAGATGGGTGGCAGCGGCAGCCAGCCCACCATGGCCATGCCCACCAGAATTAAGAGCGGACCTACCACGGGCACGATCTCTTCCCGCAGGAACCCAGCCACCCGGGGCATTGAGGCCAGCCCGAGGGAGAGGATTAGCGCCAGTGCCACGTACACGGCGATTCTCCCCAGCGTGTAAGCGATGGCTCCCGCCAGTGCCCTGCGCCGGTTCCCCACCTGTCGGGAGATTAAGGAGATCGCGGCGACGTTCGTTGCCAGCGGACAGGGGCTGATCGATGTCACCAACCCCAGCCAGAGCGCAGTAGCGCAAGGCAGGATCAAGAGACTCATGATTGGCTGGATAGCTTTTTGTTAATTGCTTCGGAGACGTAGTTGTAAAACGCAACGGGATCATCGAGCAGTGTCCAGACATCATCCAGTTTCTGCCAACTGATTTGTTTCCCCTCGCGCATTTCCTCCACGACCACGGTTTTAAAGGAGAGATCGTAATCCGTGATAAAGTGTTTGTTCTCCGGCAGATCAATGTTGTGCGTTTGGAAGACGATGCGACCGGATTTAAGGGCGTCGGAATAGCGTTCATCCAACACACCTAGCGTCAGCTCCTCAATCTTGCGGCAGGACACGCAGCGTACATTGGTGGTGAAGTAGGTGACGACAACATTAACTGAAGCAGGAGTCTGCATCACCTGGGTATCGGTACCGTTTATTGCGGCGGGAACCGGTGAAGTTGCGGTGGTCGGATTGGCTCCAGTGCTTTTTGGCGCAAACTTACCCCAAGCCCAGAAGCCAAGTCCGGTGATTACAACTAACATCAGCGCCAGTCTGAGTGCGGTTTTCATCGAGTTTCAAATTGTTGATGGATACTGGATAGTTGGTTAGTCGCGTAGCATTTCCTGCAGCTCCGGGAGCGAGGGCACCTTGCCCGAGACCTTTACTACACCATCAACCACGAGGGCAGGGGTGATCATGACCCCAAAATCGGCGAACCGCATCATATCCGTCACTTTCTCCAGTTGATAATCCAGACCGAGAGAGTCAGCGGCTGCTTTGGTAGCATCGGTGAGTTTGTTACATTTGGCACAACCTGTGCCGAGGATTTGGATTTTTTTAGTGTTCATAGGAAATTGGATTATGCCGTCAGGCCATAGATCCACCCAGTCAGGGTGGACATGAGGATGACGAGTGCGATGTAGGTGAGATTTTTACGCGTACCGAGGATCGTGTTTAGTACGAGCATACTCGGCAGGCTTAAGGCCGGACCGGCCAGCAGCAGGGTGAGTGCGGGACCCTTCCCCATGCCACTGCCCATCAGTCCTTGCAGAATGGGGATCTCTGTCAAAGTGGCGAAATACATGAAAGCCCCGGCAACTGCGGCGAAGAGATTGGCGACGAATGAGTTCCCGCCCACCGAACTGGTGATCCATTCCGCCGGGATCAAGGCCTCATGACCCGGGCGACCTAGGAGAAACCCCGCGACCAGCACCCCGCCGAGGAGTAGTGGCATGATCTGTTTCGTATAGCCCCACGTTTGCTCAAACCATTCCCCTGCCTCGCCATCTCGACCAGCGGTTAACCAGGCCAGCCCGAGCACGCCCATGAGGAACGGCCATTGCGGCTGGCCAGGAACGAGCAGGGCAAGCGCCCCTACTCCGATTGCGATTATACTGATGCCCCAGAGTGGGAGCTTGTACCAGGCCCACAGTTCCCAGGCGAAACCCAGTGCGAGTGCAGCCGTGATTATCCACTTGGCTTTATAAATTACAGAGAAGAATCCCAGGCCATCGGCGGCGCCTCCCCAGTTGGAGAAAACCAGAATGCCAACCATGGTAGCAAAGAAGATTACTGTCTGCCAGAGTGGGCGGTTCGGGGCCGAGTCCGGAAGCTCCACCGCCTTTGTGGCGATGTGCTTGTCGTGTTCCTCATGGCGAAACAGCCATGCCATGATAAGTCCGATGATTACGCTGAATACAACGGCACCAACGGCCCGGGCTATTCCCATTTCCAGACCGAGGACCTTGGCCGTCAGGATTATGGCCAGTGCGTTGATCGCTGGCCCGGAGTAGAGGAACGCGGTGGCAGGCCCAAGCCCTGCTCCCATGCGGTAGATTCCCGCGAAGAGTGGCAGCACCGTGCAGGAGCAAACCGCGAGAATCGCACCTGAAACGGAGCCCACTCCATAGGCGATGGGGCGGCTCGCTTTCGGGCCAAGGTACCGGATGACGGAGGCCTGGGAGACAAAGGCCGCAATCGCTCCGGCGATCCAGAATGCTGGCAGCAGGCAGAGCACCACATGTTCCCTGGCATACCATTTGCATAACTCCAGCGCTTCGTTGAGAGAGCGGTCAAACCGCGCTTCGCCCACTGGCAGAAAGTAGATACAGAGGAAGGCGGCGCACAATCCGGCGCCAATCGATAGCTCTCGTTTAAGGTTCATTGTTTCGTATAAATGCGAAATATTATTCCAAAAAAACTCTACTTGCAGCCGCACCCTTCCGTCATCAGATCAGGAAAAGCTGAAGGCTGGTCGAGGCAGGCAATGAAGCGGGAAACGCACGGCAATTGCAGCCGGTAGAAAACCTGCACGCCGCGTTTCTCATCCAGGATTACCCCGGCATCCCGCAGTACGGAAAGATGACGCGATACGGTGGACCAGCCCAGCCCCACAGCCTCAACCAAATCACACACGCAGCATTCCCCAGCTGATAATTCGCGAATGATCGTGACCCGTGCCGGATGCCCAAGCGCTTTGAAGACAGCATCTGCCTGATACGCGGGCTTCGGTTTGCGTGGCTTCGACATACCCTAAGTATTTCGCTAATGTGCGAAATAGTCAAGAGGTGAGTAATATGGAGGGCAGGGTGGGCCTACACCGCAATCCAAACCAGGCTACCCTCGGGCACTTCATTAAAGAGCTGAATTACTTCCGCATTGCGCATCGCAAGACAGCCATGAGTGTCTGGAGTGCCTATGAGGTGCTCGTGATTGGTGCCGTGGATGTAAATAAACCGGTCATAGGTATCGCAACCAGGTCCGGAATTCTTGCCCGGCTCCAGACCGCGCAGTCGAAGGATTCGGGTAGTCACATAGTTACGGATATTATCCGCTGGCTCCAGGTCCGAGTACACCTTGCCAATCGGCAGTCTAGACTTAAAGATCATCCCGAGCGGAGCACCGTCACCAATCTTGTTCGCTATGCAGTGTAGCCCGTCGGGTGTGCCATTGGAGTTCTCCACGCAGGATGGCGGGAGTCGACCCGAGGAGATATCATAGGATGCGAGGAGTACTCCATTTCGGAAATGGTGGAGCCTCTGTTCCGGGACAGAAGCATAGAGCATATCAGCAGTGGCAGTGAGCCCACGGGCGTCGAGTTCGCGGTGGAAGCGGGCGAGGGCAGCGAGGGGGTGGGCAGTGGGTGGCATGGCGGGGGTGGACTGTTTTGAACGGACGGATCGGACTGATCTGTCTGATCTGACAGATCGGACTGATCTGCCAACTGCAAACTGCCAGCTCCACTCCCTATTTTTGTCTCGCGTGAGACCAGCACGCCGCCTTTATATGGGACGCTTTCACTTTCCGCGCTAGCCAGATGGCCTGTGCGGATTCACAACTATCACCCAGTAATTAGAACCCTCGAAGAGATGAGCTACAAGGTTGGCATTGTAGGAGCGACAGGAGCTGTTGGCCAGGAATTGATCAAGCTGCTGCGCTCGCGGAAATTTCCATGCAAGGAGCTGGTGCTCCTGGCCTCAAGTCGTTCTGCTGGTAAGACTATTACCGTGGATGACGAGGCCTTTGTTGTAGCGGAGACTAAACCGGAGGCGTTCGACGGGCTGGATATCGCGATTTTCAGTGCAGGGGGATCCATCTCACTAGCACTGGCGCACGAGGCAGTGAAACGCGGTTGTATTGTGATAGATAACAGCTCGGCTTTCCGGATGGATGCAGATGTGCCCCTGGTGGTCCCGGAGATAAACGCCCACGCACTGGAGCAGCACAAGGGGATCATCGCCAACCCGAATTGCTCAACCGCGATTGCGTTGATGGGGCTCTACCCGCTGCACCGCGAGTTTGGGCTGAAGCGTTTCTTTGCCTCCACGTATCAGGCGGTGTCTGGGACAGGGGCTGCCGCCATGGCGGAGCTCGAGGACCAGTTGCGCGCGTGGGCAGGGGGACTGGACTTGCCCCGTTCGGTCTATCCCTACCAGATCGCTTTCAATCTTTTCCCCCATGTGGATAAGTTCACCGACAATGGGTATACCAAGGAAGAGCTGAAGATGCTCAATGAGGGCCGCAAGATCATGGAGCATGACACCATGAAAGTCTCCACGACCTGCGTGCGTGTGCCCGTACTACGCTGTCACTCCATCGCGATAAGCGCAGAGTTCGAGCGCCCGGTCAGCGTGGAAAAAGCTCGTGCCGCGATAGCAGCCTTTGATGGTGCTGAGTTATGCGACGATACCGCCCACCTCAAGTACCCCATGCCGCTTGATTACCTGGGTAAGGAGAAGTGCGGCGTAGGCCGTATCCGCGTCGATACTGCGCTGGACAATGGGCTCGCCTTCTTCGTGGTTGGCGACCAGCTCTGGAAAGGCGCAGCCCTCAATGCCGTGCAGATCGCCGAGGCCATGCACCAGCGCGGGCTGGTGCGGGTACCGAAGGCCGGCTAACTATTAGCGAGCATCCAAGGCACAACAAATTTCCTCGATTCTTATTAGGGGAACAGCTTTACTTTCGCCATGAAGAAGCTGCTCCTCTTGTGTTTACTTGCACTTTGCACCGTTTCGCTCCTGGCCGATGAGGTCGAAGTGGTCTTGAAAAGCGGACGAAAGATTCGCGGTGAAATTATATCAGAGGACGCCAAAACGCTGGTACTGAAGCGTGGGTCCGGTGGCGCCACGATGACTACTCCAGTGCTCATCTCGCAGATTGCAAGCCGTAAGGTCATCAAGACCGAATCGACTGCTCCGGCAGCAGAGGTTTCCAGGGGTACTCCTTCTTCGGGAACTACCGATGCCAACTCGAGCAATGCCACTGTAGAGAAATCGCATACCGCCCTGCTTAGTACCGTCCAAAATTTCCTGGTGGACAAGACCGGAAGACGCCGGTCCGCTGATAGTGTTGGGCGGGCCAGGTACGTTGCACTCTACTTCTCTGCGCACTGGTGCCCCCCTTGCCAGCGATTTACTCCGGTGTTGGTGGACTTCTATAGAAAGAACAAGTCTGGCGATAATTTCGAAATAATCTTTGTCAGTTCCGACCGCGACCCGGCCGAGATGAAAAAGTATATGATGGAGAGAAACATGCCATGGCCTGCCACCGCCTATAAGAGTGTCGCTCAGGACAAACTGAACAATAAGTATGGTGGCAATGGGATTCCCTGCGTCGTAGTACTCGATGGAGACGACAACGTGGTCGCCCATTCCTACGTGAACGGCGAGTATAGGGGACCGCAGGAGCCCATTGATACAATGATGCGCCTGCTTGAAGAATAGGACAACTCGAGCGCGATTTTCGGGATGGGAGTAACAGCCAGCCATCAGCCATCAGCTTTCAGCGTTCAACATTCAGCCCAATGCAGACTGCTCAGAAACTGAGAAGCACCGTGAATCTACGCTTGTATTTCTGTTAGCTTGCCCATCGCGTAACAATTATGCGAATGTCTTGGTTTTATGAGTAATCCTGCCGATCCCTCGAAGTCATCTGCTGCGAAATCAGCAGCCCCTGCCAACGCTTCTGCGAAGGAAGCTGCGGCCCCTGCCGAGCATTTTATCCGACAGATTGTGCGCGAGGACCTGGAAGCGGGTCGGATTTCCGCGAACGGTGTCATCACCCGTTTCCCGCCGGAGCCCAATGGCTACCTGCACATCGGCCATGCGAAGGCGATCTGCATAGATTTCGGGGTGGCGAAGGAATTTGGCGGGCGCTGCCACCTTCGGTTCGACGATACCAACCCCGTCAAGGAAGATGTGGAGTATGTCGATTCCATCATGGAGGACATCCGCTGGCTGGGGTTCGACTGGGGCGAGCACCTTTACTACGCCTCGGATTACTTCGGCAAACTCTATGAATGCGCCGAGCATCTGATTGGGAAAGGGCTGGCGTTTGTGTGCGACCTGACAGCGGATGAGATGCGGACCTACCGGGGCACACTTACCGAATCGGGCCGCGAAAGCCCCTTTCGCAACCGCAGTGTCGCCGAGAATCTCGACCTCTTTCGTCGGATGAAGGCCGGGGAGTTCCCTGTAGGTACGCGCACCCTGCGGGCAAAGATAGACATGAACTCGCCGAACATCGTGCTGCGGGACCCCGTCATCTACCGCAATATCTTTGTCGAGCATCACCGCACCGGGAACGCCTGGTGTCTTTACCCGATGTACGACTTCGCGCATCCGCTCTCGGATGCGATCGAGGGCATTACCCACTCGCTCTGCTCGCTGGAGTACGTCATTCATCGCCCCCTCTACGACTGGTGCGTGGAGCACTGCCGCGAGCTACTCACAGCCACACCGCACCAGTACGAGTTTGCCCGCTTGAACCTCAACTACATGGTGATGAGCAAGCGCAAGCTCCTCCAGCTCGTGAATGAGAAGCGTGTGCGCGGGTGGGATGATCCCCGCATGCCTACGATCTGCGGCATGCGCCGTCGCGGCTATACCGCGGCTGCCATTCGCGACTTCTGCGAACGCGTAGGCGTGGCCAAGCGTGACAACGTTATAGACTTCGCCCTTCTGGAGCACTGCGTGCGCGCCGACCACGAAGCCACGGCACCCCGTGCCCTCGGTGTGGTGCGTCCGTTGAAAGTCGTGATCGATAACTACCCGGAAGGTCAGACCGAGGAGTTTGACTGCCCGTACCACTCGACGGATGCCTCGCTGGGCTCACGCAAAGTACCCTTTGGCCGCGTGCTCTACATCGAGCAGGACGATTTCCGCGAAACCCCGCCACCTAAGTACTTCCGCCTCTTCCCGGGGAACGAAGTGCGTCTGCGCTGGGCGTACTTTGTGAAGTGTACCAGTTGTGTAAAAGACCCCGTTTCCGGCGAAGTCACCGAAGTTCACTGCACCTATGATCCCGCCTCACGCGGTGGCAACTCCCCGGATGGCCGCAAAGTAAAAGGCACCATCCACTGGGTCAGCGCCGAGCACGCGCTCAAGGCTGAAACCCGCCTCTACGACCATCTCTTCACCCAGCCCGCACCGGAAGATTTGCCCGAAGGACAGACCTTCCTCGATGTGATCAATCCCGCAAGCGAGAACGTAGTCACAGCTCTAGTGGAGCCCTCCCTGGCGACTGCCAAGCCAGGAACCACCTTCCAGTTCGAGCGCGTTGGCTACTTCACAGTGGACTCCCGCGATTCCACCCCCGGTGCCCCCGTCTTTAATCGCACCGTTTCACTGAAGGATAGTTTCGGGAAGCAGTTATAGGACAGCGCATATCTATCGCACCGAACGTGCAACCAACTCATGAGCCCAGGGCTCATGAGTGGCTGCGCGTTCGACGCGGAATAGGTCCATTGTGCCTTGGTATACGCTAATAAACACAAGTTTTGGTCCGATAAGTCTCATACGTCCTATAAGTCCCAATCTTCACATACCTCCCGTACTCACCTGCCCGCCTCTCACCGATCACTGAACCCCGACCGATCGCCTAAGCAGACTTTCGCCCAGCGGGGGCATCGGCTATTTACTAGTCAACTTTTGGGTTATCTCATTTCCCGCGACATCAGGGTGTCTGACCCTACTGACCCTACTGACCCTACTGACTTTACTGACTCTGCTGACAACTTCTGCTTCTGCCATCTTAAATCTGCCATCCGCCTTCTGCCTTCCCTCTAGTCCGGCATCCATTCCAGTACCTGTCCATCTGCTTTGAGCCGATTGTGCAACCGGCTCTGGTCGATGGTTTGGACGGACTTGCCTTCCTCAATCGCATGCACTGCGGCAACGGCTGCGGATTGCCCCAGCACCATGAATACAGGCTCCATCCGGATGCTGCCGAAGGCGATGTGCGAGGCTGAGAGACAGACGGGGACCAGTAGATTTTCGCACGCTTCTGCCTTTGGAGTAATGGAGCCATAGCCAATGGCGTAGGGAGGGAATCCATGCACCTGCACATCCCCTTCATTGAAGGCCGCTCCATTTCGGACGTAGCGGCGTACGTGGTGCGAATCCATCGTGTAGGCCGCAAGCCCCACGGAATTGGGAGCGATTGCTTTCCCGGTGCAATTGTGTTCCGTCATGACATACGCTCCGATCATTCTCCGGGCTTCGCGTACATAGAGCTGGTGCGGCCACCCGCCTGTGGCAGGGAACTCGTCCTTGCACAGTGCCCAGCGCCGGGTCTTCTCGCGTACATTCCCGGGTACTCGCGGATCGTTCTGTAGGAACCACCACATCCCAAGATTGTACGCGATATGATCCTTCAAGATTTGCTCACGGGTGGCGTAATCTCCATCCGGATAGTCGTAGTTGCGCCCAATGTTGTCCGAGGAAAACCCGCCGTGGTTATTGATGTCCGTCTTTCGGTTGGGCATCGGGGTGTTGAGATTGAGCGCATCGAAATATCCGGTTTGGAGATAACGCAGGAATAGCTCGTAACGCATGGGATCGTAGCCCTCGGGTTGCGGCACGGGGACTTGATTGCCCGGGTGGTCCGTCATGCAGACGCGGAAATTATACGCCTGCACCCGGTTGTCTCCAGTACCGTCGGGTACCTCTTCGGATTCCACCACTCCCGGGAGCAGCCCGCTGGCAGGATTCCCCGGTACGCGATAGGGGTCCACGGGTGCTTTGAAGTTGTGAGACTTCGCCTGGGCCACCTGTACTCCGTTCAGGGTTTCGCCATACACCTTGTTATCCTCGCGCCCCACATGATAACTCACCCCGGCTTTGGCCAGCAGATCGCCTTCGTAACTCGCATCGATGAACACCCGCCCCTTGAACTCCCGACCGCTTTCCATGCGAATGCTCGTGATCTTTCGGCCTTCCTTAATGATACCATTTTTCAAGTCGAGTCGTTCACCGAAGACCACTGGCACATGGGCCTCGCGGACCCATTGGTCAAAGATTGCCTCCGCTACATGCGGCTCGAAGGTCCATTGAGTATCGGCGTCCTTCCCAGAGTCACCAAAGTGATTGTTCTGGTACTCATCGGGCTTCTGCCATTTCCATGACTCGGGCTTGTTATAGTGCAGCTTTACGCGATGGTAGAACTCCCGTGACAACCCGCCAATCGCTGCCTTGTTGCCGATATCGGTCGCGCCCAAGCCTCCGCTGCTCAATCCCCCGAGATGCATCCCGGGCTCGATTAGGATGACTGACCGGCCCATCTGGCTGGCCTGTATGGCTGCAATAACGCCGCCCGATGTGCCGCCGTAGATGACGATGTCCGCCTCAGCGGACGCTGGTTCTGCCTGGATGATTGGTGTGGATAAGCTCATGATGAATAGAGTTGGAATATGGATCACTTTGGACAAGTACATGCTGCGATTCATCCTGATGCCCGCCTCTTCAAGTGCAAGAATCCGGTGTTGCTGCTATTACGCAAATGCTTGCATAATTTGAGCATCGTCCACCATGGATACCCTCCGCATTAATCAATGGGAATTGCTGAATAGACAGCTTGTCTGGGCAACCGAAGGCCCCGTGCTGCCGGTCAATCAGCGCTGTGCATACGGGCTCAGTGGGCTTCAAGCCGCCTGGTACCTGCACGAGGGCTCGGTAGAAATCACTCATAACCGGGTCGCGGTGCGTGCCGGCGCCGGGCAATGGCTGTTTCCCGCACAGGCACAGGGTTTTCAGGAGTTTAGCAGTGATGCGCGGATCGTCTCCATCCGGTTTCAGGTGGAGTGGCCCACCGGATTGTCGTTGTTTAACCATGACAGAGCACTGGTGGTGGACGGCGCTCGTGTGCCCCGGCTTTTGCGAACGGCTGCGCGCCTCGCCTCAGTGGCGGTCACGCCTGCGATGGGCCAGCCGGCACACTTTGGGCAAATGCCGGTCAGCCTCTCCAGCTACCTGCGCTTGCGCACCCTGTTCGAGAACTGGTTGCAGGCCTACAGCGATGCCATGATTGCGATTGGTCTGTCTCCCCGGATTCTCCCGCAGCTCGACGAACGGGTACTCGATGCGATTCGCTGGATCAAGCATGCGCCGCTCCACGAGCCCTTCCGCGAAAGCACCCTGGCAAAGCATCTCGGCTTGAGCGTGAGCCAGCTCAACCGCCTGTTTACTCGCGATCTCGGACAGTCCCCAAAACAACTCTATGAGGAACGCCGCCAACAGGTCGCCCGCTTCGAGCTGTCCGAGACAGCGCATCCGATTAAGGCCATAGCCTCCAATCTCGGATTCCTCCATCCCGCGCACTTCACCACCTGGTTCCGGAAAACTACCGGAGTCTCCCCAACCGCGTACAGGGTGGGTATTTGAGGTCAGTAATTTTGGAATGTGGAAGCGAGGTATTGATTCCTAAAGGGATTCTTACAGCCCGGTGGGCTGTTACCCGCCCAAGATGCCTGCTTCTACCCACAATGCGTCCCTACGGGACAAAACCGACGCACCCATAGCCCAATAACACGCCGGCTTGTTTTGCGATGGGAGCAACAAGGAGACTGGTTCGGCTTCTGCCCTTTGCCTCCTGCCTTCTGCCTTTCCGACTCTGTGCCTATGGTGCCTTTGTCCCTTGGTGCCTACCTTCCTATTTAGTATTATGCACCCACCAATTCCATTACTTAACAACTTCGAAATGAACCGCGTTGCCAACGGCTAGCCCACGCGTTTCCCAGACTTCCCAAACAGCATCAAGGCCGTGATCGGATGGCGTGCGAGCATTCGTCCGATGAACCAGCAGATCCAGGCGACTGCTATGCCGATCAGGATCGTCGTGAGAAACCCGATCCGGTGCTCTGGTTCGGAGCGGTGATTGGTCATGTAACGGTCGATTATAATATACAGGTAGGTTTGCAGGATATAGATGTAAAGGGAGTCGCGGCCGATCACTCGTAAGGGTAGGGACCATCTACCGGGACAGTTATGAAAAAGTGTACAGAGTACGAGCACGACAAAGGTGGATGTGGCAAATCCCGCGCCATAGCGTAGAATGATGTTTTCGTAATTGCCCGGTACCAGATTCATGCCGGTTGTGTAAACGTAGGTGTTGTAATTCCACAATGGGAAGAGAATCACTGTAGCCAGTGCGGCAACCACACCGATGACAACCAGTTTATCCCGTGAGAGAAAGTAACTCCCGGATGCGGCCACGATATACCCGGCCAGAAAATAGGGCAGCATGTATTTTGTTTGGACGATTACATCCTGAATCGGGCTTGGAGGGATTGGGATCAGTATCACCCCGGCAAACACCAGCGATAGGATGGGCCAAAAACTGCGTCCGATCCGCTTGACAAGCGCCGTGAGTACCACCGCGATCAACAAGACCCACAAGAACCATAGGCGGCAGGTTTCCGGGATGACAATTCTCGGTGAGAACCAGGAGCGCGTGGCTTCTACGAACAGATACAGGCATACCACGTAGACTCCCGTCCAACTGAATGCAGGGAGTGCATAGCTCTCGATTTTTCCGCGTATGTACACCCCGGTTGCGCGTTTCTGAATACCCGCATAAGACAGGTACCCCCCAACAGCCATAAACAGTGGCATGTGGAAAATATAAATTGCCTTGAACCAGGGGTCGTCGAAGAAGGTAGATTTCCCCCAGAAGTGGATGAACTGTATGGCATGACCGATCGTTACGAGCAGGATTAGAACCCCCTTGGTGCCATCCAGGAAATCATTTCTCTTCGTGCTCTCTGCCGGGGTAATTGGTTCGGAACGCATTCTGCAAATAGGCAATAGGCAGGAGCATAGCGCCGTTGAGGATGGCTTCCAGTTTAATGTCAGACATGCACATCGGTCCGAATGGTAGCCAGTGCGTTGTCCGGTTCCCGGCGGAGTCGTAAGCGTAGTCCCAGTCCCAACCTGCTAAAAGCATGAACTCCAACGGAGAGGCATGGTTTCGGGAGTTGGAGTTCACGCTTCAGCGTGTCCGGGTTTGAGTAAGGTTCTTCTCTAATAGCTATAAATAGGCCCTCTCATGGACCTATTCTAATGAGTTTTTCAATGGCGTTTCATCAGTCATCGCCGTTGTCTGTGCTGTTGGTTTGCACGGTGGTTTCTTAATTGGTGATAAATAAACTATTCTATTAAGAGTACTAATATAACAATAAATACCAAACAAAAATATCGCACCGCCAACCATTATATACATCCAGAAATTGCTTTTAATATCCCAAACGGGAACCAGCATTATAAAGACTCCCACTACGCAGATGATGAATTTTATGGTGTATTTAATATATTTCATGGATATTTTACAAGGCTATCAATATTTCACACCAAGTTCTAGGTAATTCGATATTAAAGTTAACATTATGGCAACTGAACGGGAACACACGGGGCGGGGCTTCCTATATAAGAACACACGGTTTAGCCATCAGGGTTAATTACCTACTCCTGTTTACTGGAGAATACAATGCACATTTTGCACCGCACAGAGTTCCCTTTTGTATGCCACCAGTGCATCGCTTACTGTGGTAACGGTTCCCCTGTGCAGTCGTTCGCCCAACCAGCGATCGGTTACACTGGTTTGGGATTTCACGGCATAAGCCAACTTTGCCTTCCATGGGGCGCATTTACGCCCTTCGAGCAGGTCTTGTTCGGTTTTTCGCACGGCTTATATTAGCTCCCGGCTCACCAATCGTTCGGCTGTATCCAAATCATGCAGGGGGCGCTTGCTTGCGGTGGCTACTCTTCGGATTTGGATCAGCGCAGGTGCTACCGGTGTGGAGAGGGATGCAACAATCTGCGAGTAGAACCAAATGGTCATGGAAAAGGATAAAACAACCTGAGAGGAGTACCAAATGGTAAGTGGAATCGGGAAAATAACACAAGAGAAGTGCCAAATGGTCTTGGAAAACGGTAAAACAACCTGTGAGGAGTACCAAATGGTGGTTTTGTCGGGTTAAAAACCTGCGGGGTCGGAAAATAAACAGGAGAGGAGGGCTAAAAGGACGATTTATCGCAATAAAACCACGAGAGGAGGGTCAAAAGGACGATTTATCGGGTTAAAACCCTGAAAGGAGCACCTAAAGACGTGATTTATCGACTTAAAACCCTGAGAGTAGGGTAAAAACCACGAGAGGAGGGTTAAAAGGACGATTTGTCGGGTTAAAAACCTGAGAGGAGGGTCAAAAGGACGATTTATCGGGTTCAAAAGGGAAGCGGTGATGGCAGAAATACAAGGGTACAGGGCGCTACAAGTGTGGCGGTTTCCCCCGGGTGAGTACCTGTGGCTCATAGGTGTTTGGGTTCGATCTGTCGGCCCTTACGATAACCACAGACAGGCTGATGTGATGGGAAATTCGGTGATCCCCTCTTGCCTATGAAGCGAATGGCGCGACTTTACACCAGCGTGGGCCTTCGTTGCTCCGCCGATACTTCCTCCGCTTAGCCAGCTTCTTTTCCTTGGCCATTACCGGATGCAAACAGAGCAAGTGACTTACGCCATTTTTTTCTACGAACGCTGGCCGATAAACAGCCCCGGCAAATCGATTTTCTCGAGCTTCGGTATCCCCTGCGTGCGTGCCGTTGTCCCAGTGGCTGCCCAAAGATCGAAATACTGGTGCGTATCCAGGCTTAGTAGGGGGCCGAATTTGTCTCCTCCAGTCCATAGATTCGCCGACGAGTTTATCGATGGATGGAAAGTGGTGAAAGGGGGGCCTGATATTCCGTCCCCTTGGAACGGTGGTGTCCGTTTTTGGATTCCCATGCCCCCTTAGGGCAACAATATCCCGACGGGCTGTTTTCCCGTCTGAAACACTTCACTTAACGCTATCTCCGCCGTCCTACGGATTATACGCATTCTCATCATGGAGCACGAGGTCGAGGCCACGGACTTCGGCGTCTTCAGAGACACGCAAGCCGACGGTGCAGTCCACCAGCTTTAGGATCAGGAAGGTCACCCCGCCGCTGAATACGATGGTGATGCCTGCGCTGGCGAGCTGGGCGAGAACTTGCTTACCCATGGTGATGCCTTCAGCGTAACCCACACCGCCAAATACAGAGGCAGCGAAGACGCCGGTCAGAATATGCCCAATGAGGCCACCTATACCGTGAACGGCAAACACATCGAGGGTATCGTCATAGCCCAGCTTCTTCTTCACTATTGTGGCGAAACAGTAACAGATCATCCCAGCCAGCAACCCAATGACCAGTGCCCCGGGTACGCCTACGTAGCCTGCTGCCGGGGTGATGGCCACCATGCCAGCGACGGCTCCGGAAATGATCCCCAGCACACTGGACTTATGATGACGTTTCCACTCTATCCCCATCCAGGAAAGGGCTCCGGCTGCGGCTGCAATCTGGGTGACGAGTACTGCCATCCCGGCAGTACCATTCGCGCTGAGTGCCCCTCCCGCGTTGAATCCGAACCAGCCGACCCAGAGCATGCTGGCGCCGACGAAGGCCAGCACGAGGTTATGCGGCATCATCTGCGTGTGAGGATAACCCAGCCGTTTCCCTACCACTATACATGCTACCAGACTGGCGATTCCGGAGTTAATCTCCACTACGGTACCACCTGCGAAATCGAGGGTGCCAAGGATCCCACCGAATAAGGATCCGGGCCCACTCCACGCCATGTGACAGATGGGTACGTAGACTAGCATCACCCACAAGCCGGAGAACCACAGCAACGCGGTAAACTTTAACCGCTCTGCAAAAGCGCCTACAATGAGTGCCGGGGTGATGATCGCGAATGTCAATTGGTAGACGAGGAAGACGGACTCCGGAATAGTTCCTCCTTTGAGCAGCGTTTCCGGTCGTACATTGCGCAGAAACAGGTTCTGGAAGTCGCCAATGAATGAACCGAGGGTGACCACTCCGTCCACATTGTGACTCGTGCCAAACGCCAGACTGTAGCCGGCCACCACCCAGAGCAGAGTGACGAGTGCCGTCACCGCAAAACAATGCATCAGTACGGTGAGCACGTTCTTCGTACGGACCAGACCACCATAGAAGAGAGCGAGCCCGGGAATGGTCATGAACAGGACCAGGCCAGTTGCAGTAAGCATCCATGCGGTATCGCCAGTATTCAGTGCCGGTGTCGTCTGGGCATGCGAGAGAGAAGGGCAAAGGGCTAGAGCCAGTACGATTCCGGTGCGGAGTTTAAGAAGATTTTTCACGGTGATGAGGTTTGGTATTAACCCCCGGATTCACTGGGAAAACAGGCCAAATGCGTTGCAAACGGGCACAATAGTCGCGTCCGCTACAAACAACAAATGTCGTTTTCGCTCTCTGTTTCTACTACAAGGGTTTCGCGGGAAATAGCAGGACTAATGCCATGGAGCTACAATTTTGTAAGATTGTATGTAATCGGACATGTTCTGGTTGATTCTGTGCAGGTAGACGAAGTGCGTAGTAGGCACAACGAGACAGGTCGCGGCACAGAGTCGGAAAAGGGGAAGGTAGTAGGCAGAACAGTCTGATTAGGCATCCTTCTCGACCTGACTCGCTGGAACCCAACTGACCCATCCGGGGGGTAGGTCGTTCGCCCCTAGCGGACTGTGGTTGTTAGCGTAGATTTCAAGGTGTTCAGTCGCACCGAAGGCGCAACCACTCATGAGCGCAGGGTAAACACGAAAAGACAACTCCCTACAAGAGGGAGTTGTCTGGAAACTACATTTAAGACCTAGGGTTACGGACTAGTTGGGATTGCTTACCAGCAGAACTGGCTAAGCAACCGCACCACCGTATCTAGGATCCCCACGTACGCTTCTTATGACGATTCGCGCGGGAGCGCTTCTTGCGTTTGTGTTGCGCTATCTTGCGCCGACGGCGTTTGCGGAGGTTGCCCATAAGTGGTTCTGGTAATTAAAGTAAAGGTCAGAAAATGCCAGACCCTTGCACCCCTTGTAAAGAGAAAAACACCAGGGAAATTCAATCAGTGATGAATTTCCTTACAAAAGCCGTATTTCATACAACAAGCTGCACTCGGATAGGAGAAAGACGAATGATGACGGGTGAATAATCCGTGCACGACCAAAGATGCCTACGGCATCCTCGGAAAAGCACTGATTGATCACACTCCATTTTCCTTTTAGGACTAGGTATTGGCTGCATTCACATTTTACTGAGTTTCGTGAAGTTTACTGGAGAAACTACGGATACCAAATCATCCATGTAAATCAGCAAAATCCGTGGCTGGTTACTCACTCACAAGGACTCGCGCGGACTCAGCACTTCAGTCTTTTACCAGAAACGAAAAGGCCGCTTCCCTTTTCAGGAAAGCGGCTTGGCTCTAAAGTGTATTCATCGGGCACCGCCAGAGCGGTACGCACAGGCACTAGACTACGGTGCAGGCTTCGATTGCCACCTTCTTGTGGGCTGCATCCCAGCGGACTTTGCCTTCCACGAGGGCGAACAGAGTGTGGTCGCGACCCATGCCTACATTTCTTCCGGCGTGGAACTTGGTTCCGCGCTGACGGATTAGAATATGGCCGGCGAGGACGTCCTCTCCGCTGTACTTCTTGACGCCGAGACGTTTGCTGGAGCTGTCGCGTCCGTTACCGGCGGCGCTTTGACCTTTTTTATGTGCCATGGCTGAGTAGGTGTTTAAAGATTAAGCGTTGATCGCAACAATGCGAAGCACTGAGATTTCCTGGCGGTGTCCCTGGCGGCGCTTGTAACCCTTCTTGGATTTACGCTTCCAGATATGGACTTTCTCGCCGCGCTTGTTTTCAAGAATCTGCGCGAGAACAGTGGCTCCCTCGACATAAGGTGTGCCGAAACGCACCTGTGCGCCTTCGCCGACCATCATGACTTCCTTGATCGTAATATTGTCCCCCGCGTTGCTTTCGCAGAAGCGGTTGACGAAAAGGGTATCGCCTTCAGTTACAGTGAACTGGCGGCCTTGGGCTTGAATGGTGGCTTTCATCGAAGAAAAAGGTCCAAATAATAGGCCTTTTGATTTCTTGGCAAGTGAATTTATTTTGGTTTCAACAAATACAAACAAATACGCAGGAAATGAGACCGGTATAGAGAAGGGAAATCGAGCGCTCTGGCAATAACTTTACCGCTGTTGAAGAACAACGTGCAGATGGTAGGCACTGAGGTGCAAAGGCACAAAGGCACAAAGTCGGAAAGGCAGAGGCTGAAAGGAGAAAAATACTAAAGGCTAAAAGCTAATAGCTTCCCTTGTTACTCCCATCGCGAAACTCGTCCGCGAGTTAATACCGCTGTTGGAGAACAAGGTGCAGATGGTAGGCACTGAGGCACTAAGGCACAAAGGCACTAATCGCGACAGGCTGAGGCAGAAAGGTAGTGGACAGTTGTCAGTTTGCAGCGGGCTGAGTGCATAAATGCTGAATGTTGACCGCAGATTGCTTCAAACTTCAAAAGGAGGTTGAGAGCATCAAATATCCTGGCTATCACGAAAGCGAAAGACGACGGCTGATGAAGATCCTCATTGCATTTGACAAGTTTAAGGATTCGCTAACTGCGCACGAGGCTTGCGCGATAGTGGCGGAGGTTTTGCAGCCTGCCGTAGACACGGCCACTCTGGTTCAAGCACCGATGGCGGATGGGGGAGAAGGGTTTTGTGAGATACTTACCCGGGCGTATTCGGGCAGGTTGGAGTGGGTGAGTGTGCTAGGACCCCGGTTTGAGCCGGTTCAGGCGAAGCTGGGTTGGGTAGGTCTGGAGCGCCTGCCTCTCGCTTTGCGGGAGCAACTGGGTTGGCCCGCGCAGGGGAATGCCGCGATCATTGAGATGGCACAAGCCAGTGGACTCGAGCTGCTCGCCCCGGTGCAACGCGATTGCTGGCAGACTTCCACTTACGGCACCGGACAACTCATCAAGCACGCCATATCTGCCAATGCCGCTGCGATTCTTCTTGGGATTGGAGGCAGTGCCACCTGCGATTTGGGCATCGGTGCCCTGGAGGCGCTGGGGTTTCAGTTTGTGGGGAACGATCAGACACAGCTTAACCATCTCGCACCCAAGGATTTTAAACGCATCTGCGCTATTAAAAGTGGGCTGGAGCAGGCGCTACCGGTGACATGTATTGCCTGCGATGTACGTAATCCACTGCTCGGAACCCACGGCACAGCGGCAGTCTATGGTCCACAGAAGGGGCTCCCTTTACACGATATCCACACCATGGATTCCACACTGGCGAGCGTGGCAACACTTCTCATGCAGCACTGCAATGCCCCCGCGGACAGGCTCGAAGAGCCCGGCAGTGGCGCAGCAGGCGGGATAGGATTCGGGCTCCGAGTGGTTGCCCCGACAGTCGAGTATGTACCTGGGTTTGAGCTGGTTTGGCAGTGGCTGCAACTCGAGCAGCACCTTGCGGAAGCAGACATCGTAATCACCGGCGAGGGCCGTTTCGATGCCAGTTCCCTTCAAGGGAAAGGCCCGGGAACGCTGGTGCGTGAAGCCGTCCGCCAGGGCAAGCGTGTGTTTGTACTGGCTGGAAAGGTGGATTCTGCACTAGATATACCGCGCGGTGTAAGCACCCTGGCCATCACCCCGGAAGGCACTCCACTCGCAGAGGCACTGAGCCAGGCGCCGCAGTATCTAAGGCGAGCCGCGCATGAGCTGGTATCCCAGATATAAAGGCGGACAGGGGCGGTATCATGTGATTTCCTACTACTTCGGAATGTCTGGGGTTATGGCTATGCGCTATAACTTGACCTCCGCCAGGGTGCTGACTTGCTCTATTGTATCGGTGATATCCGCAGGTAAGGATTTTCCATCGCGATTGATCCAGACCGCTCGCATCCCCAAAGTCATGGCTGGGATGACATCTTTGCGCAGATCGTCACCCAGCATCGTACACTGTCCTGGCGTGGCCCCAAATAAATGGGCAGCATGGAGAAACATGGCAGCATCAGGCTTCCAGCCACCCGCGTCCTCGGGAGTAACTACGAAGGGAAGGAGTGCATCAAGCCCCACGCGCTCTACTTTAAGGCGCTGGCCAGTACGGTCCCCATTCGTGACTATAGCCTTGGGATAGGTGGGATACCGATTCAGGAATGTCTTTGCATCCAGGTACAGGGTCCAGGCTGCTTCATAAGCTTTGAGGTAAACCGAAAACAAGTGATCGGCGATACTCTCAGGCAGGCACTCGCCCATTACCTCGCGAATCCGCTCCCGTCGCTGTTCCTGGAAGGTCAGTTCTCCGATGCTGTAGCGTGCCCAGTGTCTCGCACTGGCACGAGTCCATCGTCCGGCAAATTCATGTTTATCGCAATCAGGCAATCGCTCCTTGAAGCAGGAATAATAAGCCTCGATTCCCCTGCACTCTGCCAGCACATCATCGACAAGGGTACCATCTAGATCCAGTAGTAGCACCTGAGTAAGAGACGCCATGTTAGTTGATACAAAGTCTTTTCCACTTCAGGACGCAAGCCCGAGGTGTCCGCCAACCATGTAATAAGTTCAATAGAGTATCTGTAGACAGGGCTTATCATGTATGGACTTGCCCACAAGATAAATGGCTTCAATAATTTGCGCATGGCTACAGAAATGCCCGACTGTTTAAAACAATCGCGTATTCGTGCTCTGGTATTTGACTTGGATGACACCCTTCTAAATACCAAGAAGGCGATTGGCATTAAAACATTGGACGCTTTGTTTTCATGGATCGACTCGGGAGGATCCATTGTCCTTGCTACGTCCAGACCCATACGCGCTGTCAGGCACTTCATTAACAACCATTTGTTAGAATCCTGCGAAGTGATCTCGTTAAACGGTGCGATTCATCATAGCCATGGACGTGTAGTATATAAGGCTTCAAAGATCGGTGAGATAGCGCGCAAGATTGTAGACGAATTTCCCGTACAACGTACTATTCGTTTTTCGTTGGAGATGGAAGGCGAGTCCTTTGCTACAAACGTCTCTTATTCTGACGAAGTGCTGTGGATTGAGCAATCTGCTACACGCGATATGCTTCTACCTCTTGACAGTATCAATTATAATGAAGTCTCCAAACTCGCCATTAACGGATTGGGAACGCGTATCGACGATCTAGCCGATTGGATGCAAAGTCTGGGTGCGGGTGTCATTCCATGCAATGAGGGGACGTTCCTGAACGTGGTTGACCAGTCGGTTGACAAGTCTACAACCCTGGCTCGTCACGCCACGATCCACGGCTGGGGACGCGATAGTTTTGCCGTATTTGGCGATGACATACCCGATGTGAAAATGATGAGTCTATGTGACCATGCGGTTGCCATGGGTAACGCCAGGGATGCAGTCAAGAATGTCGCACAGGTTACCATCGGTCATTGTGATGAGGATATTATCGGAGATTATGTCAGAAAGTTGATGGAGGTTATGCCCCGCTGAGTGCAATTATGTAATTTGCTGATAGATGTTCATTCCCCCGTTCTTTGCCTTCTGCAAAGAAAGAGGCGGGAGTGCATGGTTGCCCCATGCCCTCCCGCCTCTGAGAATCCCGATTTCACATTTTACTCTACACTCGCTTCGTCCACCAGACTAGGCTGCGTGCGTCAGAGACACTGGAGTGGTGCGTACTACTTTTACGCTATTGCTACCACGCTCGCGACCGCCTTGAGTGACCGCATAGACTTTCAGGTGGATTTGGCTCCCCTCAGCCACGAGTCCCTCATTGGTCTGGAAGGTGAGTTTGTCTTTGGCGACGGTACCGATGACGTGGTCATTTTGAGACTGGTACTTGCCTTCTCTGCATGCGCGAATCTCATAGTGCTTTAGCTCGGGCTGGGTGTTGGCTGTCCAGTTGAGTACGGCCATTTTTGTGGCATCATTCCAGGTTGCAGACATTTCCACGGCCTCGGCAGCCGGCCCGTCCCCTTTGTTGAGTTTGGGCAGGGTACGCACGAACAGATGATCGGCAGGATAGAGCACACGGATGATCACACGGTACTCGACCAGGCGTGCGCGGACGCGATCGCGGAGAATATCGCGATTGTGGCGCACGGTGGCCGACTCACGCTTTTTCTCGATTATGGTGTTATACGCAGCCGTCAGCGCCGCGGTGTTTGCTATGAACTGTGTGCGGTTGTAACCATTGCGCACGGTGAATGGTAGTGTAAGTGATCCGCTGCCACTTTCATCCACTGACGTCCATATACCGATGATCGTGTTGCATAGCTGCAGCAGATCGAGTTGTTTGGTCGAGTTCCTCGGTGCTTTGGGGAGTTTGCCGCCCTGCCCCAGGGCATCAGCATGGAATTTCATCGAGTTGATGAATCCCGCCGCATTCTGCACGACAATGGCTTTCACCTCGTCGCGCACTGCATACGCATGGCGCAGTTCCGCATCCACAGCGTCGAACTGAAAGAGTAGCTCGCCAAATGCTACTCTGTCCGCCTCGAGGTCGGCCTGCGTGTAGTGCCCATTCAGTAGTACTGGATGCTCGACTCCACGATCGTTACTTACAGTCCCGAAGTGACCACAAAAGGCGGTCATAATCGGCATTAGGTCTTTATTGGTGTTTATGTTCATTGTTTTTTGTTCCTTGTCTTGTAAATGAGGTCCGTGCGGTTTCAGCGTTTTGTTTTATGGTTATGGTTAGTTGCAGGCGAATGCATCCGATCAAGCCGCTCTGGCTTTCGTTTGGATACAGGACACCCGGGAGTACGAATTGCGTGCCTCCTTGCCTCTACCGCTCTTTCCTCGTGTGAACCGTACTGAGTGAATTTTGACGTTGCGCCGTTGGTCAAAGCAGCGGGGCCGGTTTAAAAGAGAGCCTG
>JANRLC010000063.1:0-54299 GCA_033762955.1 Verrucomicrobiota bacterium | reverse complement strand
GCTCTCATGGACTGAGTGTGAACACCCGGACCTTGATGCCTACGAAGTTCGCGCCTGCATTGACGGTGCGTACCGCGCCGATGAGGACACCGTGGTGGCGCGCCTGCCAAAGACCGCCCTCACCTACACCACGGCTCACGGCCTCGCCGTTGCTGGAAATGAAGTGCGCTTCCGCATCTACGCCATCACCAGCGTAGGGCGCGAGCGCGGCAGCAACACCCTGCACATCGTGCGCCCCATGCCCATCGGCTTGAACGCGGCGGCGTAGGACCGAAATAGGACAATAAAGAACAACAACCAGCACAGGCATTCTGGAAACAGGGTGCCTGTGCTTTCGTTTTACTTCACCAAAACCGCGACTGCTGTGCCATAGTTTGCCGTGTGAGCGAGGGTGATAAGAACCCCTGTAGCCCCCACGTGCTCCAAGAGCTTCTGCCCCTTGTCATCGAGATGAATGATTGGCTCTTCGCGGGAGCCTTTGATGACCTCGATGGACGTCCAGTTTAGCTCTTCGCCGATGCCTGTGGTAAATGCTTTGGACACCGCCTCTTTTGCCGCAAACCGTGCGGCGAGATGAGGGTAGGGGTTCTTCATCTGCATGCAGTAGGCTCGCTCGCCCTCGGTGAAGACGCGCTTAAGAAATCGCTCACCGTGGCGCTCACAAGCGGTCTTCACCCGCTCGACCTCGATAATGTCTGTGCCTACGCCGATCACAGTTCCACCTTTGGGAAGTCTTATATCCATGAGATATCCGCGTTTACACTTCATTCATACGGGTTTTCATCTCGCGCACGGCTTCCTCGATGCCAGTGAAAAGCGCACGCGAAAGAATGGAGTGCCCAATGTTCAGTTCGTGTAAATGAGGCAGCCTGCGAATGTCTGCGATATTCACGTAGTTGATGCCGTGTCCGGCATTGACGATTAATCCCAGGCGATGCCCCAGCTCGGCACCGGCTCGTAGGCGCTCCACTTCCTCCTCACGGGTCTTTGGCAGGTAGTAGTGCCGCGCAAAAGAGCCGGTGTGTAACTCGACCATCCCGGCACAGAGTTCGGCTGCGGTCTCGATTTGCGCGGTATCTGGATCAATAAAGAGGCTGACCATGATACCAGCACCGTTCAAAGCCTTGATTATCTCGCCTACCCGTTCGCGTTGCTCGACCACGCCCAACCCGCCCTCGGTGGTCACTTCCTGTCGGTTCTCCGGTACGAGGCAGACACTGTCCGGCTGTAGCGTAAGCGCGTAGGCGAGCATATCCGGCGTACAGGCCATCTCGAGGTTAAGCCGTGTCTGGATGCTCTCACGCATCCGCCTCACGTCTCCGTCCTGGATGTGGCGGCGGTCCTCGCGCAGATGAACAGTAATGCCATCAGCACCAGCCCGCTCGGCGAGCATGGCAAGAGCGAGGGGATCGGGCTCCACCATCTGGCCACAATCCCGCGCGAACTCCCTGTAGCGTGCCTGGCGTAGCGTAGCACAGTGATCAATATTTACTCCGAGCAAAAGGGGCTGGGTTCTCATCGGGTTAATTTTTACAGTTACATTAACCATCCGCGCTGCTTGTGAAAGCGTAAATTCCGTAGATTACGGGGACTGCTGCAATCGAATCCCGCGGGGCGCGTGAGAGTTGTCCTACTTTCAGAGCGCCCGATCTACGGCTGTTCTACTCACTATAACACGTCGGATCCTCGACTCCTGCCAGGGCAAATGCTTCGCGACGCTCCATGCAGGTGCCACATTTTCCGCAATGGTGGGCACCGCCCTTATAGCACGACCAGGTAAGATGCAGGGGCACGCCAAGCTCGTGTCCGCGTCTCACAATCGCTGATTTGGTTAAGTTTACGAAGGGACGCAACAGTGCCACGGGATGCCAGTCACAGAGGCGGGCAGCATCTGCCATGCTAGCGGCGAACTCTGGGCGGCAGTCCGGGTAAATGGTATGGTCACCCGCGTGGGCTGCGTAGGCGACCGCATCACTCTTGGTGGAGACCGCCCAGCAAATGGCGAGTGAGAGAAACAGCATGTTGCGATTTGGCACAACGGTGAGTTTCATGCTCTCATCGGCGTAGTGACCATCTGGCACTGCCATCCCCGCCGTTGTCAGACTGCTGCCAGCTAGCAGATCGGTAACCGCTGTGAGGTCTGCCTGCCGGTGTTCCAGGTGGTAATGGTCGGCGATGGCTCGGGCTGCGTCGAGTTCCCGCCGGTGGCGCTGCCCATAGTCAATGGCCAGGCTCCGAACCCCATGCCCCTCTGCCAATAGATGGGCAGCGAGTACTGTAGAATCCAACCCGCCCGATAAAAGGTGTACAACTTGCATCCCAGCTACCTCGCCGAAACTGAAGCGCAAGTCGAGGCTGACTTTGGTTGCCACTACCTGCCATGCGTGTGTTTCGCGACAACTTTGGACTTGCCCCGGTTGAAATGGACCGGATTATTCACCCTATTTCCCAAAACGTGATGGCTAATTCCTTGTTTTTCAAACTACCACAACCAATGCAATGGGCCGCATGGATTCTGCTTGGGTTGGCGGGTTATCTAGTCTTTGACCAGATACATTGGTGGAATCTCCGCGAGGATTATAGTTTTGGTTATATCGTACCGATATTTGTGGGCTATGTAATCTTTGACCGTCTGCCAAAGATTACACAGTTGTTGGGGTTGGGGAAGGATGGACCGGATAAGAGTGTGGCGCCATCTGACGTCCCAAGTAATGGCGTGTTTACCTTTTTGCTGACCAGCGTGGCGGTCAGTGCCATTATCTGCGGATTTGTGTTCATTGGGTTTGGGGCGGTTTACCGCGCAGCAGAAGGAGCGGCGACTATCGCGAGCATGATGGCGGCGGCTGGTTTTGCAGCGGTCTTGTTGGGGATGGTCTTCCTCGTATCGGATCGCAATGTACAGGGTGAGCCTATGTCGCTGCGCTCGCGTGTGGCACTGGCTGCATTATTCATCTTTCCTGCATTCATCTGGCTACTGAGTGCGCCTACATTTTCTTCGCTGGAGCAGCGGATCAGCACGATGCTTCTAAACAAGGTTACCGTGGTGGTCTTCGGTGTCTTCGATTTTCTGGGTATGGATATTATCCGACAGGGTAGTGTATTGATTTTGCCAAAAGGCTCGGTGGGTGTGGAGGATGCCTGCTCGGGGATACGCTCGCTTACGGCGAGTCTCTTTGCTGGTAGCTTCATGGCAGCGGTGTTTTATGAATCCTGGTTTAAGAAGATATCCCTGCTGGTCGCGTCTGCTTGTCTCGCATTTTTTGGGAATCTCTGCCGCAGCTTGTTTTTAACTACGTGGGCCTATAAGCATGGCTCAGATTCCATAGAAGGATTTGTCCATGATGCCACGGGTTATGCAGTGATGGGTGTTACTATAGTCGGTCTCATAGGATTGGTCTTCTTGTTTAATATAAAGTTCGAGTACGATGATCCGAAGGTACCGAATATTGCTCCACCACCAGGTCCAGTAGCTTAGGAACGCATGAAAATCCTATTTATTGGAGCAGAGGCAGCTCCCTATGTTAAAGTTGGCGGATTGGCCGATGTTGTGGGCGCTCTTCCCAAGGAGCTTGCACGTCTCGGGCATGATGTGCGCGTGGTTTGCCCGTTGTATGGAAGCATTCGCCGGGGTGGGCAAGGATGGCTGGCTCATGATGCGCCGCTTTTCGTCAAGATAGGCCCGCAAGATCACGTAGCTCGCGTATGGGAGCACCACCCGGCGGACAATGACTCGCGTTTTTACTTCATCGAGTACAACGAATACTTCGGTAGGAACGAGGTTTATGATGGTCCCTGGGGGCCCCACCAAGACAATGACCGCCGGTATGGCTTTCTTGGTCGTGTGGGCATCGATCTGTGTCACTGGCTGGACTGGGTGCCCGATGTTATCCACTGCCATGACTGGTCATCAGCCCTTGCGCCAGTTTATCTGAACAGCACGGAGAAGAATACTGCACTGCGCAATGTAGCGAGCGTCATCACCATACACAATCTCCAGCACCAGGGCTATGCGCACCGGGACCTCTTGGAGTGGGCGCGTTTACCCGCACATCTATTTACAGCGGATAACCTGGAAAGCATGGGCGCGCTCAACTTGTTAAAGGGCGGTCTCTACCATGCCACCAAGATCACCACGGTGAGCCCCACTTATGCACAGGAGATACAAGGCTGGCCCGGCGGGTGCGGTCTGGAAGAGATACTGCGCTTCCGGGCCGGGGATTTGATCGGTATTCTCAACGGCATCGATACCACCGTCTGGAATCCTTCGCAGGATCCGTATTTGCCCGCTCATTTTGATCCGGGTGGGGTGAATGGCAAAGCCCTGTGTAAACAGGCGCTACAGACTAAACTCCATTTGCATACCCGCAGGGAGGCCCCGCTATTTGGGGTGGTATCGCGGCTGTTTGAGCAGAAAGGGCTGGACCTGCTGCAGGCTATCGCTGCGCGCCTGCTTACGGAGCAGGATATACAAATAGTGGTTCTTGGCACCGGAGACCATTGGCTTGAAGAAGCCTTCCGCAACCTTGGTGACCGTTTCCCTGGCCGCTTCTGTGGCTATATCGGCTTTGATGAACAGCTCGCGCACTTGATCTATGCCGGGTGTGATTTCTTCCTGATGCCGAGTCGCTTCGAGCCCTGCGGACTTGGTCAGATGTATGCCATGGCGTATGGCACGCCACCCATTGCCCGTGCCACGGGGGGACTGGTAGATACGGTTAAATCCCTTCGCGATGACGCTGCCACAGCGACCGGTTTTCTCTTCAGCAATCCCGATGCTGAAAGCCTTTATCAGGCCATGCTCTGGGCTATTCACACCTTTTACGAGCAGCCAACCACACTGCAGCGTTTGCGCCTCAACGGAATGTTGACGGATTTCTCCTGGCGGCATTCGGCGCAACTCTATGCCGACGTCTATCGCTGGGCCATCGAGCAGCGCCACGGCGCAGCAGTCCGGGCTGGATAGGGGGGCATAAGTCCAAGTCGTCCAGATCGTCGATCCGTCTGTGGTTTGGCTTGTAGATGGGCGGCTTCATCTCTAAAGCGTTGGCATGCAATTTACTGTAATGCCAGCCGGGGCCTGGGGAACTGCCATGGCCATCCACTTGAACCGCATCGGGCAGACGGTAAGTCTGGTCTTTCGTGAGACGGATGAGGCGGCTGAGGCCGCCACCATCCGCGAGAACAAGCACTTCCTGCCGGGGATTCCCATCGACCAGAATATCCAGATAAGTTGCGAGGCCGCGCCCACTCTTTTAGAGGCCGACGTGCTTATCCTTGTCTGCCCGTCAAAGTTTCTACGCCCCCAATGCCGGGAGATTAAGCCCATGCTTGCAAGTGCCAGCCGGCTTAAGCTGATTGTGAGTCTGGTTAAAGGGCTGGAAGACGGGACAAATCTCTGTGCCACGGATATTATCAAGCAGGAGCTGCCCGGTGTACCCGTCGCTGCCTTGAGCGGACCCACTTTTGCCAGTCAGGTGGCCCGTGGACAACCGGGTGCTGCTGTACTCGCGTCCGACGACGACACCCCATTTCTACGGGAAGTACAAAAGGCGATGAGCGGCGAGAGCCTGCGAATCTATACCTCGTCCGACCTGATTGGCGTGGAGCTTACAGGCTCGTTGAAGAACGTTTATGCCATAGCCGCCGGCATCTGCGATGGTCTCGGCCTTCAAGACAACTCGAAGGCGGCGCTGCTGACTCGCTCCCTCGCGGAAATGGTCAGAGTTGGCACCAATCTGGGCGGGAGAGTGGAGACCTTTTACGGGCTCACCGGCTTCGGCGACCTTATCCTGACCTGTAATGGGAAGGAAAGCCGTAATCGTACCTTCGGAGAGCTCTTTGCCCAGGGCGTTTCTGTCGAGGAGTTATTGACGAAGCGCCAGATGACCGTCGAGGGCTACCGCACCTGCGCGTGCTTTTATAAAATCTGCCAGGATAGGAAGCTGAGCGCACCCATCCTCCAGGAGATTCATGCCATGCTCTACTGCGGCAAAGACCCGCAGCAGGCCCTCAGATCGCTGATGGGACGGGAACTGAAGGCGGAGTACTAGCAGAAGGCAGAAGGAAGAAGGCAGAAGGCAGATTCCAGATTTCAGATTCCAGATTCCAGAAGGCAGAAGGAGGAAGGCAGTTCGGTGTACGGTAAAGGCATGATATTAGGGCTTTGTCGCTTTCGTCCTTTTCGTCCCATTCGTCCTTTTGCCTTTCCCCGACTGCCGCTCTCCTACAGATTATGCCCATGAGCATAGATGCACTTATACGAGCTGCCAACCGCGAGGATGCGCAGGTGCCGCAGTACAAGCTGCCGGACTTGTTTACGTTTAGGGATGGGCGCATCGTCAATACGGTTGCGCTTTGGCGTGAGCGGCGGGAGGAGCTGCTCGCCTTGTTTACAGAATCCATGTATGGTCATGTGCCGCAATGTCCCGTGGAGCAGCGGGCAACTGTGGTATGGAAGGCCGGGGATTTCCTGGAAGGGCTGGCTTCTGCCAGCGAGATAGATTTGCTCCTGCGCACGCGGCACGGTGCTGTGACGGTGCGGGTTCTTGTGGTCGTGCCGAATGGGTTGACTGCGGCGGCCCCGGTCTTTCTCGGGTATAACTTTTATGGCAATGCCACGGTGTCGATGGACCCGCGCATCACACTGGGCGATACATTTGTGCGCAATGAATTGGCTGGCGTGGAGGCGAATCGTCTGACTGAGTCCGGTCGTGGAGGCGAGGCGCACCGCTGGCCGCTGGAGTTTCTCATTCGCCGGGGTTATGCGGTAGTCACAGCGTGTATGGGTGCACTGGCCCCGGATTCTCCAGAACACTGGCGCGATGGTGCGGCGCGGTTGTTTCCGAGTGATGAAAGCAGCTCTGCCGGCGGCGCGATAGCGTGGTGGGCTTGGGGACTACGCCAGCTTATGGATTACATTGTGGGCGATACCCGGCTCGATGCACAGCGGGTAACCGTCATCGGGCACTCCCGGCTCGGCAAGGCCGCGCTCTGGGCCGGTGCGCAAGACGAGCGCTTCGCCCGGGTAATCTCCAATAATTCCGGGTGCGGTGGGGCATCCCTCGCGCGTCGCAGGCTCGGGGAAACGGTGGAGATTATTAACGCGATCTTTCCCTATTGGTTCTGCCGGAACTACCATGCCTACGGACAGAACGTCAATTCCCTACCCATTGACCAACACGCGCTTCTGGCACTCGTTGCTCCGCGGCAACTCCACGTTGCCAGCGCGTCTGAGGACTGGTGGGCGGACCCGCGGGGCGAGTTTCTCGCAGCGCGGGAGGCTTCTGCAGCTTACAGGCTCTACGGAAAGCAGGGATTAACCGAAGATCAGACTCAGGCCGACGTGTCTGGAAACGATTGCACGATCGGTGGCAGCGTTCGTTATCACCGTCGCACCGGCAAGCACGACCTGTTACTGGCAGATTGGGAACGCTACGTGTAGCCAGGTGGGACCTTTCCAAATGGCTGAACACAGTCAGCTATTCACATTCTCCCATTCTCCATTGGCTAGTTCCCCATTCCGCCCATCGGGAAACCGCCGGGCATGCCGGGGATGCTGGGCATCTCAAACTTCGTGAACCCTGAGGGCGGCTCGAATAAGCTCGCAGGCAAGTTGCCTTTCTCGACCTTGGTGGCCACCATGGTGAAGGTTTCCTTATTCGCTTTGTTCCTCGTCACCACTTTGAGCGGGAAGAGGGATTTGCCACCGAGGGCGCGCTCCCAGTTCTTCGGGGCCTGGCCGCCCATCGGGTTAGAGCCGAACATGAAGGTACCCAGTTTGTCGGTCACGTAAATGGAGGAGGTGTCGCCCTTCGACTCGATGAGGTATTCGTCGCATGTATAGCCACAGATAACCTCGGTCTTGCCGGTTTTCTTAAGCTCGGCCTCCTTCTCATCGGTGGGGCGACCGGGGCGTGCCTGCTGCATCATCTGCTTGGTGCTCATCTCCATGTACATGGATTCACTGGGCATGAGGATGGTCATCATCTCTGCCTTCGTATCGAAAATAACACTGCCCATGGCATCCTTGCCGTGCTTGCTCGTGGCATCGACCTCGAGCCGGAGCTTGTCGCCCTTAATGGCGTACTTAATGGCATTCTTCTCTTTGCCGTCGGTGACACTATAGTCCACTTTGCCCTCAAAGGCATCGGCATGAAGCGCTGTGACTCCGGTGAGTGCGAGCGCGGCGTTGAACAGTACTGTAGCAAGAAACGAACGAGCAATTTGCATAGGCTTGCGATGGGTTTGTGTCAGCACAGTAGCGAGTCTCACGAGGGGAGACAAGCGGGAAGAGGTGAGGGGGAATGGGAGTTATGCGATACAGGGGAAGAATGGGAAGTATGATGCACTGAGACTAAACCATGGCTGCGACTTTCGTGGGGTCGCGCTCGGGTGGCAGGCACTGGGTGCCGACACAGAGCTGGTATCCAGTGGTACCTTGCGGGTCCAACACTACGAAGGTGCGGCGCCAGGGGCGCATGCAGAGTGCCACACGAAGTGGCTCAATCGCTGCGGCATCGCTTGTCTTGATAACGCAGAGCCCGAGTGCCTCGTCTGCAAACGCGGCGAGGGCATGGGGGGCGGCGGCAGGGGCTTTTTGCGCAATATCGGGGTAGGCGAAGCGTAGGGAATCGAAGAGTTCACGGTACGGGGTCTCCCCTGTCAGGGCATGCAGACAGCTTAATGCGTGAAGCAGGGAGGAATTTCCGCTTGGGGTGGCGTTATCCCACCAGTCTTTCTTACGAGCGGCGAGGGTCTCGTGGTCATTGCTGGTGAAGAAGCAACCGGGGGCACCGGAGATGTCTCCAAAATGGCGGAGGATGCTCTCCACCAGAAGCTGAGCGCGGTGAATGTACTCCGTACTGCTGCCGGGCGTGTGCCAGTCGGCATAGGAGGCGAGGGTGAGGTAGGCTTCGGCGAGGAATGCGTAGTCGTCGAGGCATCCGTTGTGGCGAGGTCCATCGCAATAAACCACCGCGTTGAGGCGGTCGTCGCCACGGCGGGCGCTGTTCCAGAGAAATGCGGCAGCATCACTGGCGAGCGTGAACCAGTCATGCCGGCCAAGGCTCCATGCGGCTTCGGCGAGGCCTCCGATGAGGAGCGCGTTCCAGGCCGTGAGTTGCTTGGTATCCTTTCCAGGCGGGATACGCTGGTGGCGCACTTGAAGCAGCTTGTCGCGCAGTGGTTTCAGTTCTGCACGGAGTTGCGGGTCGAGTTCAAGGAGGGTGGGGTTGGACGCCCCGTGCTCGAAGTTGCCCTCCATGGATATCCCATAGGCGTGGCAGAAGCGTGCGCCATCGGTTTCACCGAGCACGGCGTGGATTTCGGTGGGAGTCCACACGTAATACTTGCCCTCTTCGCCTTCGCTATCGGCATCGAGAGCCGCGTAAAATCCGCCATTCGGTGCGAGCATGTCGCGGGTTAGCCATGCGATGGTTTCCTCGATTACCGATCGGTACAGCGGATTGGCGTACCGTCGCCAACCCCGCGCATAGGCGCTGAGGAGCAGGGCATTGTCGTACAGCATCTTCTCGAAGTGCGGGATGCACCAGTACCGGTCCACACTGTAGCGCGAGAATCCACCGCCAACCTGGTCAAATAGTCCGCCACAGGCCATGCCATTGAGCGTGGTCCGCACGACCTGGTCGATGCGCCGGGCGAGTCCGTCGGCTTCTGCGGCACGGCTGGAGCGGATGCTTAGAAGAAAGTTCAACGTCATGGCAGGAGGGAACTTTGGCGCACTGCCAAAGCCGCCAAACTCGTCGTCATGGCTGGCGCAGAGCTGCTTCGCGCCCTCGATTAGAAGCGGGGGGGGCAACGACTCGCCTGTGGCTCCCGGCGGGTGGTTCGATGCGGCGATGTTGCCGACTATCGCTGTCGCGTTCTGCTCGAGTTGATCGCGATTCTTCTTATAGAACTCAGCCACACGCATGACGAGCTGCGGCCAGGGGATCATGCCGTTGCCACGGTCTTCCGGCGGGAAGTAAGTGCCCCCTGCAAAGGGACGTCCATCGGGCAGGCAGAATACATTGAGCGGCCAGCCACCGTGGCCGTTCATCATCATAATCGCCTCCATGTAAATCTGGTCCACATCGGGCCGCTCCTCGCGGTCCACCTTTATGCAAACGAAGTGGCGGTTCATGAGCCCGGCAATGTACTCGCTCTCGAAGCTCTCATGCGCCATCACATGGCACCAATGGCAGGCACTGTAGCCGATGGAGACTAGAAGCGGCTTATCCTCTGCAGTGGCTTTCTCCAGTGCCTCCGGTCCCCAGGGAAACCAGTCCACTGGATTCTCGGCATGTTGATGAAGATAGAGACTCTTTTCGTGGGCGAGGCGATTCATGGTTGTGAAAGTTTATGGTGTTATCTGCTGGGACCAATTATAAGAGCAGTCTTACACGGTGGGTACCGCTGCATCCAGAGTATTCTGGAAACAAACTTTTTTTGCTCGAACAGTTTCTGCTATTTCCATTACAGACTCGCAGTTCCAGTATTGGACGTCTTCTTTATCTCCGGTGTCTCTCATTCGAATACTCTCAGACCAGGTGGCCAACCAGATTGCAGCTGGCGAGGTTGTCGAGCGCCCGGTGGCGGTGGTGAAGGAGCTGGTGGAGAACAGTCTGGATGCCGGGGCGACACGGATTGAGGTGGAGTTTCGCGCAGGCGGGAAGAACCTCATCCGAGTCGAGGATAATGGGAGCGGTATGACCCCGGATGATATGCTGCTGGCTATTGAGCGGCATGCCACGAGCAAGATACAGGTGGCGGATGACTTGCACCGGGTGCGTACCTTTGGGTTTCGCGGGGAGGCGTTGCCCAGTATCGCAAGCGTGGCTCGCTTCACCCTGCGCAGTCGCACGGCTGCGCGTGAGTTGGGCTCCGAACTGTTTATTAATGGCGGGAAGATCGTCCACCAACGCGATTGTGGGATGTCTCCGGGTACTGCGATCGAGGTCGCGCACCTGTTCAACTCCGTGCCCGTGCGGCGCAAGTTCCTGAAGACCGACCGCACCGAGGCCGCCCATATCATTCACCTCTGTCGATTGCTCGCGGTGGCGCACCCGGCGGTGGCGTTCTCACTGCTGGAAGACGGGCGGGAAGTCTTCCGCTCTCCCCCATGCAAGACACTCCGGGAGCGTGTCATGGAAATCTTTGGCAGCGACCTCGCCTCTGAGTTAATCGACATTAGCGGGGAAGGGCAGGGGATGGCACTCTATGGACTGATTGGCCGGCCGGCGACGGGCCGCTCTACACGGAACGAACTCTTTACCTACGTCAACCAGCGCCCGGTGGACAGCCGTACGCTGACCTTTGGGTTACTGGAGAGCTACCATAGCTATCTGCCGAAGGGGCGTTACCCACTGGCGTTTCTCTTTGTAGATATAGACCCGTCTGCGGTCGATGTGAACATCCACCCGTCGAAACGCGAGGTGCGCTTCCGCGATGAGGGCGGAGTGCGGCGATTTGTGATGCAGCATGTCCTCGACCGCCTGGCAAATGAGGTCGGCGAACAGCGGGGAACGGTGGTGGGCGGTGCATCGTCTGCCTCGCCAGTGCCAGCAGTAAACCTTGCCGCGAAGTCGAAGGCCGCAGAGCTGCTGGAGAAACTCGCCCGGATAAAGGCCGAGGACCAAGCATCGGCAGAGAAGGATTCGGTGGCCCCGAAGGTCCCCGTGGACCAGACCGCTGCCACGGGTCAAACCGTAGCCACGCCAGTGAGTTCGTCTCTACCACCACAAAAGCCAATTGTTACGACGGTGACGGTACCGACTGGAGCATCCGCAACACCTCGACCCGCGCCGTTGGCGGCGCCGGCAACTATGCGACCCGCCCATTCCGAAACTTCCGCCCCGGCGAAAGTTTCGTGGAAATTGCTCGGACTTTCCCACCAACAGTATGCACTCTTTGAAACCGCGTCGGGATTCGTCACATTCTCCTGGCGTGCGGCGCTGGAGCGGATACTCTTCGAGCGCATCGTTGCCACGATTGGCAGTGGCCAAACGAAGCGACAGGGACTACTGTTTCCCGTAGCCTGCGAGTTCGACCCACTCACTGGCGCTGCGGTGGCAGAGCATCTGGACTTCATTCGAGGAATCGGGTTCGACCTGGAGCCTTTCGGACGTCACTTCTTTCGCCTGGAGGCGATTCCAGAGTGGTTCGACCCCGCGCAAGGCGAGGCTTTCGTGCGAGATCTCGCCGCGCAACTGCGAGAGCGCGACCTTCGCCCCGACAAGCCAGACTTTGCCCGCGAGCAAGTTGCCCGCCTTGCTGCTGCGGCCTGTGTGCGCGTCATGGATACTCCCAATACCGCTGAGTTAACCACCCTTCCGGCGCGTCTCTTTGCCTGCAAGAACCCGCTAACCGATCCCAGAGGCCGTCCAACCTTCATCGAGACCCCGATGAACGACCTGCGCAAACGCTTTCAGGAGTAAGCAGATTCAAGGCGATTCGGGAATGGGGTGCGCTGGGCCCGAGTAACCACTGATCAAACCCGCTTGACGTACCGAGCCGCGCACACATGGATAGTAGCATGCGCTTAGCCGTCTTGCTTCTGTCTCTGTCGGGTGGACTCGGTCTCTTCACCCTGAATGCCGAAGAATCGATCGCCCCAACTGCGGCTGCTGCCCCTGTACAACAAGCAGTCGAGGCCAAACTCGACCCACCGAGTGGGCACATGCAGTTCACGGTCAGCGAATTTGCTGCGCTTCCCCCGGAGCTGCAAAAGCGTATCCTGGCACTGGAAGAACTCCAGGCCATGCTCCAGAAAGAGGAGGAGTCGCTCATGGCACAATGGGAGAACCCCACCGATGAGCAGATTGTCAAGGCGCAGCAACAGATGCTGTTGAAGAACGGTATGGCCATGCGAGAAGCCGGGCGCGAGGAATCTGCGATTCGCAAAGCGATTGCCGACCTGCCTTGGGATAATCCGGCAAGCCCCAAGTACAAGCTCTCCCCCGAAGTACGCGCTGTGCTGGCAAAAGTTAAGGCACTGAGCCAGGAATATGGCGAGTGGAGAAAGTCTTTTCCCTCACGCTATGCTGCGGCTACTACACCGGAAGAGAAGCAAAAGGTGACCGCAGAGCATGCAGCAAAAGAAAAAGCCCTGCGCCTGCAGATGTTTGAACTGGAGAACGAGGCCGAGCGCATGCAGAAACAAGCCAGCGCCGATCCCTCAGTGACCTCCCGCCCGACGGAGTAGTTCTGCGCTATGCCATGTCTGTTCTCCGGTACATACTTCTCGCACTCGGACTCATGGCCGCACTCCCATGCGAGGCCCAGCAGATAAGTTACCTTAACTACACGTATGACGACCTTCGCTGCAAGGACGCTGATTGCTTTGATGCCACCGCACTGCTCACGCAATTCGGGCAGGATACGGAATTGTCGAAGAAGATTGTACTATATGCAGAAGAAATTAAAGCATGGCAACAACCTCGGGATACCCCCTTTACTTCTGAAGAAGCTGAACGTATCCGTTGTGTGTGGGATGAGCTAAAAGATGCTCGCGCGGTCATTGAGGAGTTAGCTACGCACCCGCACTGGGATTTAGATTATGTTCAATTTTTACGCTATACTAAAAGTCAGGGAAAGATGTTGCTTTCATCTACTAGTATTCGCTCCATGACATATCTTACTGTTTTGCGCGCGCAGATTTTCTTGCAAGATGATGAACCCCTGAAAGCAGCAGATGTGCTCTTTCCATTTATACAATTTGCGCGCTCCTATGGAATGACTGCCCCCACCTTGCTTGATGGTATGACTGCAACAGTGATATTCAGGCAAGTTTATAAAGAAATCGGAACCATAGTCGCCACCCATCCGGATCGGCTGATACTCCTTGAGAAAATCTTCACCACACTACAGCCACTCGACTCGCAGGAATTTTTCATTTTCTTCTTTCTCAAAAAGGATTTATTGTTTGAAGAATCCTATATGCCATCAGAGATACCGAAGAATGTACTACTTTTCACATTTGGAGAGCCCATAGATGAATCAACTCCATTCATGGAAAAACTACTTCCAATGATCCGTAACCTAATATTAGAACATGTGTATTTGGATTACTTCTTTAACAAGGAGCGTGCGATCAACGAATTGCGCTGGGGCTATATCCATCTTGGGACTCTATATGAGTATGGGTTGTTCGATCAGGCGGATGCGTACGTTGAAAAATATACTAATAATGCGCATTTTGAGCTATACCTGTTAAGGTTTGAAAAAACCCTTGTATCTTCTGGCCTAAACATTTTTCCAAAGATAGCGCACTCGAGCATCAAAACCAAAATCCGCTACGCTCTCCTCCGCCTGCGCGTAGCCGAATTGCTTGGCACTCCTTTGGTTGAAATAGACCCCTACAACCGGAAACCCTTCATCCGCAACAAGGACGGCAAGTGGGCATCTGTCGGTCGCGATGGGATCATCGACACTACCGACGATGTGACCGAAGAAGCCGAAAGGTGACCTGCGATAACAGAGATTGCAAATCGCAGCAGCAATCGACTACACACTGATCACGAACCGATATTAGTAGCACCATGTCCACGCCCACCATTCCGATCGGTACTCAGGTAATCACCTGTATTGCCACCCATGATACCAATCGTACGCACCTTCACCCAAAAGGATCTGTGGGGATTATAACACGCTCCCCGGCAGGTACAGAGGTCCACTACTTTGTTCGATTCCCCATAGGGCTGGAGGCATCACTTGAACGGGAACAATTCGAAATCCTAAAAACCTTTAAGAGCAGCATTCCTAAAGCAGAGGGCACAATCGACGCCTTTGATCTGGAGGCATCGGTCATCTTAAAATGCGTCGTGGGCTCACGCGCCTATGGCTTGGAGACCGACACCTCCGACACTGATTATCGCGGCATATACCTCGCTCCTGCTGAGATGCAATGGTCGCTTTACGGGGCACCGGAACAGTTCGAGGATAATACGGCACAGACAACTTACTGGGAGTTGCAGAAATTCCTCACCCTTGCGCTTCGAGCTAATCCGAACTGCCTGGAATGTCTCTATGCACCCATCGTAGAGTTCTCCAGTGGTTGTGGGCAGAGGCTCCTTGCCATCCGAGAGCAGTTCCTCTCCCAGATGATCTATCAAACTTTCAATGGGTATGCGCTCTCACACTTCAAGAAGATTGAGCAAGATATCCGCAATCACGGCACGGTACGCTGGAAACATGCCATGCATCTCATGCGACTGCTCATCACAGGAGCGGCAACGCTACGGCTGGGATATATTCCAGTACGTGTAGAATCCCACAAGGATCGCCTTCTGGCCATAAAACGGGGAGAAATCGCCTGGGCTGAACTCGATTCATGGCGCAAGGTACTCCACCATGACTTCGAATCCGCGCTTGGCGAAACCCTGCTACCTGAGCGCCCTGACTATTTGGCCATCAATGCTTTTCTCATCAACGCGCGGCGCGATGCGATCCGCTGACGGTATAAATCAATCACAATGCAATCAATGACTGCCGATCCACGTCTCCTGCGCATAGTTGCTGCGCAGCCGTATCCTTTACTTTTCGCCACAATCAGCGGAGCTCATCTGTATGGCTTTCCATCGCCTGATTCAGATTATGATCTACGTGGCGCGCATATACTTCCGCTTGAAATTATCACTGGGTTGGAGATACGTGACGAGACTGTCGAAGACTCCCGTATTATTGAAGGTTTGGAAATGGATATAGTGAGCCATGATCTACGAAAATTCCTCACCCTGCTCCTGCGCAAGAATGGGTACGTACTGGAGCAGCTATTCTCGCCGCTCGTAGTGAGTACCTCGGCTACCCATCAAGAATTAAAGGCTATTGCCTTGCATAAACCCAATGGAGATGGGGTTGTGACACGAAATCACTCACACCACTACTTTGGTTTTGTGGACACCCAATGGAAGCTTTTTACCAAGGAAACTCCCAATCGAGTCAAACCTTTGCTCTATGTCTATCGTGTCCTACTCACCGGAATCTGGATGATGCGAACTGGACAAGTGGAGGCCAATCTGGTCACCCTGAATGAATATTTCAAGCTACCACAAATACCCGACCTAATTGCCCAGAAACTGGGAGGACTGGAGCAATCCATCCTCAGTGAATCGGCCATTCCTTTTCACGAGAGCGAGTTCAACCGACTCAAGGTAGAGTTGCAAAGCGCCATGGATAACAGCTCACTGCCGGAGACCCCAACGGAGCGCACAAGAGCCGCAATAAATGATCTCCTCGTACGGGTGCGAATGGCAAGTGTTTAGGCCAATTGCACGACTCTATTCCAACCTTGATCATTAGCCCAAGCTACCAAATGTTCTGAAGCTGCCCATGGCCTAGACTTCTCCATTTGGCGGAGTTAGTGTAATCTGGATTCCCATGGTGTGCAGTAGGCTCATTACCTTCCCGAACTGGCAGGTAGGTTTCCCTGCCTCCAGTTCGCTGATAAATCAAGACCAGTCCCCGAAGTCAGGGCTAAATCGTTCTGCGTGCCCCCCCAAGTCTCCGCAGGGTATCTTTCACCAACTCGCCGATTTGTTCAGGAGTGTATTTCATATTCCCGAGCGGGATTATTCGCCTGATTACACGCTGAATTAAGCGTAATATTCCCGATCGGGAATCCACCAGTGCATCTCGATGTTGTTGGAGTGTATTTGCCCACCGCTAAGAGGCCTTGACCTTATATGCCATTGAAGAAGCGATGTCTTAGGCTCCGGGTGATCGCCAGAGGGATTGTATGCGTTGAAATATCCAACATCGGAGTATTCGAGATCCTCTTCCACGGCGTGGACACGCATCTCGGAGGCTCCGAGATCACCTTCCACGGCGTGGAAACGCCTCTCGGAGTATTCGAGATCCCCGTCCACGGCGTGGACACGCATCTCGGAGGCTTCGAGATCACCTTCCACGGCGTGGACACGCATCTCGGAGTATTCGAGATGCTCTACGATGTCACCGTAGCATGTCTCGGAATATTATATGAGCGGATAAACTACAAGTAGATCGACATGCACCCGACTGATTGGGAGAGAACGCATAAGCTGAAAGACACACCAGGTCGCACGAGATAATGGTGCAAGGCATTTTATCAGCACCGGTACGGATACGATCCATCTCGAAGTTGGACGGAATTTAGAGGCACTGGCAATTGCCCGTGTGTCGTCCCGCGATCATCACAGAACCCGAATTTGGGCGAGTCGCCCATGCCACGCACGAGTCATCGGCTTTTCATCCAAGGTACAATGACTTCGAGATGCACCGGGAATCCACGTGCTATGATTTCCCACATACCGAGGCCCTTCGAGATTCCCAATCCCAAGTCGCGGATGATCCAGTTCATTCCCTTCAGTTAGCATTTCCTGCATTCCCCATACTCCTCAATTAGAATCGGTTGACTTAGTCATAAACTGGCATGAAATAGAATCCTAGTGCTACGCATCGTTTCCATACTGTCCATCGCTTCCATCCTGTCCAAGTCCACTCGCAGTATCTCATGAATGTTCGACCTGCATGGCTCCGGCTCGTGGTGAGTGTTTCGCTTGTCATACTGGGTGGGCTGGTATTGTCAGCGGGGTGGGGGTGTAATAAGCGCGTGACTTTGGCTGATAAAGCAATCCGCGAGGGCGTACTCCTCATCGGTGGCGGGAGCGAGCCGCAGACGCTGGACCCACACATTAACCGGGGGGTGCCGGAGTCTAAAATTATCTTCTCCCTGCTCGAAGGGCTGGTCACCTATCACGCAACGGATGATTCAAGAGTGGAACCCGGTATGGCGGAGCGCTGGGAGACATCTCCAGATGGAAAGGTGTGGACGTTTTATCTGAGGAATAATGCCCGGTGGTCTAACGGCGATGCCGTCACTGCGAGCGATTTTGTGTACTCCTGGCAACGGGTGCTGATGCCTGCGCTGGCCTGTGAGTATGCGGAGTGGCTGTATGTGATTGAAGGCGCGGAGGACTTCAACCGGGGCAAACTTAAGGATTTTAAACAAGTCGGCGTGCATGCGAGGGATGACAAGACGCTGGAAGTCCACCTGCGTGCACCTACGCCTGAGTTTCTTTTCATGCTACAGTTGCATACCTTTCTTCCAGTGCATCGAGGAACTATTGAAAAGTATGGTAATATGACCGACCGCACTGGGCAGTGGACGCGCCCGGGTAACACTGTGGGGAATGGCCCTTTCACGCTTGCGGAGTGGACTGTCAATCAGCGAATTCGGGTGGTGAAGAATCCGCTCTATTGGGATGCCGACAAGGTCGCTCTCAATGAGATTCATTTTTTCCCGATTGAGAACGTGGATACCGAGGAGAAATCCTTTGCCGCAGGGCAGCTGCATATTACCAATACGTTGCCGATTCCGAAAATAGACTCCTGGCAAGGGATGGCAGCAGAGTCCATTCGTTTCGATGACTTTCTAGGCATCTATTATTACTCGCTAAACACGAGGAAGCCTCCGCTCAGCGATCCACGCGTGCGCGAGGCCCTATCACTGGCAGTGGATCGCGAGGCACTTGTGAGCAAAGTCACTCGCGGGCGGCAGCGACCAGCCACCTCATTCACGCCTGACTTGGTACCAGACTACGGTCCGCTCCGCCTCCTGCAATTCAACCCGGAGCGTGCACGGCAATTACTAGCCGAGGCAGGCTATCCCGGCGGAAAAGGGTTCCCCAAGCTGCGCCTTCTCTATAACAGCAACGATAACCACAGGATCATTGCCGAGGCCATGCAGTACATGTTCCAACAGCATCTCGGGGTGCAGCTAGAGCTGACCAATCAGGAATGGCGCGTATACCTAAACTCGCTCCAATCCGGGGATTATGACATCGCCAGGGCGGGGTGGGTGGGGAATCGTTTCCCACTGTCATTCTTGCAGAACTTCCTCAAGGAAAGTGGCAATAACTACACCGGTTGGAGCAGTGTGCAGTACGAGCAACTGATCGAAGAAGCGCGGCTCAACGGTTCGCTCGCACAGCGTAACCTGCTGCTCTCACGAGCCGAGGAAATGATGATGGTGCAGCACCCCATCATCCCGCTTTATTTCTATACCAACATTTACCTAATTGACCCCCGGGTCCAGGGATGGAAACCCAGCCTGACAGACTTTCGCTCTTATAAACACATCAGCTTTAAGAAGCCTTAATAATCTCCATGGAATGCATTTCTAGTCCCCGTTACGAGCGTCATTGGCTGCGAACTGCCGCGACCTCGCTCATACTCGCATTTACACTAGTCGTCGGCACTGCGTGTTCGAAACGTGCTGTCGATACCGCCGTAAAGGACGGTGTGCTTATTGTGGTCAACGGTGCAGAAGTCCAGGGACTGGATCCGCATGCAGTGACTGGGTTTCCCGAGCACCAGGTCATTATGACATTGCTGGAGGGTTTGGTCACGGACGATCCGGTGGATAACCTGAAAGTCCAGCCCGGTGTTGCCGAACGCTGGGAGCACAATCCGTCATGCACGGTATGGACTTTTTACCTCAACCCGAATGCCAAGTGGTCGAACGGTGACCCGGTCACCGCGGATGACTTTGTTTATAGCTACAAGCGCATGCTCAGCCCCAAGCTTGGAGCACTCTATGTGGAGATGCTCTACGACCTCAAGAATGCCGAGGACTATTTCACCGGGAAAACCACGGACTTTAGCACAGTGGGCGTCAAGGCGCTCAATCTACACACGCTGGAACTGAGTCTGGGGCACCCCGTTCCGCATTTTCTCAGCAAACTGACCCACTACAGTTTCTTCCCCGTACACAGGCCAACGATAGAGAAGTTTGGTGCCCAAGAAAGGCGCGGGACCAACTGGACACAACCTGGCAATTATATTGGGAATGGGCCCTTTGTCCTCACCAAGTGGGTCACGAACCAGTACATCGAAGTGCATAAGAATCCGCTGTACTGGAATGCAGCGAACAACCGACTCAATGGCATCCGTTTCCTGCCCATGGAGAATGCAGCCGCAGCCGAGAGCGCCTTTCTTGCCGGTCAGGTTCACCGGATAGATACCATCCCGGCGAGCAAGCGCGACTATTATAGACAGAAGCGACCGGACATCACCCGTGATGACCCTTTCTTTAATACAAGTTATTTAAACTATAATGTAAGGCATAAGCCCTTGGATGATGTCCGGGTACGCCGTGCGCTGGCGCTTACCATTGATCGCAGGACAATCGTTGAAAAGCTTACTCATAATGGCAGACCGGCGACTAGTTTTGTCCCACCGGGTATCACAGGATACAAGACCGCCGGCCATCAGGAATGGAACCCCGAGGCGGCGCGCGCATTACTTGCTGAGGCTGGGTATCCCGGCGGCAGCGGCTTTCCAGATAAGCTTGAACTGCTCATCACCACGAACGATACGACCAAGATGATTGCCGAGGCACTCCAGGAGATGTGGCGCAAGGAGTTGGGAATAGCCGTCCAAATCCGCCTTATGGAGTGGCGCTCATTGCTTGAGGCGACGGATAAGGGAGACTTCGACCTCTTTCTCCTCTCATGGATTGGCGACTACATCGATCCAGAGACATTTCTCTCAATCATGACCACTACCAGCGGAAACAATCGAACCGGCTGGTCAAATGCGAGCTTTGACCAACTCATGCGCGACTCCAAGCACACAGGAGATGCTGCCGAGCGCTTTCGCCTCTTGGGGGAGGCAGAAGCCATTCTCCTAGAGGAAGCGCCAATAGCTCCAATCGCCTGGGCTAATCGCTTGTACCTTTTGCATCCATCCGTAAAGAACTGGAACCCGAAACTACAGGATATACGGCCCTATCAGTCCCTCTATTTCGAGGAATAGTCTGCGATACAGGCTCCTATTAATAGCATCAGGACACAAGGATGGCGCACGATGATAACTAGGGGCTGATAAATCGCTAAAACTGTGTAAACTTTTATCAGAGTCCGACACACAGGTAAGTACTAGGCCACTAGCTTTGGCTGATTATTACTGGATTTCTCGGGAACTATAGGGAATCCGACGGACAAACGTAACCTAAGAGACACTATTTTGATGCTTGCCATATAAATCGTGTTACTCCACATCATCGTCAAATGGGACGATGGTATCTACCTCTACTACTTCTTATCACCCCCGCGTTTTCTCAAGCAGAAACCGGTGCAGAGTTTCTGCAAAAATGGGTTCAGAAGTTATACACTTATCAACCGGTCAAGAATGTCACGGTTTCTCCTACGGGAGATTATGTTGCCTACATGGAGGCAGATGAGGGGCTATGGGAGATTAAGCTCTACCATGCGAAGACCAATACCACCAGCACGCTGCCGATTGGTAAGAAAGCCAGCCGCATCGAAAGCATCGCATGGGATGGTCCCGATTTCATACTAATTGATCAGATATTTCGTATGAAGGCGCGGGAACTTACCGCAGAAGAGACCATGCTGGCGAAGAATAGACTGGTAATCTACCAAATCTCCACAGGTCAACTGAAGCCAGTGCTGATGCCGAAGACGACACGAATCGAAATAGTTTATAACTCTCCCTCGATTCCTGGGCAGTTAACCGGAAAGCATCGTTTCAACCAGTATCCAGAGATATTCACTTTTGACTGGAGAACCGGAGCAACTCTGGACCGTGTCAAAAACACAAAGAAAGTCATTAATTGGGGGATTGATGCCAGTGGTATATGCCGACTGGGCGAGACTACTAAAAAGGGAAAGACCATCTATATCTACCGCACCGGCGCAGGTCGCAGTTGGGGGTCACTGAAGGGACTCAATGGCAATAGAATGATCGGGTTCGATGCCTCGGGGGAGACACTCTATTATGCCAGTGGTACAGACCAGGATAATTTCGGTTTTGCTACGTTCAACCTGAAAACGAAAACCCTTGGCACCATCATGCGCGATGTTCCTGTGGATATCGGTTACGGTGGTACTGTGGAGTCTGACCCGCGCACCGGTGCTGTTATCGGTTATACATACCCCGCCGAAATTCCGAAGACCTACTATGTGGATAATCGCTACCGCCAAACCTACGAAGAGTTGAGCATTAGCCATCCGGGTACAATCATTCGCGTACTTGGTTTTCTGTCCGATGACCGTACAGCCATCGTCAGCTTCACAAGCGAAGTAGATCAAGGCAGCTACCACTTCTATGACACGGTTAAAAAAGCAACCAGCCCATGGATTAAGCCGAGCTACGCCGTGCCTTCTGAAGACCTCTCGCCGGTTAAGCCGATTCGCTCAACCGCCAGAGATGGACAGACCGTTTATAGCTACTTGACCATTCCGTCCTCGCCAAAACCAGCAGGAGGTTACCCGCTGCATATCCTGCTTAAGGACGACTTGGGTTCAAGGGATTATTTTGTCTATAATCCAGAGGTGCAGCTCTATGCCAAACGCGGGATAGCTGTTCTTCAGATCAACTTCCGTGGCAGTATTGGATTTGGTAGCAATTATGAAGTGAAAAACTTCATTGGTACGGTCGAAATCGCGACAACAGATATCATAGATGTGACTGCCGATGTAATTAAAAACTACCCCGTGAATAAAGCCCAAGTTACCCTGTCGGGTCGCAGGCTCTCCGCCAGTGTTGCTTTTCGTGCGGTAAGCCAGAGACCAGATTTATTCACTACAGTTGTAGGCCAGCACGGTTTCTATGACTTTAACCACCTTTTCAAGGCAGCGACAAAGGCCGATGAGCCATGGATTGAAGATCTGTTTAATGATTTTGATGGAAACGAAGGCCGCTATGCTGCCCTTTCGCCTGTAGCACTTACATACAACACGAAGCGTCCGATAGAAGTCTTCCTCCAGCAACCAGCAACTGCTGCAATGCAAGGACAAGACGTAGATCTATCCCAGGTAAAGACATCCGTACCCTTTAGAATTCGGTACTGGGACTATGTACACCCAAGCAAGATGAGCTTGGATGAGCGCATTGTCTATTTCCAGAATATGCTCGAACTCATCGAGAGGTAGACATGAGGTTGGGTCTGGTCCCGCCCGATGCGCGGCGATAGGTTAACAATATAACCGATGGCGATAGTAGCCGTTGCTCTAGTAGTTCCCATTCCAGATCAAGGCGTATGGGGCATAGTGCGACACCATGGCCGAACAGGCGGGGTTCTATTGTAAGCCATAGGGCATCGACCAGGTTGGCTCGGAGAAATGCAGCGTTGACCTGTCCGCCACCAAGCACACCGAGACGCTTGCACCCAGCATGTCGCATGCGGGTAGCAAAGAGCGAGGGTTCCTCGCTGGTGAACTCGAGTTTACCCGGTACTACATCAGCGGCCCACTTTGTAGGTTCACGTGTCAATACATAGCGGTTGACGTTGTGACGCAAGGACTCGCGAATAGTGGTTCTTGCGTGTGCATAGGTCCGGCTCCCCATGACCACGGCGTCACAATGGTCAAGTGCTGTGCGAAACCACGCTTGATCGGCAGGTGAAGCGAAGCCCGCACCAGCCTCATCGTGGCGTGTGATGAATCCGTCAATTGACTGAACAGCGATAAGTACGATTTCCATGGTCGCGCTGAGTATTACCCCACAAACGAATTCGAGCAACGGCCTTTCCTACACAAAACCTTGATTATTGGTCACAGGTTGCTTGTGATGCATCCTCAACAACTATGATTTACACTATTACTGCCAACTTGCTGGCCGAGACCACAGCCTACTACAAGGAGGATACCCGGGGCCACACCCATCGCGCACAAAGCGAGTCGTTTCAAGTCGGGGGGAAGGGTATTAATGTAGCCAAAATGGGGACCAAGCTTGGACTTCAAGCCGAGGCCCTTTGCTTTCCTGCGGGCAACAATGGACAACGGTGTCTTGATTGGTTATCCAAGCAGGCTTTTACTACGAAGCCGTTTCCTCAATCAGGGGAGACACGCGCGGGCTTTGTAGTTCGTCGTGAGGGTAAACCGGAAACAACATTTCTGGGCAAGGACCAGCCTATGCAACTGGAGGCATGGCAACAGGCCTTTGTGTATCTGGCTTCAGTAATGAAACAGGGAGATTGGTTGACCTTCTCTGGAAGCATTCCTGGGTGGAATGCAGCACTCGCCGATGTGGTTGACGCATTTATGCGAGGGAAGGCGGATACCATTCATGTCGCTGTGGATAGCTATGGGCCTCCGCTCGAATGGTTTAAACGGCAACCCGTGGATTTAGTGAAAATTAACCGAAAGGAACTGCGTACACTGGTGGGTGAGTTTACCGCCAGCCAGCTCCCCGGCATATTGAGGGAGCTGAGAACCACGGCATTGCCGCACTCATGGATTATTTCCGACGGCCCAAATACACTCTATGCCGTCGATCCTGAAGTTACTATCCTGAAAGCAAATCCTCCCATTGTTAAAGAAGTATCTCCAGTGGGTTGCGGGGACATTGTTTTGGCTGGAGTCGTAGCGGGCCTGAGTCGCGGTAGTAGTCTGCGGGAAAGCATCGCGCTCGCGCTTCCTCTGGCCTCCGCAAATGCTGCCCGCCCAGACGTAGCAGAGTTTGACCCGGCAACCATATCTCCTTTGCCCCTCACTGAGATTGTTGAGTTGCGGGCTAAGCAACGCACCGTCTCATCATCGAAGGCTTCCGCGCGCAGCACTCAGCCCAATTAATGAAAGCACTCGAGCAGCTCTCACCAGAGTTACGCACTGCTCTGGCAAAGAAGATAGAAGGTATGCTATCTCCCGAGCGGGTGGAGCGCATTGATACTGTGCTGACCCAGCGCACACGGCACATCACGGTCGTATTAGAGGACATCTTTCAGCCCCACAATGCCAGTGCTTGTCTGCGGTCCTGTGAATGTTTTGGGGTACAGGATGTTCATATTCTGGAAAGCCTGGCCAAGTTCCGTCCCAACGAAGATATCGCCGTCGGTGCTGCCCAGTGGTTAACGCTACATAAATACTTCCGCCACGAACCTGAGGCACAATCGCGTATGTTAGCCACATTGAAGGAGCGCGGCTACCGTCTCGTTGCCACATCACCCTCGTCCGACGCTCCCTCGCTCGATGAGTTATCGCTGGATCAACCGCTGGCGATTGCATTCGGTACGGAACAAACTGGTTTGAGCAAAGAGTTAATGGCTGCGGCGGATGGCCTCGTGCGTATTCCGATGCATGGGTTTACCCAGAGCTTCAATGTATCGGTAAGTGTGGCACTGTGTTTATATGAGATGACCACCCGCCTGCGTAGGATGCCGATAAACTGGAGAATCACCGAAACCGAGAGCGCTGAACTGCGCTTTCGCTGGCTCGTATCCGCCCTTCCCAATCGCCACTCAGTGATCAACCCACTGCTGGAACGATTGGTGTGATCGGATAGTAAAATCAACCAACAGGCTTCCTGCTATTCGTCTTCAGTGTACGTCATTTCGCGTCCCGCAAAAGTTGTCTCCATACCCATACACATTCATAATCCATCTCATCGCAGGCATGAAAAGAATGCAGTCCCATGGGGACGGCGCCCCTGACGGGCCCTGACGGGACGCAATTCATTGTGTTAGATGTAACCGGTGGGTTGCACACTGGTTAATACCCGACAGCCTGGTACTGTCCGGTATATATAAACAACATCGAGATGCGCCCTACTAGGAGCTTGCATTTATTAAACTCTTGCCCTCAAGACGATCTTCTCCACATTGGGACGTTTTACCAAATACGAACATGAAGCGAACGCATACTTGTGGCGAACTCAATGCCTCCCATGTTGGGACGACTGCCACTCTCATTGGGTGGGTGGATACTGTCCGTGATCACGGAGGCATCTGCTTTATCGATTTACGTGACCGCGAGGGGCGGACTCAATTTGTTTTCGATCCTTCCAACAGCGAGTACAATTCGCAACTCTCCCGCATCAAGCCGGAGTCAGTTCTCCAGATTACTGGTGTGGTAAAGCCACGCTCACCGGAGACGATCAACACGACGATGCTCACTGGTACCATCGAGATCGAGGCAACGAGTCTGGTGATTCATAATATTGCCCAGACTCCGCCGTTCCCGCTGGATGATGAGCGTGCCGAGCGAGTGAACGAAGATATGAGGCTGGCCTACCGCTACTTGGATCTGCGGCGACCGGCTATGCAGCAGGCACTGCGTACCCGCCACCTGGCATTAAAGGCCACGCGTGAGTATCTCGATGACAATGGCTTTACTGAAATCGAGACCCCTTACCTCTTTAAGAGTACACCGGAAGGCGCCCGCGAGTTTCTCGTACCCAGCCGGGTGAATCCCGGGCAGTTCTATGCCCTCTCACAGTCACCCCAGCAGTTGAAGCAGATGCTCATGGTTGCTGGCATGGAGCGCTATTACCAGATCGCGCGCTGTTTCCGCGATGAAGATTTGCGTGCGGACCGCCAGCCGGAGTTCACACAGATCGACATTGAGGTCTCCTTTGTGGAGCGTGAGGACATGTACAATCTTCTGGAGGGTATGCTTGCCCGCATCTGGAAGGTGGCCAAGGGTGTTGATATCCCTCTGCCTTTCCCCCGCATGGCGTATCATGAGGCTATGAACCGCTACGGCGTGGACAAGCCCGATACGCGCTATGGCTTGGAACTCGTCGAACTCAGCGATTTATTTAAGAACTCCGGGTTCAAGCTCTTCAGAGAAACCATTGCCAATGGCGGTGTTATCAAGGCCATCAACGCCAAAGGTCTCGCCGATGTAACGCAGGGCGAGATGAAGAACCTGGAGGATTCCGCAAAGGCCATGGGCGCCAAGGGTCTAGCGTATATTCGTGTGCAAAATGGCGAGTGGAAAAGCCCGATTACGAAATTCTTCACCGAAGAGGAAAAGTCGGCACTTATCCAACTCCTTAATATAGAGGAAGGGGATATTATCTTCTTTGCAGCAACGGATTGGGAGAAAGCGTGCAATATTCTGGGGCGCATCCGTATTGATTGTGCCCAACTACTGGTGAAGCGCGGTCGCATGACACTCAATAAGGATCAGTTTAATTTCCTATGGGTTATAGAGTTTCCGCTCATGCTGTTTGATGCCGACGAGGGCCGTTATGTTGCAGCACATCACCCCTTCACGGCGCCTGTCGAGAGCGACAGTCATCTACTCGATAGCAACCCTACAGCAGTGCGCGGACAGCATTATGACTGCGTCTTGAACGGTTGGGAAATTGCGGGCGGTTCCATTCGTATCCATCAGCCAGAGTTACAGAAGAAAATCTTCGAGGATGTTCTGAAGATACCCCAAGATGTCGTGGAAAGCCGCTTCGGCTACATGCTCAAGGCCTTCACGTACGGGGCACCACCACACGGCGGTATTGCCTTCGGCGTCGAGCGCCTCATCTGCCTGCTTACGGGTCGCACAAGCATTCGCGATGTCATCGCATTCCCGAAAAATCAGAAAGGGCAGGATCTCATGGCAGGTAGCCCAAGTAGCGTGACAGCAAAGCAACTTCGTGATGCCCATATAACCGTTGTTGATGTCGCGGAACAGCCCACAACACCACCGGTCGCATAGAACTACTGGTTTTCGTTATCGCACAGGGCAGGTATTATTGAACTGCTCCTAGTGAATCATTCCAATCCTGCACGATTAACCGCGTGTGTGATTGGAATTTTCATTAGCAGGCTAGTTGATTTGTAAAATATTCATTAAAACGTCACATTATTGTTAATTCCGCACTGGCAATCGTTGACAACATGAAAATCAAAATCTAAGTCCAATGTAGGGTTGGTACCCATCTTATCTGCCAACTCTTAATCACAAATCAACCATGACTAAAAAACAGTTCCGCGATACACGTCAACGCAACGCTATCAAACGTTCATTCGAGACAGCCGCCAGGCCTCTTGGTCCCAAGGAAGTCCTCGCTCTAGCGACCACCGAAGTGCCCAACCTGGGTATTGCTACGGTGTACCGTAATATTAAGAGCATGGTCGACAAGAAGGAATTGGAAGTCGTTGATCTACCCGGTCAGGCTCCCCGTTACCAGCTCCCCATGAGCGGTGACAAGCACCTGTTCATGGATACCAAGACTGATGCCGTGTTTACGATTCAGCCTGACTTGGGCGATTTCAAGCCCCAGTTGCCGGAGGAATATCGTCTACACCGCTTCCAGCTCATCTGTTACGGAGAAGTAGTAGGCCGCAAGCTGCCTAAGAAGCTGAAGAAATAACTTTACTCAGGCTAGGGGTAACCAAGGGCTGCACAAGTAGTAGCGCGTTGGCTACCAAGGCGTGATTAAGTTGTCCGTTACGGACTTCGTTTATAAGTTTCTCAACCGGCTCCAACCTCAAGACCATTTCTTCATGGTCCTGCCAGGTTGGAGCTTTTTTTTGCACTGCATTCTGGAAGAGTACGAAGTAGCACCAGTTATCCTGGAGTGCAGGGTTCGGTCTGGAGACGCCGAGTATTCGCGGATTCTCACCTGCAAACCCAGTCTCCTCAGCTAGTTCGCGAGTGGCTGCATGAATAGGGTCCTCGCCTGCATCAATGCATCCTGCCGGAAACTCCCATACCAGCATGCCAGCACCGAAGCGGAACTGCTGGACAAGTAGGAGCTGGTTGTCCGCAGTCAACGCGATTGCCACTACCCAGTTGCGGCAGCGAATGAGATAAAAATCATCTTCAACACGCTGTAGCGGATGGCGCCAGCGTTGTTTGATGATGTTAAAGACTCTACAGTCGGCTACAACTTGTAGCTCGCCGACGGATTCCCAGGGAGGTGGGGTTGGACCAGAGTCCCCGGAGACAATCGTCATTTAGGGAATCTTGATTTCCTGTCCAATCTGTAGCTTGGTCGGTTCCACACCAGGATTGGCAGAGCGGATGGCATCAACGGTGACTCCGTACTTGGCCGCCAGTTTGCCGAAGTTATCCCCCGCAGCAATTTTGTGGATACCACCAGCAGGCTTGTCAGCAGTAGGACCACCGGAACCACCGTCATCCTTTGCGGCTGCAGCCTTGGCCGCAGCGGCTTTCGGTGCTGGTGCCGAGGCCATCTTATCGGAAAGCTGACTGATTAGCTCCCGGTTTGTGCGAATTTCTTTGCCCACTCCAGCAACGAGATTGTTGAACTGATCGGTGAACTTCTTGTCGAGTTGAACCGTGCGTTCACCGACGCTGTTAAGGCGCTCGTTGAACTCGGTGAATTTCGCTTCGAGTTCCGCCGTTTTGTCAGGCTGAGCAGCGATCTCCGCCTTCAGGCTTTCGATCTCTTTGCGGCTGTTATTGGCCATCACGATGCCTACCGCACCGAGCAAGATACCAACTACACCCACCAAACCCAAGGCCATGCCCAACTTTGAGCCTGAGCCGCTTTCATTTGTTGCCGAGTCTTCGGAACGTGTTTCAAGGTCTTCCATAGTTAAATCAGGTTGTTGTTGTGGCTGCGTTACTAGCCTGCCATAAGACCGCTTTATAGCCAGTGCACACGGAAGTAAACCCGAAAATGGAATCATTGCGGTGCATTTCGAGTTTGTTGTGATTTAGCTGCTAGTTTTGGCTGTTAGCCACTTAAACTTAGCCTTAGGATGACGTAGAGTAGCTCCGTCATTGCGAAAGGTAGGAGCACCATTGCGAAAAGTAGGAGCACCATTGCGAAAGGTAGTACTACCCTTACAAAGCGTAGGACTGCCCCAGTTGCTGCCAGCTGTCGGCTTCTCGTGGGTTGCATTACCCTTTGCCACGTACCAAGCATCTATTACAACTTTCCCGCTTCTCGTTGCATAATAGCATTGTCGAAACAGACCGGAGTGAGTTGGCTACCAGAGGATAATTTTTGCGTGGCTAATCGACGTTTCCAAAGTTCCAGACTAGTTGTCTATGGCATGATTGCCGTGGCTGTTTACCTGCTATTGCCATTGGTGGCCAGGCGCTTCATGCGTGACGGTTTTTATGAATTTCAAGCCCCCTCATGGACGGCACTTTCTTACTTATCCGATCTTCAAGAGTACTGGAGCCTGCGTTCGCGCTCCAAAAATGAACTGATCCAGGCCGGCAGGGATCTGGCCCGGCAGAATAGCGCGTATATTATCAGCGTGCAGGAAAACGCCACGCTCAGAGCGGAACTCACCCGGCTTGAGCAGCTTCTTGGTCTGCCCAGAGAGCCTGGTTTTGACTACTCTGTGGCTCGTGTGATGGACAGGGACTACAATGCTTGGTGGCAGCAGGCCATGATTCGCCAGGGAGGACGTCATGGGCTAAAGCCAGGGCAGGCAGTGATATTTGCCGGTGGTGTGGCAGGGCGTGTTACAGAAGTACACACCTACACCGCCGTGGTTGAGCTGGTGACGAGTCCAGCTTACCGTATGGCGGCGCATCTGGAGGGCGACTTGCGCCCGGTAATTTTCCAGGGCGGATATTCCACAGCGTTGACCAGCCCCTATGGGCGTGTGAGTAATGTGCCACTGGATATCAAGGCGTCTGCAGATAAGCCTCTGCGCGTGGTGTCATCCAGACTGGGAGGCGTATTTCCCGACGGGTTGACGATTGGCTACGTTTCAACACTGGAGACGGGGCCAGACGGGCTATTCCAAGCAGGCGATGTGAGGCTGGACGAGCGGTTGCTCTCCCTTCAAGAGGTTTCCGTGCTTATCCCGCTGGAAGGCAATGCCCCATGAAATATCACTCACGGATACTCTTGGTGCTGATGGTTAATGCCGTCCTGGTAATAGGCTTCCGACAGGTGAATCAGCTACTATGCGCACACTCGCTCTATTTATTCACCGACGCGCTATTGCTAATCTTCGGTGCCTTCTACTTGCGCGCCGGGCATGTGGTGATTATCGCGCTGATTACGGGGCTTTTCCTGGATGCCACCCGCCCTGTGAACTTCGGTTCCACCGCTGCATGGCTGATGCTACTCTCCCTGGGCATCGTACTGTGGCGCGTGCGCCTTCGTCGTGAGAACTCAGCACACATTACCGGAGTTGCGATGCTGGCCAACCTCATCCTTTTCGTTGTCCTAGCCTTCAGTAGATACCCTGCGGCAATCGCATTCCACACCTACTTTATGCGCATGCTGGTGGACTTGCTGCTCTCAACACTGGTGATCTATTGTGTGACCTCGCGGCTGGTCGAGTGGCAGTATCTGTTGCACTATTATCTAGGGGAGGATGTGTCGAACGATCCGCTTTCACGCTGATAGCGTGTATCTGGAAATCTGGAATGGAACTGTTCACCTACAAACGACAAAGCGAGCGATTGCTCCTCTTCTACGGGGTGTTTGCGATACTCTTGGTGATACTACTAAGCGGTCTATTCTACCGTCAAATTATCCAGGCGGAAGCATTCATGGAGCAGGAAAAGCGGCAGAACTTCCGCCGCATACTGATGCCAGGCCCAAGAGGTAATATCTACGACCGGGAGGGCCGACTGCTGGTGGGGAACCGAGCGCTCTTCAGTGCTGTGGTCTATCTGAACGAACTGCGACCGGAGTTTCGCAAGGAATACATCAAGGTAGTTCGGGAGGCACGGGAATCGGCTGCCTACCGTCTTAGCCAAACCCAGGGCGCGCCGCTGAAGGCAAAGCCAACGAGTGCGAATCTACAATCCATTGCCCGCCAGCGTGTAGTGCAGCGTTACCTGGACGAGTTAAGCCGTATCTTGGGGCGCAAGGAGACTGTGAAAGCCAAGGCACTCGAGCGCCATTTCACCCAAAACCTGCTCCTTCCGCTCCCACTGCTTACCGATCTGAAGGAGGAGGAATTCGCACTGCTTATCGAGCAACTTCCGGTGGATTCTCCCGTGCAGATTATCACCGACTCCACCCGCTATTACCCGTATGGCAGTCTAGCTTCGCATACTCTCGGTTACGTTGTGGCGAGCGAGGAAGTGCCCGATGACGGGCTACCCGGCGAGGACTTGATGACGTTCCGTTTCAAGGGCCGGCTGGGCCGCAGTGGTCTGGAGAAGGGCTTTGATGCCACATTGCAGGGCGTGACGGGCGGGGAAATATGGGTCGTAGACCCAAGTGGGTTCCAGTACAAACGCACCGATTTCCAGTCCCCCGTCAAAGGGCAGGATTTATACAGCAGTCTGGACATTGATGTGCAACAAATCGCGGAGAAGTCCTTGGGGCGCCACGTGGGAGCTGTTGTTGCTTTAGATGTACAAAGCGGGGAGGTGCTGGCCCTCGTCAGCAAGCCTGATTACGATCTGAATGATCTAACTCCGTTTATTCCATTCAAAGTGGATGATGACATACGCACCCGTGGCGCGTGGCTGAACCGCGCAACCCAGGGGCTCTATCCACCAGGCTCCACCTTTAAAGTAGTGAGTGCTATCGCCGGGCTCCAGTCAGGTGTTCTCAGCGATGAGTCCATCCTTTGCCCGGGCTATACCGTGGTAGGAGCGCGGCGGTTTTGGTGCCATAAGAAGTCCGGCCACGGGGAGGAGCCACTGGAGTGGGCGCTGCGCGATAGCTGCAACGTGTTTTTCTACCAATCGGGCGTTGCCATGGGTCCGGAACCGATTGCCGCTGTGGCCAGGCGATTCGGTTTGGATAAGCCGACCGGTATTGATCTGCCGAGTGAAGCCACCCGCATGATAGTACCAGATACTTCATGGAAACAGCGCCGCTATAACGAACCGTGGTATGTGGGCGACACCGCCAACTACGCGATAGGGCAGGGGTTCCTGCTGCAAACGCCTCTGCAAATGGCCTGTTTTACCGCATCACTCGCGCGCAAGGAGTACATTACAAAGCCCACCCTAGTCCGCCAACCGCAAGGCAGTCGTCCCGCCAGTCGCTCACCGCTGGACCTCACTCCCGCCCAGTACCAGCGAATCCTCGACGGTATGGAACTCTCTGCAAATAGCGGTACTGGCAAGTTCGTTGCCATCCCCGGGCTGCGTACAGCAGCAAAGACCGGCACGGCACAAGTCTGGGTAAAAGGCGCGGAGATGACCATCGCATGGACAATAGCCTTCGCCCCGATAGAGGCTCCCAGAATTGCCATAGTAGTGATGATAGAGGGCACCGACCCGGACGATAACTACCATGGCGGTACTGCCGCAGCACCCATTGCCCGCGACGTCTTCCGTACCTATTTCTCGAAGCTCGGAATCATCAGCCAAGAGACCCTGCGCCCACCCGAAGTCGGCCCAATAGATGATCGAAGGCAGTAGGCGAAGAAAGGAAGAAGACAGAAGCCAGAAGGAGAAGCGTTGTCTGTCCATTCAGTCCATACCCAGACCACTAAAGGCTCCCAGCTACCACGACTCTACTCACAATCCCCAGGTTTAATGCCATGCCTCGCGCGAATGACTATGCCAATGCCACCTCGCACGGCGAAGTCTGCCACGACCTCACACCAGCGCGGTTGCAGTAGGGCAACAAGGTCGTCGAGGATCACATTCGCCACGTGTTCGTGGAAGGTGCCCTGGTCGCGAAAGCTCCAGAAGTAGAGCTTCAGGGACTTGCTCTCGACTATCTTCTGGTCGGGGATGTAGCTAATCCGAATCTTTGCGAAATCCGGTTGCCCGGTAGCGGGGCAGACGCAGGTGAACTCATCCGTGGACAAAGTCACCAGATAGTTCCGCTCCGGATTGTGATTGGGAAACGCCTCGAGTTTGCGGGCGGGAGTGGCCTTCTCTTTGCCGAGCGAGGAGAGGCTTGCGAGGTCTTGTGGTTGGGTGACGTTGGATGCCATGGATGAATTTACAGGTTCTACTGTTTAGTCAGAACAGACTTACTTTGACCTGAATCTTCCTCTCCCGTCAAGCCACGCCCTCATCCGTCACGGCTGCTGCGAACTGGCGGTAGAGGCGGGCGTAGGTGCCGTCGAGGATAAGCAGTTCCGCATGGTTGCCGCGCTCCACGATTATTCCGTGGTCGAGGACGAGTACGGTATCGGCGTTGCGAATCGTGGAGAGTCGGTGGGCAACGATGAAGCTCGTGCGACCTTTGAGTAGGATTGCGAGTGCCTTCTGGAGCCGGGCTTCCGTCACCGTATCGATGGCACTCGTGGCTTCGTCGAGGATGAGGATGCGGGGATTTGCGAGCATGGCGCGGGCAAAGCAGACAAGTTGCTGCTGGCCTACGGAGAGCCCCGTACCGCGCTCACCTACTTCAGTCATGATGCCCTTGCTCATGTTGTCGAAGACATCGAGGCAGTCGAGTTTGCGCACGGCGTCGATGACTTCTTCATCCGTTGCATTAAGGCGACCGAGGCGGATGTTCTCCAGTACCGTCCCGGCGAAGAGGAAATTCTGCTGGAGCACTATGCCCATCTGCCTGTGGAGCGAGTCGCTGGTGACGTTCGCTATGTCCTGACCATCGATTCGGATGGTGCCCTTCTGCGGAATGTAGAACTTGCTTAACAAGTTGATAATAGTCGTCTTCCCGCTACCGGTGTGGCCGACAAAGGCGATGGACTGCCCTGGCTTTGCCGAGAAGTTTATCGCCTGCAGGACTGGTTTATCCGGCAGGTAGTGGAAGTACACATCGCTAAAGTCCACCTGCCCCATGATTTGAGGCATCTCCTTTGCTTCAGCAGAGTCGGTCCAGTCGGGTGGGGTGTCGAGTACCTTAAATACTCGTTCCGCACCGGCCATTGCTGTAAGTGCCTGGGAGAACTGATGCCCCAGGCTGGAGATGGGGCTGAAAAAGAGGTCCGAAAGGAAGAAGAATGTTATCAAGTCACCCACCGGCATGCGCCACTCTGGGTGTAGCGCGCCATAGCCCCCGATGAAGAGAATACTCGCCAGGAAGAACTGGGAGTTCAGGTCAAGTAGCGGGATGTAGAGTGCCTGCTGCCGGGAGAGCCCCATGTTGTAACCCGCGTGGTCGGCTATCAGCCGGCGAAAGAGCCCGGCATTCACTTCCTCGCGCACATAGCCCTGGGTTACGCGGATACCCTTCACGGTTTCAACTATGGATGCCGTCACCCGCGAGAAGCTTTCCTGCACTTCGCGGGATGCAGCGCTGAGCCGCTTGCGGAAGTGGCGGTTGATGAAGTAGATGGTCGGGGCCATCGTCAGTATGACGAGGAAGAGCCGCCAGTTATAGTAGATCATTAGACTCGCTGCCCCCAGCATCTGCCCGATTTGTACGATGCAGACGAAGAGCACGTTCTGCACACCGCCGCGCAGGGCATCCACATCGCTAGTCAGGCGGCTGATGATGCGCCCGAGCTTCGTGCGGTTAAAGTAGCTCATCTGATGCCGCATCAGGTGATTATATATTTGGTTGCGGATGTCGCGCACAATGGATTCCCCCAGCTCCAGCGCGAGGCGTTGGCGGAAGTGCATGGTGACTTGCGTGATGAGTACGAGCAGACCGAACCCCATCGCACCGAGCGCAATTCCGCGCCCATCCCCACTCGCAATCGGCCCCTTGATGACGCTGCCCAGTGCCCACGCAATCAGGGGTAACTGGATGGAGCGTGCGATGGTGCAGACTATCAGCCAGTTCCGCTTGCCGGCGTAGGGGCGCATGTAGGTGAGCAAGCGCTTGATTATCCCCAGATCGAGTGGCCGTTGATGCGGCTCATCTTCCTCGCGCAACCGCTTATCTACGCGTGCCAGCGATAGATCGTGGCGAATCTTCGATCCCTTCGGAGGGGTTGTAGCTTTTATTGGGTCACTCATTATTTGGCCCTCTTGTTCCATGCGCCCAGGCGCAGAAGCCGCATGCTCTCCGGGTCCACCGCCTGAATACTCACGGCTTCCTTGTATAATCCTTCCTGCTCCATCAACTCGTCGTGCGTTCCCATCTGAATTATTCGGCCCTCTTCGAGTACTATGATACGGTTTGCCCGGCGCAGGGTACTCAACCGGTGTGCAACAATAAACGTGGTGCGCCCGGAGATGGCCTGCTCAATCGCCTCCATTATCTCGTGCTCCGTCTCCGGGTCGATTGCCGCTGTCGGGTCGTCTAGCAGGAGAATGGTGGGCTCGAGAAGAATGGCGCGTGCTATGGCCAGCCGTTGACGCTGCCCCCCAGAGAGATTCTGTCCACTCTCGGAGAGAATGGTGTCATACCCCTCGGGCGACTCCATGATAAACTTGTGCGCGCAGGCGATCTTTGCCGCTTTCTCAATCTGTGCCCGCGAGGCATTCGGGTGCCCGAAGGCAATGTTCGCGGCAATGGTGTTCGAGAACAGAAAGTTCTCCTGGAAGACCAGCCCGATGTTCCGGCGAAGGTCCTCCACGGCCAGGTCTCGCAGGTCAATACCATCGAGAAGGATGCGCCCACTGAGCGGGTCGTAGAAGCGGGGAATCAGGGAGACCAGCGCGCTCTTTCCCGCACCAGTTGCCCCGGCGATGGCGATGACTTCGCCTGGATGCGCCACAAAGGAGATGTCATGCAGCACCGTATTCGCCTCGGTGAAGCGGAAGGAGACATTCTCAAACACCATCTCCCCCTTCGCCTTCGGCAGGTGGATGGCGTTTGCCTTCGACTGTATCTCAATCGGCGAATCCAGAATCTCAAACACCCGGCGCGCCCCGGTCAGGCTCTGCTGGATAGAGTCCGCAACCCCCGCGATATTCGAAACCTGCCCGGAGAACTGCTGGAGTAATCCTGCAAAGACGACCAGCCCACCAATAGTGATCTCATCGTGCATCGCGAGATACCCACCATACCCGAGCAGTACTATAAGATTAATCTGCGATACGAACCCAATCAGTGGACCAAAGGTGCTCGCCTTCCAGAATATCGCCTGCTGTTGCGTACGCACCTTCTCGGTGTCTGCCTCAAAGAGCTTCGTCGAGAACTTCTCAAGGTTGAACCCCTTAATCGTCGCTATCCCCTGGATGTTTTCTGAAAAAGTCAGGATGAGTTTGTCCATCAACCGCCTCGATTCCTTGTACTGCGGGCGCATCGTCCTGGAGAAACGGATGGAGAGATAGCCCAACAGCGGCGTGGTGGAGAGACATGCCAGCGTCAGCCACACGTGCGAGCTGAGCATGTACACCAGGTACACCGACAGCGTCAGCACGAGCAGAAAGCACTGAATGATCACGCCATCGATGAATAAACGCACCGACTGCACATCACCCGTCACCCGGTTAATGATCGAGCCCGAGGCATTCTGGTCGAAGAATCGGAAACTCAGCCGCTGAAGCTTTGCAAAAACCTGCGCCCTCAGCTCGGGTACGATCTCCAGTTGGGTAAGCTTCGCCAGACTCAGGTCGTTGTAGTACCGGATGAAGGTGCGCAGCACCGCCGCCACAACCACAGCCCCAGCAATAGTCAGGATCACCCGCGCCGGTTCTGTGCCCGGAGTTGGCTCCAGCCCAAGCGGGAACGTCGGAGCCCGCGAACCCAGCAGCACGTGCCGCAAATAGTCGATGCCATCCCCGACAAAGCGCAGGTTTAGAATCGCCAGCGAGAGCACGCAGGATTGCAGGATAAAAACCTGGATACAGCGGCCCTTGAATTGCCAACTAAGCTTGAGCAGGCGACGGATTACATCACCATTCGATAATTCACCGGCGCCGTTTTTAGGATTAACGTCGTTCATGCAGAGGGGGGCGGGTGGGAACCGCAACACCTAGGCTAAGCGCTTTTAGCCGATCCTGTCGAGGATGGTTTCAAATCGTGCGATGACTACAGTGATGTAGAGAAGTTGTTGGGCTGTAAGAAGTGGCACGGGCATCTTGTCTGTGTGTCTGAAGTTTGGCTCTAACTAGATAAATCAATACACCGTTGATCGCAAATAGGCGGACAAGAATGTCCGCCCTCCGTTGGTATAACAGCGGACAAGAATGTCCGCCCTCCGTTGGTATAACAGCGGACAAGAATGTCCGCCCTCCGGTGGGTGTTTGAAGCAAACGGAGAGCGGGTTTTCTAACCCGCTCGCACGGGCATCTTGCCCGTGTGTCTTCCAGCGATCATCATAGAGCCCGAACATGGGCGAGACGCCCATGCCCCCCCCTGCAATCGGCTTTTCTTCCTAAGCACATCAACTTCGAGATGCGCCCCAATGGCCAGAGGCGCATCTCAGTTTTACCCACAGGTTTTTAAACCGATTCCACTCTCTTTTGGTGCTCCCCGCTCGTTGTTTGATGCTCCCCGCTGGTTGTTTGATGCTCCCCGCTCGTTGTTTGTTGCTCCCCGCAGGTTGTTTGATGCTCCCCGCTGGTTTTTAAATCGATTCCGCTCCCTTTTGATGCTCCCCGTAGGTTCTTTGATGCTCCCCGCTGGTTGTTTGGTGCTCCCCGTTCGTTGTTTGATGCTCCCCTCTGGTTTTAAAATCGATTCCGATCCCTTTTGGTGCTCCCCGCTCGTTGTTTGATGCTCCCCGCTGGTTGTTTTATGCTCCCCGCTGGTTCATGAACCGATTCCACGCCCTTTTGACATTCCCCGCCTTTTGTTCAATCCTTTACCATGACCACTTGATGCTCCCCGCCCCCCCCGAGATATCACCTGAGAACGCGGCCATCCGTTGGAGTTCCTGCTTTAGCTGGTTCTAGCCCCCCAATACACGACTATTTAATTAACACTCCCAAATTGTCGCCAATGCAGCGAACGAGCCGACCGCGCGCCCAAACAAGCTGAAGCGTGCACCGCAACCCAAACCGTGTCCATCCTGCCCGCTCCGCTCCTCTGGATGGATAAGCGAACCTCCTGCCCGTCCTGCCACCGAACCCGCACCAAATGTCACCCATTCCTCACGCCACTGTCACAATCACACCCGTCAACTCCGTCAATAAGGTCAGTAACATTTATTCTATCTTCCTCATCTTCCCCCAAAAACACCCACACAGCATATCTCCCCCTCAGGCAACTGTATTTTATGATTAGTTACACTAATAGAATGGAACCATGCAAATATTCTCTTGATGAATATCGTTTTGCTAGCTGTCTTGTTGCCGAACACTTAACGCCGATAGTAGTTTTGGCAAAATCCCCGGTGGCTCATGTCATCGGTTAATCACTCTCTGCACATAGCCATGAATCATCCAAAGCCTCTTATATCACAGCCCATACAGGTTGTCCGTAACTGTGCATTCCTTTGCACAATTATCGCATTCTTTCTAACCTCATACCACTTGAACGCTGATCCTAGTAAAGGCGAGGCTACCAAAGTGAAAAGTGAGCCAAATGCAGAATTCGCTACAGCGAGTGTGGATGCTAAAAATTGGACAAAATTGAAGGCGAAACTGACCGCTGATATGAAGACATATCAACAGCTTGATGACCAACTTCAATCAGGTTTACGTGAGCTATTAGCAAATCTTCCAGAGCAAACACCGGAAACCTATGCAGATGCTCAAGCTAAGTATAAGGAGTCACATTTTGCTGATTACACTAAACTAGCCAAATTATTGAATAGTATTGGAAAAAATCGCCGAAATCTTGAAGAGTCGCTGCTTGTTTTTAATGGCTTAAAGGAACCGGGTAAGGTTGTATCTGAAAAAACACAAAGTGAGTTGGATGCCGATGCTGAAGCAACTGTAAATAAGGCTATTACTGATTCACAGGTGAGAGCCATCCTGATTAGCGCTGAAAATCCCTAATATCATCATCCATGAAAATATTATCTAGTTTATTATTTGTGACTTTATTAGGTTCACAATTATCCTATGGTGGCTCCGTATGGGTAAGCGGCGATAGCCCCAATAGTACGGCTGCCGGCACAGCATCATTTGCAGCAGGTAATTCATCGAATGCAAGTGGACCCTATTCATTTGCTTTTGGAACTAAAGTGAATGTTGACGCGAATTCGCCCTATAGCTTTGCATTTGGTGATGCAATTGAAGTGACTTCACCTTATACTTTTACAATTCCCACAACTATAAGTGGGACTTCATCAAACCAAACAATCAATTCGCTCGCATTTGGTACTGCTGCCTCCGTAAGCAATGACTATTCTTTGGCTTTTGGTTACTATACCACAGCTTTAGGTCGTCACTCTATGGCGTTTGGGCGAGGTACCTTAAATGCCAGTAGTTACACGTTTCTACCCACTGAAGCAACGGGTGACTATTCTTTTGCATTTGGATCTGTTGCACGTGCATGGGGTCTGTATGCGTTGGCCTTTGGTAATAACACCTATGCGCATTCTTCCTACTCATTAGCATTCGGCAGCGGCGTAAATGCATTAGGTACTCACTCTCTTGCATTTGGACTATCTTCTAGTACTACCGGAAATTATAGTCTTTCTGGCGGAAGTTCCGCTTCCGCCTCGGGGCAATCATCAACATCACTCGGTGAAAATACGCAGGCTAAGGGGTGGGGTTCTGCTGCTCTCGGAATCAACGCTGTCGCAGATGCTAAGACTGCATTTGCCATGGGAAATTATGTTACTGCTCTCTACGATAATAGCTTGGTTATAGGTCAGTATAATTCGAATGCATCATTTCCCACGAGTGCGGGAACCCCTGTAAAGACCCATGCAGATCGGCCTTTGTTTGTAATCGGAAACGGCACTGGTACAAGTGACCCGAAAAATGCATTTGTAGTGCTAGCCAATGGCGACGTGATCATCCCAAAAGCGCAGGGCGATATCTCCATGGGCGAGTTTCAGTAGAGGTTGAACATGCATTTATAGATAAATTCCACATTCTTGCATTATGCGTATACGTCTATACCTAATCATTTTGATAGTGCCATTTGTTGCCTTTGCTACCGAGCCCGCTTGGTGGGCGCAGCGTGGAGTAAAAAGTGGTGGTCAGGTCAATAATAAGGGACCCATTAATCAGGGCCAACTTAAAGCAATGGCTAAAGCAGCCATGCAAGAGATGGATGCCAAACTTCCGTTTGGTAGCAGCCTTCAGATACAGGAAATGGTTGCTGGATTTGTTGCAGCGAATACACCTAATCTCAATCCCGCGAACAAGCTTCCAGCTAATATTGGCCAGCTTAAGGCGGTCGCTAAACCCTTTTATGATTGGCTTTTGGCAATGGGCTACAACACAAAGCAAAACTTGATCAATCACGGTGCCATCGGATGGAACAACGACTATCCTTGGTCGACTGTCGCTCCACTAGATGGGAGTAATTACGCCCCTGTTAGTATAGGTCAATTGAAGTGGGTCTTTAGCTTTGATTTCACTGACTTTACCCCTAATTCTACTGATCTGGATTCTGATGGGTTACCCGATTGGTGGGAACGCGTTATACTATATCACGCGTTATATCATTCCAATGCTACCATAGATAATATATCTGATATAATGCCATCAGCGGATTATGATGGAGATGATATATCGAATGGAGACGAATATGCTTTTGGCTCTAATCCCACGTCTCCTAAATTAACTTTGTTTTTAAAACTCGAAACATCATATTAACTTTATGAGATTTTATTTTATATTACTATTATTGTTGATCGCAAAAACTGGCTATTCTCAAGCAACTGCTGTTACTTATGATAAAAAAGTGGTTATACCATATTCAGACAATTGTCCTTGTACTGCTAATTGTCTTGAACCGAGAGAGTATGAAATCCACATACGGCTCAGTAAGCAATGTAGTGATGTAAATACTGAAGGGGGGATAAAGAAATATAGATTTACTGGTAATATTACATTAACCAGAAAAGGGCCAATAATTAATAATACCAATAATCTAGCTGATACTGGTAGTATTGAATTATACTTAGATTGCCCGTCAACAGAGATAATAGGTGAAATTGGTGGATCTTCAGATACTAGATGTAGTCGAGATCTATTGGGTGTTGGGGCGGGTAATCCGTATGATGGTACATTCTATGCGTATGTGGCTGTAGGTGATCATTCTTTTCGTTATGAATGTTTAATCCCTGTAGGTGGGGATTGTACGAATCCTTCGGTGTTAAGTTATAAGGGTGAATTTCCTGTTTTTCACGTAATTGATGATGATGATAATACCAACGACAATAATACTACACTTAGTAAATATGAGGATTCTTTAACTGTAAATAATAGTTCTTCATGTTATAAAGAATCTAGGTTTACTATAACAAACAGAGACTGTTATACACAAAATGTTGCCTTCCTTGTTAATGGTGATAGCGATCATATTATTGATGGAGTTAGATATGACGGTTTAAGCCCCAATCTAAATAGTATAGATTTAGCTCCTGGTGAAGAGCGGGATGTTGTTGTTAAGGTAAAATCCACTATTATTGATTTGGCTGGAAATCAATATAGTAAACTAAGCAACGCTAACATTAGGATAGATTCAAGTCGAGTAATATACGTAAATGATGTACGTCAAGTTACCAACAGAACAAATTATCGCACTTTTAAACTAAATTTAACAAGTACTCGTCCGGATAAATATCTTACTACTGAAGATATTAATATTAGTATATGCAAAGGTGAAGAAGCTGAAAATGATAGCATGCAATTGAGAAAAATAGGGTGCGTCACAGACCTTGTTCAATTTGACGATATTCATGCTGAAACTATCTACGCTGATGGAAATACAGAAAACTGGTTAAATATTACTATGACTAATGGTACGGTAAAATACAGTTTTATTAATGAAGAAAACATGGAACCCGGTGTGTATCTAGCTACTTGTAATTTATATTATGATAATAATACTCTGATGGGAAGTATTATTATTAAATTAGAAATAAAAGATCCAGATTTAGTGGAAGACTGCGTTAAGTGTAAAAATTGTTCCACTGGTGATTGTGACAGTACTTTTAGATCAGATGCAACTTTAGACAGCCTTAATTATTCTATTCCGATACACTATGACGATTATGGTCAAACAGTTGACACACTAAATATAAAAAACTCAGATATAAATTTATTGTGGAATAAATATGATATAGATGTGCATACGAAAACAGACAATGCACAAATATTATACGGTAGTACTATAAATGATGAGAATCAGGGTATTAAACAAATAATAACTGATGACAATTTTATAGATATAAGTTATTTTTATGTAAACAGAAACAATGATCCGTTGCTTATTGATATTTGTATCAATGTTTATTCAATGAGTTCCATAGGACCTATTAATGACAGTGGGCTGTATAGTGTTGTTAACGGCAGTAATCCTATAATAACAGTTCAATTAGAAGACTGGCGTACAGCTGATGCCGAAATTGATAAAACCAGACCCAGTTGGAGTTGGTATTGGGCAACTGATACAAGAATTAAGGAATCTATCTATAATAACGATCAGGTGTATAAATCAAAAATGTATCAATTTAAATCACATTTCGGTTATCGAAATTATTTGTATGGAGAATATGGATACTATAGTTATACGTGGGAGTTATTAGAGTACAATAGCTTCAATATTGGTGATTTCGTCAAGCATGATTTACTCGCCTATTATATTCCGTCTGATACGGTTTGGGGACATGGAAGTTTATGGAATGATGATCAAGATGGTGCAGTCATACTTCGGGAAAGATATAATCTTGATGGTTCCATCAGTTTTAGTGAAGCGAAATATATACCTCTAGACGATACCACTAGACAGTCCATATTTCGATACATTCCAAAATATCTTGAGAATACAGCAGCCACCATTGTTTATGGTACAGATTATGTGTTAAATCAATTAACTGCAACACGCACTGGTTTTGGAACAAATAAAAAAGCAAACTATGAATACCAGACACTAAATCAATACGGAACGCCGGATTTAAGACCATCCAGTGTAATATATTCAGATCTCAGTTGGCATGAGAGTAGCTATAACTATGATCCAAGTACGGGAGTTCTGATGCCGTCAAAATATATTTCACCCTTTGCTAATACACCTCATGGACATTCTGAATTAGAGTGCAATGTTACAAATTATAGTTATAATACAGCAGTTACAAATATTGAAACTATAAATGAGATAGAACATAAATACATATCATCAACTAAAGAATACAAGTCACTTGGTAATATAACAAAAGTAGAGACAAAAACTATATACACACCGCTTTCCACAACCGAATACGACAAATATATTATAAATTCTACTGCGTACACTGGAATAGGAAATAGAATTAGTGAAGAGAAATGGAAAAACATCCCAGTGATCGGTAATAAAATAATATACAAGAAGGACTCTGATGGTATAATAACAAAATACACTTACACACTGCTTTCTGATAATACACAGGAAATTAAAACAAAGACTGGATTGTGGGATGGGGATACTTTTCTAAAAGGAACAGAAGTACTGGAAACTATCAATTCCACAGGACAAAGAATAAGTTACACGAAATACGATAAGCCTTCAAATTATATAGTAGAAGATATATATTATACAGACTATGATATTTTTAGTCGTCCACAAACCATTACCTATAATATGGGAACTGGTGATGAATACAGTGAATATATTACTTATAATTGTTGTGATAAAGAATCAATCAATAGTCAAAATAACACAATTAATTATGGCAAAGGTACTGAATTTAGATATGGAATATTAACAAATTATAAGACTGAAACACGGATGTTCGACGACGGCTCAGGTAATATTCAGGAAATAACAACAAAAAGTTACTACAATGCCCAGAATAATATCATTGAACAGATTATTGTTGACTCTGCCGGGAATGAACTCCCCGTCGGAAAATGGCTCTATAATTCAGCTGGACTATTACAATCGGAAATTAATGCTAACAACAACTCTACAAACTATAATGAGTATGAATCCGATTTTTGGGTAAAACAGACAACATATCCTGATAATTCTGCTAGTCAAATAATGTATAATCGTGACGGTAGTATAGCACAGGTAGGAGGCACCGCATCACTTGGTAAGAAATATAATTATAGCGTGGTAACAGTCAGTGGAATTCCGTACACAGTGACTAAAGAATCTTGGCTAAATACAGATCAAACTGAAGAGACACAAGAATGGGTAGAAACGTGGATGGATCCAATAGGAAGAATATATAAAAAGATTCACTCTAATGAGGAATCCGACGCTGTTATCCTTTATGAATATTATGGAACCTCATCTAAGGTAAGTAAAATAAGTGATCCACTAGGCCAGGTTACGCTATATTTTTACAATGACGTTAATGAATTAGAAGAAACACGCATTTGCTATAACAACACAGATATGATAGATTCATTAAAAAAGGACCGTAAAGTTACATATGCTAAAGCATACACCTCTGTAACAGCTGCCCTCCCCGATGCGATAGGGAATAAAACCTATACAGTCCTAAGATCAACCATACGGAACTATTTAGTTGATGGTTCCGATACCTATACCGAGTCAGTTTCTGAGAATTCAATAGGTAATCATTATGCTCGTACAGCGTCGAACGGATTAACTCAAGATATATTTAATGTAACTGATTCAGAATCTAAGACACATACACAATATATAGTAGGATCCGACAAGAGTCTGACAAAATATATATTTCATTACGATAATATTATACAAGAAGAAATTAAAAGTCAAGCAGGGGATATAATCAGTAAACAGGAATATTCATATGACAACTATGGTCGACTCGCAAGTGTTACCGATGGCAGGAATAATATAATTACCTATGACTACTATCCAGATACATCTATTAAATCGTTGACATATAGTGAATCCAGCTCCGGCTCTGCAGACGAACGACAAACCTATTATGAATATTCAGCAAGAGGATGGAAAACACGCGAAGAAATAAGAGATGTGAACTCAACTTCTACTCTTGGTTGGACAGCCTATGATTACTATTCTACAGGTTTACTCAAGAAAACTGTAAGTACTCAAGCAGGATACCCATCAGCGTATACCTATGACTACGCAGGTCGAGTTAAGACGCTAACAACTTGGAAAGGGTATAATTTTGATTCCCCTGAAATCTCAACAGGAGCTTCGGAAACAGTATGGAACTATTATACAAAAAGCGGATTGTTGCAGAACAAAACCTACGAAACTGTTAGCGGGCAACCCGCATCTCCTATAGAGTACACTTGGCGCAAAGACTCTCGTTTAAAGACGAAGACTAATGGACGTGGTCAAATCATACGCTATGCTTATACCGTATTGGGAGACTTGGACACGGTGGATATGCTCGATGACACGGTAATCGAGATTGACTACAACTACTTGCGAGATGGACGAATAGATACTATTACCGATGCATCAGGCACGCGGCAACATTCCTACGCCAATGGGTTCCCCTCAATCGAGAGCTATACCAGTGGAGCGCTCTCGGGTTGGGGATTGACGCGCACTTGGGACGATGGTCGCCTGGCCTCGCTGACCTTGCAAAAGACGGGAAGCGCGGCTTTGCCGACGGTGGCTTACAGTTACCTCAAGCCAGGTACAGCACTGGATGCGGGCCGATTGACTTCCGTTACTCAGGGCAGCCTGGAGTTTGTACAATCCTACGAGACGCAATCCATGATAAGCGCAGGTGTTAATGCCAAGCGCAGTGGTTCCAGCGTGCTGAATACCACCCAGTCCCATGACAAGTGGGGACGACTCAGCACCTATGTCAGCGGCAACCACAGCTACACCTATAGAACCAATCAACTGGATCGCCGCGAGATTGTCTTACGGGAAAATGGGGAGTACTGGCATTATCAGTATGACAACCTCGGACAAGTTGCCTCAGCAAAGCGTTACAAAAAATTGGGGACGACCCCGGACCCCATTACAGACACTCCAGTCCTAAGGAGCGCGTTCGACTACGCCTTTGATACCATCGGCAACCGCACCCAGACGACCGCTCTTGAGCACATTGCAAACTGGTCCTCGAATGCGCTCAACGAAATCACCGAGCGCGACATCCCCGGGTTCGCAACCGTGCTAGGGGTGGCCGGTGCTGCGGCTGCCGTCAGTGTAAATGATGTCGAAACCACCCGGCTGAACGAACGCTTCTACGGAGAACTCTCTGTGGATAACAGTGCAGCAGCGCAATACCCCACACTCGAAGTAAAGGCGACCCAGACCGGGATTGGTGGTACCACAACCACGGAAACCGAATCAGGGCATCAGTTCATAGCCAAGACCCCAGAAGTGTTTAGCTATGATGCCGACGGGAATCTCACCCAGGATGGTCGCTGGGACTATACCTGGAACGCCCTGAATCATCTGACCCAAATGGAAACGCGGACGACAGCAGCCGCCGCAGGCGCACCCCAACAACGACTCGACTTTACCTACGACAGCCAGGGCAGACGCATTTCGAAAACTGTCTCACTCTGGAACACAACAACCAGTAACTATCAACCAACAACTACTACCTACTTTCTATACGATGGCTGGAACCTCATTCAGGAACTGAAAACCGAACACGGAACACCGAACACATCGAGCGCAAAGCGCTTCGTCTGGGGCCTGGATATAAGCCGTTCGCTACAAGGCGCCGGCGGCGTACAAGGCCTGCTGGCAATTGCAGATGACACCACCGGCAAGAGCTATCTGCCCACCTATGATGGCCACGGTAACATCGTCCACCTTGTGGATGCAACCACCGGCACCACAACCGCCGATTTTGAGTATGCTCCCTTCGGTGAAATGATACGCGCGACGGGTCCGGCTTTAGGTGTGTGCCCGTTCGGCTTCAGCACGAAGTATTTGGATGCTGAGACGGGGCTCTATTATTATGGGTACAGGTATTACAGTGCGGTGCTGGGGCGGTGGGTGAATAGGGACCCGATAGGGGAGAAGGGAGGGGTGAATGAGTACTGCCTTACCTTTAATGCTCCGATACACCAATATGATTACTTAGGCGAATCTGTTCGCAAAATTAGTGACACCAGTGCTATTGGAAAAGATTTTATAAAATCTGGATATTCGCAGTATGAATCTCAGACAGGCCAGATAATAACTGAGATAGCTAGCTGTAATGTCGTAGTGTTTTATGGTCATGGTATAGCTACATATGATTCAGAAGGCGAGAAGGTAGATTTTTCTAAACTTACTATTAAACAGAAAGATGAAACATCTGATGTTCCTGTAACTGTCATTAATCAGCCATGTTCATCATCAGAAATATTTGGATGTAACTCAGGACGTTTTGTTACTGTACAGCATGAAATACCTGGAGCAATAAATCCAAAAAGTGAAAGACAGGGAAATATGACTGCCGATTTAGAAAATCTCTGGAGTAGAGCTTTAAAAGAAGCTAATCGTTTATGTGTTGCTGAAAAAAATTGTTGTAAAGAAATTACAGTTCGCTTTATTTGCAAAATGCCTTGGTATCAACAGACAGATTATTGCGGGAAAGTAGAGAAAATCACCTGCTCCAAATTCAAAAAATAGTTTTATGATTTTCTTCATTACATTCCTAGGTAATATTATTGTTTTGGTTTGTATACATTTACTTAAAGAACAATTCGTTGCCTCTGGAGCACTGGTTAATAATGGTTATATATATGCTAGGTGTATGGCATACTTAATATTTGCGTTAATTATAATATCTTATATTTATTCTCTGATTAGAAAAACAGATGTATTTAGATTTTACATAAGTTTGTCTTTTCTAAATATTGCAGTTGCTTTATTTTGCTTTTACTGTACTTTTCCATTTAATTTAATATCTCATCCACAGGGCAAACCAACAGCACCGATTATTTCAATAGCAGATGAAATATCGTCAAATAGTTCTTCAAAATAATTCACAGCGGAGAACACGGGCAGAACACGGGGTCAGGCGTACTAAATAAAGTAGACTGGGCGGGTTTCTTGTCATTAAGACACCTTTGGCGCTTCCAGATTAAGCGTCCGGATGGCAGGGCATATGGCATATCTGTTAAATCGAGCGGAGCGGGTTAAACTAGCTTTTAGCTATTAGCTGTTCGTCGGGTTTCAAGGCATTTTATGTTCCTAAATGCATCCCATTTCAAAGACGCTTAAATGCCTTCTATACAATTTACGCTATCAACGAAGAATACTTTTGCTAAATCTATCACGGATGCAAGGGTGTGGGTCTTCGCCATGGATGCAGAAGGCAAAGTGGTAGGAAACAAGGCCGAATGGGTCATTGGTGGAAAGAAAGACGGACACCCAGCTTTGGAATCAGGGAAAACAGAGAACTTTTCCCTGGTTGTGCCTACGTCTTACGTCTCGCCCCTGCACCTCGGTCAAAATCCTATTCACAAAGATTATCATGGATGATGGCTCAACCCCAAACCCGCAAACCAGTGTCGTGGAAAAAACAAAGGGGACTCAACCGATAGCCAATTAGATCTAACGTAAGCGCAACAAAGTTGACCTCCTTACATCGGGAACAAAAATCGGTTAAGATGGGGTGATGTTAAATCACAATGCGCTCAGGTATAACAAGGCCGGACGCTATGTGTTTCGTGGAGGTGCAAGCCACAGAGTCCCCCACTGCCTGAGCAAGTCGCACACGAACCCCGTAGCCTGATGTAGCGGAAATCCTGTTCAGCGAAAGCTACGATGTGGAGCAACTGGCACGGTTTTGCCGGAAGGTCAGCCGGTGCTAAACTGTATTTCCTCGTATGCTTCCTTCTATTGCCTTGAGGACTTGATAGAGGCTTTCCTTGCGCATCGGTTTGGCAATATATGCGGCCATGCCAGCAACGCGGCACTTTTCCTGGATGGTAGCGGTGGCATCCGCGGTTATCGCGACGACGGTAGTGCTGGAGTTGGGACCCGGGGTCGCCCGGAGCAGACGGAGGGTTTCGAACCCGCTGATTCCGGGCATGGCCAGATCGAGAAGGATGGCGTCGAAGGTTTGTTCCGAACAGAGGCGCACCGCTTCCACCCCGTTCTGGCACGAGACGCAATGGTTGCCCATACGCTCCGCCATGGCGACTGCAATCAGGGCATTGTCAGGGCGGTCATCGACCACGAGAAGGCGCAGGTTCATGGGTGCCGGGACGAATCCCGCACCGGTGACCTTTTCGGAATCGACTTGCGGGGGCGGAACGATTGTTTCCAGCGGGAGTGTGAACCAGAACGAAGAGCCCTTGCCAGGTTCGCTTTCCAATCCGATTTCGCCCCCGAGCAGTGCGACCATCTTTTTGCAGATGGCGAGACCCAGTCCTGCCCCTTCAAAGTTGCGCGTGTAGGAAGAGTCCACCTGAGAGAAGGGAGTAAACAACCGGGCCGCATTTTCGTTGCTAATGCCGATCCCGGTGTCCTCGACGACAAAGTGAAATAGACGCGTGGATGCGGTGGAATTCTCCATCCCGACTTTCAGAGTAACCCGACCTTGTTTGGTGTATTTGCAGGAATTCCCCAGCAGATTCCCAAATAGTTGCGCAAGCATGGATGGGTCGGTCTTCACCTGCATTCCAATCGGTAGCGACTTCCACCCGGGGAAGCCGTTTATAAAGACGAGTTCGAGCCCGTGAGAGTTGGGTCTTCTGTCCTCCAGCGCAGACTCACAGGCGCTGAGCAAGCTGATCGGTGAAAGGACCGGTCGAAGGTTTCGCCTGTCCAGTCGGGCATAACTGAGGATATCGTCGATCAGTTGGAGCTGCCGTTCTCCAGCATTGATGATATACTCCAGCGCCTGGCGTGTCTCTTCAGTTTCGCACTTTTCGAGAAGCAGGGAGGCAAAACCGATGATGGGGTTCAGAGGAGTGCGCATTTCATGGCTCATCACCGCCAGAAACTCATCCTTGGCGCGATTGGCGCTTTCGGCGGCTTCCTTCTCAGCTTTCAGCTCTTTGAGGATTCGCGCCTGTTCTCTTTCCAGTTGTTTATTGATGGAAATATCCCTCGATATGGTGGAAATGTTCTGCACTTCTCCGGTGGCCGGGTTTTCCGTGAGAAAAAGGTCATAATAAATCTGGATCGGCTCGCCGGTTTTGAAATGGCGAAAACGGAATTCGTCTGCCCATCGACCTTCTTTGCGCAGCGTCGGCAAGATAACATCGTGGACAAATGGCAGGTCTTCGGGGAAGAAATAGTCGTCGATGCAAGTCTTCCGGTATGCACTCTCTGAATCGAGACCGATCATGGCCATACCCGCAGGATTCACAAAGGTGGGAATCCCTTCAGAAGAAGCAACACCGATGAAATCTTTGCTGGTTTTTAGGATGGCACTCAGTAGTGCGTTTCGTTCCTCGGCCTGCTTGCGCTCGGTGATGTCTGTCAGGATGCAATGGGTTTGCTTGAATGTTCCATCCGGCTTGTATCCGATGCGTCCTTCAAATGCAATGAAGCGTCTTTCACCATTTTTGTGGAGCATTTGGAATTCCGAGTGAATTGCCCCTTTGGCCTTGAATAGGGGGAATCGCGCTCGGAAAGCTTCTTTAAACTCCGGGGCAAGAAAATCACCGAACCACCTGCCGATGACTTGCTCACGCTGGTAACCGAGTGTTTCAAGCCAGGCCGGATTCACTTCGATGAATTGCCCCTCTGCATCCAAGGACTGATAACCCAAAGGTGCCTGATTGAAAAGCATACGGAACCGTTCTTCGCTCGCTTTCAGAGCCTGTTCGACCTGCTTGTGTTCGGTGATGTCGCGATAGTTGCCGAGGATCCCGTGAATATCAGGATCATGGAGTAGATTGGAACAGGTGATGCTGATCCATTTATAGCGCCCGTCTTTGCAGCGATAGCGGACTTCCGTATTTCTGGTGGCGTTTGGGGTTTTCAGAATGTCCGTAATGAACGCTTGAGCTGCGTCCATATCTTCGGGATGTACTTTTGCGAGAGCACTCTCGCCGAGAACATTCTCTGACTTCCAACCAAAGAACTGCTCAATATTATCGCTTTTATAGCGATTGATTCCGTTTTCATCAATTATTACAATCACATCCCCAATGTTGGAAATCATTTTGCGCTGCAATTCATCACTCCGCTGCAACGCCATTACCGCCTGCTTGTGCTCGGTGATGTCCTGAATGGCACCGTGCATTCGGACGGGATTTCCCTGCTCATCGTACACCAGTTCCCCGGTACCTCGAACCCATCGTTCTGCACCATCGTTAATGCGGATTATCTTATATTCATGACTGAAAGAAGTTCTGTTTTTTACAACGTATTCATGGTAGGCAACCAGTTCTTCGCGGTGGTCGGGATGGATAAAGCCAGCCCACCCCTCAATAGTATGTGGATAGGACTTGTCTATCCCGAATATTTTATAGAGTTCGGGCGAGCATACCCATGCGCTCTTATCCAGTTCATTTCCATTCAGGTTTGTTGAATAAGAACATATATGTGCCAGTGATTGCGAGTTTAGCATCATCTCTTCGTTCTTGCGCAGCTCCTCCTCCACCTGCTTGCGCTCGGTGATGTTCTCATGAGCGACAATCACCCGCCGGGAGCCTTCCCAAACTAATGGAGTAACCCGTCCGTGGAACCACCATTCCCGATCCGGTGCATGACATGGATACTCCAGCTCAAAAGACTGAGCCTTGCCAGAAAGCACCGCGCGGATACCTTCGGCAAAGGGCTTGGCCTCCTTTGAATGTCTGCCCATCGCAGTATCACAGACTGTGAGATAATTGCCCCCCTCGAAAACATAGTCCGACGCCAAACCGTTCTGCTGCCCGAAATTTCGATAGGCCTTGTTGGTGAGAATGATGGTACCTTGATCATCAAGCACCACGATATGGTCCAACAGTCCGTCCAGCGTGGATTGTAAAAAGTCTTTCGACTTGAGTTCTTCCTCCGTCCGCTTGCGTTCGGTGATGTCGCTCAGAACCATTCGGCACAAGGGTGAGCCGTCTTCCGCTTGTGCGACGGTTGACGTAAGTTGCGCCCAAAAGACCGTGCCGTCCGGTTTGATCAGTCGCAAATCGCATTCCAGTTTTTCACCCGTCTGAAATAGTTTCCCGTGGTGCAGAGAATAATTGTGCTGGTCGTCTCTGAAAATGAAGTGTGAAAGTGGTTGCAGAACCAGCGTGCTGCGGACCGTACCCAACAGGCTGGCTGCGGTCAGGTTGGCCTCCATGATGAGTCCCTTTTCAGACAAGGTGCAGTAGCCCACCGGGGCAAGGTCATAAAGGTTGAAATAGCGTGCCCGCTCCGTTTCGATCTCTACTTGGGCTGTTCGCAGTTCCTCATTCTGCATCTCCAATTCGATCTGGTGCGCCCGCAGTTCTTGAAATATCCGCTCGATTTCTTCCGGGGTTTGTGTGGAAGGCGAGATCGACGGCAGAACCTTCGACGACTCGACGCGCCTGGCCTCCACATGCTTGCGGAGAGTCTGTTTGGCAGACCGTGGCTCAGACCCGCAGGGAGTTTCAGTATCTTCGAAGGACGATGGGGTTGGTTTTTTTTCCATACGTTTACAGGTATGAGGTGTACGGCCATGCCATCCATCTCCTCAAAAACTTGCATGCGGGTGTAGCGCCGGACCAAGTCGGTGAGCACGTTCCTGTGATCCGGTACCAGTTGCTCGACCAACACAAAGGCCATATTCGTATCCGCGATTGCATACAGGCCAGAAAAAAAGCCTCGAAGGCTGCTAAGCCGCAGGTGGATGCATCGATGCCAGCGATGGGGAAGCTGCCATCGTTGCCTTCTGACTGTTGCTGTCCATCAACCGCATCGACGGAACATTCTGGCGAAGTTCCAGGGTTCGAGTCGCTCTGTTGTTCGCCAACCAAGCGGGGTCGTTGTATTTCCCTTATTGCCATACTGACGCGCTTCAGATCAGGCAATGTTACCAAAGCATCCAGAAATGGGAAGCTCAAAGTACCATGCTTTAATGAGCATTCTCTACCACCGCGTGCACTGTGTACCAATCCCACCCAGCGGGCTGGAACAGAGGTCCCCATGGACAGTCAGGAATGTCTTTCCCACCGTACCCCAACCCGGTACGCTGAAGCGTGAACTCCAACAATGACGGATGCGTGTTTCACGTTTCGGGAGTTGGAGTTCACTCTTTAGCGTGTCGGTAATCTACTCGGAACTCGGTGTGAACAGTTTGCACTTTTGAAAAGTGATCCATCCGCAAACCCTTATTGGGAGCCATAGTATATAGTGAACACATCGTACCGTGGTTATTACACTTAGCATCGAGTACGTTGCATCCAGTCGTATATAGACTCGGAATCCCGATCGTATCCAGAGGCATTTGTAACCTAAGTTGCTGTAGTTCGGCGGGTTTCAAGGCATTTTATGTTCCTAAATGCATCCCATTTCAAAAACGCTTAAATGCCTTCTATACGGCCATAGGAGCCACTAAGACGCGCTTTTAATCCTGGATAGCGCGCAAATTCTTAACTTATGAAGACAGCAAGCAACGGTAGCCGACATAGACCCCGTTGTAATCTGGCTTGGAATCGAGGTTTTCAAAATAATGCACCTATTCTTTATAAATAGCTTGAACTCTTCATCTATCCCTGTACTGTACATCCCAGCGGTTTGAATTGGTCTGACCTCCGTACGTCGGTACTGAAACGAACCCCCGCTCTCGAGGAGCTTCTAATGGTTAATTCGATTAGTCTGCTTTAATTCGGCGACACCTTGAGCTTCTGGTCCGAAAGGATTGGAATGGGAGTTAATCTAGAGCACAGGCTCTCTTTTAAACCGGCCCCGCTGCTTTGACCAACGGCGCAACGTCAAAATTCACTCAGTACGGTTCA
>JANRLC010000062.1:0-55557 GCA_033762955.1 Verrucomicrobiota bacterium | reverse complement strand
CGCCAGCAATGCGCTGAAGTAGCTAGATGTAACATGCTCTATAAGGGCATATGCAGGAAGGAGCCAAAGGAGCGCGGCCAGCTTGGCCGCTTCGTGTGATAGATGCGGGCGGGCCGCCCCCGCTCATGTAGTAATGCCAGACTGCGCGAATAAAGGAGCGTCTCCAGCTGGGCCGCTGTGTGTGATAGAAGCGGGCGGGCCGCCCGCGCTCCGGTAAAGATGCCAGCTTGGCTGTATAAAGGAGCGCGGCCAGCTTGGCCGCTTTGTGTGATATAAGCGGGCGGGCCGCCCACGCTCCTGTAAAGATGCCAACTTGGCCGTATAAAGGAGCGCGGCCAGCTTGGCCGCTTTGTGTGATAGACGCGGGCGAGTCGCCCGCGCTCCTGTAAAGATGCCAGCTTGGCCGTATAAAGGAGCGCGACCAGCTTGGCCGTATAAAGGAGCGCGACCAGCTTGGCCGTATAAAGGAGCGCGCCAGCTTGGCCGTATAAAGGAGCGCGGCCAGCTTGGCCGCTTTGTGTGATAGACGCGGGGGTGCCGCCCGCGGGTTTATGCCAAGTAAGGTTGATTGGGCACGCTGAAAGGACAGACAAGAATGTCTATCCCAGTGCGATTACAACTATATGAATACAAAAGGTGAAAGTCCAAAACCTCTCAAGTCGAGATATGAGAGGGTAGCCAAAGGAAACTGCGTTGCCGCGAGGATACGTGGGGAGCAACCCGAGGCGAAGTTGCAGGCCCAAATGACAAATGAACTCAATGCGGCCTACTGTGATGGCGAGCTTGCTGGGATGAAGCGAAGCCTGTTGCAAAACAACGACCCAACTCCTCGAAAAGACTCGAAAGTTGAAGTTGGGAACACAGCGGGTGGGTGGAGTGAGCATGCAACGAAGGATTCATATGAAAGTAATGAGACCTGCCGGGAACAGGCGCGTAAAGTTACGCCCCGAACAGGAGTCAGAGCCGCCATAGTAGCGAAGAAGCCAGTAATGACGGTGGAGCGAAGGGCGGTAGGAAGGTGAATGCCACAAATGAAAGATCCGGCGAAGCAAGCCCACCGACAGTTTCCGCAAGGGATAAACAAGGTGGAGAAGACTTGTACGCGAAGTACAAGGCCAAACGCGGGGTCTGGAGCAAAGGCATGTTGGAGGCCCTCGACAGAGGGGTGAAAGGAAACAAGTGGTTTAGTCTGATAGACAAAATCTATGCAGACACGACCCTTGAGCTGGCGTGGCAAAAGGTGCACGATAACGCAGGGGCCTGCGGCGTTGACGGCATCACGGTCGCGCGGTTCGACAAAGACAGCCCAGAACGGCTGCTCACCGTGAAAGAGCATCTAAGGAACCAAAGCTACGTACCCAAGCCGGCAAAACGGAAGTGGATACCGAAACCGGGCAGCTCGGAAAAGCGACCGCTGGGAATCCCCACGGTCACGGACCGAATCGTGCAAGCAGCCACGCGGATGGTGATAGAACCCATCTTCGAGGCCGAGTTTGCACCGCACAGTTATGGATTCCGCCCCGGACGCAGTTGTCAGGATGCGCTACGGCGGGTGGACTCTCTGTTAAAGGAAGGTCTCCTGCACGTCGTAGACATCGACATCAAAGGTTACTTCGATGCGATTCCCCACGATAAGTTAATGGGGAAAGTAGAGGAAAAGATCGCCGATGGGAGAGTGTTAAAGCTAATCGAAAGCTTCCTTGAGGCCTCGATTCTGGACGAACTGATAGAAATCGAGCCAGAGAGCGGCACACCGCAAGGTGGAGTCATCAGTCCGCTCTTGGCGAATATCTATCTGAACGACTTGGACTGGCTGATGGAACGGGAAAATCTGCTGATGACGCGCTATGCGGACGACATGGTGATCCTGTGCCAGAGCGCCGGGGAAGCAGAACGGGCACTCGAACTGGTGAGAGCATGGATGAACGATGCTGGACTGGTTCTGCATCCCGAGAAAACCAAAATCGTGGATATGCACCCGAATGGGGCATACTTCGATTTTCTTGGCTACCGCTTCCAGCGCAGTTTGCGCGGGAAGCTGAATCGGTTAATCCGACCCAAAAGCAAACAGAAGCTCTGTGACAAAATCAAACCACTGACGAGGCGATGCAATCGACACGCGATGAAAACGATCATCGAACAGATCAATCCGATCCTGAAAGGATGGTTCGGTTACTTCAAGAATGCAAACGTGTATGCCTTGATTACGATAGATGGTCACATCCGGCAACGGCTGCGGCGCATCAATCGAAAACGCAATGGTCGAGGTCAGGGGCAAAGAAGCATCGAGGATAACAAGCGATGGAACAATAGCTACTTCACGCAACTTGGACTGTTCTGCCTGGAAGAGGCCAGGAAAAGCGTAAAACTCCAATCTCCGTAACGGAGCAAAGCACTGACTGGTGAGCCGGATGCGGGAAATCTGCCAGTCCGGTTCGGAGGGAGGGGTGAGGCTTCGGCCTCATCCCTACCCCTATCATTGCCCAATGCCTCAACCCTGGGATCGCGGCCATCCTGGCTGCTCTGTGCGGGGTACACCAAGCGAAGCGACTTGCCTTTCCGTGCCATCTGCCTGTTACCTTCTGCCTGTTGCCTTCTGCCTGTTGCCTTCTGCCTTTGTCTTTGCCCAACAAAAAAGCGGACAGAACCACATCGTGATCCTGTCCGCTTGAATACTTATATCTACTGCCTTGATTGACTAGGCGGCTTGACTCATGAGTTCGGCTTCGCTCCGGATTACTTTGAGGTTATTACTGCTGCGTTCGCGGTGGGTTTGGGGGACCACATAGATCCGACAGCTGAGGTCTTTGGTACGAGCGACTGGATAGGCGTAGTTTTAATTTTAGATTCTGCGAACCGAAAGTAGGTCAAATGAATCTTTCGCAATTATCTTGGGTGCTCCGCTCAAACCCCATGACCGAGTTCGTTTTGAAATCTTGAAAAGGCATATACACAAGGCAACACACGCCACTACTAAAGAAGCTGCTTTCAAGCTGAAAGGGTCTAGCATGAGCATGGGAAGTGAAAACACCAGTCCGACTCCCGCAACTATGATACCCAAAAAGCACACATGATACATCAGCGATCCCACAATGCGATTTAGAATCAACGCATTGGCCTGCCGCCGAGATAAGCAGTGCTGTGTTGTGAAACGATATTCGGCGTGGGAGGTAGATATATGCCCCATCGGAAGCATGGATAGACCGAGCAACTGCCGCCACCCCGATTCGCGACTATGATAGATATGCCGCCATTCGATCACATGAGTCACAGGAAGGTGAGCTTCAAGGGCAGCGCTTGCAGTTGCATATGCCGCTAGAGCATCTTCGGTGCAGGGAAAAAGGACCCGAAAATCGCGCCACCGTACGCTGTTTTTGTAGCTGTATTCTTGTTCAGGTGTCATCGGGTTCATTTTGTCGAACGATGATTTCAGCCACCCGGTTGGTGACGAGCGAAATTTCGGGACTTACCGAATCTCATCTGGCACTGTCCGGGTTGTCCTTAGCCCCTGGTTCAGCCTCTTTCTCATGCTACTGCACCAATGGTCCATCATACTTCGGAAGCTGATCCACAGAATCATACCAAGGAGCATGCTCTGACCAAAAGATGTTCGCTTGCGGTCTGATACCTGGATCGGAGTCCAGGCATCCACTTGGCACGACCCAGTACTTTCCATTCCTGCTCAATTTCGGCACGGGTGAACCACAGTTCTTGCAGAAGCAACGCGGGAACCCTGGATTCTCTTCCGCATCGATATACTTTGCGACCAACTCCTCGCCTTGTGTCCATCTGACAGAACCTTCGCGAAACGCCAGATTCGCAGCATGAATAGACCCACTCGACCTCCGGCATGAACGACAGTGGCAGTAGAGGAACATGAGTGGTGCTCCGGTAACCTCGAACGCCACCTTTCCACACAGGCAGGACCCTCTTATTGTATTCATGATATACTGCCTTACGTTATAGCTGTAGTGCGACGTGAGCGCCAGGGAGCGGCGTCACCCTATTTTCCTTTTACGCTGATGAAAAATCACCTCGTTTCCATCTGGATCCAATACCGAGCCTCCGAGACAAGCAGGTGTATCAAAAGGACCTGTATGCCAATCGACATTTTTATTTTTGAGTGCTACCCCAAACGCCTGGATGCTTTTAACTTCTATGGCAATTATTGCTCCCTTTGATCCTGGTATCAGATGGGGAAAGGTGTTTGTAATCGCCAGGGTCCCATTACCGATATCGAATTCAATCCATGCTCCGTCAAAGCTTTCTGTGACAGTTAATTCGAGGGTATCTTCGTAGAATCTCCGTGAACGCTCCATGTCAGAAACGGGATATACCACAAACGCGATGTCTTCGTATAATGTCTTCATTTTCCTTTTATTTGCACAACGTTAATCTGAGGTACTAAGGTGGCTGGTACACCAAGCGATTTAGCTGCAACTGTGACAGATGTCGGCGTCAGTTCAAGCACTGGGTTGGGCTCTGCTTCAGAATGGTTCGAGTCCACGGCGTCGCATTACCTCAACGGTAAATCCACCGTAGGTCCTGCCTTCCTGGCGATATACCCAATCCGATATAGAGTCTGGATCAATGGTGACCCAATTGCCTTCCTGAAATTCCGGCAGATCTATCGGACTGTTCATGAGTGTGCCGACGATCGATCGATCTTCAAACCCAGCGTCCGCTATCCACATAGGCTCAGCTGCGCCAGTTATGGCACTCACAAACCGGGCTTTACCAATGCATTTTCTATCTTCGGGATGAGACTCCGATTACTGAATCTTTACACAAATCCCAAAGGGTCCGTTTCTGCACTCCGTGATCTATTCCCTTCATATCTATCCAAGCAATCGCCAGAAAGATAAGCCACATGGCAAGCAGAGGGAGAAATTGAATGGGCAATGGATCAAGAGGGATGAACACAGACTTCTTCTTTCTATGAGCAATCCTGGTTGAGCTATGTCCGCCTTGGTGGTTGTCATTCCCGCGCCAAAGGCGCACCCACTCATCAGCCCTGGGCATCGCCCAGGGACCAAATTGCACTATAATCCATGCGCTCTTGAAGAACAAGGGGCGGAAGGTAGGCACAAAGGTAGAAAGGCACATAGGCACAAAGTCGGGAAGGCAGAAGGCAGAAGCCGAACCAGTCTCCTTGTTACTCCCATCGCGAAACACGCCGGCGTGTTATTGGGCTGTAAGCGCGTAATTCGTCTAGGCAGCGTCACACCCATTCAGAAATAACTCACCGTCGAGTTTCGCGATGGGAGTAACAGGGTATATCCATTACGTTGGGCAGGATCGCTGGGTGCCGCCCTTGCAGGGCTTGATGGTATTCTATTTCCCACCTGGTCGTCGCTTCGCTGTGCCCCAGGCTCAAGGGTTGCTGCGCCGTTGGCGCGGCAGGAAGTGGGGTTTCTATACCGAAATCTATGTGACATTGTCCGGCTGCGAGCGCCGCATCACCGCGACCGCAAAGTGGTTTTTATTTCGATATTCTTTGAAGCTCGCCATCGACAAATCCGACAGCGACAGCCTCGGCTTTCTTCAGGATGGATGCACCTGCACTGGGTCGATCTAAATACGCTAAGACTAGCTTTTTTGCGGTCTCAAGGACTGACTCCCAATCCGAACCAACCTCAGATTCAGGAAGGTCCAGGCCCGGAATTTTTGGGCGGAATGATTCAGCGCACGCCCAATCAGAGTCTTCTTCAGTATAAATATCGGAGCCGACGACTTCGATACACCACGGTTCTGCGAGATTAAAACTGAAGGCGATCACACTAGTTGGGATCGGATTGGCTAGAGAAGCATCGAGCCACTGGTTAAACGTAAAATGGAAGTCGGTAGCAGGCATTTTCTCTTTTGCCCAACGTGGAGATGTGGCACGGCCTTAGCCTTTGTCCACAATCGACTGATTGGGTATTAAGTAGCAAGTGGCTTAATGATGAAGAAGTAGCTTGGCAAGACTACCGCACTGGAAATCGCCAAAGCTACTGTGAATTGAAACCTTTCTAGTGGATACATCCACCAACAATCAAGTGACTCAGGCCAATCTTTTCGCAATCTTCTTTTGATTGGAATCGCCAGTATCACTATTAGAATGAAGAGTGGGGAAAACTCTGAATTCTCTTCTCCTTTCCAGAGCCACAACACTGCTACGACTAAAACCGCTGTCAGGTAATCAACCGCTAGAGGGACTTCACTTTTCTTTTCTCGGCGCTCGGCTTCTCTCTCCGCTTCAGCATGAGATAACTTAATTTCCGCAACTTTACGTCTGAATTCTTCGTTTTCCATTTTGTTACCAAACGTTCCTGGTCAGACATGCCGAGCCAGAGACTTTAAAAGCTGAAAGGGGAAGCGCCGAGGCAATGGCTGTAGCGACTGGTTGAACTAAGCCGCTCCGCGGGCTTGCCTTGGGAGGTATTGTCGGCGACTGCATGACGGCGGTGGGGTTGTGGTTTAAAATTGCGGGGTTGGTGGCCATGATGGCCGGTTTATGAAGAAAAAAACCAAACCAACCCGGCACAGATTCAATCCGGCAGCACCGTCTCACGGCAAGCCCAAATAAACGCCTGCTGCGCGCGGCCCCGTCATCCTGCTTGCCGCCGCATGGCTGTATCATCCGCATTGGCGGTGAATACCTTGGCTTGCGTCGCATTGAAGTGCATCCGGCTACGACCGCCGCACCATCGCGACCGCAAAGCCTCCCCGCTTATAGTGTGCGGATAGCCCAATTCGGGTCCGCTGCGCTCAGATGATGCGGGCATCAGGCCTTGCTCATAACACAAAACGCAAAGGCGAATCGCCCGCGCCGCTCCGGGCTTGTTCAACCATGAATGGTGTCGGAGATTCGTTCCTCATCTCCGCTACATCCTTTAGTGTTAGCCCAATACCCGTTTCAATATTATCAGATATCAATGAAATACCTACCCCACGCGGCTAAGCCTCCCAACCATCTCTGATTCCTCGTATAATTTATAGTCCATGCACGCTAGGTTCATTCGGACAATAGGAACCGGTGGGGATTTAGCATAATGAGCAATCCAGAACTTAATCCACTCCATATCTGCCGACGCAAAGCGCGCGCCAAGTAGCACCCTCTTTATTGAATCGTCCCTTAAATTTAACGAAGCCTCCTTAGATTCTGATATGTAACGCCATTCTTGTTCATATGACCATTCCGTAGTTTTATTTAAAAAGGCATCCCGCTCATCGAATTCAGATCCGTGAGGGAACACTGGCGGGGCGTCCAGATAGTTCACGCACCTTAGGATTCCGCCACTTGCGGGGAATGTGTCGCTATCGATCTCTAAGCAAATTCCCCTGTGCTCATCGGCGTAATGAGCCCACAAAACCGAACTACGGTAGGTAGCGCTGAAAGAACACAAACGGATATTAGATTTCCGATTCCTTTCGAAGAGCTGGTTACCCCATGAACGATACTCATTATTTATGTCCACAGTCCCGACTCCTTCGTTTGGGTCGTTTAACACGGACGCAGGAGGCAAATGCAAACGACGATTGACAAAAATATCTTGAGTGAATCTAAACGAATCACGTGCCAACGCCCGAAACTTATATAGTAGCATAGTATGTATTATGGCTAACAGTTTGATATATGGAAAATATTCCGTCCTATTGCAAGCAGTAGATGGAATATTTTACATGCTATTTGCTATAGAAATTAAATTTCCGGAAATGCGAAACTTGCAGTTTGGTTTTTCGTCCTATTAGCTAATGACATGGATAAGGTGGACAATGAGGACAAGCAGGGACGAATGGAGAATGGAAAATGGGGAATGGGGACGAATGGAGAATGGAAAATGAAAAATGGAGAATGGGGAAGGCAGGAAGCAGATTTAAGATTACAGATTTCAGATTCCAAATGGCGGAAGGCGGAAGCTCCTTGTTACTAACATCGTGAAACAGGGGGCGTTGTGAATCGAAAATGGAAAATGGAGAGTGGAGAATGGGGGACGAATGGAGAATGGAAAATGGTGAATGGAGAATGACAGAAGGCAGGAGGCAGATTCCAGACTCCAGATTCCAGACTCCGGACTGAACCTGATGGCTTCCCCTGTTACCTGCGGGATGGGCGACTTATGCAAGCTGCCGCCCGTGGTCGGGAGAGTGGTTCCGTGGACAACTTCCCGATTGCTGAATGTGGATAGATGCTGTGTTTCCCGAAGACACGGGAGGATGAGACTGCACTCCAGATAGGAAAACCAACTTTGGCAAGTGGGAAATGACGTAGTGTAGGCACAAAGTGGGGAAGGCAGATTTAAGATTACAGATTTCAGATTCCAAATGGCGGAAGGCGGAAGGCGGAAGGCTGAAGGCAGACGGCAGTCGCTTCGCTCCAGGTTCGGTGTTCGGTGATAAAGTTAGCAGTTGGCAGTGTGCAGTTTGCAGTTTTCGGTGTTTGGTCATTCGTCCTATTCGTCCTTTTGCCTTTCGGGGACCGGCGGCGGGGGTTCGGGGAGTCGCGGCGGGGGTTCGGGGAGTGGCGGCAACGGTTGCGCGAGTGGTGGTAGCGGTGGTGCGAGTGACGGCAGCCTTGGTACGAGTCGCGGCAACGGTGGTACGAGTGGCGGCAACGGTAGTGCGAGTGGCGGAAGCGGTGGTACGAGTGGCGGTAACGGTGGTGCGAGTGGTGGTAGCGGTGGTGCGAGTGGTGGTAGCGGTGGTGCGAGTGGTGGTAGCGGTGGTGCGAGTGACGGCAGCCTTGGTACGAGTGGCCGCAACCATGGTGCGAGTGACGGCAACGGTGGTACGAGTGGCGGTAACGGTGGTGCGAGTGGCGGCAACGGTGGTACGTGTGGCGGCAACGGTGGTACGAGTCGCGGCAACGGTGGTACGAGTGGCGGCAACGGTGGTGCGAGTGACGGCAGCCTTGGTACGAGTGGCGGATGCGGTGGTACGAGTGGCGACATATGTGTGAAGAACAAGGCGTACAAGAATGTCTGTCCCACCTTGCCAACCCCTTGTTACTCCCATCGCGAAACATGCCCGCGTGTTGTTGGGCTCTTGAAGAACAAGGCGTACATAATGAGGACAGACATTCCTGTCTGTTCAGGAGCGGGTTAGAAAACCCGCTCTCCGTTTGCTTCAAACATCCAACGGAGGGCGGACATTCTTGTCCGCCTATTTGCGATCAACGGTACATTGATTTATCTAGTCGGAGCCAACTCCCTTGTAACTCCCATCGCGAAACTCGTCCGCGATTTAATGCTGCTGTAGGGGCGAAACCGAGATTGTTGAAAGACGGGTATCGCCCCTACAGCCCAAAAACACGCCGCGTGTTTCGCGATGGGAGTAACAAAGAGCCTGGTTCGGCTTCTGCCTTTTGCCTCCTGCCTTCTGCCTTTCCGACTCTGTGCCTTAGTGCCTTTGCACCTTTGTGCCTACCTTCTGAACCTTGTTCTTCAAGAGGGCTCAATAAATAAGATAATATCCATACCCAGGGCGGTGCCCTGGGCTCATGAGTGGTTGCGCCTTCGGCGCGGAATGTGTCTGTTGTGCCTTGGTATACGCTAAACACAAACAGACGCCGAATAAGACTGGAATTAAACTTGCGATTTGAAACCAGTCTTTGGGTGTTTCTTACTGAGGTCTGACCACAGTCGTATTGAGTTCATCCTACTTCCCGGGACTCGCTCGAATTCTCTCTGTTTTCGTGCCTGCTTCGGATGTCTAAGGCTTCTATAATCCCGCCGTGGCGGCAGTTCGCATGACTGCGGCGGGTACGCTGGCGCGGGACCAAATCTCCAGTGCGCGTGCACCCTGCCAGACGAGCATGGGGAGCCCGTTGGATTCCGGCCAACCGCGCGAGCGAGTATCCGTACACAACCGGCTCTTGTGGCTGCCATACGTGGTGTCAAACACCACCGTGCCTGCGGTAAATTGGGACAGGTTGATGGGTGCCGGGTCCTCTGGTTTTAAGCCGAGGGACGTGGCATTAATGACAATGGCTTTCTGCGGTAACTCGCTGGGTGGTTCCGCGAGATTGAAGCCCTTCAAGCTGCTGTCGGCTTGAACGAGTGGTTGCACGAGGGCCAATAGTTCAGCCAGTCGTACTTGGTCGCGATTGCCTATCCACAACTCCCGACAGCCACTGCCCAGGCACTGTGCCGCAATGGCACGGGCTGCGCCACCGGCACCGAGCATCACAACGGACGCGTCTTTCAAACTTGCACCGAGTTCCTGTTGCAGTGCTTGCTCAATCCCGTAACCATCGGTGTTATGTCCCTGCCAGCCACGAGGTGTGGCCAGCAGTGTATTTACTGCGCCAAGAGCCCGAGCCTGGGGAACTACTTCGGCTATCAAGTCCACCGCCTGCACCTTGTGCGGGATGGTCAGGTTCAGTCCGAGAAATCCCTTCGCGTGAAACAGCGGCAGTGCCTCTGGCAAACGCTCAGGCGGGATGTCGAAGCGGAAATACTTCCAAGACCGGAATTGGGCATCCCCCGTGCTCATGGCCGCGAGCGCGGCATTATGCATCGCCGGGCTGAGGGAGTGCTGGATGGGGTGCCCGAGTACCGCGAGCGCGGTACCGGGGAACGACCACGTGCCGAGGTCATCGATTGTCAGAGTGTCGTGAGCCATGCGTTAAGAGAAATACGTCGCGAGTTATGCACTGTATCCCCGCCCTAGACGGAACGCTTCAGCACCAGCGAGACAGAGCCGCGAGCTTCGGCGAGGAGCCAGACGTTACCGTGTTCGCCATCGGGTTTCGTGGTATGCTGTATGGGCTTGCCCTTGGCATTGAGCACTACAGCCGTCCAGCCGTCGAGGTTGCGAAGGCACCACTGGCAGAGGCCGTAGGATGCGGCGGTGTAAGTGATTTGCGAGCCTTCGTCGGTGATATCCAGAAGTACATTGGTTGACTGCAACAAGAGTGGTGTGCTGTTGGCAGCACTCGATGGGGTGGCCGCGCTGGGCTCGGATAACTCCACTAGAACGGTGTTCTTCCCTTGATAAAGCAGGGTTTCGGGGAGTTGCCAGGAAGCGGTCACTGGCTGCTTGTTAAGCGTAAGCTTTAGCTGGCTGCCCGTTCCCTTGTACTGCACATCGAGTTCCACTCCTTTGTACTGGTAGCTGGTGATCTTCTCCAGAGTGTTGTTCGGGCGGACCGCGAGGCCGAAGGGCAGGCGGCGCAGTCCGGTGCCTGTCATAGTCGCGAGCCATGGACCCACACTGAAGGCTTGGGGGCGTACATCATGCCAGAGGTGGCCATCGGGCATGTCTGTCATCTCTACGACCGTGTCCGGCATGGCGAGGAACTTCCCCGGTCGGTGGCACTGCACAGCGGCGTAGTTAATGGCGCTGTGTAAATCTTCCTCGGAGAAGGTTTCGAGGTCGAGTGACGAGAGCAGGCTGAACCACGAAGCGAGGAAGTAGTTTTCCGGCTTGCCCATCATCTTATCAAAGAGGTGCTGGCGGATGCCATTCATCTGCGCAGGCTCCGAGGAGAACGGGGGCAGAGTCAGGCTCCATACATAGTCGCAGAGATCGAGCCCATAGGGGCCCGCCCGGTGGATACTGCCGTCTTCGAGTAGCAGGTCGCCATAGTCCGGGAGTGCGCCATCCGCCTTGAAGAATGTGCGCATCTTTTCGGCGATGGCGTGGGCCTTGGCGAGGTAGTCGGTGGCCTTCTTCCCTTTGTTCATGGCGGCGAGCATGACATAGCTCGAGTACGCGCCGTGATTAACGTAGATATCAAACGAGCGGCGGACCAGCTTGCCGTCGATGCGGGTATGGCCCTTTCCTGTGGCGTTACCCACTGCGCCATCAAAGCCATCGTCATGCGAGCCGGGCAACGGCGTCTCGCAGTAGAAGTAGCGCCCGAATAGCCCGCGCTTTGCATCGAAGCAATACCGCTCCAGCCAGGCCATGACTTCACTGAGTAACTTTAAGCGCTGTGGTGAGATTACGGCTGGGTCCGCGGTCTGTGTCCACGTCATAAAGGTGGACCAGATGGCGAAGAATATGCCGTCTTCCTCCCACTTCGTGATCTTGTTGACCAGCATCAGGAAGCTCTTGCCCTTGTGCGCGGGGTGCTCGATCTCGGTTGGGTTGCTGAGCAGGAAATCCGTCCACTTCACGAGAGCGTCGGCATTCCCGGCGAATGCATTGAAGACCTCGATCATTGAGCCATCGCGCACCCAGATGAGGTAGTAGATGCGGTTCAGCGCGGCACGCACGGCACCGGAGTGGTCCTGCATGGCAGCGAGTACACGGCGGTTCACATCCAGCAGGCGTTGCAGGTCCGGGAGATTCTTCAGCTTGAAATTACCGGGGCTTGTCAGCGCTACGATGCGTTTCTCATTGGCCGCAACTAGCTTTGCTGGAGACAACTTGGCGAGGGCAACGAGGTCATCCGTCTTTTGTTCCACCTGAAGTGCGCCACCGATGATTAGGGTCTGTTCAGGCAGCAAATCCACACTCGCGTAAACACTGCGACCCGTGTCCAGCGTGGGCTGGTGGATGAATTTCCCGCCCTTGCCGAGTGCGGTGATGAACTGGAAGCTCAACCCCCGGTCGGGGTGGTTTGTGGTGAAGAGCTGTGGCTCGCGCTTTCCGGGGCTATCCTGTTTATCCGTCTTGAAATCTACCCGCTGGGGCTGCTCTACCCAGACTAGCACGGCAGGGGCATCCACCAGAGGCACGACGTGGAGCGTCTGCTGCTTGAAATGCGCAACCACATGGAACGCATCGTAGTCGCATTTCACAAAGTTTGCCTGCGAAAGCCCGGGCAGCGCGATGCGGTCGAAGAGGCGCGTGTGGTCGTCGCGATTACTGAAGTTGCGGTCGCGATAGTCACGCGATGCTGCGGGTCGTGGGGATATCCACAGTTCCAGCAATCCGTTTTGGTCGAAGTTCAGTTCGACGCGGATGCCCTGCGGGCTGTGAGTAAGAAGCGTGATTCCAGGAAGGTCGTAGAATGCCATGATTATAGATACGAAAGCACCAGCCTAATGAATCCATCGGCACACAAGCCAGCAAAACTTACCGGAACCTGTTAAGTAAGGGAAGTAATCAGCCAAAATGATAGGCGCACCCCCGTTTCAGGTTAAACATCCCATGAATTACCGCACAGTGGTTATCTGAACCGCTTGGTCTAGAAATGCCTGTACTTCCCTACGACTTGTTTCGATATCCGAAGAGCCTACCAGGACAATCTGCAGTACATGGCGGTCTTGCACACGCTGCCCGGCAAAGGCTTGGGCTATGCGTTCGCCCGCCGTGGTGGCGAGGGGAATGGCCGCGTCCTGTGCGCTGCTCCATAACCCGTAGAATACATGCACTGGCCAGCGGTCCAGTGCGTACACTCCGACACTAAAGTTGATCTTCTTCTGTGTGTATTCCCACAGCAGTGGCGGAGCATCGGCGACTTTGCTTAAACCTGCGGACGGCAGGCACACCTCTGGTCTATGCACTCCAGCAAAGGAAGATATTGTACCGCGGTCCCAGGAGAAGGCGAAGACCGTCCACTCCGCGCCAGAGCGTGCCTTCCAGCGGGCATGAAGTCCCTCGCTATAGCGTAGCATGCCCTTTACACCGCTGGGAAACGGCGGGAAATCGATCTCATACCCCAGTTTTGACCAGGCTAACTCCGTGCGCAGGCGGTTATCCACGGGCGCTTCGTGAATGGAGAACCACGCATGGCTCAGAAGCATTCCTGCGATCCAGACCGTAAGAAAACTAACACCACCGAACCAGCCGGCTATCGGCTTGGTGCCTTCGGGAGCGTGGAGAGCTGCGGGCGTTGCGTTCCCCCGCCACCGCGCAAATAGAAAGGCGCACGCCAGTAGCAGGAGAAACGCCACTATCGCCACGGCATGCCCAAGCGGGTCGTGAATCTGCTCCATATACTGCGGCCCGCTGCGAATGGTCAGCGCGGTAAGTGTCAACGTACGTGCAATATTCAGCAGTAGCGACAGCAGCAACCCCATGGCGATCAGTCCAAGCCGCATCCACGCCGGGAACCGGTACAGGCACCCGAGGAAAACGGCGGCCATCAACGTGGACTGGAGCGAGCGCACCCCGCTGCACGCCTCCTCTACGCCCACAAGGCCCGTGCTCAGGCGGATAAGGTTGCCGGATTGCTCCGCATACACACCTGCGAGGTTGAGAACCTCCACCGTCATGCCAGCCACGACGCGCATTAAGCTCTGCACGAGCGGTTGCTCGATGTCTCCCGGCCACGGGACTGCTAGAAGCAACAGTAGAATCGGTCCCAGGAAATGCCAGACCCAGCCCCACCCACCCCGCAAGAGCGTTTGCAGCAGAATCCCGCCCACACAGAGCAGCGCCATCGCCCACATAGCCGAACGCCAGTCGGGATTGGCAATCAACACCAGCCGCAACGGAAACCACACCGCAGCCAGCCCTACCCACAGAATCGCAGGCAGCATCCTCAGTTTCTGTAACCCCGGCACAACAGGATTCGGGCGTTCGCCCCACCGCAGTGCGACCAAATAGACAGCCAGAATCGGCACGACAAACCCGTAGCTGTATTGCTCGTTCAACCACCACTCCTGGCCAAGCGCCGAAAGATACTCCACCCCAAACACCACGACAGGCAACCACGCCATCCCCAGGGATAGCCAGCGGTTGACTGCTTTCGAGTTCATTGAGTTAGCGATTGGGCAACAGCGGCTGTACTTCGCGCATCAGAGCCAGCGCTGAGCTGCTGCGATTCATCACGTAGAGGTGTACCCCCGGAGCGCCCGCAGCGAGCAGCTCGCGTATCTGCGCTGCCGCCCACGCGACGCCCACCGCTTCACCAGCCGCCTCATCATTTCCTGCCTCTGCCAACTGCCGCTCCAGCTCAGCCGGGACAGAAGCTTGGCAGAACGTGCAAAAGCGCTTCACCTGAGCCAGTGAGAGGGCCGGGAGAATCCCTGGAATGATGGGCAACACTATCCCCGCAGCCCGACACCGCTCCTTGAACTTAAAGAAAGCCTGGTTGTCGAAGAACAGTTGCGTAGTGATGAAAGATGCCCCCTGCTCGCACTTATGCTTCAGGTTCGCGATGTCTATCTCCGCATTCGCCGCCTCAGGATGGACCTCAGGATACCCGGCAACCCCCAGCGAAAACCCGGCAAACTGCTCACGGATAAAGTGCACCAACTCGCTTGCATACTTCAGCCCATCGGGATGCGGGACGAAGTTCGTCTCCCCCTTCGGTGGGTCTCCGCGGAGCGCCATCAAGTTACAAAACCCCTCGTCCTGATAGGTTTTGATGATGTCCACCAGCTCTGCCCGTGTCGATCCCACACACGTCAGGTGCGGCATCACCTGGAACTGGTAGTCGTTCTTGAGGATGCGCGCATACCGCAGCGTACGCTCCCGCGTGCCACCGCCCGCACCATAAGTGATCGAGACAAAGTCCGGTTTCAGCCCGGCCTTCAGCTCATCCGCCGTTTTGATTATCTGCCGCGCAGACTCCTCATTCTTCGGCGGAAAGAACTCAACAGATACCACCGGTCTTGTGGTTGCCAGATAATCGGTGATGGGCCTGTTCTTAAACATACCTCTATCGGAATAACTTGATGTGTTGTGCTGTAAACAGAAAAAACCGATGAGCGCTGTTAAGCGGAGCATTTCGAAGTTGGTATAGTTTAATTCCAAATCCTGGATAACAATGTTCTCCACCACAAAAAAACAAGTCCAAGTGACCCGAGCGCAAGACTTTGCCGTTGAAGAGCAAGACTTTGCAACTGAAGAGCAAGACTTTGCCGTTGAAGAGCAAGACTTTGCTGTCGAAGAGCAAGACTTTGTCGTTGAAGAGCAAGACTTTGCTGTTGAAGAGCAAGACTTTGTCGTTGAAGAGCAAGACTTTGCCACTGAAGAGCAAGACTTTGTCGTTGAAGAGCAAGACTTTGCCACTGAAGAGCAAGACTTTGTCGTTGAAGAACAAGACTTTGCAGCTGAAGAGCAAGACTTAGCTGGTTTTGCTTTGGGTTAAGGACGTTTCACCCATGGTTGAGGATGGCACTTATTCTAAATCTCGAGGTATCGGGATCATAGTCGAAATTATGTTGCCGCAGGTATTCCAAATGGATGAGTCGCTGCTCAGGCGTCTGGGCGAGCCAGTAGGCGCTATCGATTCCCTGGCTCGAAAGCGGCTCCTTGACCAACAGGCTCCTATCCAGTCGGGTGTTGTCGAACAGCGCTCTAGCCATAAGAATATGTATTCACTCACCCCAACAACGGAAAGCGCAAAAGGCCTCAGCTCTAGTGTGTGTTGGTAGTGTTTGTGGTGTGAATGCGATTCGCACGTGAAAGATACCATACGGGTAGTGCGTGTCTCCACTGCGAGAATTCGTTGACATAAGCGTGTACTTTGTTCGGGATGTTGCCGAGCCCATCAACTCAAATATTCATTCTATAGAGTTATTCTTATGTCTTGGAAAACATTTCTCTCGGTAGCACTTCTGTCCATCACGGCCACGTTCGCACAGGCACAAACCCAAAAGGAGGATTATGATGTGGTAGCGAAAAACCTCCAGCCGGGTGGTGATCTCTACGCCTACATCAATATCCGTGGCGATATTGCCAAGCTTGCGGTGAAGGTAAATCAGGTGATCCAGATTGTGCGAGATTTAAGTCCAGAGATGGCATCAAAGATACCGCCACTGGACTATGCCCAACTCGAGAAACATTTCCAGTTCAGCGCGCTCAGCGCAGCAGGAGTCAGCTCGATTAAGGTTGAAGGTACCGACTACCACCGCATCAACATCTTCTACAGTCTAGGCGGCGAGCCCCAGGGCATCTGGCGCACGATACCGAACAAGCCTGAACCCGTAACCATTGCCAAACTGACCCCGCCTGAGGCCACACACATGGCGGAGTTCACGATTGATTTTAACCCACTCAAGGAGAGCATCACAGGCATCTTAACCGATGTTATGGGTGAGCAAGGAAAGTCCATGGTTGATGGCGTGATGCAGATGTCAATCCCCCAAACCGAAGTCACCTATGAGGCTTTGCTCCAAGCTCTCTCGACTCGTATCGGTGGCTTTGCGGTACTTGAGAAAAACGTTGATGCGGAAGGTAATTTTCAGGAAGCCCCCATCCGCTTGTCAAAGTTCCTCGTTCGCATCCGTGGGGCTGGGCCCACACTCGCCCAGCTTCGCCCCTGGGCAGAGAGCAGTTTGAATGCTACCGTGACAGAGACTGCCAGCTATCTGAACGTCGAAATACCCACAAACACCACTCAACTAGGCACAAACATTGTCCTGCAAATTAACAAGACCGATGGTGATGCCTACCTTTCATCCAGTCTGGCCTGCATTGATTCTTGCCGCACGCTCACCACTACCATCACGGATACCGATGAGTATAAGAAATATGCCAGCGGACTTCCAACGGAAGTTGTGAGCTTCACCTATATCACCCAGAATTATGCGGATACTATGCGCGAGAGCATTAGCGGCATGATGGCCACTCTGACCACCAAGCAGAGCCAGTCAGCGGAGCAACTGGCTATAATGCAGCCATTGATTTCTCTCATGGACGGCTTTATAGCCCATTACGCCAAGGCACACCTCACCGTGTCCCAGTATAAGGATGGTGGTTTCTTGAGTCAGACTAACAGCGGCGTCTGTGCTAAAGACTATGTGGTCATGATAGGGGCAGTCGTACCAGCAGGCGTGCTCTCTGCCATGGCCATTCCAGCCTTCCAGAAAGTTCGAACCACCTCGCAGCAGAAAACCATTTTGAACAATCTTCGCCAGATTGCCGCAACCGCCCAGCAATACATGCTCGATAATGGAGTCGAGGAAGTTAAGTACAGCGATATCGTCGGGCCTGGAAAATATATTGAGGAGGCCCCGAAGTCGGTTGCTGGCGAAACCTACGAGGACATTGTAATCACCATCGACACCACAAGCATCAGCGCAACAACGTCGGACGGCAAGACGGTGACGTATGATTTTTAGGTGAAGGGGTGGTAGCTCTTTGCTTGGAGACTTCAGTGAATGGACAGATCATTATCCTAAAATGGAAAATGGAATGTGACCGATCCGTGCTTTTTCGAGGATGCCGTAGGCATCCCAGCGATTAGCCGGGGGTTGAGTCCCGCTGCGGGACGACACCCCCGGTATAGGCAACATTCACCATCGACCCCAGCGGGGTCGCAGCCGTGCATCCGTAGTATACGCAACCACCGCGAACGGCGCTGCGACCCCGCTGGGGTCGGCATTATTAGGTCTGTGTACCGGGGGTATCGCCTCGCGCAGACGCGAGTCTCGACCCCCGGCTAATTTCTGGGATGCCTACGGCATCCGCCTGCCTCCTGCATTCAGGAAATAGATGCATTAGGACCATCTGCCACACACCTCCGTCCCGGAGGGACGGAACGTCGATAGCTACGTAACAATCATAACGCAGAGCACAACCAAACCAATGTCCATGGCGACCGGGTTGCGTCCCGATGGGACGCCGGGGATTATATGGCTGTGTTTTCTACCGACATTTTGCCCCACTGGGGCAACAGGATGCCTACGGCATCCTCTGAAAAGGCTGGATTGGTCACCCGCCATTTTTCCTTTTAGGTTTAAAGGATAGGGAGCGCTGAAGGCGCGATTCAAGCGAGTTGTAGGACATCTCCTTAGGTCGCGCCTTTAGCGCTACCAAGGCAAATTGGGTTCATCTCATTTCCTGTGACTTCAGGATGTCTGAGGCTCCATAAACCCGCGCCAACTTCAGCCGGTGTATCTTGGCGTTGTGGCGCACATCCACTGGAAAGTGTTTATGGAAAAAGAAGGTATGAATAGCCCGGGTGTGGCTTTGGGTCTGGCCGAGGGCGAGGAGTTCTTGTTCGAATCGCTGCTGCGCTGCCTTCCCGGTGGGGAACTCCCCTGCCCTGGGCTCGACAACGATGGCTGGCGTGTGCTGGCCCGGTGAGCCTAATCCTATCAATGCGGTTCGAGCCACTCGTGGGTGCTGATTAAACACCGCCTCGCAACACTCGGTGTAGTAGATGGTATCCCCGCTCACCACGCGCTCTGCCTTCCGCCCACAGAACCAGAAGCGGCCCGAATTATCTTGGTAGCCGAGGTCGCCTACGCGGTGCCAGAGTGAGTCATCCGCCTCATAAATCTTGGCACGGGCTGTCTCGGCGGGGAGCTTGTCATAGGCTTTGGTAACCACCGGGCCACGGGCTATAATCTCGCCAACTTCTCCTGTTGGCAGCGTTCTTATTGCGTCGCTCCGCTCCACGACTCCCGGCTCCACGGGCTCCACGCGCATGATCCTCACTTCCATTCCCGGGAAAGCACGACCGACACAGGCTCCTCGGCCAGCCAGGCTAAGTACGGCGGTCTCCGCTAGTATTTCTGCGCCACTCATTGAGGTGAGTGGCAGGCACTCGGTGGCACCATAGGGTGTATGAACTTCACCGTTGGGGATGACTTCCTTGAACTCGCGAATGAGCTGGGCGGGTACTGGAGCCCCAGCCATGAGCACTCGTTTCAAGGACGGCAATGTGAGGTTATGCTCGCGGCAGTAGCCACAAATCTTTCGCCAGAGTACAGGCGAGCCGAAGCTGTTCGTCACCTGGTTCTGTCGGATGGCCTGCACGATGCAGGCGGGTACAACCGTTGCCGGGCGACTGGGATTCATCTGCGGCACAATGGTAGTCATCCCCAGTGCCGGATTAAACAAGGCAAAGATGGGGAGCATGGGCAGGTCCACCTCGCCCGGTTGTATCCGATAATGCTCGCGAAGCATCCGCACTTGCGCCTCAAACATCCCATGCTCGTAGCAGACGCCCTTCGGTGAGCCGGTGGAACCGCTGGTAAAGAGGATCGCAGCGAGATCATCAGCCTGGGTTTGGGCCACGGGAAAGTGCGCACTTTTGCTTGAGAGATCGAGTTGCGCACTAAAACGCTTCCCCACCGCAACACGATGAAGCACACTCCTGAATGGGCCGGGAAACAGTCGGGAAACGACCTGCGCCAGCGGGATGCCGATCAATACTTCGGGCTGGCTTTGCCGCACACAGTTGAGAAAGCTCTTTAGCCCCATTCCGGGGTCGATGATTATAGGGACAGCACCGAGTTTAAAGAGAGCAAACGTCAACCTTATTAAATCCAACCCGGGCCGCACCATGAGCAACGTGCGCGTTCCCCGGCGAACTCCACTCGCCTCCAGCAAACGTGCGGCAGCAACCGCCTCCGCCTCCATAGCGGCAAATGTGCGCTCATCATACGCAATAACACCACCAGCGACTGTCTTCAGCGGTGCGCGTACAGCAACACCATTGGGGTTCAGGCGGGCAATTTCCGGCAAAAAACGGGCGACATTGGCTATCTGGGCTTCCATGGGGCAAGCAGCCGATCCTACTTCTTAAGCGTGGATGCTATTAACGCAGCCTCCAGCTTGCGGGCACTTAACAAGGCATCTTCCACATCATTCGCAAGTACGCAGAAGTGCCCCATCTTCCGCCCTGGGCGTGGCTCGCCCTTATCATAGAGATGGAGCTTCACGGATGGTTCACTGAGAAGTACAGACCAGTCTGGCTCACCGTATTTCCAGATATCTCCAAGGAGATTGATCATGACAACCGGGCGGAGCAGAGCTGTCGAGCCGAGTGGCAACCCGCAAACCGCGCGCACATGCTGTTCAAACTGGCTGGTGAGGCAGGCATCAAAGCTATAGTGGCCGCTATTATGCGGGCGTGGAGCCAGCTCATTCACCAGCCATTTCCCCTCGGTAGTGAGAAAAAGCTCTACGGCAAGCAGACCAATCACATTCAGTTTACGAGCGATAAGGAGCGCGCAATCCTCGGCCTCCTTGACAAGCGCCTCGGAGATGCGGGCTGGTACAATCGTGGTATGCAGGATGTGGTGAACGTGCTGGTTCTCAGCCACGGGAAATACGGCTTCCTCGCCTTGCTCATTGCGAGCGCAGATGACCGAGTATTCCCCTTGAAAGCTGATCCACTTCTCAACAACTCCGGTGTGGTACCCCAGCTTCTTCCAGAGTTCTGCAAGGTTCTCGGTGCCGACTATCTTATGCTGACCCTTGCCGTCATACCCAAAGTCTGCTGTCTTCAACACGCAGGGCAGCCCGAGCTTTGCCACAGCCTGGGAAAGCTCTTCGGCTGAATGTACGACCTCAAAGGGAGCGCAGGGGATACCGTTCGTGCGCAGAAAGAGTTTCTCCTTCAACCGGTTCTGACAAGTGCCGAGGACTTCCTTGCTCGGGTGCACAGGCCGCTTCTTCTCCAGTACCGACAGCGCGATGGTGGGGACGTTCTCAAACTCAAGCGTAACCACATCCACCGCATCACCAAAGGCTTCCAGCGCGGAGAGGTCCGTGTACGAGGCATTGATCTCCTTATCCGCAACCATGCCGGCGGCACTGCCAGCCGAGGGTTCGTAAATAATAAACTTATAGCCCATTCGGCGTCCGGACAATACAGACATGCGCCCGAGCTGGCCGCCTCCGAGAATACCAATCGTAGAACCAGGTGTTATCATGATTAAAAGTTAAGGAAGTTCCGTCTTAAGTACTGCCTCAGTCTGCGCCGTGCGGAAAGCTATAAGCCGCTCGCGGATGGCAGAGTCACCGAGGGCCAGAATTGCCGTTGCGCTCAGTGCTGCGTTGATTGCGCCTGGCTTGCCGATGCCCATGGTATTCACAGGAATGCCGCCCGGCATATTCACAATCGACAGCAGCGAGTCCAGCCCATCGACCGACCAGCCCGGCATGGGGCAGCCAATCACCGGCAAATGCGTATGAGCCGCAGTCATCCCTGGGAGATGTGCTGAACCGCCCGCAGCAGCTATGATAATGCGGATGCCCCGCGCCTCCGCTGTCTCTGCGTATTCGTGGACGAGGTGTGGCGTACGGTGCGCGCTGACGATGCGCTTCTCAAATGGAATCTGCAACTCGGTCAGCCTGGCCGCACAATGTTGCATAATCTCCCAGTCCGAGAGGCTACCCATGATGACGCCAACCAGTGGCGATGCAGTGTCTTGAATGGACATGACAACAACTTATGCGAGATTACCGCCCGGCATCAATACCAAGGATGCTCAATCTTCGCGTACCTGCGCGTCCCGAAACGCTTTGGTAGTTCTCATAATAGTTCTCATTGGTCCCATACCCCACTCCCCACTACTCACCGACCTCACCCACCACCTCAGCGCCGCCGATTCCACGCAGCATCTGCAAAGTGCGCACGACTTCTCGCAATGGTTTCAGTTGGAAAAGGCAGTGCTGACGGTGTCGCCACTGAAAGACTCAGCAGTTCCGCCAGTTGGCCCGCGAAAAGAGCGGGAAGCGGCTTCCAGTCGTGCACATGCGGTGCCGCAGCGCGTGCGACCGAACCTTGGAGAAGCAGCCCATGGCGATTGCGCTTTAGAGCAGCCCCAGCAATCTTTAGTCCAGTGCGTGACATGATATCATCCGGTGACGGATCCACGAAACATTGCGCAATAGCAGCATAAACACGCGCACGAGTATCGCGCCCTTCTGCCCCCTGCCCACTGCCATCCGCAATCAGCCCAGTGCCTTCTGCCATCCTTCCGCCATCTGCCATCTGCAATCTGTAATCTGCAATCTGTAATCTGCCTTCTGCCTTCTGTAACAAACTGTCCTGGCCAAGACTACGGAGCGCATTCGCCAGCGCCGTGTGTACCAGCCGATACGGTGCCGCTACTTGCGCTCTAGCCAGGGGGTGTCCTGCCGGTATGACGAGGGCATATGTCCAGTCTGCCCTGTGATCCACTACACCCCCGCCGGTGGGCCGGCGTATCACCTCTTCGATTGCCGTGGGCACTACCGCACGGACCTCTGCATAGGGTTGTGAATAGCCGAAGGTAACCGCCGGATTCTCCCAACCATAATGGCGTAGCCTGAATGCGGTAGGCGTCGGATAATCCTCCAGCATAAGTAGGTCCAGCGCCATATTAGCTGGTGCATCTGCAGAGGCGTAGGGAAGTAAATGGAGCACGTCTGTTCTATTACAGGCTAATACCAGCTCAAACAAGCACTTGCACCGCCTATTCCATATTACCGCCCTTGTGGCACTCGCTACAGAGTGAACCAAAGGTATCACCACCGGGGTGATCGAAGATCAATCCATCCGGGTGCAGCGTGCCGAGTGTCTCGGCATCTTTGCCTTGGGCGAGAATAGTATGACAGGCATTGCAGTTGGTATTATCGACGGACTTCTTGCCATCCGCGGTTTTATGCTCGTTGTCATGGCAGCGGAAACAGCCGGGCCAGTCCTTGTGCCCTATATTGCTGGGATAGGATGCCCAACTCACCTTCATCAAGGGAAAGAAATTGGATTGATAGATGGCTTGAAGTTCTCGCACCGTGTCTGCCACGCGATTATCTCCCGGGTACGCTTTCTCTATCCCTTGTGCGATAGCAGCCATCGCTTCATCCTTCGTGTTATACTTGCCTGTTAGCAGCGCCACCGAGAGAAGCTTTACGCCTTTCAGTTCACGGTCGATGTGCCCGAGATAGATCGCATTGTCCACCGAATCATTCGGGGCTTGGTAAATATGTGCCGGGCGATTGTGGCAGTCCATGCAGTCCATCACGCGAAGATCCGCCGGATTCACCGGCCCCTTGAACGCCTTCGTACTGTACTCGGTAACCTCGCCCGCCTGATTCGTAACCCGCACGAAGGGGATGACCTGCCTGCGCTCATCGGTGGCAATATACTCGATCTTGTTGGCCACATTCATGTGCCAGTGAATCCCTCCAACCGGGCCTTTGCGAGGGTCGGAACCGCCGACCTTCAAGGACAGGCGAACGATGGCTGGAGTGTTCTCGTCATCAGTCAAATAGTGCGCGTAAGTGCGGTCCAGGTTACCGGTAAACTTTTGCGGCCAGTGGCAGTGCTCGCAAGTTTCTTGAGCGGGACGCAAGTTGTGAATGGGTGTGGCAATCGGGCGGGAATACTTGTTGAATGCCACGGAATAGACTTGGTAAAGCCCGCTGATCTTTGACTTCACGTACCACGTGGCTCCGGAACCGATATGACACTCCGCGCAGGAGATGCGCGAATGGGAGCCAAGTTTGTGTGTCGTGTATTCGGGCTCCATAACTTCATGGCAGGCCTCCCCGCAGAAGGTAACGGATTCGGTGAAGTGATAGGTCTTGTAGCTGCCAAAAGCGCTAAGAATTAGAAACAAGAATGTACCCGCAGTGAACGCCATTAACTTGTTGCGGTGAGAGGCGTTCGACAAGTCGAGTGAGAAAGTCAGCGAGGATTCGCCACTCGAACTATTTCGAATCTGCCGGCGATGCGTCAACCATCCCGCCAGCATCATCCCCAGCCCTAGAATTAGGAATGCGGGTGACGTGAGATAGGTCAGTATGCCCAGATAGGGATTACTCCCCCCCGTTGAACTATCAATGGCGAACAGCAGTAAAAACGAGAAGAGACTGCCCATCGCAACCACTGCGCCAGCAAGACTAATCCAATTCTTAAAGTAAAAGAAACGAGAGCTTTCGGTAGATTTCTTCATTGGAGAGTAGGTACTTCGAGGTGTGCCCACAATGAGGTGACCGCTCGTTTAGTGCAAGCATAGGTTCATATAACCAACCCTTTTTACGATGCACTGCTACTAGCTGTTATACGATAGGCATTACAGCAGATCAGTTATATCCGAATGACGAAATTGGAAAGATGGCAAGAACCGTGAAAACGGATGATTGGGGGCACATTGAGACGAAGTGGGCTCGAAAAGACACTAACTCTATGGCGCGGCAATAGAGTCATTCATTGCACCTCTACCACCTACCACGGTCTACTTGGGCGCATTCTACTGCTGCCAACGCGTTGGAAATCCCCATTGTTTTCGTGCTTACTTCAGGATGGTAGAGCCTTAGAAGTTCTCCAATTCCTGGCGCACTGCTGCGGCTTCGGGGTGATCGGGAGCGAGCGTGAGAAACTCCCTGTAGAGCAGGGCGGCATTCCGGCGATTTTGTGCGAGGTTGAGGTAGGCGCGGGCAAGAATCAATGTCAGGTCCGGATCGGAGGGGAATTTATCGTGGGCTTTGATCAGTTCGTCGAAGTAGCGTTGCTGATTTAAAGTGCGCCGTGCGATTTGCAGGTAATTGTAGAGATAGCGGGAGTCATCGGGTGCCCGACGGCGCGCTTCAAGTGCAACCGCTTCGGCGTAGCGGTCGTCACCGAGTGCTACATAGACTTGCGAGAGTTCATACCAGACAAGGGGAGGGGAGTCGTCGTTGGCCAGACTCTGCCGATACTTTTGGGCGGCGGCTTCGTAATCGCCCGACTGGATAAGGGTGCGGGCTTCGCCAAGGGCATCGGCGGCGACATTGGCCGTGGTGATCATCTTGGTGTCAGGTAGTGGAGTGGGCGCAGTTTCAGTGGGCGCAGTAGTGTCGGTTGAGTTAGTGGCAGGCGCCTCAATCGATACCACAGGCGTGTCACTCAATACATCAGGGGCTGGGGGTGTCTGTGCGAGCAACGCCGCTGCTTCGGCCTCTTTCTTGCGCTTATCCTCAGCTTCTTTGAGCGCCACTTCGCGGGCGATGCGCAAGGTCTCGTTCTGTTTGGTGCGCCAGGCACGCAGCTCATCCCTCAAACCGGAGAGCGTGGATGTTTCGAGGCGCAGGGGATGCTCCTTGTCGAGTTGCGCAGCAATGGCTTCGGCTTCGGTGTACGCATGATTGGCCATCGAAAGCTCGAACAGACCGAGGAGTGCATCGCCTGCGAATTCTCCGCCATAGGTCACGGTGGTCTCATACCACTTCTGCGCCTGCGCCTGGTTTTCCTCGAGTAGGAAGAGCGCCCCGATGCGAAGCGCGATAGTGGCCTCGGGCTTTAACTTGTAGGCTTGTAGCAGAGCATTGATAGCCTCTGGCCCATGGTTGGCGACTTCGAGTTGTTGTGCCAGCTTCTGCCATACCGCCTGCTCGTTCGGGCGCAGTTCCAGATATTTGCGGTAGAAGTCTGCTGCGCCTGCAGAGTCCTTCCCGTTTGCCATGGACTCTGCGGCGTAGAGAAAGTACTCCGGCTGGTCAGGCAGTTGCTCTGCCAACTGGGAGAAGGTGATGGCAGCCAGCATGGGATCCGGCTTGCCACTGTAGGCAAATGCCAGGGATTCAAGTATATCGCGATTGCCCGGATGAGTCGTGTTATAAGTCTCCAACACGGCTATCGCCTGGTCGATTTGGCGCATCTCAAGCAACTGATTCGCCTGCTTGAGTGTCTCTGCTGCGGTAGGCTGAGTCTTCGCACAGCTTGACAAACCAAGAACTACCGTTGAAAGGAACAGCCCGACCAAATAGAATGTCTTATTTTTCCACATGCCCACCCGGGCTAAATTCCATACCTGTGCAATCACTGTCAAGAATATGCGCGTCCTGGGTGACGCAAATCCAATCGTTCATCCGGTTCCTCATGCAAAAGCGAGCATTGCTCCTCCTGACCTGCGTACTGGTAACACAAGGCTTGGCCTCTATCTCTGCGGCATCCGCAGGGGAGCCGGTGCGCACAGCGTTCTGGGGATTCGATGGCGCGCGAGCTGCGCAGCTCGGCACTGCGTGGGAGATTCGCCTCGGTGAGTTCTCCTCGGGTGCCTACGACAGCGCGGTGGAGGCTCTCATCTCGGATTTCGAAGCCCGCTCGCAGCGTCGTCTCATTCCCGGACCCACGGGACACGCCGGGCTTAAGGTTTACACGAACTCCGGTGCGGGCATGGGAACTCCGCTTGATTTAACAAGAGCTGTGATCCGTGCGCTGGAAAAACGCGGATTTACCAGAGATGCGCTCTTCGTAATCGACGCCTCCGAGGCGAACTTGAGGGACTGCGGCTACCTGCCTCTCCTTAGCGAGATGCATCGCGGTTATAACTTTGAGGGCGTCCCCGTCCTCGCCCTGGACCGCGAACTCTACCGCGACGACCAATGGTTCTACGATAACCCGCTCCCCCGGCAGACATCTTCCACCTTTGGTTCCGAGGTCCGTGCAGCACTCCGGAAGGAGCACGACCCAAATGACCGCAAGTCCTTCATGGCCGCGCCACTAATCAACGGCTGCGATTTCTGGATCAATCTACCCTGCGTCACCGACCATCCGGCAATGGGGCTCAACGGAGTCCTTGCCAATGGTACCCTCTGGACAGTCAGCAACCGGGAGCGCTTCTTCTACTCCACGGCAAATGCACCCATCGCCATAGCAGAAATCGCAGCAATCCCGGAGATGATGAACAACTGCGCGCTGAATCTTATCAGCCTGGAGCACTACCAGTATATCGGTGGCCCCATGTTTAACTCCCTGTACACCCGCAGTGAGCCTTTGCTCTGGCTCTCGGTAAACCCCGTCATCCTCGATGCCACCATGGTAGAGCGCCTAAACGCCGCACGCGAGTCCACCGAGTTCAAGCCCATCGAGCAGAGCAGTCTCCAGCTCGAGTACGCGGAAACACTCGGACTCGGCCCACGCTCACAGGAAAAGGTGAACTGGATACGGCGGTAGATGGTAGAAGGCAGATTGAAGATTAAAGATTGAAGATTAAAGATTGCAGATTGCAGAAAGCGGAAGGCAGAAGCAGAGCAGAAGGCAGATGGCAAAAGCAGATGGCAGGTGTTGAACGCAAAAGCTATCCATCAGCACCGGAGGGTTGCCATCTTCGACTCGTTCTATATTCCTGTAGAGATTGTTATGTTATGGAAATCACTAACAGCTAATAGCTAAAGGCTAAAACCTAATAGCTAACAGCTAGCCAACAGCTACATTATGGAAATCACACTTGCTACACCGGCCCTTCTCTTTCCAGCGCTTTCGCTGCTCATGCTCGCCTACACGAATCGTTTCCTTGCACTGGCCTCACGCGTGCGCAATCTACATTCCACCTACAAGGAGCGCCCAGATCAAGTGATTCGGGAGCAAATCGAGAACCTTCGGCGTAGAATCTACATGATTCGAAACATGCAGGGAGTTGGCATCTTGAGCCTGCTCTTCTGCGTAATCTGCATGTTCCTCATCCTGGCAGGCTTTGCGACGCTGGCGGTGATAGTGTTTGGCATCAGCCTCCTGCTTCTTTTGGTTTCCCTCGCCATCTCATTTCTCGAAATCCAGATATCCACCGAGGCACTCGACACCCTGCTTTCCGACTTGGAGAGCCCCGGAGAAAAGCCTCGCTGCATGGGCTAATTCTTGCATCGTCGTGTAGAATGAATGCAACGACGAGCCCCCATCCTAAGCGTTGTCCCTGGTGCGGCGAAGACCCGCTCTACCAGCTCTACCATGACACAGAGTGGGGAAGGCCACTGCACGACGACCGACGCTTGTTTGAGATGCTAATCCTCGAGGGGGCACAAGCCGGGCTCTCCTGGATTACCGTGCTGCGCAAGCGGGAGAACTATCGCGTGGCATTCGATGGGTTTGCCATCGATAAGGTGGCCGCGTATGACGCTGCTAAACAGGCCGAACTACTACTAAACCCCGGCATCATTCGCAACCGGTTGAAAATTAGCTCCACGATCGACAATGCCCGCGCCTGCCTGAAGTTGATCGAGTCCCATGGCAGCCTGGACCATTACCTATGGCAATTTGTGGACGGGCACCCCATCGTTAATCAACGCCTCGAGATGCGCGACATCCCCGCAAAGACCGCTCTGAGCGACACCATCAGCAAAGACCTCAAGAAACGCGGATTTCGCTTCGTAGGCTCCACCATAATCTACGCCTTTATGCAGGCCACCGGCATGGTGGACGACCATCTGGTGGATTGTTTCTGCCGTACTGGGAAAACGGGGTAATTGCCACAACCCAAACCCGGCAAAGCCCTAAGAAGTTAACGGCTGGAGCCCATGAACCCGCAGGTAAGTTGCATGCAGGGATCAAAATGAAGACACTGTGTGCCTTCGCCTCCCCTGTTATTCCATCCTACTCGACCACAGGGTAGTTCTACTCCACAAAAGGGTATGCCTACTTCACAACTGCGAACTCCTATTGCATCAAAAGGAACTCCTGCAGCCTTAAAGGGTCCGAATTCTCCACTCAGGGAGTGAAATTCTCCACTCAGGGAGTGAAATTCTCGACTCAGGGAGGGGAATTCTCGACTCAGGGAGGGGAATTCTCCACTCAGGGAGGGGATTTCTCCACTCAGGGAGTGAATTTCTCGACTCAGGGAGTGAAATACTCCGCTCAGGGGGTGAAATTCCACACCCATGGAGAGAAATTCCGGACCGATGGAGTGAAATTCCGGACTGATGATCATAAATTCCGGACCGAAGGTCAAACATTCCAGACCGAAGGAGAGAAATTCTGCACGTCAGAAACCGTCGCCAGCACCACAAGTGCATCCAGCGGCAGTCTGCACCAGCTAAGGCACGCCATTAGCCACTAGCAGTGGTGCATCTCGAAGTTCGAAGACATTATTTGCGGCACCGGAATCTTGCTCGTATGTTTTTCTACGATCATCAATCCAGATGGCGTCGCTGGGCCTGGTTGGGCAGCTTCTTCATCGGCGTTTATCCACCCAAGATAATAGAGACGGCACAATGAAAATAGGCAGGCATACCACAATCATCGGGCCGTAAATCAAGGCACCGAGCAAGTAAACAGGATACCTTTTCGGATGAAAATCGGTCCATATAGGCGTACCAAATAGCTTCTTTGGGATACCGACCTCAATCTTAGCAATCTCCGCCTTCATTTCATCCGAAAGCGGCGGAAGCGACTTCTCTTCTCGCTTCGCCTTCAAATATTGTTGGACAGACACAATCGTGAGCCATACCCAACAAACTGGCAGCATGATCAGTGCAACAAAAAGGAGTTATTCCAGCCTTTCTCCTAGTGACAATTTCATTATTCGCTCAACGTAAAGGTGAGTCTTGCCGCTGCTTGATGTGGTTCGCACGAAAGCGCGTGACATCAGGTTGTCTTAATAAGAAACCATCCATTCAACACTGGATCAACAAGAATGAAGTCTGCCTCGCTCATCTTGGGGGGATTCTTTCCGACTGGGACGAAAACGAACCCTACCGTATTATCTAGGACACCACCAATAATGAACTGTATCCACCCTTCCTTAGTGATAGAGATGTGATCAACCTTCACCTTTGCGGATTCGATATTCAGGTCTGCTGTCGATTCCCCGTTGAGTAAACGGGTAGCGATCGATCTAAATACGACAATGTGATCACTGAGATAAGCCCGTAGCTCGACGTCCGGTGAGAACGCAAGTTCCATCATTTGCAGTTCGGATTCTTCCTTCTCATCTCTATTCGCTTTAGCGCGAAGTGAATCACGGAGTTCTCGAGAGAACATTGGTATCGCGAGTGTCCTGACAGCCGAAAGCTTCCATACCTGCCCTTCGCGAATCAAGAAGGCGTACCAATCTCCTGCCTTTGGCGTATTCGAATAGGTGAAGCGATAGACCGCGGAATCACCGGAATCCGATAGAACATCCATCTGGTGTGAGTAACCCGGCGGGACGTATGCACCCATCGGAGGATTCTCAAGGAAGCGTTGCATCTCACCTGTGTAATACCGATCGGGCGTCGGAAACGTCGTCTGTGTGAAGAATGTGTCCACTATCCACGTGGGGGAGCCCTCTTGATAAACATGTGGCTTGGCTGGTGCTGAAGCATCAGGCATGATCGTTGAGGAGGTTGGCTCTCCAAGCTTGAGCTCATTCAATGGAATCCACTTCTTTTCACGATTCTCTCCGGGACTAACCCAAACAACTTCGAAGATGGCATCAATAGTCCAGTCAGAAACCTGATCCTTCTGCATAAGGGACAATTCAATCGTTCGACCATCATTAAGGATGAAGTGCTCATAACGGCGGTTCTTCTTTTCATCCGGATAAGCAACCTGAATCATCGTAAATTCAGCTTTGTACTTTTTCAGAAGATCAGCTGCAACGGCAAACTTCATCTTTGGTGTGATTAAGTCGGTATTATCGCCACCGAAGGCAATGTTTACAAAAATTACCGATAGAAAAAGAACCATAGTCTTCATGATATGCTTCACGTTAAACAGGTACGGCGCTGTAGCGCCTGGTTCGACCTCATGATATCCTATCCATCTGCCAGACAGTTATAACCCAACGACCAGATTTCTTTAACAGGTGCACGCTATAATCGCCAGCGCAAATGCTTGTCGCTGTAAATTTGAACTTAGCTGAAGCCGCGTTACCATCAATAACAATATCGGATATCTTCAATTTAATGCCGGCTTTCCCTGTGGACATATGAATCGTCTCATCGCGATTGTGATCGTATCGTGCGGTACTACTGTGTTCGATGTAAGTTAATCCAGAAGCGCTTTTTAGTGCAGTAATGAATGTGTCTGACTCGGCAACGAAATAGACGAACCTATCGGATGCGTGCGTCTCAGCAAAATAGTGCATATAAATCTGCTCGCGGACAGCACCAGTCTGGTCCGATTGCGGTTGTGTCGTGCATCCAACCAAAACCATGAATAAGAACGTAAAATAGTGCATAAACTTAATGGACTTTATATTCATTTGCCGAATGTTAAAGATTCGTCACCCGAGCAGGCGTCATGGCTGGTTCGGAAGTATCAGGCGTGACCGATGATGAGGTTGGCTCTGGTGGGTTGTCCGGTGCTGCTTCAATCGCCTTCAGGAACTCAGCTGGTGGGCAATAGCCATGCACTTCAATGTAGTGAGTGATGAGTACAGGCGCCGCATACGTGATGCCTGCACAGGAAACTCGAATCTCCCCATTGCTTTTCCGAAACTGGGCCCACTTATCCCACTGCTCAAGGAATGGTCGCCCACGTAACTCTTTCGGCCTCTCGCAGAGCTCGCAGACGTGATAGCCGCGATACAACTCGACGGGCGTCTCTACGAGCCGCTTCATCTTCGCAACATGCGCTTCCGACACAAAACCTTGCTGAAATGGATGTCCGGCACCTAGCCAGCCGATATGAACGACGCCGTGTTGTGAGCACCCAGCATACCGATATTCACTCAGATCTTCGAAATGTGCCATGGCTTTTGCCGAACGTGGTCGGTCCCGATGATTTATCCCATGAAGGCACGGGAGGATGAGAATGCACTCCAGAATGGAAAGCTAACCTTGGCAAGCGGAAAATCCCGTTTCGTTTGTTTATCGGTGTTTATGGTGCATCTCGAAGTTCTTGGAATAGCGCGGGCAGTACCAGGACCGGCAAATGGGACTCCGACAAATGTAGCCCCGACAATCCTGTTAGGTTTTTGCCCCTTTTGTGCTACAGTGCATGAGCCACTCGCTCTACTCTCGAGAGGAGCGCGGCCAGCTTGGCCGCATTGAGACGAAGATGCGGGCGAGCCGCCCGCGCTCCTTTCGTGTATCGAGAAATCGCATTGATCGACGATCTACTCGTCGCTATATTTTTTGCTCATTAACCCAGCACCGTGTGAGCGGAACTGGTTGCGTGCTTGAACCTGATTAACGCCAATGCCAATTTACGAATTCTACTGTCCCGACAACAACAAGCTCTACACCTTCTTTGCCCGGAGTTTAAGCGCGGGGAATAAGATTCCGCGCTGCCCGGACAACCCGGCGTTCAAGCTGCAAAAGCAGCTATCCAGCTTTGCGTTTGTAGGTCGGGCCAAGGACCCGGCGACTATCAAGCCCGATGCGGATGCTGAGGGGATGGATGACCCTCGCATGGAGCAGCTCATGGCTGAGATGGAAAGTGATATGGAGGGCATGAATGACGAGAACCCAGACCCGAAGCAGCTTGCCCGCATGCTTAAGAAAATGACCGGTATCATGGGGGATAAAGTACCGCCTGAAATGAATGAAATGATTCGCCGGATGGAAAAGGGCGAGGACCCCGAGAAACTAGAAGAAGAGTATGGGGATGTTATCGAGAAGACCATGGGCGAAGAGGGAATGCCCGGAATGGATCAATCCACGAAGGAAGCGGGCTCTAAATCCACTATGAATCGTTTCTTAAGCAATCTCCGCCGTCCCCAGCGAGACCCCGTGCTCTACGAGATGAGCGAGTATGTTGAGTGAGTAGGGCGAGTATGTTGAGTGAGTAGGCGTAGAGAGCAATGCAAATTCAGACATCATGAAGTCGTGGGAAATGAGATGAATGAAGGGAAGCAGATGAAATGAGAATTTGCGGGATGTGGGGGGATGAAGTGGGACTTGGCGGGATTGTGGCTGTGGAAAAGGGATTAGCAGGAATTAGGGGTGTGAGAATAGAATTTCGCGCAAGCACATGAATTGAGACGATTTTTCATTTTTTGAAGTAGAACAGCAGATGAAATGAGAATTATTCGTTTTAGTGGCGTTTAAGCAGGTAACTTTTAAATGCGTATTAAATGCGGGTTTACGGGCGATTAAGGCATGGCGAAGCGCTGTTTGGACGCGGAGAGCGGGAAAAACAGGATGCAAAGAAAAATGAAATTATTCAGGCAGGATTAGATGGAGTTCGCGTCCATCTGCAAGGAGTACTACGGCCTTTCCATCCGAATCCATTTCGGGAGTATCACCGATGATTGCAGCACACTCGCCTGCAGTATCTTCAGGCAAGTGGTTAAGCGCGGCCAGGTCTCTGGCGAACTCAACAAATGAGGTTTCGGTAAACATCACTTAGCAATCCAACCCATTTTAATGAAAAAGTCAAGGAATGCAGTTTGCACCGGGGCGAAGTCAGATTCCGACCATTGCGATTCTTTGATGTAGTTGGTTTTACCGTCTCTTACTGAATTGAGCCATTCCAACATCTTGGGATTCTTGCTATTTGTAGCAATAAACTGGGCATAAGCACGGGCGAACATTTCATTTGGACTTAACAGATACCTGCGATATTTCTCAGTTATAGTTGCATTGCTACGAATCAGGCTAATTGACTGAGTTGATTTAATAGCATTCATCAACGCACTGATTGCCGGGTGATTACTATTGGATGAGAACTTGTGACCTGGCAGTGCTATATGGTCCAGCCAGTGGCCCACTTCATGCGTCAAATGGAATTCCATCCCTGCTGGAGCGTTTTTGACTCCAATCGAACCGGCAGAATGCGGTGATGACCAATAAGTTCCATCAGATTTGCGTGAAACCTTATTGTTTATTGGAATGCGGGCGAGTGTTCCATCACCGTGCACGCTGTCAATCGATGCAAAGGTAGCATGAATCTTCTGGGCAGTTGACTTGATCCTAAATTGGACATCGGCAGCGGAAGAAACCGGAGTTCCTTTTGGAATTCCGGGGGCCGGTGGCAGTGGGGCGGCAAGTTTGGCTTTGGTGGCAGCTTCTTTGGTGGCGAGAAGGGTTGTGGCTTGGGATTGACGGGATTTGCCGGGGTTGGTGTCCCAGCCGGGGTCGATGCCCTGGGGGACTTTTTCAATTTGGCCGGTGCGGGAGTTGAGCCAGTCGATTAAGGGGACTTTTGGGGCGGTTGTCTTGGCGGGGATGATCTCGATCTTGCGGCGACCGGTTGGGATGCCTTTTGAGTCAAGGATGGGATCGCCCTGGACTGGTACCCCGTTCTGGTTGAGTTTGTCGTACTCGAATTTTGAAACTTGGCGGAGCCAGCACTTACAGCCCCAGCCATTTGGGGGGAAATGGGAGTCCCAGAACGGATCGTCCACAGGGAGCATGGTGCCTTGAATGGCTGCATGGGCTTCGCGGTGATGTTCGGATGGGCCCAGCTCGTAAACGAAATAAGGTAAGGCGCGTTTCGTGCGCTGGGCGCGTTCCCACTGGCCTGCGGCCATGGCTGTGCGGATGTTTGCGCGGTAGATGGTCTGAAGTCTGCGAGGGGAACCGAGTTGGGCGTCCACGATTGAGCCGGTCACAGGGTCCTGGACTTTTTGGATACCCCACCAGCCTTTTGCCTGGAGGGTTGGAGTAAGCTCCTTTTTGAATGTCTCAAAGGTTTTGCCGTTGGCGAGGGCGTCATCCAGGGCAGTCCTTATGTCGACCAGAATGTCGAAGCCGGTGGATTTGGCGACGGTGAAGGCGGTGGCGTGCTCTTCGCGCCAGACATCGCGGTAATCGAACGAAGGTTTCATGCCCTTCGAGCGGAAGTACTCGATCGCATCGTGTGGCGGTACCCCTGCGTCTGGCGGATTAGCTGGCATCACCGGCCCCGCGGGCTTTGAAGGTAGCTTTAGCCAGGGCGAGAGTAAGTTTTATGGGGTTGATGGTATCTGCCAGGGCTGCGAGCTTGTTGGCGAACTCTTCATAAGTAACACTTGAATCTAGTGCTTCCTTGATGGGGTCGGAGTACTCCGGGGTGACTTGCTGCCAGTCGCTGAGGGCATGTGCTTCGATTTCGTCGGCGAAGTCGCTGGCTTGGGCGGCGTTGGCGGCGTTTAGGGCGGGCTTGGTGGGCTTAGAATTGGCTGGAATTACTGGAGTTGATGAACTCGGAGGGGAAAGTAGATCCTCAGATTTGGCTTTCGGATCTGGATCCGGGAGTCCCATTTTATCGCGGATGACGGATTGCTCAACACGGAGACCGAGCGGTACCAGATTGGCGAGGGCTTCGGAGAATTCTTTGGGGTCGAATTCTTCTTTAAACGGAACATAGATGCGCGGATACTGACCACGCTCGCGGGGACCGAAATTGAGATCGATGAAAGCCTGCACCAAATCGCGGTTGAGAGTGGCGCAAAGTTTCTTTGTGTCCGAGCGCTTGATGTCATCGCGGACTTCATCATGGACTTTGGCCTGACTGTAACTGGATCCGCTATCCGTGGTCATCGTTTGGCCAAGGACAGCCTTTGAAACCTGCCGGTCTAACCAATCAGCAATGCCGAGGAATAGTTTTTCCGCTCCGGTTACATTGGGCGGTTGCTCGAACTCAATGCGCATCGAATCCGGTAGGATCGCGGCGGCATCGACACCGATACCGATAACGGCGCGGCGAAGCGTAGCGAGATCGGACTCTGTGGCACCGGCGGCATAGCGGCCCAGGGATAAAGGGTGGCCGAACTTTTCGAGAAACCGCATCATGTCGCGGAGATCGTAGTTCTTGCACATGTAGCTGGTGGCAGCAAGACGGCCGAGACCTCCATAGATGCGCAATCCATTACGAATGCGGGGGTAATGGACTATGAATTTATAAGGTGCGAGAGGATCGCCCGGGGGATCGATTGCGGCGGTCTGGTTACGGAGGTAAATCTGGTCTGTATCGCGGTGGAAAGTGAACCAGCGAGGATCTCTCCACTTGAATTCACCCGGCCACCATTGAGTGGAGCTCCGTTCCCACATGATTTCACAAACACTGAAGCCTTTGGCGAGCGCATCGAGAAGATCGTCGAGAAGATTTGAAAAGGCATCTGTACGGACTAATTCACGGATGGCATCGGCTTGCTTCACGTCATCGGCGTTATCGGAGACTGACTCGACTTGGAAATCGAGACCGGAGACAGCAAGTTTGCGGGTACCGATGACTGAGGCATAATGCGGCTCGCGCTCTTCCATGTCAGTCGCAAGGGTCAAAAGGGCTTGGGAGTCCCCTTCCATGGCGGATGCTAGGATACCAGCCAAATACTCTGGAGTAAGGCGACCGGCGACGGGCTCAAAGATCGAGGTACGAACATAGGCGATGGGGGGAGCCAGCTCTTTGGTGAGAGGTTGGATATTTACCGGGCGGCCGTAAGCGTCGAGAAGCATGGGAAAAAAAGTTTACAGTTGGCAGTTGGTCAGTTTGCAGTTGGTCAGAAGCTGGACGCAGAGCGCCAGTCTGGGTTACTGAAGCGGTTATCTTCGTCGTGGTTGCGACGGTGCCTGGGAGGGCTTTTGACGGATTCGTAATCGAAAATCTCGAAGGGCTGGTTAGCGGCGGTAATGGCGAGGGAGAGACCGATCGCGGTGTCGCCATGGCGGTCGAAGCCATCAGAGCCTTTAGTCCGGGCATCATCGGGAACCTTGGGCACACCACGGATATTCTTGATGGAGCGCAGATCAGCCATGACATCGGCATCCTTTGGCAGATCGAAAATTGTGCCATCTTCAAAGACGGCTTTAACCTTGGGCATATACTCCATGTACCAGGGCTGTGAGAACATGACCGCTTCGACCCGACTGGAACCGTACTTAAGGAGACAAGCTTCAGCGAGATACTGACCGTTACCACGAGCATCCAAGAGAATCTTGGTAAAGCGGGGAATGCGGTCGAGTAGGTAGAAGACAATTTCCCTTTGTGACTCGAAAGGAAGATTGCGGAGTTCGATCAACGTACGAGCGCGCAGGCGTAAGTCGCGCTCTTGGGAGAGAATCCAGATGCCGGTCAAGTCGCCGGAGCGGGCAAAGTCCACACCGCCGAAGTGTAAGAGGTTGGGATCCAGTTTCGCGATGATGGGGCGGAGATTATTCTCACACCAGCGCTTGATGGTCTCCATGCGGCGGGATTCCGCTTCGAGCATGAAGCTGTTTTCGAGACGGTAGCGCAGGATCGGACAACCGCCGGTCATGGCGCGTTCTATCAGGACGCGGGCGAGATAGACCTCGGTCCCACCTGTGGGGATAACTTCAAGTTCCTCGGTCGCTGTAGTGCCGTAGAGCTTGTAGAGGCCGTCTGCCCATGCTTTTTCCGCTTCGTGAGACCATACTTTACCTGTCACCTGGCAGATGCGTCGGTACAGTCCTTGCTCTAGTGCTTCCTGTAAGGTGATGCGCATGAGCTTAAACCCAGTGCGGTCTGCACGCGTGTCCTGAACGATTTCATTGAAGGGGTTATCTTCACCAAAGTGAGTAGAGATGATGGAGACACGGCCACCCCACATAATCAAGGCGAGTGCAGACTTGATAAGCCCGCGCAGATCATCGTGGAAGGCGGCTTCGTCGATAGTAACCTTTCCCTGCTTTCCACGCAAATTGCTTGGGCGGCTGGAGAGAGCTTCTACTTTGAAGCCAGAGGCGTAGCGGATGCGAAAGACGGTGATGTCCTTATCTTCATCCTTGATTAGTTCCTCTTCGATTTGAGCGGTGATCTGCTTAAATTGACGGGTCCAGTCTGCGACGGCCTCTATGTATTCGCGGGCCATGTCCTTATTATAGCCCACATAAAAGCAATCCATACCGCCAGCGGATTTGGCGGCGGCGGAAGTAAGGCAGCTATCTGCGGCATCGGCCCAGGATAAGCCTACGCGGCGGGACTTCTCAACGATGATGACTTGCGCATTTTCGCAAAGTGAAAGGTATTCGCGCTGGTAAGCGAGGAAGATTTCATTTGGGTCGAACTGGGCGGCGACTGACATGGATGGACTTTATGGACCTGATGGACTGGATGGACTGGATTTTGCCTGTGGGATGCCGAGGATTTGTCTGCGCATGAAAGCGATACCGTCTGCGGTGACACCGGCGGTCTTTGCGACGTTGGCCACGGCTTCAGCAGCTTCTGTACTGCGGGCGCGGATTTCTGCTTCGTACTCGGTTTGCCACTTTTTCTGAGTTACGCTGGCCCGGGAAAGGTCTGCCAGGGCGCGCATGAGTTTGGGGACATCCACGCAATCGACTTCGTCGGGGTCGATTCTCTGCATGATCTCGAACAGCAAATGTTGCCCTAGGCGGATACTGGCGTCATTCATGGCCCCGGAGTCATCGCCGAGCTGTTCACGGAGGGCGAGGGCCAGATCAGTCGATTTGCGGATGGCTTCGATTTTAGATGCGAAGTCTTGGCCATAGCGGTGGATGGCGCTCTTGGAGATGCGGAAGCCTTGATCGCCCAACCAGGTTTCTAGATCGGCGTAGCCACTGAAGCTACGCTTGAGCAGCTCGTGGTCGAGGGCTTTGCGGGTGGCTTCGGGGAGCTGCGAAATTGAGGAGACGGCGGGCATGGACTTGATGGACTCTATGGACTTAACGGACTAAAGACCGGCTTCGTCGAGGTAGGCGCGGCCTTCCTGGGTGATGGTGTATTCTTGGGCGCCTGCGGAGAGTGGGCGTTCGTGGCGGGCGATCATTTTCTTTGATTCGAGGTAGCGGAGCTGGTCGAGTAGATCAGATTCACCGACTTGCTTCATGCCGGAGATGAGACGAAGGTTAAGCAGGATGAGGGCTTCGCGCAGGGCGCTTGGATAGCTAGCTTTGAGCTGGAGAAGAATGCCACCGCGGACTAATTCTTTATCTTCAGGAGTCATGGAAAGTAGTTAGTAGGGGATTTGGTCAGTGAAAGTTGGCTGGCACATACGGATTTGGTCCCAGGTGAAACCGTAGCGCTGCGCTACCCATGGGGCGTTGCGCCAGGCGGGGTTTTTGAGGGCGGCGCGGAGATTTTGGCGGTAGCGTTTTAGCAAGCGGATGCGCTCGCGGTTGTTGCCTTTCATGCGGGCATAGTGGGCAAGGCGCTTGCGCTTCCAGCGGGCAAAGCGGGCGGCGGGATCAGGGCGAGCGGTGTGGTCGATGTGGCCAATCTGTGAGATGGCCATATTGTAGGCGTATTTGAAGAAGTTCATGTTGTTGGTTGGGTTGGTTGGTGAAAGGGGAATAATGGGAAGAATGTGAGTAATGGGAGTGGATTGACCGGGGTTTAAATGGGGTTTAATGAACGTTTTTGGCGAGGGCATGTAGGGCGTCGCGTTGCTTGATGGTGTTTACGTCTGCCGAGAGGGCGGATAAATTGGCATTGAGGCTGTCGAGTTGGCGGTGCATGTCGCGGCGGGAGAGGGCGTCGTTTTTGCGGGCTTCGGAGAGATCGGCGGCAAGCTTCTTGCTGGCTTCGGCGAGATCGTTGGCGAGCTTTTCGAGGGTTCTTTCAAGCTTGGCTTCACTCCGCAGGGTATGCTCGGCGAGATTTTTGTTATATTCGCGGAAATCTTCGATTGTCAGGTAAGTGCTCTTTGGATCAGGAAGCTCCTTGAAGTGGCGCTTATAGACATCCAGGACGCTGCCCATGGCGATGATGGCGCCTACTCCGCACATGACCCACATGACCATGTTTACGTCGGAGTTTGGGGCATCGGTGGCACCGATGGACAGCAGGGTGAGAAGGATGAAGGTAAGACGCATACTCAAGGGATTGGTTTGAAGTGCCAGGCGATGTAAAGGAGAGCTGCAGCGGCGACTCCGCCCAGCCCGATCCGGAAATCAAGGCAGATGATGGAGAGCAGACCGCCCACTCCCATGCAGATCGCAGCGACACGCCACTCGGCGAATGCACGATAGGCTCCGTAGAGCAGGCCAATGCCTAGCAGTACGCTGACTAGCTCGCGGAACTTGGATTTTGCGGCCTTGAGGATTTTGGAGAGGTCTTGGGCTGCACCGATTTCTGTGCCCGCCGATTCCTCGACTGTGTGCTCCACTATATAAGGGGTTGCCGGCTGCCCATTTGTTATGCCAACTGGCTGGGCGGAGATTTCACCCGACCGGCCGGCGTCGGTTTTCGGGGGGAAAGTGGTGGAAGTGGTGGGGGTTCGGGTGGAACCTGCTGAAGCAGGAACTCCAACGGTTGCGGGAAAAGTGAATGGAGCTGTAGACCAGGGCGCGGGGTAAAATGTGCGGGTGCTTTCCTTGCGCGAAAAGTTCTGGCTAGAGGCGGCTCCGGGGTTCTCGGGCTGGTTTAGGGTTCCCGCGACTCCGTTGCTTAGGGTTGTTGTGGAGTCTCCGCCTTTTGATGTCGGAACAAGAGAGCAGCCTGTGGCCAATAGCAGATAGCAAAAGGCAATTGTCAGAGCTGTAGGGCGGCGAGGCATGTGCCGCTATATTATCACCCCGCGCGCGCATGAGTTAGGCTGCAAGATTTCCGCACACCACTGCCATGTGCTGTTGTCAGTTCCCCGCTGAAAGCTTTTGGCAGAGAAATCCGATCAAGAGTAACAGGGAGAATAGGCCGAGTTGCTTTACCGCAGGCGCTTCAGCTTTGGGAGTGATTTTGCGCTTTGGCTTGGTCAACTCGTGGGCCTGAGCGAGGATGGCGATTGTGCGCTCTTCAGCTTCAGCGCGCTTGATCTCTGACTCCCGCAACGTGCCTTGAAGCTTCGCTGCAAGATCAGTCATAACATTGCCAAAGGCGCTGGCATCCTCAATGAGATCATCCCCATGCCAGGCAAGATGATCCTGTATGCATTTCAGCAAGTAGTTCGGGAAATAGGGGTGCTTGCGCCATTTCTCGCCGTGGGCGTGTATCTGCTCTAGGCGGGCATACATGAACTTTGCGTAATCCTCTGGAGGCATGCGCTTGCCACGCGTCTTAAGGTATTCCGCAGGGGTTGTTAAGGCATGAATAATCGCCTTTTTATCACGGTACCAGGCGGTGGAACCCTTTGAGTAGAATAGCCTGAAGGTAACAGCCAAAAGGCTATCGAGCATGGCGGCGGTTGGATCGGAGCTCAAGTGTTTAGCCGTTTACAGAGTACACCCGAATGACATAGGCTAGATTCTCGGGTGTGCCTGGAGTGAATTTTGTGTTCCACTTAGTAAGGACTCGTTTGCGGGCTTCGGGTGATAGCACTTCGAGCTGTCTGCGCACTTTCCGCCAACACTTTGCCCTCTGGGCGCGCAAGTGAGTGGTAATTTTTTGAGCGCGATCGTCGATGTAGGTTACTCGCTCATCTACGCTATGGAATCGGCGAAGCTCCTGAAACATCATCGATTCGCGCTCTTTATCTACTGAACGTTTTGCGGCCGCGAGACGGCGCGATGTCCAAGGGATGGGCTCTTTTGTAATCTCGAATCGGGTCCAGTGCATGGGTTGGTGGACTGAAAAGGACTGAAAGGACGGAAGGGACTAATAAGAAAGAATAGCTTGTGCTAAACGGGATTGAACGATCTCACAATTCGAGGCCAGCATCTCGATGCCGATTGCGGTATGTCCAAGGTTTCGGGCGGCAATTAAAGTTGATCCTGATCCAGCGAATGGATCGAGTACTGTGGCTTTCGGTGGAAGTATTTGCATGAGAGCCTGCATGACTTCGACCGGCTTGCCTGCTATATGATATTTTTCGGCTGAGTTGACGGCCTTTCTGATGCAGCCAGGGGCACAGACAGACACAGCACGTTCTTGTTCATTTCCCATGCTTCCATTGGCTGCTGTCAAAACGTATTCACATTGATGACGATACCAACCTCGTTGCGGTTTGCTGGCTTCGGTTTTATCCCAAGGTACAATACCACGCCAGACCCAGCCACCAGCCTGAATAGCATCAGTCAGTGTTGGCAACTGACGCCAATCGGTAAAGCATAGCAGACATCCACCAGGGCGAGTTATACGCAAACATTCGGAGAGCCAAAGGGCAGACCAGTAGCCATAGCCGCGTTGATCGCGGTTATCTCCAGTGAATTCAGATCGCTTAATGCCTGTGCCACTCATAACATATTTAGAGCTGGTATTTTGGCTGGTGCGATCTGAGCGCATGAGCCCGCCCGAGGAATAAGGGGGATCGGTCACAACGGCGTCGACGCTGGCATCTGGTATGTCCTTGAGGATCGCGAGAGCTTCACCCTGATGGAGCGTGATCGAGTCGGTGGATAGAAAGATCATGACTTTAAAAAAATAATCCAATGGGTGCGTGCATTTTTGCCACAACGGTTTCCGATGAGAGGGCGGGCAGGTGCGAGTTCGAGCACCTGTGAAACAGAAACATCCAAGTCATTCCATTTAAACACTAGAGTGCCTCCCGGCTTTAAGACGCGCCAGCACTCAGTAAAACCCTTGCGCAACATCTCTTGCCAGTCGGGCTTAAGGGTACCGTATTTCTTGGCCATCCAACTCGTCTTCCCGTTCCGCAGTAAGTGGGGTGGGTCGAATACCACGAGGGTGAAGTAGGCATCAGGAAATGGAATATTTGTAAAGTCCCCTTGTAGATCGGGGTCGATAACGATTGCGCGGCGACCTTGGCGGCTATCAGTTTCGAGCGTCTCTTTTCGGATGTCCATAAAGACAACGTCGGGATTCTCGCGATCAAACCAAAACATGCGACTACCGCAGCAAACATCAATTATGGATTTATTATCTAGGGGCATGGTTACAACTAGGGAACCTATACTTCGAAGAGGATGCCTTGGCCGGTTTGGTAGCAACGGAATGGCGTTGGGATGGGTTTTGGCGGTTCGGATTTATAGACGATGGCCCGGTAGGTTTTAGCATGCTTCCCGGTGCGATTGGTCCACGTGGGCCCATCTTCGATGGCTCCGTAGTCTTCGCGCAGTTCGTTTACCCGGCCGCAAATCGCGCATTCCTTCATCCCTGTTAACTTGGCTAGATCCTCAATCGTAGGTCCAGGCTGCTCAGTGTCGTTAAAGGATGGAGTCCAATCCCGGATGGCTTCCCAGACGCGGCGGCGGGAGCGATTCAGGCCGTTCTGTACGGCGAGGTAACTGACTCGACTGGTATAGGCGACGGGCATGGGGGGGATTGAAGATTACAGATTAAAGATGGTAGAGGGGTTAAGCGGATTGATTAAGACGTTCGATGGCAGCTTCCCTTGAGATTCCGAAGCGCCTGGCTACGAGTGTGATTTGGTGTGAATTAAACCCGGGCACTGCGCTGACAGGCTTCGCTATGGGTTGGGCAGGTTGGCGGCGGTAGCTGGATACGATCTGCCGTACCAGGCGCTCTGTGACCCCAAAGCGGCGTGCAATCTGGGGCGCGCTGGCATTCTGTTGGTGAAGTTGGTATATCTCGCGATCGCGCATGACATTGCGGGTTGAGCGGCCCGCCGGGACAAGCAGAATGGATCCACCATAGTACCAGCCCAGTTTGCGGGCTGCTTCCGCCCCCAGTGAGGTGCAAAGCCAGTGATCGGCCCCGGGGGCATGCGGAATGCGGATGCGCTGGCCACCACGTAAACGCATCAGCTCTATGGCTAGGGCAAACCCCACCAAGTCGATGACCGGTCCAAGCCCGTCTGCCCCGGGCGGCGGCTTCGAGTTCTGGATCTGGTTTGTTGGTGGATTCTGGCGACATTTAAACGGCAATTAAAAGGGGTTTGAGTCGTCGCCACCGCTCGCGGTAGCGAGGTTTGCAGTTGGCAGTTTGCAGTGGGCAGTAGAGGCAGGGCTTTTGATCAGGGCGGTGATGATGGCTTGGAGTTCCGGGGGGCGACACCACTCGATGCGTTCCAAGGAGTACATGCGCTTGGCGATGCCATCGGCGTACTCCCAGGTACGCTGGTTATCTAGCAAGAGGGCCTGAATCTTGGTGCCTTGGGCGTGGCGGTCGCTTGAGAATGTGCGGGATTGGCCGGAGATGAATAGGGGTTTCGGTTGAGCCGGTGAATGGAAAGAATGGGAAGAACGCTGTTGGGTTGAGTGGTTGCTGTTGGCGAGGGCTGCAAACCAGTTTGCGAGCTTGCGATAATGGCGGTTGTCCGCCTGGCTGATGGACTTTCCACAGCAGCGGATGGCCTCGGAGCGGCGCCAGGTCTCGAAGCGTTTAGATTCGGGCTCTATCATTCCAAATGCATCTTTTTGCGCACTCGCTTCGCTCTGCTCCGCATGGCCGCCGCTCGCCCATGACTGTTTTGCGGTGATGGCGAGTGCAGCTTTTTGTTGTCCGGAGAGGAGAGCCATGGGGAAGGAAGGCAGAAGATTTAAGATTACAGATTTAAGATTTTAGATGGCAGGCAGATTGCAGATTACAAATTACAGATTGAAGATGAGCAGTTGGGGAAGGCCATTGATTGGTGGATGTAAGTGGAGCGGTTGAGCTCGAGGATGTAATGGTGATCGAGGCCGTGTCTGTCTTGGAGAATGATGGAAGGTGGCAGGGGGGTTGGGAGATTGGGTTCAAGGCCGCAGAATGGGCCGCCGATGAGCTGGGGTTGCATGGGATTTAAGATTTAAGATTGCAGATTTAAGATTGCAGAGGGCAGATTGCAGAGGGCAGATTGCGGAGGTCCATAACGGGGAAGTGTGGGATGGGTGGGAGTTGAAGAAGGTCGGTGATGATGGGCTCCGGGATGAGATCGTCGTGGATAGTGGTGTAGTAGAGACACATGGCACCAGGGACGGGGATGGGGAGCTTTAGGAGGTGTGGTTGTGAGAATTGCCAGTGGTGTTGCCGTGGCATGGCCCAGGGGCTGGCGTGGCCTTTGCCGATGGCGTCCAGGTGAATGAAGCCGATGATGGCGCCGGTGATGGTGCACTGAGGGAGATCGACGAAGTCGTGACCGCCGTTTACGAGGTTGAATGGGGGCTCCAGTCGGTCGTTGACGAAGTCGAGGAAACAGGCGGCGTTGTCATCGTCGCGGGTCTTGCTGGCGTGGATTGCCAACCAGCCGCGGTACTTTGTTGACCACGTGCGGTTCTCGATGTCTTTGCGGGGGAATGGTGGCTGGTTGAACAACCAACCTGCCCAGGGTTGACGGATTGAGAGGGTGAGGATTTTCATGACCTTATTGACGGGATTGACGGAGGGATGGGGGGTAGAGTGGGTTATGGAGACCGGCACGGCAGAAGAAATAATAGCCGTTGACGCGCAGAGAATTGTGGGCGGCGCGGTTATGCCAGTGTTCTAGGTCTGGGCTTTTACCGGTCTGGAAGGGGCGCTTGTCGTTGCGGTAGCGGTTGAGAAGGTGTTTGTAGATTGAGTTCATGCGACCTCCTTGGCGTTGAGCCGCTTCAAACGATCTATTTCAGCAGCAATCAATGCCCCGGCTTTTTCAAGGTTACGAATAGGGCTTGTGGGCTTAAACCATTCCTCATCGAACGGCCAAAACGTAGCCATTTGCTCTATAAGCTCTTGAGGCTGTGCTTCAGGCTTATAATGCAAAACAACTAAATGGGCTTGGATGTAGGTAATGGCTGCTGATGCAAGTTGTCCATAAGTACGCCTGTCATCGTCTTCGCTGGTCCATCCCTCATGGCTAACTTGCCGTACGCGCTCATCAGATATGGCTTTTACGCCTGGATATATACTCTCAAGAGCCCTGCGGCATTGCTCCACACCAACCTGCACAAGCCATTTGCCATAACACTCTTCAGCACTGCTCTTTGCTGCTGTAAGTGTAGTATGCGGAATTGGTTCATTTTCATCTTTGATGAAAGCTCCGTATAGCTCAAATTTTGAATCGTTATACTCTACGAAAAAAAGAGTAGTGCTTGGATCAAAGGCATCACAACCGCGATAACCTCCACGGTGGCCTTCCCATTTCCATGTTAGCTTATTCATGCGACCTCCTTGGCCCCGTCATCCTTGGGCTCAATAAAGAATGACTCGGCTTGTTCAATGCGGCAGCCGATGTTGGCGAGGGCGGCGTCTGTGGTGAGGTCGGTCTTGATGCGGTCTTTGTCGAGGGTCTCTTTCTGCACCAGGAACTGGGTAAGTTTTAGTTCCTGGCAGCGTTCTTTGACGCGCTCCCAGGTCCAGCGGGAGTTGAGGGTTTTTAGGGTTGGGTTGCCGATGCGGAAACCAAAGATTGCCAAGGGGGTTTCCACCGATTTGCGGTCGGTGGGGAGTAGTTCGTCGCGGTGGGCGGATGCGTAGGATTCAGCAAGGAGTAAGAGGCGATCGCGCTCTGCCTGGGTGGCACCGATTTCGCCGTCTGCTTCCTCGCGGATGGCTTGGATTTTCTTATCGCGCCTGGCGATGAGAAGATTTGCGCGAAGCTGGAGGGTGGCGATTTGATCGATGGTGGACCGGAACTCGATGGATGAGGTGAGTCCGGTTGATTTGGATTTTAGTCGTGTTGTCATTGTGATGGTTGTGTTGGTAGGAACAAAGTGGCAAAGGCACAGAGGCACAAAGCCAGTTGTTATTGGAGATCGTCGCGGGAGATTTTATCGGTGGGGATGTCGTTGACCACGGAGATGATCTGCACGGGTTCTTTGGTCTTTACCCAGGCGTTGTGGTCTTTTAGGAGACGGCTTGGGGTGGCTTCGCAGGCTTCGCCGATGGTGCGAATGGGGATGCGACGGCCTTTGGGAGTTACGTTGTAGTCGTAGGCGGCGCGGTGTAGTTTCTGGACTGTGGTTAAGGGGCTGTCTTCCTCGGGGATTTGTACGATCCAGCCGATGAGGTCGCGTGGGAGTGCGTCGTTGGGGTCGGATACCAGGATGACGTACTGCTTTTTGACGGCAGGGGCGGTATCGGGATCGACTTGCTGTTTGGTCTCGAAGGTAATCTCTTCGATGATTTTTGCGGTCTGGCGTGGGTCCAGGCTGTTGCGTTGGAGGATGTGTTTTACGAGGTTTAGGTCTGCTTTCATGTGATTTATGGTTTTTTGGTTTTGGTGGACTGAAAATGGACTGGATGGACTGGATGGACGGCGTGGACTGAAATTATGAGTTGAGGTCTTTGTTTTTCTGGCGGATGACGCAGTGGTCGATGATGTTGACCAGGATGAGGGCAATCCCGAAACCGAGGCCGAAGCCGATGAGTAGGCCGGTGTAGAGGATGGCGTCTTCGGCGCTGCTGAAGAGGGATTGGGCGAGGAGGTGGAGCATGGGGGGCGGAATGGATTTAAGATTACAAATTTAAGATTTCAGATGAGGGAGGCGGAAGGTGATGAGGCCGTCGGATACTTCCAGGACGTCCAGGGCGTTGTCTGTAGTGGGTGGGGGCAGGGCTTTGGCGTTGGCGCTGAAGGTGAAGCGGATAACGTCGATGCGCTGGGATGCTCTCCATCCGTGGTTGCCGCGACGGATGAGGGCGGTGGAATCGGAAAAGGTCAGGTCGAGGTATTGCCCGGGGAGTATCTTGGCCTTTTCGTATAGGGAACGGTGAATGCAGATACAGATTTGGGGCTTTTTCGTGCCCATGTAGTTGTAGCGCAGGGGGTAGAGGTCGGAAGTGACGGGGAAGCGTTGTGCTTTCATGGAGATTTAGCGTTTTTGGCCGATGCTTGCCCAGGCGGCTTCGATGAGGCCGTGGTTGATGCTTGTGTGGGCTCCGGCGGCGAGGAAGGCTGCGAAGCGCATGGTTTCGGCGATGTTGCGGAGGGCTCCCGGTTCGTTACCTATGGCGCGGAGTTTTTCGCGGGTGGCTGGCTGTAAGTCGTATGCCAGGGCGGTTGCCCAGGCATCAATGCAGGCATCTATGTCGCCTTCGCGGATGCGAGACAAAGAAAGAGGCGCGCCGAAGCGGGAAAAGAGCTGGGAATAGGCGCTCTTGATGGTTTTCCAGATTTGCTCGTTGCCACTGACTACGATGCCGATGCCACGGCCTTCCGGGTCGCCGTCGATGGCTTTTTCGCGGAGCCCTGCCAGCTCGAAGAGGCAGGCGCGCTCCAGGTATTGGCCTTCGTCGATGATGAGCAGGCCGCGGGAGCGGGTGAGTTTCTCCAGGATGGCGCGCTCGACATCGGCCTTACCTTTGCGAGTGAGCTGGATGCCGATCTGATCGCAGATGGCAAGTAGCATGGCTGTGACACTGCCAGAGGCTTCGGTGGCGATTACGCGCCAGACGTTGGGATGTTGGCGGCGGTATTCATCGTAGGTTGATGACTTCCCGAAGCCGCTGCCGCCTACGATGGCAACCATGCCACCGCGCAAGTGATTGTAGCGGAGTACGGGCCAGATGCGCTCGGATGTGGGGCTCTTAAAGAAGGGCGGGTCTTTGACAATGATTTCGTTTCGTTCGCGGCTGTATTCCTCGCCGGCGTAATACTTGGCCACGGCGGTCTCGATGGCATCGTTGGAGCCTTCGTAGATGCCGCGTTGCCAGGTGGAAAGGGCGGCTTGGGAGATGCCGATGGCTTTCGCGAGATCGCTCTGGGTTGTGCCCGATGCGATGGTGGCACGGACTTTGGCCTTGAGGGCTTCGGAGGTTGTGTTGTTGGTTGTCATGTTGTTGTTGTGAAAGTGGACCTTATTGACGGAGTGATTTGCGGCCGGACCAGATGTAGATCCAGCACGCGAGAATTATGAGTTGCTGCCATAGCGGCATGCGGAGGACTGCCGCTGTCTGGCGTTGGAATACGATGTCCGACAGGATGAGTGTGCCGGTGGCTAGGATTGTGAGAGCGGCAAAGGTTTTCATCTTAGGCGGTTTTGTCGTGGCGTTGGGCGGCTTTGCGGGCGAGGTCCCAGACGTCGATGCCGTCGGATTCTTCGGCTTCGGCGGAGCGTGGGAGCACGGTGGCCTTGTCAAGATCGTCGCGGGTGATGGTGTCAGGTAGATTTGTGGAGCTGGCGAGATCGGCGGGTGAGAGCTTTAGCTTGGCTTGCAGCGCTGCTTTGGTGGCCTTACGGAACTGAGTGCGGGCGCGTTCGTGCTCGCGGGCGGCAGTGGCGTCTCCGAAGCCGGTTGCGGCTATGCAGCGAGCGGGGCCGATGAGTGTGCCGTCGAGCTGGTACACCCATGAGTCTTGCTGAAGGTCATCGGGATCGTAGCGCAGGATGACATCGGTACCGCGATGGTTGACCAGCTCGGTTGACCAGTAGCGGTTACCGTTGAAAGTGATGGCCCCGTCTTGAGCCGAGGCGCGGCGCTGGATTTGGGCAAGTAGGAACAGGCGGCGCTCATGTTCGGCGACGGGCCGGATGTGTCCGGCAGCCTGCGCAGCGGCATAGGCGCTGTTAAAGGTATCGAGCATGGAGCCGCCGTTTGCGGTCTCGTTGCGACGGCCCATTTGCTCCTGAATGGACTTCATCTCGCGATCGATCACGGCGCGTAAAGTGGCTTCTGAAACGGCGCGGGTGGCGTAATCTTCGGGCTTTGCTGTAGTGTTGTTCCCGGTGTAAGCTCCCCAGCACTCCGGGGACTTGGAAATCTTCTGTTGCATTTCCCTGTGTAGGCGCTCAATGGGCTTTGCCTGGCCGCGTCCGCCCCAGGGGTCAATCGTTGTCCAGTGTACCTGGCACCCGAACTGAGCGAGTATGCCCTTGGCCTCGCCTTCGACGAACCCGAAGCGATGTCGGTGGGCAATGCCGCCGGTCATGGTCTTATTGGCTGCTCCGCGGGTGTTATCGATGACAATATGCGGGCCATCCGGGCCACACCAGAGGCCGTATTGCTCTATGACCATGCCGAACGAACGGCGTATCTGGCAGGTGTTTTCGGCGAAGTCCAAGACCCAGGCGAGCGGCATGCGGGTGTACACATCCTGCCATGTCCAGAGGTGGGGGCGACCGATCGTGCCATCTTGGAAACGGCAAAAGACATCCAGCCTTAGGCCGTCTGCATTGAGCCACTGGAGCGGGGCGAGGCCGACCACGGTGCGTTCCTGGGCGGGATAGAGGCGAAACAGCGCTTCCTCGCCTTCGCGGGCAAGGATGATTTCCGAATCGTTAAAGGTTGAGGCGATGCGACGGCGGAAAGTGTCGAGCGAAGGGAGTTCGCCCCAACCCAAGCGGGCTGCTTCTTTGACGGTGCGACGGTAACACTCAGTCGAGGCTGGGGCGAGCTTGTGCATATACAACCCGGCATAGTAGTCCCAGGCTGGTTGCGGGATTTCTGCCAGGGCTGTACGGCCTAAGTGACGGGGCATCAGTATGGCAGGCCATTCGTGGCGGGGCCTGCCGGTGACTAGCTGCCGGTAACGATAGAGGGTTGCCTTGCTGTAGCCTTCCGGTACTACGCCTGATGCCATCCAAGTAATGAGAGCGGTGGCCGCTTGAGCACCCTGGGCGAGGTTGTGGGTAGTGGGGGAAGAGGCGACCATGAAAGGCAAGTGTTCGGTGTTCCGTTTTCAGTGTTCTAGTCAGTAGCTTTTGACTCTAACCATTCCCTGAAGAGTGGAGCTGTACGGGTTGACCACTGGATTGAGATCATCACCTTGATTGGGTGGGGAACGTCACTACAGTGGCTGAGCAGGTCTTGTATTGAGTCGAACACAGCGGCGGCAGTCCGGGAGTCAGAGGCGTTGCAGCCCATCATTCGGATCGCTTGTTCCAGGGCTTCTGGAGTGATGCTCATAGGGATTAGGACTGTGTTGTTGCCGTTAAGGTAAAACCATGCTTGGCGAAAACGGGAGCAATATCGGCGGCGAGAACCTCCCATATTTTATGGGGTGCATGGTTTGCATCGAGTGCGGCGATAATAATGCCCACTTGGTAGGCTTGGCCCATAGGGGTCACAGCTTGGCGGGAAGTAGTCTTAGTATAGCCGCCGCGGGGCTTGCCTTGGCCTGTTTTTAGGTCTGGTACTACACCGGCATCGCGGTAGAGCTTGGTTACCCCGCGATCTCCGATTACTCCTTTCACACGGCTGTATATGCTCTGACGCACGCGCCCATTCTTGAGGTACCCTTCAAAATCCGGGGCGCGGAGCATGTCTAGGAGTGCTACCTTGCGTGGATCGCTAAGTTTTTCATCTGTATCGGTATCCGGCGTTATGATTTCGAGAGCAGTAGTCTGAGCTTCACTCTCATTATTGAGAACACTACCAGCATCGAGAGATTCCTGCCGGGATACAAAACCACGAAATGCCTGCATATAGCGTTGCCGGGTGCGCTCATCGAGTTCCGGCATCGTTGCAGATGCGATCGCTTCAAATCTCCCTTTGGGGCAGGATGACTTAAGATCAGAGAGCAAGCATCCTGCGCGCAACACATACAGCGCGTAGTGGGTGCCGGAGCGCTCAAACTCAGTGCGACAGCGTTGAGCCATCTCATGGGCGGTACCGATGCTTGCGATTAGCTCGCGGTTTTCGTCAAAATCAGTGGGGGTTACGAGTTGTGTATTTGTCATTGGTTCAAAAGATTTCATTTTTGTATTCCCGCTATTCATGCGGGTTTACAGTAGGCGACACAGTGTCGCCTCGGCCCAAATTGTTGATGCGATTGATCAGGGAGTGGGAGATGCGACGGCCGTTGAGCACCATCGAGAGATGCATGTAGTGCACTCCGAGTACTAGGGCTGCCTTTTTGTAGGTCCAGCCATTGGCTTTCAGGTGTTTTTTGGCTTGTTGCGTTGTCATTGGGTGATCTCCTCAGGGAAAAACAATTGCGTCAGGTGCAGGAATCGCGTTTACTACTTCCAATAATTCCAAAACTACCAAGGCGGTCAACCACAAAACTACCAAAACTACCATTTTCTTGGAAAATAATCGTTTATGTTGTTCCATCAGAAATTGCAGAGATTGATGGCCGTTAAAAATCTGACCCAACAAGAGCTTGGGGCTGCTCTTGATGTGAGTCATCGGTCTGTTGGCAATTGGCTGAAAGGGACGCTTCCGCACTCAACCAAGCTTCAACAGCTTGCGGACTACTTTAAGTTAGAGACCGAAGTGCTAGTCGATCCCGCGATTCCCCTACCCGGCACTGGTGGCTACTACCGGCAGAAAGAGGCAGCCGGGACGTTGACGGCAGAGGAACAAGCGGCGGTAGCGGCGGCGACGGCGCCTGTGATGGCGCTGCGGGAGAGAGCACGAGCCCAGGAAATCCGGGAGATGCAAATGCTCTTTGTCCCTGCATTACCCGATGCCAAGGAGCCCTGGGCAATGGAACTAAGTCATCCGCGATTGGTAGCAGACCTCTGGCGGCATGCGCTTATGTTCCCGGTTGGGCATGGGAATGGATTTAGCAAATTTCTGGAGAGGTATCGGCTTGCTCAAGACGGCTTCGCCAATAGCCCTGAATTCAACTGCCTTATGCAGTATTACAGCCATTGCCGAAATGTGTGCCAGTGGATTGAAGATGCGAACAATGGTCGCGGTGGGAAGCAGGTGGCTGAATGGCTGGATAATGAGCGGGAGCGGGACATGGGGGAAAGTTGGGACTGAGCAAAAAAATCACTCTAGGCTAGTTTACCCTTGCTATAGACCTACCGCTTGCATTGTTTACCCCCAACTAACTTCAATAGAAAACACCATGAAAGGCACAATTCTCGATTATAGCGTACGCGAAAACAAAGGCGTCATTACTGGTGATAACGGAGAGAGATACAACTTTAGCGGTGAACAATGGAAAGCACCTGCAACTCCACTGCGTGGCCAGCGGGTAGATTTCGTGGCAAAAGAATCAGATATGGCGGTCGAAGTATATCTTCAGATCGGTTCGACCCCGTCGAGCACTACTGAAAAGGATAAGATAACGGCTGTTTTACTGTGTTTCTTTCTAGGCGCATTCGGCGCACATAAATTCTATTTAGGCATGAAAGGTCCAGCAATTGCCATGCTTCTAATCTCTACCCTAGGGGCAATTTTCTATTTAATTCCGCCTTTAGTAATGAGCATCATAGCGTTTATTGAATTTGTCATCTATCTGACAAAGTCAGAGGATGATTTTCAGCGAATCTATGTCGAAGGCCATAGAAAGTGGTTTTAATATACTCTTGACCTGACTGTTACCTAGAGCCCCGGACCAACTGGCCGGGGCTTTTTCGTGTCCATTGGCGGGAAAAATGCGCTTGCAAGGGGGTTTGGAAATGAATTGGTTAGAAACCAGTTCGATTCAACAACACCAACAACACTCACTCATGCCAGAAATCAAAAAAACTGTAAATTACCGTCGTTGTGAAGCCAACGTGAAGGACGGGGCTTCATTTAGTCTTCAATCTTGTTTGGAGAAAGCGAAAGACACGGTAGCAATGCCATGGAAGCGGCCTGTGGCTGGTATAAATTCAAACCAGTTCTTGCAGTGGTTAGTGAGTAAGCAAGGCTGTATTTGTGGCGTGTTGGCACATTCAGAAAAGAACAAAAAGATCAGCCTTTGTGATTCTGAGGCCGATGGTAGCACGTGGCAGGGACATGCACTGCCAAAGGATGCCAATGGAAAGCTAAGGGAACTGGAAGAGGGGTGCTTGATCTTTGCCATTCGGGAGAACCATGTGGCAATGATACCAAGCAAAGATATTACCATAAGGGATTTTTTAGGATTCCTGACCTGGTTTATCCAGTCCAAGGCAGAAATCGCGACGGATGCTAGTTTCGACCTGGTTAACATCCCTTCAGCGACGGCATTTAAAAAACTAAAGGATCAAACGATTAAAGGGTTTAGTATTGGAAAAAATGCCTTAAATATAACCCAAGAAAAGATGCCAGGCGAAGAGGGGAAGCGCAGCAAAATGGTGAAGCACGTAAAAGTAGATTCATTGGTGATGGGTTTGTTAAAAGGCATAGGGTTAAATACTGAAGTGCTTGGAGAATTAGAAAAAAGCAGTGATCCGGGTAATATCTACTTGCGCATGGATATATCCTACAGGAGCAGATCTCAGAAAGACTCACAAGAAGTTATGCATGCGCTAGTAAACAGTATTGGAGACAACCCGGACTTGGATACAAGAGTTAAGCTTAGCAATAATACTAGCATTAAAAACGATGAACTCACGGTAAAGGGAGACGTGAAACTACAGATTTCTGATGGGATAATCTCTAAGGATGAGGCGATGACGGCATTGGCTCTTTGGTTGACAGGCGCGATTGCAAAGCACACAGTTTACTCGTGATTCGACTTGATTTACAGGCAGGGAAAGGCCGCCAGCTTGCTTGTGGTGCATTGTTTTGCATTGCGACGGGCGGGCTCTTTTGCGGCTGGGACATGCTCAAGGCAAGCGATGTTGATGTGCTTAAGGACGGGCAGAAGGTAGCATTTATAGCGGCGGCATTTTCTGTGACTGCGTACAATCTGCGAACACGGGTAATCGACTTGATTTTGAAAGTAGAGGCCAGGCCAACGAAAATACAGAGCCTATGCGCAGTAGCCAGGGACTGTGGACAACGCCTGACGAATCTGGTTTTGCTATTCACGGGCACTGCTTTGTTAATGGCGCTAATGGGCTTTCTGAAAGCGGACTATGGCCCGTCTAAATGGATTGCAGCATTGGTAGCTGGGCTATTTTTTGGTTCTTTCGTGCAGTTTATCTACATCCTGTTTGCTTTTGAGCGGCTTGAACGATTCATGCTGGATGATGCGGAAGAGCGAGCGAAGGATCGCGACGCCAAGCGGCTTTTAGGATAATTTCAACCCTGACTGTTACTTAGAGCCCCGGACCTTAGCTGGCCGGGGCTTTTTTTGTGTCTTGAAACGTAAGCGCAACAAAGTTGACCCCCTTACATGGAGAACAAAAAACGGGTAAGATGGGGTGATGTTAAAACACAATGCAATTGCGAGACGAACGAAACGGGCAGAAGTCCTTGAGCAAATTGAACACAGCGGGTTAAGCCGCGCGGCGTATTGTCGCCGGGAAGGGTTGTGTTATGCGACGGTTTGCTTGTGGGCAAAACAGAGTGGCTTGGTAAAAACCAGGACCAATAGACTAGCAACGCGCACAGAGGCTATGCGCTCAGGTACAACGCGACCGGACGCTATGCGTTTCGTGGAGGTGCAGGCTACCGAGTCTCCACCTGTATCGGGATGCGTCGTTCGTGTGCGACTTGCTCAGGCGGTGGAAATCCTATTCAGCGAAAGTTACGATGTGGAGCAACTGGCGCGGTTTTGTCGGGAGGTCAGCCGGTGCTAAACTTAACTGCTGCGGTAAAAGTGTTCCTCGCGCTGGAGCCCTGCGATATGCGCAAGAGTTACAACGGTCTTTACGCGATTGCAAAGGAGCGGTTGCGGGAGGACCCGCGGCAAGGCGCGCTCTTTCTCTTCACCAACCAGCGGCGTAACCGCCTGAAGATTCTCTACTTTGACGGAACGGGATTATGGGTACTGGGCAAACGCTTGGAAAAGGGATGCTTCAGCTGGCCCGAGGGACTGAAGGAACATCAAGGCAAACTCGCGCTCAATCGTCGCGCTTTGGCTCTACTTCTGGAGGGTGTGGATTTGAAACATGGACACGAAAAAGCATGGTATGAATCGTAAT
>JANRLC010000061.1:0-9384 GCA_033762955.1 Verrucomicrobiota bacterium | reverse complement strand
TCGAGCGCCTCGCCGTTGCCCAACAGGCCGCGTAGCCAGCGGGTCGTCGTACGGCTTGTTCAGCCGGGCCATACAGAGCAGATAGTTGATGCCAGTCATTCCAGCCCCGGATATCCTGTGTTATGCAGGTATCCGGGGCTGATTCGTACACGACAACAAGGGCAGAAGTAGGCACAGAGGTACAAAGGCACAGAGTCGGAAGGCAGAAGGCACAGAAGCACTGAAATCTGCCATCCGCCATCCGCAATCCACCAATCTTCAATCTGCCTTCTTCCTTCCGCCTTCCGCCTTCCGCCATCTGCCATCTGAAATTTGTAATCTGCAATCTCCCCTATCATAACCTCTCCTTATGGTACTATTACGTATTCGCTTATTTATTTATGTCTGCATCCATCTGGAGTTCCGTATTGGATTTTACCTATGTAATCTAATGCAACCCCAAGGACTACAATGAGTAAAGCGCTGCTGTCTGAACATCCGGGTACCCCTGCCGCTTCGATGGATATCGACTACTATCTGGAGAAATGGAGAGGGGTGGAAGGAAATCTTATCATGATCCTGCATCAGATACAGGATACCCATGGCTATATACCCCGCGAGCTGGTGATGCAGTTGGACCGGGCCCTGGGTATTCGACTGGCGCGGATCTACGAGGTCATCACGTTCTACCACTACTTTAAGCTGGTTCCCCCGGGAAAGCATCATATCTCCATTTGCAATGGCACGGCCTGTTATCTCAAGGGTGCGGCCAACATAATCGGTGAGATTGAAAAGACTTTGGGCGTGAAGGAGGGCGAAACCACGGGCGACAGGTTGTTCCAACTGGAAACCGTGCGCTGTATTGGCTGCTGTGGCATGTCCCCCGCAATGATGGTGGATGGCCGCGTTTGTGGGCATGTGAAGACCACCGATCTGCCCGAAATGATCAACACCATTCGCAAGAACGAGGAGCAGGCATGAAAAAAATCACACCCGCAACTTTGGAAGCCATTGCTTCCGCCCCTGTGAATGCACCAAAGAACTGGATCAAGGTCGGCTTGGATACCGGTGGTATCGCCGCAGGGGCCCGCTATGTCTTTGATGCTCTGGCTGGTCATATCGCCTATGCCAGGCACCCCATCTCACTGCTGCGGACAGGGTCCAACGGCCTATCCTTCGCGGATCCAGTCGTTGAGATCGAGTGCGCAGGCATGCCCCATGTACTGTATGGTAATATCCATGTGGCTGATACCAAGACTTTGCTTGATGAGCACATCATCAAGCATCGCATTTTGGAGGATCACGTAGTCGCGACTCGTGATCGTGGCACCAAGTGCGAGGGCGACACGACCGTAATTCTGGTGCAGGATACCAGCGCGGAGCAGGGGGACAGGACTCGTTTCTTTCAAGACTCCTTCATCGAAGAAGTTCGCCGACAGGGCTTGCAAGGCAAGGTCCAGGTGGTCCGGGCCATGGATATGGGGATTTACAAGAAGGGACTTGTCGTACAGTTACTCCCCTCGGCTGTAACGTACGAAAACGTGCTGGCTGCCAATATCTCCGAGATCATCATGGACACGGTGAAGAAGGGGATTGTACTCGAAAAACTTCTCCACCGCGAACCCGATCCCCAGGTGCGGATTGTGATGCGCAACTGTGGTCGACTCGATCCCGAGTCGCTGGACGATGCCTTGCGGCACGGTGCCTATCAGGGGTTAAAGAGTGCCTTGTTGGTACACGGCTGGGAGAAAACCATTGGGGTGATGAAAGCCAGTGCCCTGCGGGGAAGAGGCGGGGCAGGGTTCCCTACCTGGTTAAAGTGGAAGTTGACCCGCGACAACGTCGCCGACCAAAAGTATGTAATTTGTAATGGCGACGAAGGCGATCCCGGTGCTTTTATGGATCGCAGTGTACTCGAGGGAGACCCGCACACGGTGCTGGAAGGGCTGATGATTGCCGGGCTCTGCACTGGTGCAACGAAAGGTTTCTTTTATATCCGTGCCGAGTACCCGCTGGCCGTCGCACGTATCCAATTGGCCATTGATCAGGCTAAAGAAGCGGGTCTACTGGGGAAAAATATCCTCGGAAGTGATTTCGAATTTGATGCAGAAATTCGCCTTGGAGCAGGAGCATTTGTCTGCGGTGAGGAAACCGCCTTGATAGCTTCAATCGAGGGCAAGCGCGGGAGCCCCTCGCCCCGTCCGCCATTCCCTTCGGTCAGTGGTCTGTGGGGCAAGCCCACATCAATCAACAATGTAGAAACCCTGGCCGCGATACCGGCCATACTTTGCCGCGGCGGCGAATGGTATGCGCAATACGGAATCGGTGAATCGCGTGGTACCAAGGTCTTTGCAGTCACTGGAAAAGTGAATCTGGCCCAACTGGTGGAGGTCCCCATGGGAGTCACTCTGCATAAGATTGTGTACGACATCTGTGGCGGTGTATCCAACGGCGAAAGCATTCAAGCCGTGCAAACCGGAGGCCCGTCCGGGGGAGTGATTCCTGAATCGCTGCTGGATACTCCCATCAGCTATGAAAATCTGATGAAGCTGGGTTCCATTATGGGATCCGGTGGCATGCTCGTGATGGATAGCAATAACAGTATGGTCGATGTCGCCCGATTCTATCTGCGCTTCTGTGTCGACGAATCCTGTGGCAAGTGCGCCCCGTGTCGTATCGGCGGTTATCAGATGTTACAGATTCTTGAGCGTATCTTTAAGGGTCATGGAAAAGCCGATGATATCCCCAAGTTAAAAAGGATATGTCACGCCATGCAGAATGCATCGCTCTGCGGCCTCGGGCAGACTGCGCCGAATCCGGTGTTATCCACACTGCGTTACTTCGAAGCCGAGTACATGGCCTTCATTGAAGGCGGCGTAACTTATGCGCGCAAAATCAGAAAACAACTCGAAGGAGTGGGACAGAAAGCCAGCTAATCAAAGAGACGCCATGATCCAACAAATAATTAAAGCTAAAATCAATGGTACACCAGTGGAAGTACCCGCCGGAACCACCATCCTTCAAGCGGCGCAGCAAGTCCAGATCGAGGTGCCCACCCTGTGCAAACACAAGGATCTCCTGGCCACAGCGGCCTGCGGATTGTGCATCGTACGGGTTAAGAACATGCGCAAGATGCCCAGAGCTTGTTGCACCCCGATCGAAGAAGGCATGGAAATCACCACCCATGATAGCGAGCTGACCGAAGTCAGGCGCACGGTGATCGAACTTATCCTCTCGAACCACCCCAATTCCTGCCTGACCTGTGGCCGCAACACGAATTGCGAGCTACAAACCCTCGCGGCCAACTTCGGCGTTCGTAATGATAACATCACCCGCTACGTCCGCGATCTCCCGAAGGATGCGTCCAACGGGTCCATTGTGATCGACTTTACGAAATGCATCAAGTGCGGGCGCTGTATCCAGGTCTGCCAGGAGATGCAGAATGTCTGGGCGCTCTCTTTTCTGGAGCGTGGGATAAATACTCGCATGGCTCCGGCAGGAGACATCTCTCTGGCCGAGTCTCCTTGCATAAAGTGCGGACAGTGCTCGGCCCATTGTCCTACTGGAGCCATCGTGGAGAACGATGAAACTGCCACCGTCTGGGCTGCACTGCAAGATTCCAATAAATACTGCACCGTACAGATAGCCCCTGCTGTGCGCGTAGCTCTGGGTGAGGCTTTCGGCTATGCTCCAGGTACAAATCTGACGAAAAAAATCTATACGGTGATGCGTAGACTGGGATTCAAGGCCGTGTTTGATACCAACTTTTCTGCCGACCTCACCATCATGGAGGAGGCGAGCGAGTTCGTTGAGCGCGTGGCCCACGGCAAAGGGACACTTCCCCTGATCACTTCCTGCTGCCCGGCATGGACAGATTATATGGAGAAGATGCACAGCGACCTCGTCGACAACTTCTCCACCGCCAAATCTCCCCAGCAGATGTTGGGCGCCATGGCCAAGACTTACTTTGCTCAGAAGAAGGGAATTGATCCCGCCAAGATATACCAAGTCTCCATCATGCCTTGTACGGCGAAAAAGTACGAGCTGGAGCGTGCGGACTCGATGAATGCCTCTGGCTTTGCCGATGTTGATATCTGCCTGACCACTCGCGAACTCGCCCGTTTGATTAAGCAATCCGGAATCGCGTTCAATCAACTGCCCGATGGCGAAGCCGATTCCATCCTGGGCGAATACACCGGAGCCGCCACCATCTTTGGTGCCACCGGAGGGGTGATGGAGGCGGCTGTGCGCACAGCTTATTATTTCGTCACTGGAGAAAATCTTCCCAAAGAAGGTATCGATATCCATCCAGTGCGCGGACTGGATGGCATTAAGGAGGCTGAATTGGATGTTAAAGGCACCAAGATTCGAATCGCGGTCGCCCATGGTCTGGCAAATGTGGACAAAGTTCTGGACAAGGTGCGTGAAGCTCGTGACAAGGGCGAACCGCTGCCCTATCACTTCATCGAAGTCATGGCTTGCCCGGGCGGATGCATCGGCGGCGGTGGGCAACCTTACGGTATCAGTGACGATCTGCGTCGCAAACGCACCGAGGGCCTGTATCAGGATGATCGCGAGAAGCAGCTTCGCTGTTCTCATGAGAATCCAGAGATTATCCGAATCTATAAGGAGTTTCTCGGTGCCCCGCTCAGCGAGAAATCCCACCACCTGCTGCATACCAGTTATTCAGCCCGACCCAAATACCAGCGTTAACCCCTCTCTCCCACTCGTAGAGCAAACACCGAGCCGTACGCTTTCGTGCTTCACCAGGCGTACGGCTTTTTCATGTTAACTTAACGAAGAGCCTTTCTCCATGTTTCCCGCCATCCTAGCCGCATTTCTCTTCGCCTCAACTGCTGTCTGCGCCACCAGGGCAGCGATTCTGCTCGGCGGAGTGCGGGCAAACTTCCTCAGGATTCTACTTGCCGTAATCATTCTCGGGATATGGGCGCATACACTGGGCAACGGCTTCTCTGGCGGTTCTTTCGGACTATTCGTTATCGCGGGTGCGATTGGATTTGGCCTTGGGGGACTCTGTATGTTTCAGGCACTCCCACTCCTGGGCTCCACCTTGAGCTTACTCATAGTGGAGTGCCTGGCCATTGTCTCGGCCACGCTCTTCTCCTGGGTGGGACTGCATGCCGCACTCACGCTACCGCAAATCATTTTCGCATCATTGGTTATTGCAGGCATCTGCCTGGGGATTATTCCCATGACAAAGCTTCCCGGAAGTCAGCGGATGTTGTGCCAGGGCATTGCCTGGGCCACACTCGCAGCCATCGGGCAGGGAATGAGTTTCACCCTTACCCGGCTGGCATTCACACAGGTGCAACGCTCTGGACTTTCCTTGGATAAACTAACCGCGGCCTACCAACGATTGCTGGGAGGACTGGTCGTGGCAGTCGTTGTCTACGCATTATTTACACTCACACGCAGAAACAAACTGCCAACAGTACCGTTCTGGAGAGGAGCAGGGTGGAAATCTACACCATGGATTTGGGTATCGCTCAATGCCATCCTTGGACCCGTTCTTGGGGTAACATGTATGTTATGGGCAATAAGCCTGGTAAAGAATCCCGGCCTGGTGCAAGCCGTTGCGGCCTCGGCAACACTCATCTCCGTACCGCTATCCAAGCCGCTCGAAGAGCGAAGCTTCGGGCTGAATTACTTCATTGGTGCCGCACTCGCACTGGCCGGAGTCGCGGGATTGTTGCTTAGTGGCCATCATTAGTAAACAGTTGATCATTTTACCATGGAAAGAGTTATAACAAAGTATGTGTATAGCATAGAATTCATGGCATCCTGTCGCATCGAAAGTGCATCAACTTCCAAATTCATGGCATCTTGTCGCACCGAAGGTGCATCAACTCATAAGCCCAGGGCAACGCCCTGGGAACGGATGTTCCCTTTTTCTTTGAGCCCTGAAAGGGCGGCAACTCCGATAGATAAAAGACGGGTATCGCCCCTTCAGGGCTCAATTAATAATAGAATACTTACCCAGGGCGATGCCCTGGGCTCAAGAGTGGTTGCGCCTTTGGCGCGAAATGGGTCAAATATCCCTTGGTATTCGCTACACAGATGCAGATCAACCCAACTCATCGGCGCACTGCTGCTCATCATATTCCCGCTTTTCGTAACCATCTGCCGGGGTGATGAAAAAGTAATCGATCTGCCTGCTTATCCCATCACCGCACAGGAAACTCCGCATCCGCAAACCCGCATAAACGAGGCGGATCTCACCCATGCACCGACCCAAAGCATGGCCAATGTCCTCGGAACGATTCCCGGAGTACAGTTTATCCGTTTCGGAGCCGACTCGGCAGAGCCCACCATTCGCGGGTTAGGCTCCGACTGGTTGACGACATCGATTCAAGGTCTCGCCATGCCCAACTATCATGCCAAGGCGGGCGCCTCACTCGGCCTCTTTGTGCCAGCAACACTCGGTAGTGTGGTAGTCTATAAATCATTGCCCTCAGTCACGGCTGGTCCGGCCACAATCGGCGGACGTATCGAGCTCGCACCACCCGATCTCTGGGCGGAAAATAACACCGCAACCGGCCAATTCGGGGCCAGTTATGATACCAATCGCGAGGGATTCACTTCCCAGGGCTGGCTTCAGCAACGCCAAGGCTCCCTCGCCATTCGCAGTGGCTACCAGTTCGCCGAACTCGGTAACTACACCGCGGGAAATGGTTCCGTGGCCGATTCAAAATACAAGGTTTGGGGCGGCAGTACCACCGCATCCTACCAACCCGACAAGACTTCGCAGTGGGATGCGAGCCTCCTCTACACCCGGCAGGATGAGGTGGACAACATTGCTCTGCCACTCGACACCCAAGATGCCTGGTCGATCGTCGGATTAGCCGCGTACACGAAACAGTTCTCCGACGGAGACACTCGCCAGTTGCGCTGGCGGCTCGGTTACTCTCATAGCAATCCCTATCTCACCAATGCGGACCGCGCGGTGAAGCCGATGCTGATCTATAACCAAGCCAGGGTGAACTCATTTAATACCGGGCTGAACCTTGTCAGCCAGATTAACGAAGCAGACACCATCACGATCGAGGCAGACCACAATTATCAGGACCGTAGTTCCATCCGGTATCGCGCAGCGCCCAGCGGACTGGCCAGTGATCACATTTGGCCGGATGTTTATTATCACGACCTCGGCATAAGCTCCGAGTGGACGCATCGCTTCGCCCCATTTACCCTACGCACCGGCGCAAGGTTGGACCTCGCCCGCAGTGATGCGCTCGATGCCGACCTCGCCGCTTTTGGAAAAAGCGTCCGCGAGCAATATATCCGCTATAATGGCCAGGAAGCGGGCAACACCCGCAAACAAGAACTCGCTGGCGCGGCCAATATCCTGCTCGATTACGAACCAAGTCCGGGAATCATCGGATCCATCGGCATTGGGTTAACCAAACAACCCGCACCAGCCACCGAACGTTACCGCGCCTTTCTCGATGCCCTTGGCGGAGGCTATGAACTCGGCAACCCGTCGCTCAAATCTCCCCTAAAAGCCGAACTCGCAGCCGGAATCCTCGTTCACCAACCCCTCTGGGAGCTCAATCTGGATGCCTTTGCCTACTCTATTCAAGACTATGTTTACCGATTACCCGTGGGCACCACAACCGCACCGCCACCACCCGCTCCCGGCAGCATCGTTTACAGTTTCCGCAATACCGATGCCGTATTCTATGGCGCAGAAACCGCTCTCACGCTGCACCCGACGCCCTGGCTATCGCTCCCTGCCCGCATAACAGTCGCTCATGGGTACAATCGCCAAACCGGAATCCGACTCCCGGACATCCCACCCTGGGAAATTCAAGCCGGACTTCGCCTTGAGCATCGCATTAAACAATGGAATGGCTGGGTGGCAGTGACCAATCGCCTCGTAGGCAGTCGCACGAATCCCGCTCCGCAAGATAATCCGCTCTATCAGTATGCCCCCAGTTTCAGTCTGTGGAATCTAAACTGGGGCATCAGCTACCAACAACGCATACGACTGGAAATAACCGTGGATAACCTGTGCAATCGCTACTACCACGAATACCTGTCCCCGAGAGTAAACGCCCTCGGCTCCAACCAAGGAACCCTGCGCGCTAATGAACCCCTCCCAGGCATAGGACGCAGTGTAACAATCGCGGTTCATGTAGCGTTTTAAGTGATTGGTGCCGACACGGTCGCCTTGAACCGAATCGTCAATCACGTCAACAAGGTCAACAGGATCAGATCCATCCTGCATGCCCTCATTCTATTCCCCTTCTCCTAATGGCTCAGCGCAGCGGCAGATGACTTCGGTAGCCCTGCGGGGTGAGTTTTACCAACCGCTTGAACACCCGGCAAAAGTAGGCGGTGTCGTGGAAACCGCAGCGGGTGGAGATGTCTTCGAGTTTTAGATCATAAGCGCGCAGCAAATACTTTGCGCGGTCGATGCGTACGTGGGTGAGGTAGTTGCTAAAGGTCATGGCCCCGTGCTGGCGGTACAGGCGGGAAAGGTGATTGGGGCTGACGTTAAAATGGGCGGCCACGGAATCGCGGGATAGGTCGTGCTGGTAGTTGCTTTGTATGTATAGACTTATGCTGTCGATCAGGTTGTGCGCACGTAGCGCGTCGGAGAGACTCGATTGCACGAAGGGCTGACCCACACAGTGGATGAGTGCTTGCGCAAGGTTTGGCAGGGCATCCTGTGCCTGTCCGGGAGTTGCAAGCGCCAGCATGGCCTCTAGAATCAACTGGGTGGCCCCAGTCTGCAAGCGGGGTTGCGCCATTTTGCGAACGAGTAGTGGCAGATTGGGTTTGCCGCTCCCCTCAACCAGGCTAATTCCCAACTGCTTATGCCCAAAGAGCAGGGATAGAATGACTACGGGACACCGCCATGTGGGCAGATTCCAGCAATTCGGTGGCGCGAAGAAGGCAGTCCCCGGCTTAAGAATCAGGGTTTGGCAACGGCCTTCGGTCTCCAGTTGGTTTTCATAGCTGCCGCTGAGCACAAGCTCCAGCCGCGGTATATTCACCACGTGACTGAGAGGCGGTGGCGTTGTCTTCCGCCCGCCGAGTACCACGGACTTGATGCACCGGCGCTTGAGAATGTCCGTGGGCCACCAGTCTGCCGGGTTGTTTTGCTCGGTGCTCGCATCCATGGGGAAATCATAGCGGTGTTCGGGGCGTTGTCGATCTCTGGAATGCTTCGGACGTATGCGTTTAGCGTAGAATTCATGGCATTCTATCGCCCCAACGGGGCTCCCGTCCGACCCGTCCTACCCGTCCCACCGGTACGATGTCCCACGACTTCGTACGCGTTTAGCGTAGATTTCATGGCTTCCTGTCGCCCCGTTGGGGCTTGAAATTGGCCAACTCCAACGAATCCCAAGGGATTCCGTCACATGCTTACCCAGGGTA
>JANRLC010000060.1:0-35305 GCA_033762955.1 Verrucomicrobiota bacterium | reverse complement strand
TCGAGCGCCTCGCCGTTGCCCAACAGGCCGCGTAGCCAGCGGGTCGTCGTACGGCTTGTTCAGCCGGGCCATACAGAGCAGATAGTTGATGCCAGTCATTCCAGCCCCGGATATCCTGTGTTATGCAGGTATCCGGGGCTGCTTCGTAAACGACAACGGCAGGGGGGCTCAAGTAGAATGAACCCATGAGGACTGTGGTAGTGGTGCTATGCGCTCCATGCAGCTCCATGCAGCGCCAAAGGCGCGACCACATATTAGCCTGCGCCATCGCCCAGGTCTGAAGTTTGGCTCCGACTAGATAAATCAATGCACCATTGATCGCAAATAGGCGGACAAGAATGTCCGCCCTCCGTTGGTATAACAGCGGACGAGAATGTCCGCCCTCCGTTGGGTGTTTGAAGCAAACGGAGAGCGGGTTTTCTAACCCGCTCCCCAGGTTAAAACCCGGGGGCTGGGGCCATCGGCCCAGGTCTGAACGATATATATACAGGATCGGGAGCGCTGAAGGCGCGCCAGGAGAGCGTCGTACTCCCATCGCGAAACACGCCGGCGCGTTTCGCGATGGGAGTAGCAAGGGGGTGGCAAGGTGTGACAGACATTCTGTACGCCTTGTTCTTCAAGAGCTCAATAAATAAAATATAATCGATACCCAGGGCGAGGTTTGTGTTTAGCGTGAAAAAGTACGTGTTAGCGTAGATCTAGCCCATTGTATGCCTACCTCGACAAGGGTATTGTATGTATTCTCAACCCCGTTGGGGCGATGGGGTGCCATGAATCTACGCTAAACACAAACTCCGGGACGGAGGTGTGTTTATGATGCCTGTTTCTACCCACATTGCGTCCCTTTTAGGGACACTTTTGGACGGAAATATCCGATGACATAAGCATAACAGCTTCGAAATGCGCCTCAACATCAGACATTAAGGATATTTAGGTTGCCAACGCTTCGTTATGAATAATATGAACTACTTAGTTCGTTGCTGTGAATTGTTCGGGTACACCACTATCACCCATCACATAAGCCCTTTCCACAACCCTAATCGAAAGCGATACACACATGAAAAGTCTAATTCTCGCCCTGGCTACTACGTTCGCTGCCGTCGGTCTCCAAGCCGCGCTGCCACCCATCGAAGTCGCCAACAAAGTGGCAAAAGCGGTTAAAATCGAGTCCCCATCCGTCGCTCCAATCATCGATGGCGAGATGGATGCAGTCTGGGCGGATGCTGGCGAGTGGAATACCATCGCGAGCTACATTCCCCGTGGTACTTCTTTCACCGAGCCGAGTGGCCCTGCGGATATTTCCGGTAAATGGCGCTCTCTCTGGGATGCAAACAACCTTTATATATACATTGAGGTGACCGATGATGCACTGGTGCTGGCACCCAACAATGATTTCGAAATCTATGCCAGCACTGCTTACACGCGCCATTTTATTGGGTGGGAGTGGGCAAGCGCTACCTATGATTCGATCGATGCTCAGCAGAGAATAACGCTGTCAAAGGCGACAGAGTTGGCACAGCGGACAAACTCTGGCTATGGTGAGACCGATGCTCAGCTTATCTTCGACGTGGGCACATCACCGGTTCGCGCCGTAGCAGGACTCTATAGCATAGATTCACAGATGGACCCCTTTCCGAGCACCACAAAAGTCAAGGCCTCGGCCACTGGCTATATTGCAGAGGTTGCACTCACGTGGAACTCTCTGAATAAGGGGAATTATGTGACCTGGAATCCCGATGCCGGCCTGTTTATCGGTGGATACAGCGATTACGAAGAGCGCAACTTCATCGGATTCGAGATACAGCTTCAGGACGACGACGATGGAGGCGACCGTGACACCAAAGTCGCCTGGTACGGTGGACCAGAAGATTTTCATGGAGATTATGCTTGGGCGGAAACAGGGATATGGGGTACCCTCGAACTCGGGTACAAGACATGCAGTTGCCGCGGAAGCATCTTCGGCTCCGACTGCTCCTCCCAATGGGCAACGTATGATGGCGGCTACAAATGGAATGCAGGCACAGGCTTCATCTATGACGCCTTCTTTCCGTATGTTTTTGCTCTCGATGGCCTCAACTGGTTCTACGTTTTTAGCGACCCGAGCACCCAGGAATCCACAGGCTACTTCATCTATGACTTCGGTCGCGCGCAATTCGGATGGCTCAACTGCGCCCTCTACGCCAAGGGTTATCTGGAACTGCCAGGCGGCTATACCTATACAAAGTTGCGCACTCCGGTGAATGAAGTCGAGGTACGCGCCGCACTCCCACCCATCGAAGTTGCCAACAAAGTGGCCACAGCGATGAAAATCGAGGCTCCCTCCGTAGCGCCCATAATCGATGGCGAGATGGATGCCGTATGGGCAGACGCTGGCGAATGGAATACCATCGCGAGCTACATTCCCAATGGCACTTCTTACACCGAACCGAGTGGCCTCTCCGATATTTCAGGGAAATGGCGTGCCCTCTGGGATGCGAATAACCTTTATATTTACATCGAGGTAACGGACGACGCGCTGGTGCTCGCACCGCAGAATGATTTCGAAATCTATACCAGCACCACATATACCCGGCTGTTCGGATTCTACGGTCCCGGTTATAGTATGACCGATGCCCAACTCATCTTCGACGTAGGTGCACCCACTATTCGTGCAGTGGCCGGGCTCAACAGCGTTGATTCAAGGATAGACCCCTTTCCTACGACCACGAAAGTCAAGGCTACTGCTACCGGCTATACTGCAGAAATAGCGCTCACATGGAACTCGCTGAACAAGGGTAATGCCGTGACTTGGGAGCCGAACGATGGCCTGTTTATCGGTGGCCCGAGCGAGTACGAAGAGCGCAACTTTATCGGATTCGAACTCCAGCTTCAGGATGATGATGGAGGCACCCGCGACACCAAGGTCGCTTGGTTCGGTGGCCCTGAAGGCCGTCACGGTGACCATGCTTGGGAGGACACACAAGTATGGGGCACGCTCAAACTGGGTCATAAACTCACAGCGGCGGATTCCATCTTCGGCACAAGCTGTCGCTCGCAATGGACCATCAAAGCGGGCAGTTACAAGTGGAATGAAGGCACGGGCAACATCAACGACGCCCTATATCCGTATGTTTACTCCGTTGATGCGGACAATTGGTTCTATGTGTTTGTCGAACCCTACACCAATGAATCCACCGGCTATTATATCTACGACTTCGGTCGCGCGCAGTATGGGTGGCTCAATTGCGCGCTCTATACCAAGGGCTATCTCGTACTCCCCGGCGGCACTTCCTATGTGAAGATCGGCGCCCGACTGCCTTCAGTTGACCCCCATGGCGTACTCCCGCCCATCGAAGTTGCCAACCAAGTGGCAAAAGCAGTTAAAGTCGAATCCCCTTCGGTCGCGCCCGTCATCGATGGCGAGATGGATGCCGTATGGGCGGATGCTCCAGAATATACCATCGCCAGCTACATACCCTTCATCCCCAATGGCACCACTTTAACCGAGCCGAATGGCCTGGCAGATATCTCTGGCAAATGGCGCGCCCTCTGGGATGCAAACAACCTCTATATTTACATCGAGGTGACGGATGATGCGCTGGTGCTCGCACCGATGAATACGTTCGAAATATTTACCAGCACCGCTTACACCCGCCAATTTGGTGAGTGGGGGCCTGGTTACGGACTGGCTGATGCGCATCTAATCTTCGATGTAGGCGCACCTACTATTCGCGCAGTGGCTGGTCTTTACAGTGTTGATGCGATGTTGGACCCCTTTCCAACCACCACGAAAGTCAAGGCCACGGCCACTGGCTATACCGCAGAAGTAGCACTCACGTGGACCTCACTGAATAAGGGAAACTATGTGACCTGGGATTCCGCACACGGTCTGTTCATCGGCGGCCCGAGCGAGTACGAAGAGCGCAACTTTATCGGGTTTGAACTCCAACTTCAGGACGATGACGATGGAGGCAACCGCGACACCAAGGTCGCCTGGTACGGTGGCCCCAAAGATCGGCATGGTGACTTTGCTTGGGCCGATACACAAGTATGGGGAACCCTCGAACTGGGATATAAGTAAGACTGCGGGTTCAACGGATGCCGTCTTCGGTGTCCGTTATTGGCAAGAGTTGTGCCTGATGCAACCAGTGGTTTGTACCACCGGGCTAATAGCCAACAGTCTTCCAGGCTGGTATCTTAACCGATTGTACATCGGTCCCAGTAATGTCCATGATGTACATTGAACTTCGAAATGCGCCCAAGCAACAACCATCAAAGTGAATAGCCTTGCACTAGTTCACGCAAAATGGTTAATTAATCATAAGTTTTCTTGTTCTCTGATTTAACCTGTTTCTATTATGAAATACTCCCGCATCCTTTCTCTTGCTCTTATTAGTGTTATCGCGTCGGTAGCGTCGTACGCTGCAGCAATCTTTTCGGAAGATTTTTCAGCCCCGCTCGGTGCGGCATGGACTGCGGTCGATTCCGGTGGTCCCATTAATATGAATGTAGCGAACGGTGTCGCTACACTAGGCCCGCTGGACTCGGCGACTGCGGTAAACGGGGAAACGGCGTACATTAAGAGATCTGTTAGCAATGCCACGACCCAATATGCCGGGTATAGTGGATCATTTACCTGTAATTTTACCGGGTTAAGTTTCGTCCCAAGCGCAACTAATGGGAATAATTCCATTACGCTTTTCAAGCTAATGCCTACCAGTGGTAATAACAAGCTGGCCGACCTTCGCTTCGAAATACGCGAATGGAACAACGATTATAACTTCGTAAGCGCCAATGGGATCCAGTTTAGCGGCACTGGTGCGGTAATTGATACGAAAAGTTTTAGCACGGCTACGCTCCAGGCGTTATCGAACGTCAAATTCGCCTATGTGATCAACTTCGTCAATAATGGTGCCCTCAACTGGACCGTTTCCACCGACTGGACTATCACGGACGAAAACACTTCCACGGTGCTTACAACACTGAAATCTACGATTACGGCCAACTCTGCTAATTCTGATTTTAACCCGTTGACCGGTTCGAATGAAGTTTTCCAATTCGGCGTCACCAGTTACGATCAGCAGTTCAATGCACCTCAAGTTACGGGGAATCTGGTGATGGATAATATCACCGTTTCCGGAATCCCTGAACCAGGCGCCTATGCACTAATCCTCGCTGGCGGTATCGCAGGCTTGGTGATCCTCTTCCGCCGTCGTCGCGCCTAGGCGATACCAGACAGGGCATTACACTTTACAAAATCCGCCACGAATTAACACCCGCCACTCGAAAGAGTCGGCGGGTGTTTTGTTGTTACGAAACGACAGCATGGGGCATGGCGTGAAACCTTTCGCCCGCAGAGAAACACCGATCTACGCGAACCACTCTCTACGTCGCGCCACGTCATCCCATTAAAAATCGTCTCGCCAGAACCGCGAACTCTACTAAGTAATTAAAATGCCCGCCAAGCCGATATAGCCATGACATGCCTATCCCATCTCATCCATCGCAGGTTATTTAGAGATTCATGCACGCTTCTCCCGCTTCTTGTTCTGGGATTAGCGTTGATTGACAGCCCCGCATCCCTTCGCGCTCAGAGCGCCACCACTGTGGACGACCAATCTGGCTACGATGCCCTCATGAATGTTCTGGACGAGGAGACAGAGGATGCCACCAGGGAACGGCTGAATGCAGACTTTCTTCCGGGTATTCTCACAGTCCTGAAAGGAGATGACCTCGAGAAACTGGGCATACGCGATGCGTGGGAGAGCCTGGACCTCGTACCCGGCATCCACACGGCTTATAATAATTTTGGCGAGAAGACAGTTGAGGCACGCGGTCTCGGCTACCAGCAGCATTTCTCATTCAACAAAGTATTTATCGATGGCGTGGCTGCGGAATCCACAGGCGAACAACGCATGGCCTACCTCTCCATACCCGTGGCACAGATCGAGCGGATCGAGGTGATGCGCGGCTCCGGGGGAGTGATATTTGGTGCAGATGCTACAGCGGGCGTCATTAACATCATCACCCGCAAGGAAGGGAACAGCGTCTGGGCCGAACGCGGAGCTTTTAATACTTGGTCCGGCGGTGGGCGGTATGCGTATAAAGATACAAAGCACGACCTGCTCGCCTATGCCTCCGCCAGTATCTACAGCACAGATGGCAGTGGTGCCCAGGTTGGCAATGATGTCTTTCACCTCACCCAGAACGCGGGACTCTCCCCTGGGCCCATCGATGATCGCGATGAGGTGCGTTTCTATACCGCGGGCGTGCAGTGGCAGGGTCTCTCGCTCGAAGGCAGGTATGTAGAACGACTGCCAGGTGACTTCTTTGGGTTTCCCGGCACTGCGCGCCGAGGCTATTACCCACGAGGCAGTGATAAGTTCTGGCATCTGTCGGCGCTCTACGAAAAAGAAGTGGCGGAGAACCTCACCGCCACTACGCGAGTAACTTACAAGCAGCATGACTTCAAGGGGAATGGGCATCTCATCATCCCGGCGGGGGCCTTCCTGCCCTCACCTCCGGGACAGCCGCAGCCAAAGCCAGCTATCGAGGACTCTGCCGATCTCCGCGCGCAACGCGAATCGCGCTGGGAAGCCTCCACCGAGTGGGTGTGGACTGGACTCGAAGACCACCGCATCATGGCGCATGCCGAGGTTGCCAATCTGCATCTGGATGATGCCTACATCATCACGCTCAGCCCCGTCTCCCAACAAAAGAAATCGTATGGCTGGCTGCCCATTGGACGCGAACGCAACACCTATGGACTCACCGTGCAGGATCAGTGGACGTTGGTGGAGTCCTTGTTAGTCACTGGTGGGATTCGTCTCGAGTATGTCGACCGATTGGGTACGGAATGGGCTCCACAAATAGCACTAGCCTGGCGCGTCTATGATCCGCTTATTCTCAAAGCTCAGTTTAGCAAATGCTACCGCAACCCATCGATGCTGGAGATCAACGAATCCAGCAATAATGTACCCCGCTCCATCGACTCGGAGTCCGTGGACAATGCCGAACTCTGCGCGATTTACCAAGTATCCGGCCTGATAAGCAGGCTGACATTCTTCAATCACCGATTCAGTGGATTGATCGAGCGCGTACAACTGGGCAAAGGCGTGGTGTCTTACACGAATGGCGAGGCAGTCGAAACCCGTGGTGTGGAGCTGGAACTGGAATACAAATTCACCGACTGGTTAAAGACTGTTGCCAATGGCTCTTTCAATGACACCCGGGATGACAACACCCACCGGGCGGTCGAGGGCAGTACGAGCTGGCTTGCGAATCTCGCACTGACCGTGACTCCCGTGAAATTTCTGGAGACCTCAATCCGATGGCGCTATGTCGGTGATACCATAAACACAGTGCACTCGAGTAATAATCTAGTTCGGGCAGATGTACCCGCCTACAACTATACCGATGTGGTGCTCAACTTCAGCCAGCTTCCGATAAAGGATCTCACCCTGCAGTTTGGTGTGAAAAACGTATTCAACCAGAGTGCCAGCTACGCTTCATTGCAGTACACAATGACCGATGGACTACCCGCCCATCAGCGTCAATGGTTCACCCAAGTAACGTGGGACTTCTAGACAAGAGCAAGATGCGACGCACCTGTGCCATAATTGTCCTTGGGGTATTGATGCTCTGCTGGCTGGGCAGGTTACACGGTGCGATTGATGCAGGGTTGGAACGCCGCATCATCGTGGGCGGAAAGATATTCACCCATCTGCTGTCCGGGGATGAGCGTCTGCTTCAACAGGCACGGAAAGCCGGCACCTTTCATGTCTGGCTTGTTTACAAAAGCCAGCCCGAGATGGCGGAGAAGGCATCGAGTATTCTCTCTGCCAAACCGGCCAATGCCGCGCCCGGAATGGCAATCTCCACACTCACGCTGGATGCTTTGGGAAACAAGGAACCGAGCGATACGGTGGAGTACTCCGGCATCTTCATTGCCGAGCCGCTATCGCCGGATGAGTTGCAGCAGATCATCCAGTTTGCGAATACAAACCATGTCCTGCTCTTCTCGCCGTTCGAAGGCGATGTGGAAGCCGGCGCAGCCACCGGATTCATCGTCGAGGTCAAGGTGCAGCCCTTCCTTAATCGAAAGGCTCTGCAACAGGCGGGGATCAATCTGCGTCCACTCTACCTAAAGGTTTCCAAACTCCATGACTGAAACCGCAAACGTCAGAAAGCACCGCAAGAGTTTCACCCGTGTGACACTGGCATTTCTGCTACTCACTGTGGCGCTTAATCTGTTAACCTATCTGTACTGGCGGCTGGACCTCTCACCCAAGATACGTGCCGAAGTTGCGGCACAGGCATCACTATTGGCAGAGGCGCAGGCACCGTTGCTCGTGCAGGCACTGGCCGGGAGTGAGCATGCGAGTACGGCACTCGAGGCCGCGGCAGCACGCATCCTCTTGCTCACGCGACCGGGCTTGGGCGATCCCCTTTTCCTCGGCTTGAAATGCGAGGCGGATTACGAGGGACCGGCCACGACCCGCATTCTCATCGAGCGCACCTGGGGCAAGTGGGAGCCAAAATCGGTCTTCACCACCGAGGTGCCTCTCTATTCCCCACTCGATAATGGGTTGATAGGGATGGCCACTTTCTACAGCAGCGATCATCTCGCCCGCCATATCAGCGGGGATTTCCAGCGCTCCCTCATTGGCCAGGCTGTGGTCGGCTCCATCCTTCTCATAATTGTGTGGTACACCTTGCTACGGCTGTATCACCAGATGGAAGCTGCACGAGAGAAAGCTGAGCACGCGAATGCGGCGAAGAGTAACTTCCTCGCAAACATGAGCCATGAGCTGCGCACTCCGCTCAACGCTATTATCGGTTTCACCGAGCTGATGGAGCGCGACAACGCACTGGGGGAACAAGACCGCAAGAATCTCCACATCATCAGTCGTAGCGGGGAGCACTTGCTGCGGCTTATCAACAGTGTGCTTGAGATGACGAAGATTGAGGCCGGTATGACACAGCTCGAAATCTCCGCCTTTGATTTCAATGCGCTGATCGAAAGCATCGACTCCATGATGGGACTGAAGGCTGATCAAAAGGGCATCTATCTGCGTTTTACGTATGCCACTCCCGTGCCTCGTTATATCCGTGCTGACGAGGGCAAGCTGCGACAAATCTTGATCAACCTGGTGGAGAACGCCGTCAAGTACACCGACCACGGCGGAGTCACCATCGCAATCCATGGTGACGAATCTGAAGCAGGCGACGGCGCGGCTGCCGCACCACTAGGAATACGATTTGAGATAAGAGACACCGGACCAGGTATCGCCGAATCGGAGCAAGCCCAGCTCTTTGTGGCCTTTCGGCAGACGCGCGACGGCTCGACAAAAAAGGGCGGCACAGGACTCGGCCTCGCCATCAGCCGCCAGTACGCCCGTCTCATGGGCGGCGATCTCACCCTCCATAGCAAACGCGGTGAAGGTACTGTGTTTACCCTGACAGTGAAGGCCGAGGCCTCCACCGATGCCAAGGTAGACAGCCCGCTGGCGGACTTGCGCCGCGCGATAGCGGTCAAAGGCGAAGCCCCAGAAGGTGGCGCGTTTCGCATAATGGTGGTGGACGATATGGAAGAGAACCGGCTCCTCCTGCGCAAGACGCTGGAACCACTCGGCTTCGCCCTTATGGAAGCCTCCGACGGGCATGAAGCCATCGCCCTCACTCACTCTTGGAAGCCCCATCTGGTCTGGATGGATTTGCGAATGCCCAACTGTAATGGCTACGACGCCATGAAGCTCATCCGCGAGCAACTCGGCCCCGCCAAACCGCCGTCAAGCCCGGTGATTGTGGCCCTCACTGCTCATGCATTCGAAGAGGAAAAGAAACTGGCCATCGAGCGCGGATTCGATGACTTCGTGCGCAAACCGTTCAAGGAGCACCTGCTCCTCGAAACGCTGCACCTGCATCTCGGCGTGGAGTACAATTACCAGACAGCGGATAATGCGGCTCCTGCATCGAAGCGAGAGAAAGGGAAAGCGGATACGCTGCGCATGCGGGCCTGCGCCAGTGCACTGCCCGCAAGTATCCGCGATGCGATACTGGTGGCCATCGACGAGGGTGACCTGGAGCGAATCGACCAGATCATTGTTGAGATTACCGCCTTGAACACAGAGCTGGGTCTCCATCTCAAAACCCTGGCAAGAGATATTGCCATGGACAGCATGCAGAAACTTTTTGGAAGGAACTCATCCTAAATAGCAGCCCACTTCTTGTATAATCCCATGAATCCATCGCCCGTACATGAGCGTGACATGAACGACAAGCAAACCAGCCAGCAGGCGGATGTTTTGGTGGTGGACGACACCCCGGATAATATCAACGTATTGCGTGAGATTCTTGGCGCGGCGGGGTATAAGATTCGCGCGGCGCTCAACGGCAATCTCGCGCTCAAGGCCGCTCTCGCGAAGACCCCGGACTTGATTCTGATGGATGTAGTGATGCCCGGCATGGACGGAATCGAAACCTGCCGGATGCTAAAAGCCAACGCACAAACGCGGGAAGTCCCAGTGCTCATCATCAGCGCACTGGACCGCACCCAGGACAAACTGCGCGGCTTTGAGGTCGGTGCGGTGGACTATATCTCCAAGCCCTTCCGCGCCGAGGAAGTGCTGGCACGAGTGCGCACTCATCTCAGTCTGCGTGAAGCACGTCAACAGCTTGAGAAACAAAACCAAGCGCTGCGCGATGCAGCACGCCTTCGGGATGATGTGGACCACATGCTCAAGCACGACCTCAAGGGACCGCTGAATGCCATTATTGGCTATGCCCAGCTAATACGAGAGACAGATAGTGGTGAGCAGACGAAGGAGTTTTCGCACATCATCGAAGAGTCCGGCTACTCCATGCTCAATATGATTCACGAGTCCTTCGATCTCCTGAAAATGGAGCGGGGCACTTATGAACTTAACCCGCAGCCGATTAATCTGGTGGCACTAATCCAGAGGATTACCGTGGAATCTCGCACACCGGCTGAGAAGAAACAGTTAACGTTTGCCACCACCTTCCCATCGGATGAAAATAAAGTGTTGTTGGCTTCGGGTGAGCTTCTTTTATGCCGCAGCCTCTTTCACAATCTCCTGAAGAACGCCGTAGAAGCCGCCCCAGCAGGCAGTGAGATCGCCATCCACTACGAATTGGCAGACGTAGCCCGTGTATCCATTACCAATCAAGGCGAGGTCCCCGTGGCCATACGCGAGCGCTTCTTTGATAAGTTCGTGACCTCCGGCAAGGTCGGCGGCACCGGTCTAGGCACCTACTCCGCAAGGCTTATGGTGGAATCGCAGCGCGGCAGTATCCGCCTGGATTCGCGCACAGCAGGGCAAACCACATTGATTGTGGAGCTTCCGCTCGCACATGCAAACGGTGAGTCTGCAGCGATGCAGCCCGCCAAGACACCCTCAGTGCAAACGGCTGCTCCAGCCCTGGAACCGATGCCCCCGACTACGCATCTGCTCTATGCGGATGACGACCTGTCCAACCACACCTACATCCGCCGCATTCTCGACTCCCCTACCCTCAAGATTACCACCTGTGCGAACGGCCTTCAGGCAGTTAAGGAACTCTTTACCCATCGTTACTCGTTGGCCATAATCGATCTGGAGATGCCGGAGATGGATGGCTGCACCGTGGCAATGCAGTACCAAAGGGAACTGAACCAGTATGCCACGGACGCCACCATCAGCCGCACCTACCTCATTGCGCTGACGGGACACGATGCCCCCTCAATCCGCAAGCGCTGCCTCGATTGTGGCTTCGCTCGGGTACTCACAAAACCCATTTCACCGAACGACATTCGCCTCGTTGTGCAACATCAGATCGCAGTCGGAGACTTTCTGCCACTGGCTCTGCCGACTGCAAACAACACGATGGAGGTTGACCCGATCCTTGCAGAAATAATCCCGGAGTTCATCGCATCCCGTGTGGAGCAAATTCCGGAACTAAAGGCAGCGATTCTGGCCCATGACGGGGAACGAGTCCGCAAGCTGTGTCACCAAATCACCGGCTCATGCTCACTCCATGGATTTCCCACCGCTTCAGACTACTACCTGGAAATAGCGACCGCTGTAGAACACGGTAACTTCGCCGCAGCCGCGGCTCAATGTGATGCTCTACCCGCTTACTGGAACTCCATAACCCTGGACTCAATCCCTCCAAATTCATGAATACACAAACCATCAAGCCCGCGATAATTCTCATTGTAGATGACGACCCCACAGTGCTCCGGCTACTGACTGCCAAACTATCCGTGTTCAAGTGGATCACCGTAATTGCCACCGCAGACCCACAGGCCGCCATCGCATTGGCAGTGGAAAAGTTGCCCGACTTGATCGTATGCGACATCGATATGAATAAGATGGACGGCTGTGAGATCGCGCAGCGCCTACAGTCACAGCCAGCCACAAAAGCCATCCCATTCATCTTCCTCTCCTCATTGGTCGCAGCCGCCGATGTCGAACGCAACAAAGGCACCATCGGCGGTCGCCGCATGATCTCCAAGCAATCCCCACTGGACAAGATTATCGGCGCGATTATCGAGGCGGTGCCGTAGGGTGTGATCCACGCCTTCTGGAGGTCAAACACTGCAATCAGGCGTGGAGTAATTGTCGGCGTGTGGATTGCAGAAGTTCGCCCCTACCCGCAGCCACGGAGCACACTTAGATTGGTATCGATGGCGCGGCGACTCGCACAGCTAAGGTCAATGGCGGTTTCGCAGTCGGGAGTTTTCACATTGTCGGACGATTTAGACAACTTTGTTGTATACAAATCATCAGGCGCATGGGCTTAGTTCTGGGTAATTGCCTGACCTTCGCTGGAAAAGAGATCAAGCGGGCTGTTAAGCTCGATTTTCACAACACTGCCGAGAGGATTGCAGGCTTCTGCGGGAATAGTGATCCACAAGACACCGGGGATATTGGCAAACGCTGCTCCCCCACTGATGCGGTGCTTGAGTTCGCCGGGCTGTCCGACCATTGAGATGGACTTGATCTTGTTGCGAATGCCTTTGACTGAGATTTCACTCCACGGCTTATCAAGGACAAAGAGATAGAGCGTTGTCCTGTCGGCGGAGAGGGTACTCGGGCCATAGAAATGCGTGAGCGGCAGCCCGGCGCTGGTGCCGTAGATGGCCGCACCATTCACCGCCAGCCATGCACCCATTTCACGCAGCAGGCGCTCTTGCTCAAAGAAGATCGTTCCATCGCCGAGTGGGCTGACATTGAGAAGGAGGTTTCCACCCATGCCCGCGCATTCGCAGAGCGTGCGCACTAGCTCCTGTGCACTCTTGTAAGAAGGATCCAAGGCCATGGACCAGCTCCGGTTCATGGTCATGCAGAATTCCCATACGCCTTTTGGAGCGATTGTAGGGATACCCTGTTCGGGGGTGTCGTAGTCGCCATAGCCGCCCATACGCCCGTTGAGGATGACACCCGGACGCCATTCGAGAAGTTGTTTGCGCAGTTCTGCGAAACGCCACTGCTCAGTGGAGCGTTCCCAATGGCCGTCAAACCAGAGCAGTTCTGGCGAGAATTTCTCGCACAACTCCCTGAGCTGAAGGCGGTGGAAGCGGAGAAAATTCACCCAGCGGGCCGGATCGTCTGGCCCCTTGGGATAGGCGTAGTGGTATGCGGGACTTTCGGGTGAAATATGCGTAAAACCGCCAGGCTGGCGCACGCTCGCATAGTCCGGGTGATTCCAGTCCAGGTGCGAGTAATACAGCCCGAGGTGCAAACCACTGGCTCGCGCAGCATCCACGAACGGAGCGACGAGGTCCTTGCCTGTGCCGCAATCGCGAACGGTAGAGAGCCCTTCTGCTGTGTCCCACAGAGCCACCCCATCATGGTGCTTGGTTACTAGAACAGTGTACCGAGCCCCGGCCGCCTTGAACAATTCGCACCACGCGACAGGATCGTATCTCCGTGCTAGAAAAGCATGGCGCTGCCCCATATATTTATCCAGTGGGAGGGAATCTCTTGGGTCCTGCCCAGCAGTGCCATGGTTAAAGTAAGCCCAGGAGGCTTCATATTGCCCTACAGAATAGATTCCCCAGTGGACGAAGATACCGAAGCGGGCGTTGTTAAACCAGGTAAAGTCCGGGGCCACGAGTGGGTCCGAAGTATGGGATTCTGGGTTGGACATGGATGTTTATCAGGATTATTACTTAGAGATAAGCACGAGGTTGAGGAATATGGAGTGCTCTATCAACTCATAATCTCAAAAACCAGTCCACATAAATACCCACCACATCAGGATGGCCGAACCTGAAACATTCGATTTGATGCTAAACACCTTCGTTGGGGGCAGAACATCGATAAGTCATCCACGATTAAGCGTGAGTGAAGACCGACCACAAGTAGGTACGACCTACTTGATGAGCGTCAGTGGAGTACGTCCTGTATAGTCGTCATAGAGAGGACGCACAGGAGTGGTGTCACCCACTTCATCGAGCGCGGCAGTGATGGCTAGGATGCGGATATTGGGCATCTTGGGGAGCACAAGGGTGCGTGCTCCATCGGCTAGCGGGATGCGGTACTTGAACAAATAACTGTAGGCGTAGATGTCGTCGGTGCCATCGGCTTTATGCCGGTGGGAGCTGTACCAGGCAACGGGAGCGCGCTTGATGTAACCGGCGTCGAGACGGTCCAGTTCGTTGTCAACAGAGTACGTCAGCGTGAGCACATCTCCCTTGAAGACGCGGTTATCCCACTGGCCGATGTAGCCATTCCAGTCCTGAATGCGGAGTTTAGTGGCGGTGCCATCGATGGTAAATTCTGCGTCTGTATCTCCGCCAGTGGAGGCGGCCAAAAGATAGAGACTATTATAGTGCCCCGCAGGGAGAGCGAGTGTTTGGCCTTCGCATTGCACAGCGTTGAACTTTTCCGCCTCGCTTGTGCCGATCTGGAATGGGACTTCTTCACTGACCACGGTTTCGCCAATCATCTCGGCGGCGATGGTATGACCCTGATTATCAAACCCACTCGTTGATTTACGACCTTGCGGTGCTATCACTGACACATTGTAAGGAAGCGTGAGCGACTGATTGCGTGGGGTTTCGTGTTTGGATAAGAGGTCGGTTTTTATAGCTAGGGAGCGCATTTGGAATGGGGTGAAATCCAGCGACACCTGCTTGTCGGTGGTTTGCAGTTTTCTGCCAAGGGGACTTTCCACGCCATTGATTTCCTCTGCTTCGAGTAGTTTCGAGAGGAACTGAAGCTTTGTCGTAACCTTCTCATTCCCAGCGAGTTCCTGTAGCCGTACCACAACGGAGTCTGAGTCCTCGGCCAGCTTAATCGCACGAACTGCCACGCGAGGATCGTCAACCGTCAGCAAGCTAAACTGGCGACCGAGAATTCCTTTGTGTGCGCTGGTTCTAAATACGTAAAGCGGCTGACTCATCTCTGAAGCCTGCCGATCCGATTGCCCGTCCATCCAGCCTCTGGCATGTCCGCTGATACCATAAACAAAGTGATGCCGTCCCCAATCTTGGTAACGTTGTTCCTTGGAATCCCACCGCACGCCTGGAGTATAGAGCAACGTGAGGCGCACCAAACTATCCGAAGGTTTGTCGCTTCCGTACTTTGCATCCGTAAGGATGGAGACGCCGTAATCGCCCTTGGAATCCGTCAGGTCAAACCATTGATGCGTGGGCACTTCGAACTTCTTCTCCTCATTGTTGCCCCGGCGCACCTTGCCAAAATCCATATTGTAAGTGGCCAGCGGATGCTTAACCGTCAGTGGGAACTCTGCGCGCAGACTGCTCTCAGAAGTCTGCCAGGCTATGTCGTTGACCACTTCCACCCGGTCGCCAGCAGCTCCCACACTCAAGCGAATGGTCTGGGAGAAGACCGAATTGCGTGCTGCGCGCTCCACCTGGATGGCCACGCGCACGGCTCCTTGCTCCACTATGCGAAATGTCGCGGGAGCTTTAAGCACAGCAGAAGGCTGCTTTGAACGATCATTCCAGTCCATGTTCCATGCGGGGTACTCCATGGGGCACTCATACTGGAAAACCAGACGAGATGGTGCTGACAGTATTTCCCGGTTATTCAATTTATCAAAGATACTGGCGATGTCTCCATTGTCATTGAGCGATACACGATAGCGGCTGTTTTCAAGCGACCGTTCGGTAACCGTCAATGAACTGGAGGACACGCGGGCTTCCTTAATCGCCCTGACCGAGTACACGGCGAACCCCACCGATGGGGTTCTCGCAAGGAATATAAACTGTGCGCTCTGGCCCGTTACTGACAACAACTGCGAGGGCACTACAGCCCCTGCACCATCAACTACTTCGATGGCCGTTGGCACTGTGTTAAAGGCAAGGGTCGCTTCGACCACGCCTTCGTGTTCCGTTGTGAGCGGGTTATATACGACCAGCGGAATCGCATCTACGGTGGGTGCCGTAGTATCCAGACTGCGGGCTACTCCAGCAACGGAATGCGTGAGCACTTCTGCGAAGCTGTTCATTGCCAATACTTCGTCATTCCACGAGAACTCATAGGCTTTGGGCAGCGAAGTCCCTGGCAGTATATCATGGAACTGCGCACCAATGACGAGTCCCCACGCATCGGTCAGCTTTTGGCGGGGATAGGTGGCTGCACCGAGTAGATGCGCGGCCACAGCAGCGCGTTCAGCGGCGTCCGCGAGTTGCTCATTCAGGCGATTCCATTGCTTCATCGCGGTACCGGAAGTAATCGACCCGGCAGAGTGCTCGATTAGCAGCAAATCCCCGTGATAACGTTGCAGCTTCGCGCGCTGAGCGTCAGTAATATCATTAAACATCTGGTCTGCACGACCCGATACGACAGTCTGAAATCCATCCTTTGTGGCCATGGCCTCTTGCACAAACTTAACCGAGCGCTCATCGGGTGCTCCACCCCGGTCACCCACTCCATAGTAGTCATAGCCCACATTAAGACCGAGGGTAGTGCCGTACCGGGTGATGCGTGATGCCCACTGCCAATCCCATGCCCGGTTGGATTCCACTTTAGTGATATAATTTCCGGCTTCAAGCGCGGCAATAACACCCTGGCCATCCGGTCCTTCCCAGAATCCTACATGAAAAGGAATGGGGTTCGCAGCGCGCCAGGTCAGCTTCTGCGTGGAGAATCCCCGCACCCCGCTGTGCGCGAGAATGGAAGGAAGCGACGCAGGAAACCCGAAACAATCCGGCAGCATAAACTCTGTGCTGGTGACTCCAAGCTCTCGTTTAAAGAATTGGTTTCCGTACAGAATGTTGCGGATAAGGGACTCGCTGGACGGGACATTCACATCGGTCTCTTCCCAGGAAGAACCAGCCGGGAACCACCTACCCTCGGACACCCAGCGCTGTATCTTGGCAAAGTCAGCGGGATGGTATTCCTTGATCATTCGGTAGCGGTTGGCTCCGCTGAAGTTGAACACATAATTGGGGTACTTCTCAAAAAGGGTTTCATTCTCTTTCACCGTGTTTGGAAGGAACTCACTAATGACCTGGCGGTAATCCCAGCGCCACTGCGTATCGAGGTGAGCGTAACCAATCTGGTAGAGCACGCGCTCATTGGCCGGATCATGTCCAGAGGTGGGTGACTGCACGGCTCCAGACAGAGCGGCGCTGGCAGTGGTGAGTAGAGTCAGTAGAAACGGCAGTAGACAGGATTTCATAGTATGAGCAGATAGATGGTTACGCAGTGAGATCGAGGGTTTCTCTAAGGAAATCGCACAGCAAGTTTGGATTTGATTCAGTCGTGAGGTATTCGCGAAATTCATCGTGCATGAGTTTGCGTGCAAGCTTCGCAAACACTTTCATGTGGGCGTGGGCCGAGTCCGATTCACGCATTGCCAGTAGGATCACCACGCGTACCGGTTCGCTCGCATCGCTGGTCCATGACACGGGTTCTTTTAACCGTAGAACCATCAATGTGTTCGTTGTCACCGCGTCCGATTTGCAGTGTGGGATGGCGAACCCGCCGGCAAAGGCAGTGGAGTAGGTCGATTCCCTCTGCCAGAGCGCCTCTTCTACAGCCCGGGGTTGTACGGTGCGCCCGTGAATAAATAGCGTGTCGCAGAGTTGCTTAAGTACTTCTGTTTTGTTTGAGAGGGAAACATCCAGTATTACCTGTGCCGGAGCCAGTATGGGTTGTGGCAGTTGGGTGTTTGCAGCCTGTAGCAAGCTGCAAACCTCATTAGCAGAGTCACAGGCTAGAGCGGATGCCAACAGTGCTTCACAGGCTTGCATGTCACAGGCACTGGCGCGATCTCTTATCTGAGGGACTACAGAACAAGGCACACTCACCTCATCCAACCCCATCGCCATTAATAAGGGAAGATACTGGATCTGCCCCGCCATCTCTCCGCACATGCCAATCCAGCGCTGATGCTTGTGTGCCTCATTTATCAATTGCTGAAGCAGTCGTAGAAACCCCGGTTCCGACAGATTATAGAGATGGGCAACGCTCGCATTCGCACGGTCAGTCGCCATGAAGTACTGAAGAAGATCATTCGTGCCTATACTGAAGAAGTCAAAGTATTTGCTGAGCCCCTTGATGGCAAAGGCGGCTGCGGGAGTCTCTATCATGGCGCCAACCGGCACGCATGGATGGGTGGCGATACCTTCGGCGCTGAGCTTGCCCTGTTCTTCGGTGATAATCTGGCGCACCCATTGCGCTTCTGCTGTGGTGCATACCATGGGGATCATAATCTTAAGATTCCCCAGGCAGGATGCGCGAAGCAGCGCGCGGATTTGTGTGCGAAAGAGCATCTCCAGCTTGCCGTATAGCCGGATGGCTCTGCAACCGAGAAAAGGGTTCTCCTCTGCAAGCAGTTGCAAATACTCGAGCGGTTTGTCGCCACCGATATCCAGTGTGCGAATAATGACCGGCTTGCCTTGTGCCGCAGTTACCACCTTTGAATACTCTTCATATTGCTCATCTTCCGTGGGTGCTGCGGCGCGGCCCATGAAGATCATTTCCGTGCGAAAGAGCCCTATGCCCGCGGCACCACCATCAAATGCGGCTGTACCCTCCGCTGCCGTACCCAGGGTAGCAGCAATCTCGAACACCCGGCCCCCGGCGCTGGTGCACGGCTTCGTGGCGAGTCCGGCAATGCGCGCGTTATACTGCTCGCGCCTGCTCCACTCCATCGCGTAGTAGCGGTTTACCGTATCGTTAAATCCAGTAACAAGAAGGCCAAGTTCCCCGTCCAGTATGGCAGTTACCGGAGAGATTGCGCCGATGCCTTTTACCTGAACCAGCGTGGGTATGCCGAACGACCTCGCGAGAATCACGGTGTGTGATGTAGTCCCGGCATGGGTCAGAATCAGACCCTTGAGATAACTCCTGTCCATGCCAAGGAGTTGCCCGGGGGTCAGGGTTTCTGCAACTACGAGCGAGTCCTCAGTCAGCGCGGCGGCAGTCGTGATTGCGCTCTCTCCGTAAAGAATTTTAAGCAGCGACAGGCATACATCGCGGACATCGAGCGCGCGCTCCGCGAGCAGTGGATTCCCCGTGGCCAGTAGTTGTTGAGAAATGAATTGTTCTGTGGCGCAGATGGCACCAGCGGCTGTGTACCCATGCGTCTTCATCTCCTGGCGTACTCGCGATGGGATTGCCGGGTCTCTTGCCACGGCTCGCTGCGCCTTCAATAACGCAGTCTCCAGCGCTGTGTGGGAGTGCTTCAATCGGTCATCGTACTCGGCGGCCAGCCTCTCCAACCCGGTCTGCACCAAGGCTACCTCGTCGATGCCAGGTCGCTCTCCATGAAGTGGAATTGTAGGCGATACACCGAGTACTCCCCATTGGACAAGCTTTCCCCGAGCCAACCCTGGTACTACCACCGTACCCCAAAAGTGCGTAAACTCCAGATTGCGCAGCATGCGCGGCAGCACCTGATCTTGCGCCGTGATGGGGGCTGCCACCGACTCATCACTGGAAGGCAACTCATTACCGATGAATTGCTGAAGGCGGTCCTTGTCCCCGACCTCATCAGCACCACTTACCTCGATGACGCAGGCATCGGCAAAGCGCACATCTGCCGCCACCATATCCAGCACACTTCTGGCATTGGCTTGAGTGCCGGTACGGTTATTATACAGAGTGATGGTGGATGTGAGATTGTGGGTGAACTCCTCAATCACACTGGCAGGACGTGCATGAATGCCGTTCTTAAGCGGGCAGGTGAAGTGTAGGAACAATGCCATGACAGAAAGAGGGAACTGTATTGAAAGGGTGTCTGTGACCAGCCTCGAACTTATCACCATGCAGTCACTGCACGATGGAGTCGCTCATTACCGCAGGGCAATGGCCTTAGCAATGGTGCCAGCAGGGTCTTTGAGCGCGGATTGCACGGATACTTCCAGCTTGCGAATCTTCTCCAAACGCTCGGGTTTCTCGATCGCTATATCGGCGGCGAGAATGCATACATCGGCTGCTGCCAGGTCCGCCTTGGTCAATTCATTCTCAATGCCCATGGCGCCCTGAGTTTCGACTTTGATGGAGTGCCCGAGCTTTTTGGCAGTTTTCTCCAGCATTTCGGCGGCCATATAAGTATGGGCGATACCGGTGGGACAGGCAGTTATGGCTACAATTTTCATCGGTGTTATTCCTCAATGGCTACGGGCTTGTCGGTGAGTTTTTTGATCAAATTAATGCACAGGGCAGTGACGATTACTCCTGCCAGAATCGCAATCACGTACATGATGCGGTTATCGACCACGGGCAATACGATGGGACCACCGTGGGGAGCATGGTCCCCTACCCCGCTCATCATCGCGATAACCGAAGCCACCATGGAGCCCAGCATGATGGATGGAATAACGCGCAGCGGGTCGCCTGCCGCGAAGGGTATCGCCCCTTCCGTGATGCCTATCATCCCCATGCCCAGCGCTGCGATGCCGGATTCGCGCTGCTCTTCCGTCCATAGCTTGCGCCCGATCAGTGTTGCCAGACCCAACCCAAGTGGAGGGGTGCATATAGCCACGGCACAGGCGCCCATGATATAGGGGTTGCCCTGCTGTATCATCGCCGCACCGAAGAAGAAAGCAGCCTTGTTCACCGGACCTCCCATATCGAATGCGATCATCGCCCCGAGAATCAGCGCCAGGAGAATCTGCGACCCACTCTGCATCCCTTCCAGTGTATTTTGCAGACTAATCATTATGTTAGCCAGAGGCATGTTTAGCGCCAGCATTATCAGGCCCACGACCACCGAGGAGAGTATCGGAATTATTATGATGGGCATTATCGGCTTGAACAATTTTGGCATCGGTAGCTTCTTTACCAGATTCACCACATGCCCCGCGAGCAGGCCGGCGATGATAGCGCCCAGAAAACCGGCGCTCGTGGACTTGTCACCCACTGTTTGTGGTAGCGACGCAATGGCACCGCCTACAAAGCCCCCTACCAACCCGGGCTTACCGGCCATGCCGTAAGCGATGAACCCTGCCAGTACTACGGGAAACAGTTTGAATGCTGTTACGCCGATCGTCATCAACTGGTTGATCAGCATCGGTGCCTTGCTAAAGTCCGGCCCGGTGCTGGTCATGGGCACGAACGCAATCGAAACTGCGATCAAGATGCCTCCGCAGGCAATGAAAGGGATTACGTGCGATACGCCGGTCAACAGGTACTGCTTATGCTTGGCAAGAATTTCGTTCATGAGGGTCGGGTTCTTGTGAGTAACAATGAGGTGGGCTTGTTGCCCTAGTGGGATAGTTGCTCCAGCATACCCTTCTTTGTCTCAAGCACCAAGCAGACAGATGTATCCCTTATTGTACTTTTGTAACCTCAGGGCATGCTGAAGTCGTGTTTGTGTTTAGCGTCAAATCGAGTGTTTTCAGAATCAGAAATATCCCGAAGGGATTACGTCCCAAAGCCCAGCGGTTGCGCGCGGAGCGCGCTACCCTGGGTAATGATGGGAAAGATACATCAACCCCAACGGGGTTGCGTCGTCCGTCTTTGCGGCGTATATCCCGCCCTTGGCAATGCGGACGCAACCCCGTTGGGGTTGTCCGGTTACTTACATTTACCCGGGGTAGGCCTGCGGCCAACCCCGGGCTTTGGGACGGAATCCCTTTGGGATTCGCTGGAGTTGGCCAATTTCAAGCCCCAACGGGGCGACAGGATGCCATGAAATCTACGCTAAACGCGTTCGGGCGAGACACCCAAGCCACGACCTGAAGTACCTGGTTGACGCAAACGTATTGAGCGAATCTAACTCAGGAGCTTTCGCAGCAAATAGGCGAGTCCTTCTCGATCGAGTTTTCGTTCGGCTATCGCCACTACCGCGTTGTAGACAGGCAGGGTTAGTTCAACAGCGGTTGTGGTTCCATTGAGCTTCAAGAATGTCAATGTAGCAGCAACAGCGGTTCGCTTATTCCCATCGATAAATGCCTGAGCTTGCGATAGATGGAAGCAATAAGCCGCAGCGATGTCGAACAAGTCTCCGTGTGCATACCAATAAACGTTTAGAGCTTGTGCAACGGCTCCTTCGAACAGATTAAGATCCCTAATTGCATCGGAACCGCCGTAAAGTTCGAGACTTCTCTTGTGGAAGCCTTCAATCTGAGCAGGTGTCAGGAAAACCGGACTATTCATTGAGCCAGCTTGGAGAATAACTCCGGGTGTTCGGTAAAGACTTCTTCAGAAGCAGCTTTGGCGGCTTCGTCAGAAGCATAGCAAATGGAATTGGCGCTGACTTGCTGGATGAACTCAACGACTTTGTCTTTCTCTGTTTGAGGCAATCGCTTGAATTCTTCGATGATTTCGACCGCAGTCATAATAAGTTCAAGATTGGGCTTTTTTCAGCATTTGCCAAGTCGCATCCCTCAGTTATCGTGTCATTCAGTGCATCTCGAACTCATTGTACCTTCGATGAAAAGTGGATAGCTCGTGCGTGGCATGGATGTATCGCCCATATTCGGATTCTGAGGTCTGATCTTTAACGCCCCGTCGTATCTATACTCCCTCAATTAGCCAGTTCTCACGGTTCAGGCCTTTTTTTCATTATCCTCTTTAGACTAAACGCTCCTAGAGCGCATAAACCGTACCGCTCGCGATATCCACCCAGGTCCAGCGAGCGCTTGTTGCGGAGAACGCGAAGGGGAACCATTCCGCTGTCGAGTACAGCCAGCCATTATTCACGAAATACAGCCAGCACCCGGCGTCCGCTGGGTCGCCGTAGAACCAGCCGAGGGTGGGGTGCCAGTTCCATGCCCATCCTGCACCAAAAGCATAATACTCCTGCAGCCAGGTACTCTGCTTGGTCAATGGATAGGTAATCGCATCCACAGGCAGATTTGTAATCGTGAAATTCGTTTGCTTCAGCCGGACAATAAGATCGTCACCTGCCACGCCGAACTGGCTCTCCGCGCTTATTTCGAACATTACACACCCCACGCCCCGTGCCAGATACCATGTTTCTATACCATAATATCCTGAGATTCGAATCTTCAGGCATTCGAACTGCCCCAAGTCGGTGTTTATGGCTGTTTTCTCGAGCAACGTGATATACTCTGGCGTTACGCTTTGGTCATCCAGTGAGTAGTCACTCACCGTCACCGTCTCGCCGAGGCTGATGTTGCGGGGGAATGCAACTATCGCGGCATCAAAGGTCACCGAGTCGGATTCGTTGCTCAAGCTGCCACTCATAGTATTCTCCCTGCGGTGAATGTGCAAACCAGCGTCCGTCCAGTTCATATAATCCACTTGATTGCCGTACTGGGTGAAATTGCCAACGGGCTTGGTATAGCCAGTCATTGAGAGTGCCTGTGTGTGGCGCAGCGTACTCTCCCCATGCAGCGTGCTTCCTCCGGTTATCTTGATGGTTTGCGTGGCATTGGCAGTCAACAGGTAGCCTTGGATAGTCAGGCTGATGGGATCCAAGCTATAGCTGTACTCACTACCTTCCACCAGAGGATAGAAATCCATCAGATCATAGGTCTGCCCAGAGGCAGGCCCCACGATAAGCAAGCTCAGCATAGCAAAGCTCGCACTGATGGCGAAGATGAACTGGTGGTGTCTTGTAGCACTATATCTTATGCGCATGGTAATTTAACTGTAATCAGAACCAATGGTAATGAGGCTGTCGAACAAATAAGAGAACGATCTTGTTGATACGGTGCATTTCGAAGTACTTGGACAAAGGAATTGGTGGTGCAGAATACTCAGTCATAATCGACCTGATCGCAGGCATGGGAAGAATGGAGTCCCATAGGGACGGAATCCGAATTCCGAAGGAATTCTTACAGCCCGGCGGGCTGTCGGATATTAGCCGGTGGTGCAAACCACTGGTTGCATCGCACAAAATGAATTGCGTCCCGGCAGCCGGGTATCGCCCCTACAGCAGCATTAACTCGCGGACGAGTTGCGCGATGGGAGTAACAAGGGGGGGGCAGCGCCCTAGTTGCCACAGGGATGTATACAAAGCACACCCACGCCACTAGAGTCTACAACACCTCCGCCTCTTCTTTTACTGGAGCGCGTTCGCGTCTTTGCTGGGGCCTTTCCTGGGGTGACGGCGGGCCGCGAAAGCTGGGCTTGGGTGGAGTGGCACCGGCTGTATGATGCTGCGCCCCGACCAACAGTAGCAGTTCCTGGAGTGCGCGTTTCAGCGCATCTGCCTGGTTGTTTAATTCCTGGGCAGAGCTGGCGCTCTCCTCAGCACTGGCAGCATTACTCTGCGTTACTTTGTCCATTGAGGATATGGCGGAAGTCACTTGGAAAATCCCCTGACTTTGCTCACGGGAGGCAGTGGCCACTTCTGCTGCAATCTCATCCACCTGCCGTGTTTTACTTATGATTTCGTTGATTTCACGCGATACCTTGGCGCAGACTTCCACCCCGTGGATGCTCTTGCGAACGGAGTCTTCTATCCGTTCGGTGGTCTCTCGTGCCGCTTGGGCACTGCGTTGAGCGAGGTTGCGGACTTCGTTGGCTACTACGGCAAATCCCGCACCCGCTTCGCCCGCACGGGCGGCCTCGACGGCGGCGTTCAGTGCCAGTAAATTTGTCTGGAATGCAATCTCGTCAATGGTCTTGACTATCTTGGCGATATTGTCGCTTGCGGTGCGGATCTCCGCCATGGCCTTGCTCATGTCCTTCATGCCAGTGGCGCCAGCATCCCCCGCCAACCGTGCCTGGGCGGAGAGTGTCTTGGCTTGCTCGGCATTCTCGGTATTGCGCTTGGTCATCCCGGAAATTTGTTCCAGCGAGGCACTGGACTCCTCAAGGGCGGCAGCCTGCTCGTTGGCTCCTTCAGCCAGTGACTGGCTGGTGGAAGCTATCTGTGCGGTGCTGTCCGCGGTCTTCTCCACATTGTCATCCAGTTGATCTACCACACGGAGAATGGCTCTACCAATGGAGTTCCCGGTAAGCAGTGCCACTACCAGGACAGAAAAAATAATCAAACAAACGGCCACTATCCAGGTAATGGTAGCCTGATTCATGGTATCAAAATACTCTGTCGCACTGATAAGCATGGCTATGTAGGTGTCGCCACCATCGGTACCGCGCAGTGTAGAGTAGATCACAAACTGCTCTTCCTTACCCGTATTTGCGATGCCACCCTGGCTCTCTTTCGTCTGCCTCACCGATGCGAGCAGCGCCTCATCTGGCTTCCACTGGGTTAACTCAGTGGAACTCGCAACAACTACTTTCCCTTTGTGGATTAATACAATACCAGTCTTTGCCATCGCTTGTATCTCACTGAGTACGCTGGCATCGATCTCGTCCGTCAATCGTATGGCGCCAACGATTTTGTCATCGAGACGGACTGCACAGATGGCGGTGACATAGACAGCCTGATCCGTAGCATTCACGCTATTAATTAGTTTTCCGGTCTGGAGTGTGGAACGCAGCAAATCTGACTCGTCCACAGTCGTCGCATTTGCGAATGCGCGCTCGCCCACATGGAGCAGTACCTTGCCATCCAGCCCTATCAATTCAATCGCGCTAAGCCCAAACTGCTCGAGCACCTGTTTCGCTCGTGTATCGAGACTGGAGACATCCCCGTAGGAGACCGCCGCCTCCAATGAAGTCTGGAACGAAGGGTTTATCATCCAGAACGAGAGATAATTTCCCAGGCTGGTATTCTGTTGCGCCATCAACTGCTCCACCATGACGGCTACGTTCTGACCACTGGAGTAGTAGGATTGCTGAAGACTCTTTTGACTGCTTCTTGTCAGGTAAACTCCAGCCACCAGCAAGATGGGTACAGTGGCAAGCAATACATAGACCGAGATTCTGGTGCCTATCTTATTTCTTCCCAAAGCCATGGTAGGTCCTAAATGAATAATTAAGCCCGTCAACCGATGTACACTGCTCTACTTGGTTTCAACCGCAGCCTTATAGGCGTCTATCACTTTCTGCATATCTGGAGTTGGTGCACCCTTGGTAATAAACCCGAGGGGCCGGGTAATTTCCTCGGTCTTGAGCACCTTGACTATCTTTGGATCGATGAAACTGATACTGGTGCAGCCCACGGCGTTCTTAAACTCGGATACCTGTGTGCCGATGAGGCGCAGGCTCTCCAACTCGCGAACCTTCGGGCCGAGTGGTTCTCCCTTGCAGATTACTTTAATCAAGCGGGCATGCAGCCCACCAGTGGGACCGTCGGCGAAGACCATAATGGGTAAATCGGCTCCGCCTACTTCCTTCCAGTTTATTATTTTACCGGTATGGATGTCCTTTGCCTGCTCCATGGTTAATTCATTCACCGGATTCGAGGGGTGAACCACGAAGACAATTAGGTCCTGCTTGATGATGTGGAACTGGTAATCCGCGATGTTAACGGATTTGCCTGCCTTCTTAAGCGACTCGGCAGCAGTTTCCAGAGGCTCTGCATTCATCGCCATGTCACAGCTCCCATCAAGTAAAGCAGCGAAGCCCTTGCCAACACTGGTACCCACCACATTCAGGGTAATGCCGGTACTCTTTTCAACGGCTTCCTTATAGGGCTTTACCAGGCTGGCGGTCACGGCAGTGGACCCGTTAAGGCGCATTTCCGTGGCAGAAGCGCTCAGGGTAAAGCCAAGGAGCGCGAACACTATTCCGGTACACTTTGCATTGAGTAATTTCATTCGAATCGTCTTGGGTTGGTTATCGCTGGTTGGATTGACGTCTATCCAGTAGAACGGATGACGCCTCATGTAGGTATTATCGTCGTTTTGCATCCGGACTTTAGAAATTACGCTAACCCAGCCGGGAAAGGGTCCGAATGTAGGCACCAAAGGTGCATAGGTGCAAAGGCACTGAGTCGGAAGGAAGAAGGCAGAAGGCAGAAGGCAGATGGAAGATTCCAGATGGGATGGCGGATGAGACATCCTGTTTGCCTTCAAGAGCGCCAACGGCGCGCCGGCGTGTTTCGCGATGGGAGTAACAAGGAGACTGGTTCGGCTTCTGCCTCCTGCCTTCTGCCTTTCCGACTTTGTGCCTATGTGCCTTTGCACCTTTGTGCCTACCCTCCGAACCTTGTTCTTCAAGAGCCCAAAAACACGCCCGCGTGTTTCGCGATGGGAGTAACAAGGAGCCTGGCCGCGCTTTCAGCGCTCCCGATCCTGTATATACATCGTTTTACCTGGGCCGTTGACCCAACCTGTATTAAGGTCGCGCCGTTGGCGCTGCATGGAAGCACCGCTACGACAGTCCACCAGGGTTCATCTTACAAGGCAGCTACCAGAGCCGCGTGGGTTGCACGGTTTCCAGGGCGCCTTCGGTGTCATCGGGCAAGTCCGGGAAAAAATCCAGCCCGGAGTATTGTTCGACAATGTCGATGGAAGTGAGATAGGTGCGGAGGTCTTCGCCTTCGGGCGCCTCGTTGGGAATAAGAAAAGCGAGGGCACGCAGATGGCGGGAATCAAGTTCATCGAGAAGAATCATGTAGAACTGTTCGGGAATGGCTACGTCTGCATCCAAGTACTTCGGAACTGGTTTGAATGTGGGGCCACAGAGTACCCAGATAGTATCGAATCGCTTACCATAGCGCCGGGCAACCCGTTGCTCGAGATCGCCCCACAAGGTGCGGTTAAGTAGCGGATTTTGCGGGGAAATGTTGGACATCAGAAAGGTTTCCACCTGGGCCTCAGCGCCGTAGCACAGACCAATCGCATAGGAAGGCGCCAGATGGCCGCGATCGTAGCCACTGCGCGCGAAGGCATCGGCACGGACACGGCTCTGGGTGCGGCGGTCCATCTCAAATTTGTCATGCCGGGGCGGGGCGTCGTAGTCATCCATTTTGACTACCCGATAGGCCACCCATGCCGGGTTCTGGAGCTTCTCGTCGTAGCCCACAAGATAACCTTTGTTCTGCAGTAGCCTCAATGCGCGGGAACTGCGTGGCATGCCCCCGTAGAGAAATGTATTGGCACGGGACACGGCCCCGGCATCGACAACGGTACCTGTATTTACCGGGAGTTTATCCGCCAGAAGATCCGCCCAGTGTATGATCTCTGGTGGTGTGGACTTTGACTCGCGCAGTCGGTCAATGGCTCGCAAGGCCTTGAGTTGAATGCGTTCCTGAGTGGCAGTGTCCTGCTGGCTGTACCAGGCATACCCGAGTAATCCGGCAAAGCAGAAGACGAGTCCCGTAAAGAGAAAGAGGCGAAAGCTCAACCAGCGGAGAGATTTGGTCTTCGTGCGTTTCGCCATGAGTAGCTACATTGCAGTTGAGCAAGTAGCTTTCAATGCAAACCTTCACCTACAGTGCATCTGCAGTGTGCCACCTCGTCGGCTCTGGGTGGATAAATGCCGTAGAGCCATTGCCGACGAGGACGTCGGCGCTCCCAGGTGTGTCTTCCAGCGATCATCACAGAACCCGAAAAGGGCGAGACGCCCATGCCCACGGAAATCGGCCGTTCTTTCTAAGCACATTGACTACGAAATGCACTGCAAATAGGGCTCCCCGCCTGTTTTTGGGCTTTTAAGCGACGGCATAAAGTATTTATATCACACCGCTTGCCTCGAACAGCTACGGACCATAGCCGTCTGGATACTATTGCCGTTGCGAGCTGTCTCTATTTTCCCAAACAATTCAATTAACCAAAATACCAACCACTTCCACTTTACAGCCATGAGCGAACTCAACCAGCATTCCAAACTAGTCACCGAAGGCAGCGACCGCGCACCAAACCGCTCGATGCTTCGTGCCGTAGGCTTTAATGACGAGGACTTCAAGAAGCCCCAGATCGGCGTGGCCAGCACGTGGAGCATGCTCACCCCGTGTAATATGCACATCGACGGCCTTGCCAAGCTCGCCTCCACCGGGGCGGATGCCGCCGGGGGCAAGGGTATCATCTTTGGCACGATCACCGTGGCGGATGGCATCTCCATGGGCACGATGGGTATGCGCTACTCGCTGGTCTCTCGCGAGGTCATTGCGGACTCCATTGAAACGGTTTGCGGCGCGGAAGGCTTTGACGGCCTGATCGCCATCGGTGGGTGTGACAAGAATATGCCCGGCTCACTCATGGCGATTGCCCGTCTGAACCGCCCCGCCGTCTTTATTTATGGAGGCACCATTCTCCCCGGTATTCACAAGGAAAAAGCCGTGGATATTGTCAGCGTTTTTGAGGCCGTGGGAGCCCACGCTCAGGGCAAGATCGACGATACCGAACTTAAGGCCATCGAGTGCGCCTCGATTCCCGGGCCCGGTAGCTGCGGCGGCATGTACACTGCGAACACCATGGCCAGCGCCATCGAAGCTCTCGGCATGAGCCTGCCCAACTCCTCCGCGCAACTCGCCATTTCCAAGGATAAGGAAGATGACTGCCGCCGCGCCGGAGCCGCCGTGGTGGAACTGATTAAGAAGGGCATCAAGCCTCGCGACATCATGACACGCAAGGCCTTTGAGAACGCCATCACCGTGACCATTACCCTCGGTGGCTCGACAAATGCCGTGCTCCACCTCCTAGCCATCGCCCACGAAGCCGGCGTGGCGCTCTCGATTGACGACTTTACCACAATCGGCGCGCGCGTGCCGGTGCTGGCCGACCTGAAACCCAGCGGCAAGTATAACATGTCTCACTTTGTGCGCATCGGCGGGCTCCCCCCGCTGCTTAAGATGCTGCTCGATGCCGGTCTGCTCCACGGGGATGTGCTGACTGTGACCGGGAAAACCCTTCGCGAAAATCTCGAAGGGGTGAAGCCCTACGCGGTCGATCAAGACCTCGTGCGCCCGCTCAGCAACCCGATTAAGAAAGACTCCCACCTGCGCATCCTCTACGGCAACCTCGCAACGCAGGGATCCGTAGCGAAAATCTCCGGCAAGGAAGGCCTGCAGTTTACCGGGAAGGCAATCGTTTACGAAAGCGAGGAAAGCGCGCTCCATGGCATCCTCGACAACACCGTGCAACCCGGCCACGTGATCGTGATCCGCAACGAAGGACCCGTCGGCGGCCCCGGGATGCGCGAGATGCTCGCCCCCACCAGCGCGTGCATGGGTCGCGGCATCGGCAAGGAAGTCGCGCTCATCACCGATGGACGATTCTCCGGAGGCTCCCATGGATTTGTTGTGGGGCACATCACCCCGGAAGCCGCCGTTGGCGGTGCAATCGGAGTGATCCACAACGGCGACACCATCACCATCGACGCCGAGAAGAACGAGATTAACCTCGTGCTCCCTGCGGGTGAACTCGAAGCCCGCCTCGCCGCCTGGAAACCCAAGCCCCCACGCGAAACCCGCGGCGTCCTCGCCAAGTACGCCGCCCTTGTCTCCACCGCCAGCGAAGGCGCGGTAACTGATAAGAAATTGGGTGGGCGGTAACTAAGTGAGGAAGTTGGGGTTTAGTCTACTGAGTGGTGCAGTGTAGAACAAAATCTGCAGATGGATATTTTACTCAGTGAATTTAAGTCTCAATGTAGTCGCCTGATCCACAGGGTTGAAACCCTGGGTATTACAGTGGATATTATCCGCGATGGCAAAATCGTGGCCCGGCTAAGCCCGGTTGCACCGGCTGCTATCAAAGAGAATGACGGCACTAAACCGTGGACGCATCTTCGCGGCACTGGACATTATCTTGCAGGACCGGACGAATCAGTTATTACCGAAAAGGAATTTGAGGTCTATCAATGATTAAAACATTACTCTCCTGTTTACTGTTGCTCGCGGGCACTTTGCTTTACGCAGGTGGGCTGCCGAATGCACCTTATATCTATGTTGTAGGTGAGGCCTACAGAGAGGTGCCAGCGGATATCGTGCAAGTTTCAATAGAGATAAATGCCTGTGACAAAGTCGAAGCCAACGCTGGTAAATTAGTCAACCAACGAATGGAAAAACTATTTACTCTACTCAATGCACTTGGTGTGGCAGAAAATGATATTACCGCAGTAAGCGAGGAAATTTCAGGTCGATGGGGAGATGCAGAACGTACTGAATTCCAGTGCTATGAAGTGTCTAGGCAGACTCAAATTATAATCCGTAATCTTGCACAATATGGAAATATTGTACAAGCACTACACGAACTACCTGTGAATGGACTGAACTTTGTATCCGTAGATGCTACCAATCGTGACGCTATCACCAAGGAATTGGAGGAGGAAGCCCGACTAGACGCGCAAAAGAAAGCTGAAACTATTACAGCGAGTTTTGGTACCAAGATAATCGGTGTCTATGCTATATCACCTCGTTCTATCAGTGAATTGGATGAAAGATGGCCCTATGCGACAAAGTATCATGGTAGTTTTTCTGGGAGTGCCGGTTCGATGAAATTTATAATCCCACAGGTTCCAATGACCAGCGAAGCCCACGTCATCTTTCTGATCAAGGACAACCCTGCAAACAAGCCCGCTACCAATCCTTAATTTTATCAGTTACCATTTCATCGTCACACAATTCACAAACCAAACACTCCCAATGAGCCGATATAAATTATTAACCGCATGCATTGCCTCGCTAATCGCACCCATCAGCACAGTGGTGGCAGGTGCAGATCTGGGATGGATGTGGGTCCAGTACCCATGGGCTTACTCCGCAAATAGTAATGCGTGGGTGTATATGGACCCCTCGCAGAGTGGTTTGTGGATGTATGATTTTGGACGAGATGAATGGCAGCTACTCCAACGCGATGATAGCACTTGTGACTGCTTCAACAACCGCCCCACGATTGATTCCATTGTAGGCAAAACAATTTTCATCGAGACTGATTGGGTCGGTGAATCGTTCATATTGCGTAAAGAGAACGATGTTTACTCCATCCTCTGGCGTACCCACGGCTCGGGCGTGTATATAGTTAAAGAAGAAGTTTACCCGGTCACCGTTGCCAGCCCTTATCAGATACGGTTTCAGTCATCGGATGAAGCTCTCCCGAAAGGATCGTTTAAACTAAGCATGGATTGCTGTGGCAACTTTCAGATGTACCTCAATGGCATCAGGATTGCCGTAAATCGTTTCTGATATGGCTTCGTTGACTGTTTAGTTGCGAGCACTCTGCCACCTCTTGGGCTACAATGGGGAAGCGACCTTTGTACTGAGAATAGCCGGTGAAACAACTTGGGGTTAACCAAGATTATTCACCGATTTATCTTTCCTGCATTTCACGACTCTGGCTTTCTGAAAGTACACTTACTATGACTCCTGCACGTCCCCATCTCTTCGGCCTGCTTGCCGGGCTCTTTCTCTCCACTGCTCTGGTGTTCTCTGCCTTTATGGTGGCTAACACCTGGACGCGTATCTCGGATAGCCAGACAATTGGGGTCACTGGTTCGGCGAGAAAGAATATACGCTCGGATCTGGTGGTGCTTCGCGGCTCCACAGCCTTTGAAGCACCCACGCTGAAAGAGGCGCAGGCAGGCCTTCGCGAGTCCATTGCTAAAGTGGAGGGCTTTCTGAAGGCCCGCAGTATCACTTCGTACGAGTTGCTCCCGGTGCGAATCAGTCAGCTTTATACCACGGTGCAGAATGAGTATGACGAGCGCACCCAGCGCACAGTCGGGTTTCGGCTCTCGCAGTCTTGGGAGATTCAATCCAGCGCCGTTACAGAAATACCCAAGCTGGCAAGCGAAGCGGCGGAACTCATCGACCAGGGCATAGCGGCAACATGGAGCGACCCGGAGTATATTTACACAAAGGCAGGGGAGGCGAAACTGGAGATGCTGGCTGAAGCTACGAAGGACGCTCGCGCTCGCGCCGAGCTTATCGCGGGCCAGGGTGGCCGTAAACTCGGTGCCCTGCGCTCCGCGAAGATGGGCGTTTTTCAAATCACCCCACTGTACTCAACCGATACCTCGTGGGACGGCATGAATGACCGCACTTCGCTGGAGAAGACCATCTCCTCCACCGTGCAGGCCAGCTTCTTTACGGAGTAGAACCGAGTGCCGTCTGCTACGTGTTTAGCGGAGAGTTCGACCATTTAGAGCCAATATCGAAGCTGCATTGTGTGAATTGTCAGCCCCAAAGCGACTGGAAGGGGCATCAAACCAGTCGACGCGATCTATTTCCTTCGTCCTAAATGCCAATATAAAGCCCTTCTGCCGTCTCTACGGGACTTGTGCTCTTAAATACGCCGTCCGGAGCGGGTTAGAAAACCCGCTCTCCGTTTGCTTCAAACACCCAACGGAGGGCGGACATTCTTGTCCGCTGTTATACCAACCGAGGGCGGACATTCTTGTCCGCCTATTTGCGATCAAAGGTGCATTGATTTATCTAGTCGGAGCCAAACTTCACCCCCAGGTTAAAACCTGGGGCTAAGATGCATACCGTCCCCTCGAGACGGCGGTACCGGGTTATGGCTTGATTAATCCATTTTGTATGATCGAATTCACAGTGGTCCTGGTACTGTGCGGGATATATTAACAACTTCGAAATGCACTGCATACACCTGTCTACACAAGAAACAGGTTGAGCCGGATGGGCAGACTCGGATACGATGCTTGGATGCAGAACCCCGGTAGAACCCACGGCATGAACGATATTGGTCGCAGACCCATCCAGCTAGTCCTCGGACTACTCAGCTAAGGTATGACGAAACCACCCACCATCAAAGACGTCGCAGCACTGGCGGGAGTGTCCATCTCCACGGTCTCGCTGGTCGTGCATGAAAGTGGGCGAGTGGGAGAGGTTACCCGCGCCCGCGTAAACGAGGCGATAGTCACTCTGGGATACCGCCCGCACCCGGCCTTTGCTGCGTTGGGCAGGCGCAGTGCGGAGAGTAAGTTCACGCGTGAGGGTATGCCGATTGCCTGGGTATTTGATGAAGGCAGCAACAATACACACACCGCTGCTGCGAAGGATCATATAGCGTCGGCATTGCCTCGAGCCGAGCAACTGGGTTATCGCCTGGAAACGTTTAATCTACGCAAGTTCTCCAGCCCTGCTGCGCTGACCAAGATGCTGTACGCACGCGGATTTGTCGGCGTAGTGCTGGAGTACTTCGAAGACCCCAGCCGCATCCTCGCCATGGACCTCAGTCGTTTTTCGGTGACTTGCTCCGGCAGCTACGTCGTGCCACTACCTTTCCATACGGCCAGTGCGCATACGTTTATTAATGGAATGACGGCCTACAAGTCCATTTGGGACCGGGGATATCGCCGCATCGGAATAGCTCCGCAGCAGCACCATATAACCCTTGAGGACGACCACGCTCGACTGGGCGGTGCCCTTGCCGCACACATGGAGTTAGCGGGGGCCTCGCCAGAGATACCACCCAATCGGTCAAAACTCTGGGACATCGAGAATCTCTACCAGTGGGTACTTCAGTATAAACCGGATGCGATCCTGTGCTTTAATTCCGGTACTATCAGGCAGCTTAAAGTGAAAGGCATGCGTATTCCCGAGGATTTCCCGTGTGCTGCCTATGTAGTGCCGCCTGATGATCGCGGGAGTTTTGCAGGGATAGACTTGCAGACCCAGTTGGTGGCCGAGCAAGCCATCGAGCGGTTGGACCAATTGATCCGATTACGCCAGATGGGGCCAGCCCAGCATGCCATTTCCATCAGTATTCCAGGCGTGTGGTATGATGGACCGACGCTTCCGGTGAAGTAGGTGGCGGTCAGCGGCAGCGTTCAGCTGTCAGCATCCTGAGGCATCCCGAATCCCAAAGGGATTCCGTCCCAAAGCCCGGGGTTGGCCGCAGGCCTACCCCGGGTAAATGTAAGAAACCGGACAACCCCAACGGGGTTGCGTCCGCATTGCCATGGGCGGGATATACGCCGCAAAGACGGAGGACGCAACCCCGTTGGGGTTGATGTATCTTTCACAACATTACCCAGGGTAGCGCGCTCCGCGCGCAACCGCTGGGCTTTGGGGCGTAATCCCTTCGGGATATTTCTGATTCTGAAAAACTCGATTTGACGCTAAACACAAACTCCGGGGCATACGGAGATTCATGAAATTGGCCAAAGTCCAG
>JANRLC010000059.1:0-50211 GCA_033762955.1 Verrucomicrobiota bacterium | reverse complement strand
AAAAAGCTGATGAAACCGCTGAAACTGGACAAATCGCTTAACCAAACGTAAATATAATCAACTAAAATGGTAAAGTTTGTACGCAAAACCGTAAAGGATCTCCTGAGCTAAATGCGTAAACCATCTCCTGACCTATTCAATCAGTCGATGCCTTCTTCCATCTGCCATCCGCCTCCCGCCTTATGCCTTCGTCTGCTTCTGCCATCTGTAATCTGGAATCTGCAATCTTGCCTCCCGCCATCTGCCTTCGTCTGCTTCTGCCATCTGTAATCTGGAATCTGTAATCTTGCCTTCTACCTTCTGCCTTCTCGTAACTGTATTTTTACCTATCTTCAGCGAGAAGACTGGCTAAGAAGCGTGCATGCGTCTATCTTCGCAGCAATGAACACAGCGGCTCAAGTCATCGACTCTCTCTGGGAAGCGGTAACTCGCTGGGAAGATGCCGGAGTTAAGTGCCCCGGGGATGCACTCACGGAACTGAAGGCACTGTTGGCAGAGGGGGTCAGGCAGTTGCAGCTCGGTGTGCTACCTGAGTTAAAGGGGGATAACCTGCTCATTGCGGTTGCGTTTCAGGAGTTCTGGGGGGATGAAGCGGTGCATAAGCAACTGCCGCATAGCGGGGTCATCGCCTTTGCCAGTCTGCTAACTCTCTGCGGACAATGCGCAACCCGGCTAAGCGCCTACCATCACGCACTGGTTTACTTGCGTTCTGCTGCCGACCTGCATGCACTCTACTATGAACGACAGCCGACAGAGGCCAGTCTGGGTGAGGCGGCCACCCGCAATGAGCTGGCCTTGCTCTTCGCGGAACGTGGCGATGTGCCCCAGGCTCGCAAGGAGATGGACACGGCACGCTTTCTCGCGGAGCAGAGCAGGCTGCCAAAATTAATCGGGCGCATCCTTCGCACGCAAGGGCTGCTACACCTATATCTGACAGACGAGCGCGATAGATCGCAGGCGCTCCCTTGTTTTGAGAAAAGCCGCGCACTCGCCGAGAGCGCGGGGGATAGAGTGGGGCAAGCCCTGGCTTTGAATAACAGTGGGGGATGCTACATCGAGATGGAGAGATACGACGAAGCAGTAGGCCCGCTGATCGAGAGTGCAGCGATTGCCCGTGCCTACGGTTATAGTCACTTGCTCGCATCCATCCTCTCGAATCTCGCGCTCGCTTATTCCCAGATCAAGCGACCAGAGGAAGCATTGGAAATATCGCATGAGGCGCTACGGTTGCGACAAGAACAAGGTGCACAACTTGGTACTCTCATCAGTATTCTTAACCTGGGTACCCTTGTCTATGAGCACCCCAATCTCCATAAGCACGAAACAGTAGTCTGGCCTACGCTCTCTCTGGAACTGCGTCAGCAGTATGCCAACAGCCCTGGCTTTGCCTACATGGTGCATGCGAACCGCGAGCTTGGCACGATTCCCAGCTCGCGGTTCCACGCTGTGTTTGCTACTGAGTTAGCCCGCTTTGCCAAGAAAGCAGGAAACCATGCCCTGGCCTTGGAATACATGGAGTTGGCAAGCCGCAGACAGCAGGTGGAGAGTCGCGAATTCACCGCAAATCTACGGAACTTTTTTGAATTGGAGATGCATCTGGAGAGAGCCAGACACGATGCCATCCTCTACCGTGTCCGCCATGGCGAATTGCTTAAAGTTAAAGAGGCACTGGAACGGGTGAATGATGAGCGCTCCGCACTCATGTGGACGCTGGCTCATGACCTGCGCAATGCCGTAAGTACAATCATCGGGCGCGGCGAGATACTCGGTTGCCAGTGTGACCAGATGGACCCCAACCACGCAGATCACATTCGGAACATAGTGCGCTCGGGTCGCTGGATCGCGGACTTTCTTAATAAAACCCTCAGCTTGGAGGCCATCGAGAGTGGCCATTACCCGATAGAACTTAAGTCGTTGCCCATAGCTGTTATTATACGTGATACCCTGCGTCGACATGAACCTGCCGTGCAGCAACAAGGTGTCGTCCTCGATGCTGCTACCGTGGAATCGGATGCCCTGGTCCTGGCCGACGAGACCGCGATTACACAGATGTTGGACAACTATATCCTCAATGCATTTAAGCACAGTCCCAGAGGCACTACCATACGCCTGGAGACCTCGATCTCTCCGACCACAGTGGAGTTCCGAGTCATCGATCAGGGTGAAGGCATCGCACCAGAGCACAACGACCGTCTGTTCCGCAAATTCACGCGACTGGATTCCACCCACCTTGCAAATACATCAGGGAAATCCTTTGGCCTGGGACTCGCCATCACCAAAGCTCTCGCCGATGCCATGGACGGTCATGTGGGCTGCCGTAGCATCCCCGGCCAAGGCAGCAACTTCTGGTTCACATTGCCCAGAGCAGACTAAAAGCTCAGCTAAAGGCTATTTTAAGAACAAGGGGCGAAGGTAGGCACAAAGGGACAATCGTCCAAAGGCACAGAGTCGGAAAGGCAGAGGCAGTAAGGTAGTGGATAGTTTGCCGTTTGCTGAGAGTGCGGAAGGCTACCCCTGTTACTCCCACCCCGAAAATCGTGCGCGAGCTGATCTACTCTTTAGGCTAAAAGCTAACAGCTAAGAGCTACTTGCTACCTCAACCTGCCAGCAACTGCTCGTACTCCTGAATCCCTTCCCTGACGGCCAGCACACCTTCAATAAAGTCTTCTTCGGTGATACCAGCCAGGGTGAGTAGAATAGGATCGCCGATATACACCGGTGGCACAGTGTCCAAGCCGCGCTCAAATATCTGGGGGACAACGTACGCTGCAACCGCAAGCAAAGCCGTGGGGGCCTTGTCCATGGGGGCGCCGAGCTTGGGCGTGTATTGGTAACGGATGGGTTCGTAGATGGCTTTCGGGAAATTCCACTTCTTAAGCATAGCTGCAGCTATCTGGGCATTATCGAAGCCTAGTAGCTTCTGTTCCATGAGGTAATCCACGGGACCATCCGCCGCTCCATAGACCTCCACGTTGCGCTTGAGAAAATACTGATTGATGATCACTTTCCCCAGTCCATGCAGAATGCCAATGGTGTAAGCCGACTCGGGATCCATTATAAACCGGCGTTCGCCAACGGAGGTGAGAAAGAGAGCGTGGCAGATCGCTTCCTTAAGCAATTCTCCCTTGCCAATGCGATAGAGAGGGAGCGCATCTTGCAGAAGCTGTTTTGCCACGGATGTGGATACCACACGATAAGTCTGGTTCAACCCAATACGAATGATGGCTTCCTCAAGATTACTGCTGGGCTGCCGCATCGCCAGATAAGCTGCATTTGAATTGCGGATGATTAGAGCCGTCAATGCAGCATCGACTTTGACCAGGGTGATGATCTCCTGCAGTCCACAATTCGGGTCCCTCAGCAGCTTTTGCAATTTAGGCAATATCTGCGGTGAAGGGGGCAATTTTACATCACTGTCGACTATGTCCTGAATATTCATACGGTATCGGTCACCCTTTACAACAGCCACATTCTTTACATGAGATTGGATAGATAGCAAAACCTTACCTGCCCGTAATTGTCAACTACTGTGTCAGAAAGCATGTAAATACGGGGGTGATTATCGCTGTATTTAGTCCTCAAGCATTCCGCGGATATCCTTTTCCCGACCGAAGAGGACGAGTATATCACCCTTCCTGAATCGGTAATCCGGGGGGATGATGCCGAGAATATGTCCCAAATCCTGCGGATTGCTAGTGGGGATAGCGCCTGTCTGTCGGACGGTAATAAGATTTAGATTAAAGCGACGCCGCAGGTCTGCATCGAGAAGGGTTTTTCCCAACATGCGCGCGGGCGCCATGGCTTCCACGATACTGTAGCCCTCCGATAGCTCAAAGGTATTGATGACTCCAGTAAATGTGAGTGATTTCGCCAACCGGCTGGCTGCTACGGATTCAGGAACGATGCGCTCGGTGATGTTCATGAGCTTGAGCAATTTCTCATGCACAGGATTTACCACGCGACAGATGATGCGGTTCACCTTTAGCTCCTGCAGGTGGGCGGTGATTAGCAGCGAAGCCTCGAACCCTTCCCCAATAGCCACGAGTACGGCATCCATCTCTTGCAAGGGGAGCTTGCGCATGCTGGTGAGGTCGGTCCCGTCCACGACAGCGGCAAAGCTTACATCGTCCATAATCTGGTTGATGTTATCCTCCTTCGTATCCAGAGCCATAACCTCCGCCCCTAATTGAGCGAGAGAACGTGCGAGCGATTTTCCGAAGGTGCCTAGTCCGATGACACAGAATTTCATGGGCAGTTAATAGTAGCAGTGTAATTCAAGGGCGAGATTTCAGTTCAACAACACCGGGGCTTCCGGGAATTTTATGTTCCCCTGCTCCTCGGGCTTGAGCAATGAGACTGCAAAGAGGAGTATGCCTATGCGTCCGATAAACATGGTGATAATTATCACGATTTTCCCGGCATCTGAAAGCTGTGCGGTGATCGCTCTTGTGAGGCCTACGGTGCCAAAGGCACTGATGGTCTCGAATAAGAGCTCGAATGGCGGTAGCTTGGGGTGCAATACCATCAATAAGGATGCCGCGATAACCACCCAGGACGCTGCCAGCAGGATTATGGCGAGGGCACGGTTCGTGTGCTCATCGCTTATTCGACGGTAGAAGATTTCCAGATTGGGTCTGTCTTTCAGTATTCGAATGGTATCCAGCACGGCGACTGCAAAGGTCGTTGTCTTTATGCCTCCGGCAGTACTGGCAGGACTTCCCCCGATAAACATGAGCACCATCATGATGAGTGCTGTGGCGGGGGCTAAAACCTCGATCGCGACTGTATTAAACCCGGCTGTGCGGCAGGTTACGGAGTTAAACATCGCCGTAATAATGTCGTAGGGGGTGAACTTCGCCATCCCCGAGAAGTACTCTGTGGTAAAGAGAACGATCGTGCCTCCGAATAGCAGCAAGAGGGTTGTAAGTATGGCCAGCCTCGAATGCGTCGAAATCCGGGGCGGGCGTTCTACCGTTCTCTTAAAGAGCTTCACAAATCGCTTAACTATCGCAAGACCCAGCTCCTTCAAGACCGGAAACCCGATGCCTCCCAATACAATCATGAGCATTATCGTGCATTGCAGTCCGACATTTCCTGCGACCAAAGGGTCGGCCAGGTTGCCAGAATATATGGAAAATCCAGCGTTACAGAATGCAGAGATGGAGTGAAAGAAAGCTGAGAACACGCGCGCACCCAGAGGAGCATCTGCTGCGGGCAAGCTATTAAAGACCAGCCATGACCCTGCCAGCTCAATGGTGATTACCGTGCCAATGACCGCGAACAAGATCATAGAAATTTGCTGCACATTGTCCTCACTAAGCAACTCGACCATCAGCACACGGTCTCGCAGCGAGATACCTTGGGCAAAGACTATAGCGAAGAAGTAGGTAAGTGTTATTACTCCCAACCCTCCGACCTGAATCAGGGCGAGTATGATGCACTGTCCTGTAAACGTATAACAGACAGAAATATCCACCGGACTGAGCCCCGTCACACAAACCGCACTCGTCGATACAAATAGCGAATCGATGAATGAAACATCCTGAGCCATCGCATTCGGCATCAGCAGTAGCAATGCACCCAACAGAATCACTCCTGCGAAGCTGCCAATCATCAACATCCCGGGGGATACCTTCCTCTGCTCTAGTATCCGTGAGTAGCGCACGACTCGAATGAAGAGTGCTACTATCACCGGAACCTGCGAAAAGCCCAGGTAGAGTAGAGCGATCCCACCGAGTGAGGATTCCTGCATCTGTGATCGCAACCACTCGAATAGCGGGCGCTCCAGCAGCAGTATCAGAGTTGATAGTACTGCCACAGTCGTCTCCATCCAGCGTTGACGTACGAAATACACCCATCGCTTGGCTTGGTAATGCCGGATGGCCTCCTGCCCCACAAAGACCACGAGCACGGCGCGAGTCAGCGTCTCCACAATAACCCTGGCCTGCATATCCAGTCGCCACCCCACTTGAGCGAGCAGGCATGCCAGCGCAACTACACCAGTCAGCGCCATCACTCCATCAAGCAAACGCAGTCCGCTGCCCTCCGATTTATTCGAGCGAGTGTTCATGTCAGAAATGCCACCCATCCCCATCTCCGATAGGTAGGCACCGCGTTGAGCAGGGCTGGCAATTGGCCTATAGATCGCATCTCACTCACCGTAATGCACTCTACCCCGGGACCTCAATCGGTTTTTTGGTTAAATCTCAGCACTCATGGCACCGGTTGCAATAGGATTATCCGGGGCGTTTTCGACTGCGCGGTGTTGTATGTTGTGTACGCAGTTACATTCATTCACATTTATAACCATGAAAAATACCCCTGTATCCCGCGCAACAAAACTGACCCTACTTCTTCCTGTACTATTGATAGTCTCGCACACAGGAAGCCTGCTCATAGCTGGCGAAGGTGATCGTGACGCTATCGTGGAGAAGACCACGATGCCATCATTCCCCCGCGATCTCCTATCGCGCGGTGTGGATGCGGGCAAGGCCAAGGTCCTAATCCAGGTGGACGCAGAGGGCAAACTAGTCGATGCCCTCTGCATCGAAGCCCTATACCCGGAGATCGGGGAAGTCCTGGTGCGTGCCATCAAGCAATGGAAATTCACGCCCCCGACCAGAAACGGCAAGCCCGTGCCTTTCATGAAGGAACTAGAACTGGACCTGACTACGGGATGGAATATTAAGACCGTCACCGCTATGGATTTTGTGTTTAGTGACCGCAGTCCTGGTACGAAAGAACCGCGGTATCGTGCCTATTCGTTGAAAGAGCTGGACCGTATTCCCAAGCCACTTGCCATGGCGCAACCCAGCTACCCACAAGACTTGCGCGATGCTGGGATAGCGGGCAAGGTGCTTGTGAACTTCTACATCGATGAAACTGGGGCTGTTCGATTGCCAGAAATAAAGCAGAGTGCCACGCCCGAGTTGGACTTCATCGCTCTGGATACCATTACCCAATGGAAGTTCGAGCCCCCAATTCGAGGCGGCAAGCCCGCTCTAGTCAAAGCGGTGCAGAGCTTTGTCTTCGACCCCGCTAAAGCTACGAAAAAGGAAACGCCTGAGCCAAAGAAGGAAGCGCCGGAAACCAAGAAGTAAACGTCAGCCTACTACGTAGCGAGGAGCCCAATAATCGTCGCAGCCATGGCAATGAATGCCTTGATCAGCGATTCACCCGCAATTAACCCCGAAGCGATAGGGATGGTGTAGGTGTCGGCAGTGGATTTATGTACCTTACTCCATATCCAAGCTATCACGGACCCGATGGCGAAAGAGAGTGCGTTGGCAAAGGGCATCACCCAAGAGAGCCCCAAGCCCATCGCTGAGGGGATCAGATTGCGGTGCTTGGGGAAGAACTTTTCGAGGATAGGCAGCAGGAGGCCAATCAAAGCACCCACGACAATCGCGACTTTCGCACTGTAGGGGAGAACATCGAGCCCACCGCCCGCCAACACTTCAGCCACCGCTTTCCACATGTTCGTAGCAGGGGGATTAAACTTCTCCAGCGCTTCCTTCGTGGGCACCATGAGGTACCAGGCAGGGACGATTGCCAACGTCCCAAAGAAGATACCGGTGAACTGCGCCAGGAACTGCTTCCGTGGGTTCGCTCCGAGAAGGTACCCGCTCTTCAAATCCGTTAATAAGTCCGCACTAGCCGAGGCACTGTTGGCGGTAACACTTGCAGCCATCAAGTTGTGCTGGATGCTTATACTCGGGTTCGTGGCTGAGGGTGGCGAGATGACTGCAAAGATGAGCTGCACGACCTTGCCCATAGCACCCAGCGGAGTAGTATCCGTCTCCCCGGTGGCTCGGCATGCCACAAGACTTAACACAAAGGCGAGGATGGTGGAAATCGTTCCCAGCCAGATATTGATGTGAAAAGACAGGTACTGCACAGCCAGCATGGCGATGAAGACAGGAACGAGACCAGCGACAAGCCAGGAGTTCGGCACTTCGATCGCTGCGAGACGGGCCTGAATTTCATTCTCTGCCACGGACTCTGTAGTGACCCCGGCTTTCTTAAACAAGCGGAAGGAGCGTGCCAGAGTCGGCCACTGAATTGCAAATGAGGCTAGACTGGCGAACACCATCACTGCTGTACCCGCCCAGAGTGCCCAGCGGGTAAGATGATAAATTGTCCCCCCACCCACGATGGGGATGGAAGCTACGTAGTCAGGCTGATCGAGGTTCAACAAATCCACGCCTATCAAGTACGGTCCCACTACGAAATAAAGCAGTATAGCACCCAATAGCATGGAGATGCATACCCTCAACCCCACGATCATTCCCGCCGCGATGAGCAACCCACTGGGCTCGAAACCAAACCCCAGAAGCTGGCGATCGTGTATCTGCTGAAAGCCTTTGCTGGGTATGAGTTCCGGTAGGTGGGCTCCGGTTTTCTCGAAGAACTTATCCAGTACACTCAGAGTGCCTTCACCGGTATTAAGCACGCCTATCATGAGTCCTGCCACGAGTGAACCCACGAGCGCGTACGCCTTCTTTATGGATTCGGCGCCTTTGGAGTAGAGGCTTTTCAAAGTGGCCGCACAGGCAATACCAGTGGGGAACGCGAGCTGCTCCTGATTGATCATCTGGCGTTTCATTGGCACGGCTAGAAATACGCCAAGCGCCGCCGTACAAAGCGTAAAGGAGCCTACGATTAACCACTGTTGATGCTGGCCCTCAATAAGCAGAAGTGCACCGAAGGCAGTGGCAATAGTCGCACCTGTTGAATACCCGGCCGCAGATGCGGTGGACTGCATGCAGTTGTTTTCAAGAAGCGACATCTGGCTGAGTCGGTTCCCCGAAATGAAACGCAGCCCATTCCAGATTACATAGGACAATACGCATGCCGTGACTGCTACCCCGAATGCCCACCCAATCTTCAACGTCGTGTAAAGGTTGGCCACTGACATGAGCATTCCGAGAAGTCCGCCCATCAGCACCGCTCGCACCGTTAACTGTCGCTGATTATCCCCTTGATACACGGTCTCCAGCCAGAGACGGTCTTTTTCCTCAGGGGAGAGGTGCGTGGGAATTGGGTCTATGTTCGGAGTCTCAGAGGTATTTTCGTTGCTCATGCCTATATCAGGTTGGCTGGACGTTAATCCGAGTAGAAGACCTACTCAACAGTAAATTCTAATCGAACAGACTGCATTGATTAGCATGCCTAATTCGAGCTGAGTCGTCCCCTGGATGGTGAAGATTACCTATGATGGCTAAGGTCAGAACTAACTTGCAATCCCCGTTCCACCGAAACCAACCCAAATCACTGGTTTGACTTGCCGTGCGACCGAGTCTGGGCACATTGCTTCGCAAGCTATGAAGAAATTGCTTCTTTTACTACTGCCTGCCCTCAGTGTACTTCTTTGCGGGGGATGCGGTAAACGCTTTTCTGATGCTGATGCCGGTGTTCGGGACCAAGTCCTACTCTTTGGCAATGGCGATGAGCCCAAGGATATCGATCCCCATACTGTCACCGGAGTGCCGGAGAATCACATTATCTCTGCGCTTATTGAGGGCTTAATCAACTACCACCTTACCGATGACAATCAGCCCGAGCCTGGGGTGGCAGAGCGCTGGACAGCTACGGAGAACTACAGCGTATGGACTTTCTATCTCCGAAAGAATGCTGTCTGGTCCAATGGAGACCCCGTGACCGCCCAGGACTTTGTATTCTCGTGGGAGCGGATGCTAAACCCCGCCCTCGCCGCCGAATATGCAGAACAGCTCTATGTCTTGGATAAGGCAACTGAGTACAATACAGGCACAATAAAAGACTTCTCTCAGGTGGGCGTAAAAGCTGTGGATGAGCATACGCTGGTGGTCCACCTCGTAGGCCCCACACCGTACTTTCTCTCCATGCTCCAGCACTATTCGTGGTTCCCTGTGCATCCAGGCACAATCAAGAAGTTTGGCGCAGAAACCAACCGGGCCACAGGATGGACACGTGTGGGAAACTTTGTCGGCAATGGCCCCTTCCAGCTTAAGGAATGGACTGTCAACCAAGTCATCCGAGTCACGCGCAGTCCAACCTACTGGGATGCGGCAAATGTGCGCCTCAACGAGATACGTTTCTATGCCATTCAGAATGCAGTGGCAGAGGAGACAGCCTTTGCGAATGGACAGCTCCACATCACCAATGAAGTGAAGTCAGATAACATTCGGGTCTGGAGGCAGCAACACTCGGATAAGCTTCGTATCGAGCCCTATCTCGGCACGTACTTCTATCGCCTCAACTTAACGCGACCACCGTTCGATGATGTCCGCGTACGCAAAGCCCTAAACCTTGCCATCGACCGCCAGCAACTCGTGGACCGCGTCGTTCTCGGTGGCCAGCGACCCGCGCTGGGATTCACTCCCGAGGGCATGCTGGGCTACCCTACACCAAAGATTCTTTCCTACGATCCCGCGCGGGCTCGCGCATTGCTCGCGGAGGCTGGATTCCCCGACGGGAAGGGCTTTCCGGTTAAGGAAATATTGTTTAACTCCACAGAGAACCACAAGAAGATCGCCGAAGCCATCCAGCGTATGTGGAACCAGAACCTTGGCATCGATGTGTCCCTCGTTAACCAGGAATGGAAGGTCTATATAGACAACCAGCAGCGCATGAGCTACGACATCTCCCGCAGCGGATGGATCGGTGACTACATGGACCCCATCACCTTTCTCTCCATGTGGACAACGGGGAACGGCAACAACAACACTGGGTGGAGCAACACCCACTTCGACGAGTTGATCCACGCTGCGAAGGTAGCCATCACCCCCGAGCTGCGCTATGCCCGTTTACTGGAAGCAGAAAACATACTGCTGGATGAGCTGCCCTTTGTAAACCTCTACTGGTACAGCCGGATAAACCTGGTGGATACCCGCGTGAAGAACTGGTACCCGAAACTGCTGGATAACCGCCCGTGGAAGTACATCTTCCTTGAGGCGGAAAGCCATTAGCGAAGGCACCGATTCAGAGCGACCTGAAAGAATAGTGCTGTCTGCATCTAAACTTACTACTTACCCAATAGTTGATTCACCGCTGCCTTGAGTTGGTTGCCTCGTTCCTCCAAGTCGGCGATTGGCATCGCTATGAGTATGTCCTTTGCCGTGGTCTTTTGCCCGAGGATTTGCTCAAAGTTATGAATGGCCATGATCAAGCCGTCCTTCCAGCCTTCCTGGCGACCTTTCTGCCAGCCTTCTTCAATACCTTCCTGCTTAAACTGTTGAGCGAGTGTCAAACCTTGAAGTCGAGCTTCTTCAAAACCCTCCTGCTTAAACTGTTGGGCGAGTGTCATGGTATTCTCCTTTATGGATGGATCCTTTAATGAGTTAATCTTAGCGAGCATGGTTTTCTTGTCAATATCACCGACGGCGTAGATGTACATGAGGACCCGTATCAATGCACCTGGTGGTAACTTCGCCAGCAGAGCTTCGTCCCATACATAGTCATTGAGCAGGGTGTTTTCTGCTGCGGCTTTAAGTGCGCGGAGAAAACTCTGTAGCATAGGTGTGCCCAAAATGCCTTCATACGACAGGGTCTTGAGGTCGAGTAGCTCGTAGGCAAAGTCAGGGATGTTGTGACGAAGGGCGAGGTTGTCCTCCAGATCGACCAAATCGATGAATTGGCGCGAGATGGTCCAAGGTTTGTTATTCTGAGCCAGAACGAATGGCAGGATTGGAGGCAACTTCGCAGGTGGCGGGTTTTCCGCGATGAAGTGGTCCCAGATGCGCACCATATATTTCAAGAGGCGGAATGCTACGCGTGGGTCCTGTGTACTTTGGTGCTCAAAGAGGATGTAGAGGTACTTGGTGCGACCAGCAATGGTGACCATATAAAGCAGGTCCATCTCAGTGGCTTTGAGGTGCTCGTCGATAAAGTTGCCCTCCAGTCGCCGGAGCGATGTCCAATCAACTGCCTCGACGATGCGTTTATCCAGATGGTTCTTAAAAAAACTGATCGCTGACTCCAGGTCGGTAAAGCAGGTCTTGAAGAGCTTGTCGTGGGGCTGGTGAATGAAGTCTAGTTGGCCGGATTCCGCTGTGTTTGAATCTGATGACATGCCGTTTCTGGGTGTGGATATGGAAAACTACCCGCTTCACAGCAGCGTGAGCGATGCCTTGAGCGGACATTCGCCTGCGTCAAATCCCACGAGAACGTCAAATACACCGGGCTCTGCAACCCACTGTTTGGCATCGGGGTCGAAGTAGTTGAGCATACTCTCCGTGACAGCGAAAGTGATGGTGCGCTTCTCCCCGGCAGCAAGCGTCACACTGGTAAATGACTTCAACTCCTTTATCGGACGCGGCAGGCGGGCATCGACATCGCTCACATAGAGCTGGACGGTAGTCGTGCCTTCGCGCGAACCGGTATTGGACACATCCACGGTGACTAGTACCACTTCACCTGCGGTGATACACGCTTTGGCGACCTGAAGATTTGCCAAGGCAAAGGTGGTGTAGCTCAACCCGAAGCCGAAGGGAAACTGCGGTGCAATCCCCGCACGGTCGAAGTGCCTGTAGCCGCCGAAAACGCCGTCGCCGAGAAGCACTCGCTTATCGCCATCCGTGTCATGGTAGTATGGGAACGACGAGCGATCCTGGAGCCGTTTCTCCCAAGTGAACGGAAGTCGTCCGCCAGGGTTTATCTTACCCAACAGAACCTCCGCTAATGCGAGACCACCCTCCTGCCCAGGGAACCAGTTGTGGAGTAGTGCTGGGGTACTTGCCAGCCATTGGGTTACATCCACAGCACTACCGGAGAAGAGGACGACTGCCGTCTTCGGATTCGCACTGCATGCCGAATTGATGAGTGCCTCCTGCGCTAAATCCAGCCCGAACTCGCGGTCGTACCCTTCGCCCTCGATTTCTCCGGTGAAGCCAGCGGTGACGATCACCGCGTCGGCTTCGCTGGCTGCGTGCAAGGCGCATTCGTAATCGACGAATGCTGCATCCACCGGCTCCCACCCGAAACGCATGGCATTCCAGTCGCGATCCTTAAAGTACTCGATCTGCACCTTGTAACTGCGGCCAGCCTTAAGCTCCATCGTGGCGCTCTGCAAGCGGCTGACGGGGATTTTGCCCGACTCCATGACGACCACATCATCGAGCAGTACTCGATAGTAGGCATCATGCGGCTTCGCAAAGAGAATGTGTTTGGCAGTCTTCGTCGGGCGGATTTCCCCGGTCCAACGGATCGAGAAGTTCGCCTTGTCCACCTCGGGGGCAATCGGGTTCGCGTGGTACCAGCCGAAGTCCACCTGGGCATCGAGCCGCACCAGGGCCGGAGTGCCAGCGAGGGTGCGATTGTTAAAGTACTCGCCGCGTAGGCCGCGCTCACCGTCCGGGGAGTAGAGCATGCATCCCGCAAATGCCTTGGCTGGACGCTCCAAGTCGACAGCTGTAAAGTGCTTGATATCGGCCTCAGGCAGGAGCTGCTTTAGTCCCTCCACTAGAGTTACCAGGCGATGCGGTGTAGTGTAAGCACTGCCTCCACCGCAGATCATGGGCTGAACTCCGGCATGCCCAAGGACGACTACTTTGCGCGTAGTCGCCGGGTCATAGGGCAGGGTTGCGGAATCGTTCTTTAACAGAGTGATTCCCCTGCGCGCCACTTCGAGTGCGACTGCCTCTGTCTTCGGGTCACGGTATGGGATGGTCTCATCCTTCTGCGGATGGTCGAGCCAGCCGAAGCACACCGCGAGCCGCAGTAGGCGGCGCACCTTGTCGTCAAGCATTGCCACGGTAATCAAACCATTCGCCAGTGCCGGTTTGAGCTGTTCCGCAGTCATCCGCTTCGCCCAGGGCATTTCCAAATCCAGCCCATTGGCTACGGCACCGACAGCGCTGTAGGTGGAATCCCAGTCAGACATGACCAGCCCGGAGTATCCCCACTCGCCCTTCAATACGGTTTGCAACAGCCAGTCGTGCTCCGAGCAATGCTCGCCGTTGATCAAATTGTAGGCGGTCATCAGTGCGGCGGTGCCCCCGTCCTTCACTGCCATTTCAAAGGCTTTCAGATAAACCTCGCGAAGGGTGCGCTCATCCGCGTCGGAGCTGATTCCGTGGCGGTCGTACTCCTGAAAATTAGCGGCAAAGTGCTTCACGGTTGCAGCGACTCCCTGATCCTGCACCCCGCGAATGTACGCCGTCGCAAGCTTACCACTCAGTATCGGGTCTTCGCCAAGGTACTCGAAATTTCGTCCGCACAAGGGAGAGCGGTAAAGATTCACCCCGGGAGCGAGCAAGATATGCACGCCGCGTGAGCGACAGTCCCGGCCAAGTGCCTCGCCCATCTTGTAGGCCAGTGCCTCATCCCAGCTTGCCGCAAGTGCAATTAGCGCCGGGTACGCCGTGCTCTCCTTCGTCCACCAGTGCACGCCCACCGGCCCATCTGCCATCCAGAAATTCGGGATGCCCACACGCGGGATGTCCAGTGTCATCCCCTCCTTGTGATGCCCGCCCAGCATACGAATCTTATCATCCAGCGTGAGTTGCTGGATGAGTGCGTTCACGCGAGCTTCGACCGCTGGCGATGGTGCAGTAAAGTGGGGATGCCTGGAATGGATACTCATGGGAAGAATTACAATCCCCTCCACAAGACACTATTCCCCTGGCGTTTGACAAAGAAATTCGACCTACAATCTGCTTCGTCTCGATCGTCGCTTCACTTACACGCCACTGCCTGCATCATGGTGGGGCAGCTCCTCAAGTTTCCCGGTGCTACGCCCCGCCAACGCACGGGCTACATCGAGCGCGAAGTAAGTGAGGATCATGTCTGCCCCGGCTCGCTTGATAGCGAGGAGCGACTCGTCGCGGGTCTTCTCCAAGTCGAGCCAGCCAAGTTGTGCGGCGGCGTGAAGCTGCGCATACTCGCCGCTGACTTGGTAGGCTGCGACGGGTAATGCGGTGCGGTCGCGCAACTCCCGGATGATGTCGAGATACGGACCGGCGGGCTTGACCATCAAAATATCTGCGCCCTCGGCTTCATCAAGGTCGGTCTCTACAAATGCCTCGCGTCGGTTTGCGGGATTAAGCTGGTACGTGTGCTTACCGAGTAGCCGCGTGCCCGCGGCCTTGGCACTGCCCACGGCATCGCGAAATGGGCCGTAAAAGGCGCTGGCATACTTCGCCGAGTAGGCGAGAATGGTAGTGTTGATATAGCCCGCCCCATCCAGCGCAGCGCGAATCGCCCCTATGCGACCATCCATCATGTCTGACGGGGCGACCATATCCACTCCGGCCTCGGCATTAATCACAGCCATCCGTGTTAGCATGGCCACGGTTGCGTCATTATCCACGTCGGTCTCATCCGCCGTGAGCACGCCATCGTGCCCGTGGGTTGTATAGGGATCGAGTGCTATGTCGGTGATGACACAGAGTTCGGGCACTGCCGTCTTTAGGGCACGGACTGCGCGCAGTATCAATGTGTTTTTGTTAAGCGCCTCCATCCCCGTGGGCGTTTTAATGGAAGATTCCAGAGCGGGAAATAGGGCCACCGCCTTAACTCCCAGAAGTGCCGCCTCCTCGGCCACACGCACAAGTTCCCGAATGGTCAACCGCCTCTGCCCCGGCATGGAGCTGATTGCCTGCGAACCGCCGTCACCATCGATCACGAAGAGTGGAAGAATCAAGTCATTTGTGGTAACCTGAGTTTCCCGGACCAGTTCGCGAAGGGCTGGAGTGCGCCGTAAACGGCGTGGACGCTTGCAAAAATCATAAGCAGGTTGGTTCGCCATAAGTGCAACCACGATAATTGTGACAAAGATTTGCGCAATCGCTTTGTGCGTGGATGCTCCCCCAAATGCCCAGAACCTCAAGGTTGTTCGTGCTGATCTGAACCCGGTGCATTTCGAAGTTGTTTCACCCAATTTAGCAGATAAGGGCACTTCGCGCGTCGATAAGGGCGGTCCCCGCGTTGATAAGGGAGGTCTGTACGTCGATAAGGGCGGTCCCCGCGTCGATAAGGGAGGTCTGCACGTTGATAAGGGAGGTCTGTACGTTGATAAGGGAGGTCCGTACGTCGATAAGGGTGGTCCGTACGACGATAAGGGTGCTCCGTACGTCGATAAGGACGTTTGAATCGTCGATAAGGGTGCTTCGCCTGTGGTTAAGGGTAGAGTTTAGGTCCGTACGTCGAATAGGGCGCTCCCCGCGTGCCCAAGGACACTTCCGCCGTGCTCAAGGGCAGTCCGTGCATGTTTATGGTCAGTCCACTCGTGGCACCAATAGTACCACAACTTCGAAATGCAATGATGTAAACCCTACCCGATAGATTAACCTTGATCCCAATCAAGCTGAGTCAACTATTCACGCTACGATGCCCACCACCTCTTCCGCACAATTCAAACAGTCCGCCATTATTCACACCCTGCGCCAGTGCCGGATGTTTCAGGGGCTGGGTGATGATGCTCTTGCTGCAGTGGCGGAGACTTGTGTGCTCAAAGCCTGCGCAAAGGGGACCACGCTGTTTAGAGAGAACGAAGAGGCGGATGGTTTCTTTGTCGTGCAAAGCGGTTCCATTGGCATCGTCCGCACTACGAACGAAGGCCGCGAACAGGTGCTCTGCGTATTTCATGCAGGGGAATCCTTTGCGGAAGTAGTGCTGACAGGATTAAACACCTACCCCGCCAGCGCGGTAGCCTTCGAGGCCACGCAAGTGGTGTTGGTCAAGAAGGCGGAGTTCCGCGCTCTCATCTTTCGTCAGCCGGAACTCGCCCTGCGCATGCTTGGGTCGATGAGTTTTCACCTGAAGCACTTCGTGCAACTGCTGGAAGACCTGAAGTTCAAACAAATCGAGTCGCGCCTGGCCCACTGGCTGCTCCGGCAAGTACCGGATGGGCGCGGGGGCAGCGAAAACGGCATCGTCGAGCTTGGGAGCAGCAAGAAGCTACTGGCCAGCCAGCTCGGCGTAACCAGCGAAACCCTCTCCCGCACCCTCGCACGCTTCCGCGACGAGGGCTTAATCACCGTATCCGGCAGGAAAATCACCCTGCTCAACCGCGCAGGCTTGCGTGCCTACGAAGAGAGCGCGACCGGCGGCGAACCGCCGTGCATGGACGATCATTCGACACGTTAATCCTGAAAAGGAAAATGGCGAGTGACCATTCCAGTCCTTCGAAGAATGACCCAGAGCGCCAAAAGGATACCTGGAATCGCTTTGGGATTAGGATTCGGTAATTGGCCAAACTCCAGTGAATCCCAAAGGGATTCCGTCTCAAAGCCCTGGGTTGCTCGCGGAGCGGGCTACCCAGGGTAAGCATGGGAAAGATACCTCAACCCCAACGGGGTTGCGTCGTCCGTCTTTGCGGTGTATATCCCGCCCATAGCAATGCGGACGCAACCCCGTTGGGGTTGACCGGTTTGCTGCATTTACCCGGGGTAGGCCTTCGGCCAACCCCGGGCTTCGGGACTGAATCCCGATGGGATTGAGTCCCGATGGGATTCAAAAGCAAAATGGCCATCTTCCCATTACTCTTTTTAGGTTAACGCGCTGTTATCCGTACCGTTCTAAGCCCGTAGGGCGGAATCGTAAGCGTAGCGTGATGCTCTCCGCCGGCTATGCCCTCGCACTCCGGCGCGGGGGATTCATCCAGCATGACGGCAGTTAATGCCAGTGTATCGCCGAGCCGAACCGTCGCGTCCTGCGGTTTCCCAGTGGCATTGAAGAGGCGGATGATTTGCCCGCGGCCATCCATTGCTGGTTTGAACGCGCTGACGATCACCTTGCCTTCTATAGCTACTGGCGGTTCGCTCGACGAGCGAGTAGCATCGTCTGCCTCTACGCTCCTGTCTGCCTCTGCACTTCTCCACGGGTAGTGCATGGTGGCATCGACCTGCCCACAGAGCGGCTTCACCCGCCAGAGTGCGGCATCATGAAAAAGCTCCGACTCACCGCAGTCATCAATGAGCTTGATCGCGTAGTGCTGCACAAAGCTCCTGCCGAGGCAGCGGCAGTCTGGCACCAGGGTGTGCGGACCTGCATGGACGCCGGGTCTTGTGGCTCCCTGTGTGGGATTCGTCAGGTATGAAGTGCTCCGGCAAACAGTGATGGCGAGGCGCTGGCCTGCGGAGTCTCCGACCACTTCCGTATTAATCGGGAACTCGCTAAAGCACGCGAGCCCATCGGCAGCGATAAAGTGATCCGCCGGATGCTCGGGAAAGATGCGTGGGGCCGTATCACCGTCGGGGCGCGTCCCTGCGGGTCGCTCGATTGAATTAAACTTAAGACCCGCAGTTGCGGTGGAGGCTTTTCCAGAGAGCGCGAGATTCCAGCGCAGGCGATGGTCTGCCGCCGTATTGGTAAAGCTCAACGCCACTTCCACCTGGTGCGCTCCAGGAGCTAGCAGCAGTGTTTGGGTAAAGGGTAGACTTACTAACTCCGCACTGCGGGTGCGACTGATCGAATCGGTGCGCGCCGGAAGCGACAGCATGCCCGTCGCAGTCAATTCGACGAGTCCTCCGGGCCACACGCGGCGGGACAGTTGGCAATCAAGCTTGTCGTACACCGCTTCCAGTTCTGTCGGGATATCGCTGAAGTCATACGAATCGCCGATGTCGCCCTGGCTTGAAAAGAGCCCGAGTCTGGCACGGGTAATGCCTGTTCGTTTATCGGTAATGGAGAACGAGCCGTTCGCCAGCAGGGTGACAACCAGACTCTCGTTCTCGGCGGCCACTGCGGTTTCGGCAGTCTGGGTGGCAGCGGTGGGACTGGCTATAGCAGACAAGGCAGGGATCTCCTCAAGGTAAAACCGCTCTACGCAGAATGGGCGCAGTGGTGCATGCAGCTCCAGTTGCACAGTCTTGCGCGGGTGCTCCACGCTCTGTCCACGGCTAATCTCGCGGAAGGGCACGCTCTCGCCGGCTTCATTAACAATCCGATAAGCTGCGGGCAGCTTTATGTCGCCCCAGTTCACCTGACCTTCGAAGTCAAAGGTCAACCGCGTAGGCGCAAGCCGGGTCGATGCCTGAAAGCTAATCGCTGCAAACGATGCACGCGCGTCGCCTTGCCGATTGGCTCCTACGCACTTCATGATGCGATAGAACGCACGCCTGCGGATGGCGTCGGCACTCTCCCATGCCTGGGCCATGTCGCTCTCGTTCTTGCGGTGAACGGCATCCACGGAGCAGCCGCAGATATCGTCGTGCGGGTGGGTGGTGAGCAGGGTTTTCCACGCATGATTAATCAAGCGAAAGGCCGGCTCATCCTCGCCAAGGAGTTGTGCAAACGCGGCGCCGGGCTCGACTTGATTAACCAGTAGTTGCTCAATCGCTGCGTTCCTTTGCTTCAGGTAAATGCGTGTGGATAGAGTGCCGCCGAGTACACTCGCAGCCCCGTTTCCATGAAACTCGCCTTGGCAGACTGGCCACGTGGATGCGTCGTCCTTCGCCAAGTCGTCGGCCACATCCTCCAAAGAGGAGAAGTGAAAGTCGTAAGTGCTTGCGCGGCTGGCCACCGCCATCGACTCCGCCTGCCGTTCCCAAGGGATCATGTGATCGACTCCAGCCATGAGGAGCACGACCGCGTGCGCCGGGCGGTCCCACTCGCTGGCAGCTTTTTGCAAGTGCTCCACATACCTTTCGAAATGGATGGTCCCTGTAGTGCTCTCATAAAAACCACTCGCAGCAGCACTCGCGTAGCCATGGCGCAGGCGGACGGTGGGAATGGTGCTGCCGTCGGGGGTTACCCAGTTAAAGAAGCGCGTGCCCTCTGGTATCTGGGGTACTATCCCTTGCAGCTTGTTCATGTCCGTCAAGCCCGGGACCTCGCCCGCCACACCGCGCATGAAGACGAATGCCTTCATCCCCAAGCCTGCCGCAATCATCGGCATCGCAGGAGTTATGCCAAAGGTATCCGGCATGTGCAACACTCGCGAGTACCCCCCGCCAAACTGCTCACACCACAACTTTCCAATCTGAATATTTCTTATAAGCGCCTCCCCACCGGTGCAGTAAACATCCGACAAGCAGTACATAGGCCCAATCTTAATACGGCCATCCCGGGCGCATTGCTGGAGATACTCGCGGTCCTCGGGGCAAACGTGGAGATAGTCCTCCAACATGAGAATCTGACCATCGAAGTTAAAGCTATAGTCTGGATGCGCCTTGAGTTCCCGAACTACCGCCTTCACGCACTCCACCAGTTTGATTCGGAATCGCTCAAAGGGCCAATACCAGGAGCGATCCCAGTGGGTATGCGCGATAACATGAACTGCTTTGCGGGGGCCGGATACGGTAGCCATTCAAAAACCCTACGGCTCGCAATTGCCATGGGCAATACTGAACCTGCACAGCTTTCGCTACAGCACATCGGCCTGATTATTAACCACGAAATTCACTAAACTCACTAAAAATGTAAATGCAGACAAAACCTCAGACATGCGGACAGAATTAGCGATGCATTTATACAGCTCACGGATTCAGTTACCTGCCTTTATCCGTGTTTCATCCGTGAAATCCGTGGCTAATTTCTTTGTCCGTGTACATCCCGGAAATTACGGGGACCGTTGTAAAATCGGTGTAGATAAGCCCGAAGGGGTGTTGGGTAGCAGCCAGGGAGCGCCGACGTCCTCGTCGGCTCCGGCTCTCCGGCTTGATCCACCCCATTGCCGACGAGGACGTCGGCGCTCCCAGGCTGCTTCACCGGCTAATACCCGCTCCATCCCCTCCCTTTATCCCTTTGGTTAGTGCATTTCGTGTGTTTAGTGGATCACCTGCATTCCCAAGCACAGGCTTGAATGAATTTCCTTTAGCCCAAGCTCAACACGCGCCAAGCTGTGAGTATGACTCTGCCGCCTTGCTCACTGGATGCATTTACGCCACTCGCCTACTGGGTGCATAATTTAAGCCCGGATATCATTCGCTTCACGGACAAGCTCGCCATCCGCTGGTACGGGCTGGCGTATATTATGGGCTTCATTGTAGCGGCTGTGCTGCTGCGGCTCTATTATAAGCGTGGGCGTTCTCCAGTAACCCCGGAACAGTCGGAATCCTTGATGATCGCCATGGTGCTGGGTGTCTTTATCGGCGGAAGACTGGGCTACATGCTCCTCTATGATCTACCAGCATTCCTGAGTAATCCGCTACTGTTCTTTCGCTTCTGGGAAGGTGGTATGGCGAGCCACGGAGGATTTATTGGGGTATTAATCGCGGTCATCTGGTTTACCCGAAGTGCGAAAGTCCCCTTCCTACGGTTGGCAGACATTATTGTTACGCTCGCTCCCCCCGGCTTGTTCTTTGGGCGGATTGCTAACTTCATCAATGGCGAACTCTGGGGCAGAGTTACCACAGAGCCCTGGGCGGTACTCTTTCCTGGTTCACCCATGGTTGACAAAGCCCCCGCCGTCTTCGTGGAAAGCCTCGGTACTTTTATAAACCCAAGGCATCCCTCGCAGATCTATGAAGCCGCACTGGAAGGCCTTCTACTCTTCATCTATACCCAGTGGCGTTTCTGGAGACGTAATCCTGCAAAGGCGTGTAATGGCCAGTTGGCCGGCGAGTTTCTCATCGGTTACGCACTGGTACGCATCTTCTGCGAATACTTCCGCGAACCCGATGCCGACCTCATCGCAGGCCTGAGCCGTGGCAGTTTCTACTCCATCTTCTTCGTTGTAGCCGGAACCGGAATAATTGTATTCGCTCGGGCACGGAGAAATACGAAGCAGTGAACCTGCTACAACTTAAACCGCCAACTGCAAAGGCTGAGCTACTCGGTCTTGGGTGATTCGTTCGCGGGTGGCTCTATCGGTGTCGCAGGAATTTCCGTTTCTACAACTCCAGCAGCAGGAAGTGCATCCGCAGGTGCGGAATCAACTGCGGTCTCGGGTTGTACGACTACTGGCCCAGGTACTACAGGCGTGGTTGCAGGTTCAGTCGACGCCTCATTAGCGGAGTGCTCCGCATGGGCAGCTTCACCCCCTACTGGTTCGCTATCATCCTCATCGCGGTCCGAGGGCGGATTCGCTTGGGGAGGAGGAGCAAAGAGGCGGGCGTTGCTGTACTCGATGACGTAGCCTTCTGTGACCAGCCAGCGCAAGTCGACGCGAAGCTGGCGGAGGCGGAGTTGGTCTTCGAGAGAGACCGCTGCGGGGATCGGTTGGCCATCGGCCACAGGTTCGGTTGCCGCAGGCGTAGACTCGGTGCCTTCGACTACTGGTGTCGCTTCCGGAGCAGGCGCAGTGGCAGACTGCTGCGTGGTGACAGGGATGTCCTGTATGATGCCAAGATATTGCTTGGGCAATTCACTCGCGAGCATATTGGGGTGATGCTCGATGAAGTCGATAAGCTGCTGGACGCTGTCTCCGAAGACTTGCCCCGGGCTGCGGAAACGGCGCTTCACCGCACACACATAACTGATACCCTTGGAGCCTTTCTTATAGACACTGTAATTCATCCGGCGCAGACGGCCGCGCAGATGGTTCGCTGTGTCCAGGGGGAAATGCCGTTGCTGGTCCAGTGCAAACTCCACGGACTGGCGTATAAGGCTGTTTTGCGGGAGCTTATCGATCATTTTGCCATCAAAACGCGCTGTCGGTGTGGCCCGAGCCAATTGCTCCTTACAGTGCGTGATGAGGTAGAATCGAGCGCTATCCCTGTTGTCAAAGGTTTGTGCCTCGCTACCAGCCGGAGGTGCTTTCACCGTGTACCGGGTTTGTTTGGTCATCTTCTGCAACCACTGCTGCACAACTTCGGGGTCTCTGACAGACTCTACTTTGCTCATGAAGCGGTCGTAGGACATGTTCGAGAGCTTCGCAGAGTGGTGCTGCTGGCAGAGCGATTGGTAGCGATGATAGTTCGGGGGGCCAAGTAACTCGCCGGTGATCGTACACTTATTAATCACAGTGTAGGAGCCCTTCGGTGCTTCGACATCCACTGTCTCAATGGTGAAAAAGCTATCGAGTAAGTTCGCGAAGCAGTGATCAATGGCCTCGGCTTCGGTTTCGAAAGGCAGACTATCCGGACCAGATATATAGAGCTGAGAGGCTGCGCCATCCTGTCTTGGCAACGGCTTGATAACTACAACAAAACGTTCTGGCTTCTGAAGAATCAACCGGGCGATCTCGAATAATTCAAAGGTACGGCACGAGGACTTGATTGCCTGCGTGAGCACTTTGAAAGGCGCGTCCTCCGGATAAAAGCTGACTTCCACCGTGGGGTAGAACTGCGGGCGTTCTTCCCATCTGTCCCGACGCTCAAAACGCTGCGGGCCACGGCGCTCACCGCCGCCACCAGGGCCGCCCTGCTGTCCAGAAGGTCCACGGTCTCCGCCAAAATTTCCTCGGGGTGCATTACCCGGCTGCGCTCGGGGCGGACCAGACGGTCCATCGCTACGCGGTGGGCGTGGGCCACGGTCTCCACCGGGACCACCTGCGGGCCTGAATCCCTGTGGGCGATCTCCAGCTCCCTGTGGGCGGTCACCGCCACCAGGCGGGCGATCAAATGACGGGCGCCTGTCACGGCGTTGTCCGCCGCCACCGCCACTACGATTACGACCTCCACGGTCACCACCTTCCTCGTATTCTGCGTAGCGTTTGGCCTGGCTGTCACCGGTTCCCCACTTGGGACCCAGACTTAGGCCTGCCAAGGCACTGAGATCGAGCGACTGCAATGGTTGGTCGGCTGAAGTATCGGGCGTCTGTTCGTCCATGAGTAGAAAGCGGCGGAGATTGACAAATGAGCCTGAAAATAGAGGGCAGGTCAAGTCCCGTCTGGCTGATTAATTATGCGGATGGGGAAGATTAAACGATGTGGCAGGCAAATGTGGTTACTGAATATGAGCCGTGCATAATTCATGAATAATCCAGAGAACCTGCCGCTGTCCATCCTGTTTCCACCGTTGGCAGCCTTTTTTCTCGCTTATCGGGTTTTTCCTATTTTCGTGCGTTCATAACCCACGCTCTTGGACATACGGCATGCCGTTCAATCCGGAGATAACGAGCCAGATCATTGAGCGGTGCGGGAACGCAGGACCGTGTTCGCCATCAAATGCCGGGCGCAGTCGGTGGTCGCTCGAGCTTTCCGCCGGGGGCGATGCGCATGGCAATTGCGCGCTTTGCGGCACGCCCTGCCTGCCACTCCACCCAAGTCCAGTAGGTTTTCATTGCTGGCGCTGACGATGGTACTGCATCAGGCTTGGATGTCTCGCTTGATGGACTCGATGTCCGCATGATTTAATTACCCATTATTCGCCGCAAGGAATCGTTCCATCCGCGCTAATACGCGTTCCCGTCCCAAGACACGGAGCAACCCGTAGAAGCTGGGGCCGACGTTCGAGCCGGAGATTGCCAGCCGGGTGATATGGATGTACTCCGCAGTCTGACGCCCGTTCGTGGCGGCGGTTTGCTGGAGCAGGGCTTCGAGGGCTGCGTCTGTCCATTCACCGGAAAACGCATCCAGACTGGTACGCCATTCGCGGAGCCGCACGAGCGGTTCAGGGGTGCCCTTGAAAACTTTCTCCCGCGCTTTGGGGTCTTCTGCATAGTCGTCCTTGAAGAAGTAGCCCACGTAACCGGGCAGGTCTTCCAGTGCGCGCATCTTTTCCTGGCAGAGAGCGAGAACGGTTTGCAGGTAGGTCTCGTCGGTTTTCTCGTTGATAATGCCCGCCTTCTGCAGGAGCGGGGCAGCCATGAAGGCATAGCTCCCAATGGGTAGTCGCCGCAGGTATTCGGTGTTGAAGAAGGCCAGCTTCTTCTCGTCGAATCGGGCGTTGTCCTTGTTGATGCCGGGGAAATCGAAGAGGGCAATGATGTCCTCGATGGGCATCACTTCCTGATTGTTCTTGGGATTCCAGCCGAGCATGCAGAGGAAGTTCCGAATTGCCGCCGGGAGATAACCGCGCTGCTGGTACTCCTCAATCAGTGCGCCCTGATCGCGCTTGCTCATCTTTCCGGACCCGCTGGTTTTCAGAATCAGAGGAATATGCGCGAATACTGGCAACGGTGCTCCAAAGGCTTTGAACAACTCGATATGCTTGAAAGTGTTATCCTTGTGGTCCGCCCCGCGGATTACGTGGGTGATGCCCATGGCGATATCGTCCACCACATTCACGAAGTGGAAGATTGGCTCACCATTGGCGCGGAAGATGACGAAGTCCTCATCGGTCAGCTTCTCCATCCGGCCAAGTACAGCGTCGTTCAGCACCGTGGGCTCCACGCGGACCTTCTCTACTTCGGCCTTGCGAAATGGGTCGAACCATTGATACCGCTCGCCAAGGTTCTTGAAATAGAACGCCCCGTCCTTCTCGTAGGCACGGCCGGCATCCACCAGTTTCTGTAAATAGGTGCGGTACACATCCATCCGTTGACTCTGGAAATACGGACCGCACGGACCGCCTACTCCCGGGCCTTCGTCCCAGTCCAAGCCCAGCCAGTGCATCCCGTCCTCCAGCACGCGGAGTGCCTCCTCCGTGTTGCGCTCTTTGTCCGTATCCTCGATTCGCAGGATAAACGTGCCCCCAGTGTGACGGGCGTAAAGCCAGTTAAACAAGGCGGTACGGGCGCTTCCAATATGGAAGAAGCCGGTGGGACTCGGTGCAAAGCGAACGCGGACGGTGCTCATGTGCTTTAACCAGTAACACTCGTTCTAGTAATATGGCAACGCTGGAATCGCGGGAATGGGCTTGGCAGGGACTAGACCGTGTATCTCGAAGTCACTATGTTCTTTTGAGTGGCACGGGCATCTTGCCCGTGTGTCTTCCAGCGATCATCAAAGAACCCGAACATGGGCGAGACGCCCATGCCACCACTTCAGCTATTCTCGCTTCCGTGAGCGATTCGCCATCACATACACCAGAGCCAGCCCGGCCATGCCAAGAGCCGCTGTCGCAGGTTCGGGCACGGCGACGAGACTTAGATTATCTATGCCTGGGTAGGCCACGTCGGGGCGAAAGCCAATCCACTCATATTGATCTGCGTTAAGGGGCGCCGTGAACTCTATCGTTCTAAACTCCCACATCGTGGAGGATTCTGGCGGGGTGAATACGCCCAGAACAACATCGGGTAACACTTGATCGTCGTCCCGTATGAAGAACTTAAAGGTGTCACCTGATGCGTAGAGGTAGTCAAGTACGAGATAGGCGGAGAGCACATAACTCGTACCCGAAGAGAGGCTGAGCTGTTGGCCGAAATCTTCACTCACTCCTTCGCCGAAATAGCCACCTGCAACGAAGCGATTCCCATCGGCAGGGCCTGCTACTTCAGTAAAGTGCCCGAAGCCGCCCATGCTAAGCCCGTAGGTTCCATCCAAGCTGTAGGTATCGGCTCCTTGTCCAATCCCGCTTATATTAGTCCAGTTTGTAGGGAGATAGCCTTGATCGAGTACAATCTCAAGCCCGCTTATGTCCTCAAACGAGGGATTCGTAATAAGATTTACGGCGAATGCGGGAATGGCCGTGGTGGCCAGGAGAAGGCTGGTATATAAGCTGATAGATTTCATACAGGCAGTGAATGACAGTGTTATGACGAGAATGTTAACTATTACCGCAAAGGCAATAGACGTCAAAACGTGGATTCACTGGATGCTAGTTATTAGAGAAACGAACTGTACCGGTTTGGAGAATAAGAAATATTACAGTGTGCAGTTCCATCGCGACACTAATCTTCCACCATCGCCTTCCAACTGAGTACAGAGCCCAGCATCAGCACGGCACAACCCACCCACAAACGATTGTCTGGAACCACCCCGAGGTATAGGCAACTGACCAGCGTAGATAGCAAGGGGGTGAGGTAGGACCCTGCCGCAACGAGCACCACCTTTCCCCTGCGCATTGAAAAATCCCACAGTCCGTATGCGATGGCTGTGGCCACTCCCATAAAGAGGATTTCCGCGACAGTGCGCAGTGACCACCGGCTGGGCTCATCCGTAGAGAAACTGAAAGCAAACAGAACCACCCCGGTCAGTAGGAGAAATAGAGGGACACCCCCGGCGCTGGCATTCGCTATCCATTTACAAGTCAGCACGGAATAGAGTGCCCAGGAGATCGCCGCGCCAAGTGCAAGGGAGTAAGCGACCGGGTTGGCGGCCAGGTTCTTGCCGAAAGAAGCCCACGAGAGCCCGGACCCAGCGGTGAAAACGAGGAACACTCCGGCCAGAGCCAGCAAAGTGGCTGGCACAAACCACCATCGGGCTTTTCTTCCCAATAGACAGATCGAGGCCACCAGGGTAAGCGTCGGCCACAGGTAGTTGAGAAGCCCGACTTCAAGGACTTCCTGCCGGGTTCTGACCATTCCAATCGCAATAAACAACACCAGCATATACCCAACAAAGAGCGCGCCACATCCGAGCAGGTACTTTGGGGGTAACGAGAAGAGTGCTCGCGCTTTTCCCTGAGTTCGCAGGAGAGATGCGAGCGCAATAACCCCCGCAAGCCCAAATACCGCAGCCATCCCGGTGGCTGCCCCGACCTGCTCCGACAGACTGCGAACAATGGCTACTGTCGTGCTCCATAATCCTATGGCTCCGAATCCTGCCAGCGTTGCAAGGCGTTGATGCGAGGTAGTCGAGGGGGATGTATCCATGAATGCGCAGTAGGGTAGGCGGCATTTTATGGCAGATTCCCCGCTGTCTGCAAGGGGAAGGAGGCACAGACTTGGGAGCGCCGACGTCCTCGTTGGCAATAGTTGGATAAAGCCTGAGCCAGAGCCGACGTGGGCGTCGGGGTTCGGGCTTTATCCGAGCCAACCTTGACTCTAAAGCAGCCCGGTTGTACTTTGGGTTTCTCTAATAGTCTCATTCAAGAAGCCTTATCCGACACGTCACTTGCCCCACAAAAAGGATATAACAGAATTGTTGCGACAGGACATCGCAACGATGGCGTACGCGCCGGACAAAGCGCTGCCCTCCTCGCGTGAGTATGCGGAGCGTTTCGGAGTGAGTCATAATACCATTGCCCGGGCCTTAGATCAATTGACCGCTACGGGTGAGCTTCAACGGGTGGGGTACCGCTTGTTTCGCAATACAAAGCTCCAACGACAAGCTGGGCGATTACCACAAAAAGTCCGCGCCATAGCCTATGCCCGTGTCATTGAGCACATGGAGCAAGCCTGTCTACAACATGGCATAAAGCTTGAGTGTCGCTGTGTTTACCACGAAGCAGAAGAGGAGCGCGAAATCCTTGATGCCATTGATGCCAAGGTGGACGCACTGTTGATTCAGGGGCAAAGTTTTTCCCTGCACAGGGCACTTCTAGACCATCTGAGAAATCATAAAATTCCATTTGTTATCACTCAAGTCCCCGAACCGTCATGCGATTCTGTTCATGGTGATATGCTTGCGCTGTCTCTACGCGCAGCCCATCTACTTGAAGCCACACATCCGCAAATTATAACCATCGCCATACAGCGACATGTCATTCATTCCCAACGGACAGATTATTGGAACATACCCGGAATTGATGAACTTCTTCGCTTTGCCTTTGGTCGCTGGGCCACACCTCCGGCGGAGATTGTCTGGATTCCAACAAAGGGAGAGTCGAACAACCCTCGAATCATTGCAGAACTTCTTGCAAACAGGCGGGCAGATGAAGCAATCCTCTGCAATTATATGTTAGCCGGTCCACTGTACCGGGCGCTGCTTAAGGAGCGAAGCGAGGCGAAACCCGTATTACTGGCTCTGGGCAAACCAGAAGAACATGCAGATAATATTTCGTGGATTGATGGCAATATACGGGAAGAGATTAACGTTGCAGTCAGCCGCCTGATTGATAGCTGGCGCTATCAACAGCGCTACGGGATCGCACCACCCCCACTTACCATTCTTGTGTCTCCCCAGATGAGTGAAGGGAAGACACTCTCTTATGACTGGGGAAAGGTAGGACGACCGCCATGTACCCCAGCCGAAGAACCCGACAGCGGGAGCGTGCTAGTAAGCGTTGTTGAAACGGAACCAGGAAGTAAACGGCTTCGAGATCAGTCGTCACTGCTCTGGCCACTAACCAAGGCAAAACGCATAGAAAAAGTCATCCAGATCAATACCACCCATTTCCAAGACCAGAGGGACGGCGAGATCTTTTCATCCATAGACATCAAGTCTCTGGCCAACCACTCGACAACGGGTAAAGGGGGGTGGTTTGGGACCAATGTGCTCTATCACCTAAAACCCAAGAAGAACACTTTCCATGGCATACCGTTTGAGTTGGTAGTGGGTGCAGAGCCAGGGAGTCTGCATTTCATTCGCATGCAGGCGCCGGAGCAAGTGGAAGGCCGGTTCGCTGACTCCATACAAATCGCCATTGGGCGGAAGGTTCATTATTTCTATCTGCTTCATGCCGGGGCTTATTGCCGCGAGCGCATGGATTTTGGCAAACTGGATATTCTCCAGAATGATGGTCGTCGTCTCGAGCATACACTAACCGCTGCCACCCCGGACCAGATCGACCTGGTATCCAACCAGTTGCTCGATCCACCGGAAGCTTGTCTGGCAGACTGGTGGCCGGGCTATCCTTACCTGGAGAATCAGCAGACATTGCCCGTGATTATAACTCCACCGGATAACGACCCCCTTCACTATGAAAGGCATCTTTACGTTCATCGCTGGGTGAATCCATATCCTGAAGTAGTGGTGGAAACGCTGCGTATTCACATGCAATCAGGCACATCCACGCGGTATGGGTTACTGGCACTTACAGCGGGGCATTGCTGCATGTAGCGCAATTGGCAGATGGCAGAAAGGCAGAAGGAAAAAGGCAGAAGGTAGTAGCCAGTAGTTAGTAGGAAAACAGCTAAGGGTTAATAGCTAAGGGCTAATAGCTTCTTGCTTCAACAGGTCCATAATCACTGAGGATGGGCGCTGCGCGCGGTAGAGGCGGGCGAGGGTGCGCATGTAGGGGTCGATATGGGTGTAGAAGTGGTAGTAGCCTTCGCAAAGATAATTGAGCCCAGGGTCACCGCTCTTTGTCTGAAGAAAGCGGTGTTTGGGGCAACCGCCATGACAGGCGAAGCGCACGGGGCACTCCTTGCACTGGAGCGGGAGGGTATCGCGCTTCGCATTCCCAAAGCGTCGCATGGCGTCGCTATCGGCGAGTTGTTCGAGCGGGGTGTCCTTGAGGTTGCCCAGCTTGTACTCGGGATAGACATAGTGGTCGCACGCATAGACAGAACCGTCGTGCTCCAGTGCAAGCGCGCGGCCACAGGTTTCACTATGAATACAGAGCCCGGGGGGCATACCGAGCCAGTTCGCCAGAGCTACATCAAAATCCTGCACGAATACCCGTCCCACATCGTTGTGGACCCAGCGATCAAAGATAGTGGAGAGAAATGTGCCGTAATCTTTAGGGATCACGCTCCATGGGGTAACTCGGGACTCCGGCTCGGCGACTGCGCTATCCGCCGGGGGGGCAGCGAGCCAGAGCTGGTGGTCTTTGGCACGCTCATTGGGCGGGCGCTCGATGATGGGGATGAACTGCAGGTGCCGGGAGCCTATGCCGCGCAGAAAGCGATACACATCGAGTGGCTTCTTCGCATTCTGGCGGTGAACGCAGGTTAGCGTATTGAACTCGACCTTATGTTTCTGCAAAAGCTCGATGCCCTGCATCACCTTCGCGAAGGTGGGCTTCTGCTTCTTATCGACGCGCCAGAGGTTGTGGAGCGCCTCCGGCCCATCGATGGAGATGCCTACGAGAAACTCATTCTGTGCGAGAAACTCTCCCCACTCATCGTCGAGTAGCGTGCCGTTGGTCTGAAAGGCGTTGCCAATGCTTTTTCCGTTTGCGTGCTTCTTCTGGAAGGCCACAGCCATGCGGAAGAAGTCCACTCCCATCAATGTAGGCTCGCCGCCTTGCCAGGCAAAGGAGACTTCGTTACCGGGCTGTGCCTCTATGTAGCTGCGGACAAAGGCCTCCAGCGTATCCGGGCGCATTTTGAAGTTTTCATTGGCAGGAAAGAGCTTCTCCTTTTCCAGATAGAAACAGTAGGAGCAGCCGAGGTTGCACAGTGGGCCTATAGGCTTGGCCAGAATGTGGAATGGCTGGTGTGCGGCCTTGACCGGCGGGTGCGTGGCGGCTGTCTGTGGTGGAGATTGCGGAGCATCCATTGGGGCTTGTGCTGGCTGATTGGCAGCTTAGTTGAGCTTGATCGGTTCGGTGGTGAGTCCCCGGGCAATGGCATCCTTCAGGACATCTACGAGATTGCTCTTCGGGTCTGTGGCGGTACCCTTTACTTCAAATGTGGGGCCGTAGTAGAGACCAGCAGAGTCGCGTTTGCCTGTGAGTAGTCGGGCTTCATTGAACTTCCTGGCGAGGCTGCTGTCCCCCTTCAGGGCGAAGGTTAACTGCGCGGATAGCGGCTGGTGCATGATGGGTTTCATGGCATCATAATTCAGCGTGCCCGCGCCAGTGATGTGTAGTGATGGGCTGCGCAGATCGAGGGTCTTTAGATTCATATTCAGATCAGACTCGCGCACGGCCAGGATTTCCACGCGGTCAAAGGGGACTTCACGCAGGGATTCCAGTATCTGTGTAAGCGCACCCAGACCGGAGACTTTGTTGCCGAATAGTGAACCCGCAATGCCGGCCAGCGCGAGTCCGGTCTCTGCATTCTTACCCGCACTGGCAATCGGGCGCATGACTCCGCTGCCCGTGATTATGTGACACTGTCCTCGCGTTACACGGCCAAGCACTTCGAGTGTGGGCGCCTCTCCGGTCACAGCAAAGTCCATTGCCGCATCACACTCGAGGTAGGGCGTCTTCCCGGGTGAGCGTTTCTTGAGGAAAGAGCCGACGTCGAACTTGCTGATTTTACCGGCTGCGTTGAGCGCATACGGCTTATCCGCGCCTGCTGTGAAGGTAAGTGCGCCCTGAGCGGTGATCGGTGTGCCCTCGTTGGTACCCGTGAACCGAGTCAGTGTGACAGCCTTCTCATCAATGGTCAGCCGGCTCGAAAAGTTCTCCAAAGTGTTTCCGTTGGCGACAATCTTTTTTATCTCCATCGTAAACTCACCACTCACTTTGTGCCAGCAAGGCAGGGCATCCGGCACAGGGCTTATCTCGGTGCCAGTACTCGTCTCCGGTGCGGTTGCTGGCTGCGTTGACGCAGGCGATTTCTCCACGGCCACTGGGCTGGGCTTTTCCGACTCTGGCTGCGTCTGTACCGAGACATCGCTCTCTGTTGCCGGTGGGATGAGGCGATTCTTCAAGGCTATCAAGTCATCCACGTAAATCGCCGGGCTGTTCACCGCGATGACGAAGTGGTTTCTGTCTGCTGCCCTCTTTTGAACGGTACCAGTGGTGGTTATGACAGTTGCCCCACTCGGCCCCCGCAGAGTGAGGGGAATATTAATTGATGCGATGCCATCGGGATTTTGCTTAACATCCAGAATTAGCGTGCCGATCTCATTCATGGCCTCGGGGCGAGCCTCGGTGATGGTGAACTGGCCTTGTAAATTGGATGCCGACTGGTCGAGATTACCGCCGAAAGTGCCTGAGCCTTTGAGTGCAACCGGGGGAAGCGTATCCGTTGCGGGCAGCATGGAAAAATCCGCCGTTGCGATATCCACCATGAAAGTGCCCGCTTGTTTCCGCCCGGTGAAGTCGATGGTAGTTTTGACGGTCGCCAGAGTTTTTCCCGCATCCCCAGCCGTAATTGTCATGGAATGATTTTCGAGGGAATCACTGCTGATGGATTCCAGCTTCATCGCGAACTTCGCTGGTGCCTGGAATGCCGCGCCTTCCGCTGCCAATGACAGTTCTGCGCCCATGGCGGATACTCCCCCCGCCGTAGCTTGAGTGATACTGAAGAGCCCGCGTCCGCTGGCCTTGGACAGTTCGGCGCCTTCGGTTTTATCTGTAAATTCAAAAGTGAAATTCAGCGTACCTGTGGAGCCCGGTGCTATGCCTTGGGCCGTGGTGTTGAATGCCACTTGCTTCTGGTCCGGCAGGAGAATTCGCCCATCCATGGCCATATTTTCAATCCGCAGCTTTGCCTTCGACTTCGTGCTTACATGATAGAAACCGTCATAGCGTACCGCTTCTGACTCATCGGCGGCTTCGGTTCCCGGCTCAGTGGTTGAGGAAGCATCAGGGCTGTTGGCGGGACTGGTATCCCCCGATTCAGGGTGGCCAGTACCCGTATTGATGGCCACATCCACATCGCCACTGACCTGAATAAGGTTGCCAGGCTTCGAGGCATCAATGAGCAAACCTTTGAGTTCGCAGCGCTCGATGTAGAGTTCATGATCGAAGAGCAGCGCCATCAAGGAATAGTCAAAGACGGCCTTTTCCACACTAATACCCTGGGTTTTATTAAAGAGATAGGCATTGCGAATCTCCCCGGAAGTAAACCCGACATGGAAGTACTCCAGCTTTACCCGATTATCTGGGTCGTCTTTAAGTATGCCAAGTACTATGGCTTTTTGTATTCCCGGTGAAAAGAGCGCTGCCAGACCCAGGGCGATGGCGAGTATAAAACAGGCCAGAAGTATCCAGAAGGTAATCTTAATGAATTTCATCATAATAGTGTAATGGGCGGAGCATGATCTTTGTTTTAAGGTAAAGCAACTCCACATCAAGCGTAGGAAACGGATAGGGTGTGTCTCGAGGTTGTTGTCCCGTGACGGTTTTACACATGCACAGGCTAGTGTCGCCCATTCAGCGCCCCCGCTCCCCTATAGTTCGTACCTACCTGGGCCGATGGCCAGACTGGTATGTGGTCGCGCTGTTGGCGCTGCAATGCTGCAAAGGCAATCCGGGTTCATCTCACTTCCCATGGATTCGGGATGTTTGAGCGAGAGCGTGACGATTTGGCTACTTTCGCGGACCGGGATGCTCTACTCTCCTTGGCAAACAAAAGCGCCCCATCGGTTTTGCGATGGGGCGCTCGTAACGGCTACCTTATGAATATTGTGCCTGTATATTCTCTAGTCTAGTCCCAAAGTCTATCAGCTTGATCACAATACGGTGGGCAGTCGTGGTTCATGCAATTATCCAGAGGGCTATTTCGCTTGTTTGGATAGGCGCACGTTATCAAAGAGTACATTTTTGAAGTAACTCCCACTGTGACTGTGGCTGAGAACTACGCTGATCTGTTGTCCCACAATGCCGGTATTCACACTGGTGTCGACCGTGTAAACTTTGTCTGCGAAGCTTGTGGCGCTCAACGTGCTGGTGAGGAATGAGGTTGTTCCTACTGAATTGCCGTTGGCACGAAGCCCAATCGCGCCTGAGCGATCGGCAGCCGGGGACTCGGCAGCAACGGATACGGTGAGGGTGTAGATCGTATTGGCATCGAATGTGCCGAGATTGCCCGTGTAGAGCTGGGAGACGGAGGTGCCCATTCCGGGGTTGCCATTCTCAATGTGTATCGCAAGGAAGTTTGTGAGGTTTTTACCGGTGAGTGCCGTTGTCCTTACTTCCAATACGGTTGAGGCAGAGGCGTTCCCTGCGGTGAACGTGTTGCTCCAGTTCGCAGGCACACCATACCCGGAGGCAGTTTCGAATGAGTTATTGGGCACGGTGATGGCAACGGGGGCTGAACTTTGTTTCGAAAGCCTCACATTATCAAAGAGCACATTACGGAAGAAGCTCCCACTGTGACTGTGACTGAGAACTACGCTTATCTGTTGCCCCACAATGCCGGTATTCACACTGGTATCGATCGTGTAAACTTTGTCTGCGAAGCTTGTCGCGCTCAGGGTGCTGGTGAGGAACGAAGTAGTTCCCACTTGATTGCCGTTGGCGCGTAATCCAATCGCGCCCGAGCGATCTGCGGCAGGAGCATCGGAAGCAACGGATACGGTAAGGGTGTATATCGTGTTGGCTTCAAAGGTACCAAGATTACCGGAATAGAGCTGTGAAACGGAGGTGCCCGTTCCGGGGTTGCCATTCTCAATATTTATCGCAAGGAAGTTTGTGAGGTGTTTACCAGTGAATGCAGTTGTCTTTACTTCCAGTACAGTTGAGGCAGATGCGTTTCCTGCGGTGAAGGTGTTGCTCCAGTTCGCAGGCACACCATACCCGGAGGCAGTCTCGAATGAGTTATTGGGCACGGATATGGACCCTGAAGAACTGCTGGACGAGCTGCTGGAACTGGACGAGCTGCTGGAACTCGACGAACTGCTGGACGAAGACGAACTGCTGGAGCTGGATGAACTACTCGAGCTGCTGGTAGAGGCCACGGTGCCAGTGATTTCAATGTCATTGTTATTTCCAGCGACTTGTCCCAGGCCGCGATCAGCCCATCCGCCTGTGTTATAAATATAAGCACGGAAAGTAACGGTTGTGGTTGCGTTTTGATGTGCGGTGAAGCCGGAGAGTGAGAATGTGGTGGTCATGCCCACCCAGCCATTTGTCAAAGCCAGAGTACCGATACTGGTGCCCGCTGTGGAGAACCCATTCGTGCTGTATTCAACCTGGAGTACGCCGGTATTATACTGGCTGTAACCGGATAACTTCACGTTGGTGAGTGACAACTTGTACCCAGACGCAGGAGATACGGCCCACTGGAAATAGTAGTTCCCTGTCTTGCAATCAGCCAGTGTAACTGGGTTGCCGGATGTATTCACGTTGAACGCTCCAGGTCCCGAGTATGCCTGCAAGGCAGACGCCGGGAAGCCGCTGCCACGGGATAGGGATGCCGTGGTCACATTCGTAGCGGTGGCGGTCGCATTCACTGTCACTGCACTCCCGTTAACGGCTGCCGAGGTCAGTAGATCCCAAGAGGCGAGAATGGAGCCTGAAGAGGTACTGGAGCTGCTTGAACTGGAGCTCGAACTCGAACTGGAACTAGAGCTCGAGCTTGAACTACTTGAACTGGAACTGGATGAGCTACTGGAACTCGGGGGCGTACTCTCGGCCCAGGTTACAAGCATATTCCAATTATTGCTGGATGAGCCTGGGCTGCGATGGAAACCCCAGCAACCCCACTGCGACCACTGTCCGACGTCAACAAAGGCGCAGATGGCTTTGACACCTTCGGCATCGAAACGGTCCAGCATCTTCTTAATCTGGACGGACATGCGGCTATCCTCGTACAAGTCCCATAGGAAGTTATTAAATGTGCCATCGTTGCGCTGGGTGTCGTCATTGGGAATAAGGTGACAGTTGCCTTCGTAGTCGATCAGCGGTACGCCCCAGCCGGCGGCGGTACCTTTATCGGACCAGCCATTGGCAGCAAAGATGCTATTAAGTGTATTGTCTGCCTCGGTTGATAGCTGACTGAAAGCAGTCGTCTTGGCTGCTGCCCGGTCTGCCTGGGTATGCAAGCCAGCATTGTAGAAGGTGGTGCCCAGTGAATGGCCGAAATAGAAGGTGATCGCCATGGCCTCGATGTAAACGGCTTGGCGCGTAGTAGTAGTATCTTCGGCTCCTTGAGCGGCGGCGGACACGACTCCGGAATTGGTAGTTTGGGCACCCAGTGCATTGATCATTCTGGTGTCACCGATGATGGCTTCCATGCGCTGCCAGATTTCTCTGGCCCGTTTGCCATACTTATGGAAGGTAGAGGTCCCGGAACTCGGTGCCGTGATGTTCGCCCCTATCCACGAGCCGGCGGAGAAACCACCGTTCCACACTTCATTGGAGTACTCCACGATGGCGATGAGTCCATCCTTCAAGCGTTGGGTATTATTGTTATACGCAGAACCGCGATCGTCGCCGTAGCGGATCAGGTTGGCGAGTTTGTCCACGTAGTTGTTATCGGCGCGCTCCGGGATATTGATCCACATGTTGGAGTTGAGGGTATTGCACAGGTCCAGCATGATTTCATAGGGCACACCACCGGGGTTGCGCGAGTCACCCGCATAGGTGCGGTAGGAGCGGGGTTTGCGGTCATTGGGCCAACTGGTAACGGTGGAGTTATTAGTTAAACTCCAGTCCATGAAGCGAAGCACATCGAACCGGGCGCTTCCATTGCTGCGCTTAAACTGGTTTATCCATGTGGTGTTAAAGAGATTATTCTCCTGCCCGGGAAGCCAGACCCTGATATTCGTGGGATAGGGGCTGCCAAGAGCAGTTATTGTAAGGCAGAGCGGTGTGCCCTGTGTAACAGTATAAACCTTGCGGCGGGAAGCATCGTCACCGGATTTCAAAACAACACCGGTGCCAGGATTCGTTGAGGTACCGAGGCGTGCCGTCAAGAACACGGAGCCGTTGCCATCCCAAGTCACCACCCAATCGCCGCCGGGTGTTGTCATTGGATTTCCGCCTGGACGGCTGCTGTTACCCGGGCCGTTGAATTCGAAGTTATCGTAGGCTATCCAACAGGACACTGCAGTAGTGCCTGAAGGGAAGCTACTGACATACCCATTGGAGTCGATATTGGCGAGGGGTGTGTGCCCACTCATTGTATTTGGCTGGCCGTTATACCAATCGCTCGACTGCTTCATGCAGTCTCCAAATGGAAAGTTCGTACAGTAGGATGTTATCCCGCCAAGACCGATACCGCTGCGGGGAAGTGTCTGGGCACTTACTCCTGCGGTGAGTAGTAGGCTGCTCATTGCGAGAGCAAGGCCGTTGAGTAATGAACGTTTTATCATGGGGTACATGTTACTAGGATTTGGAGTACTATAGTATTTGGTTGTTAACAACCTGGGTGGGCATGCGCACAAGGGCCGCCAGACACGCCATCAGTCCTGCTGGACTGGGGCTTGCTATGTCGAAACGGGGTACTTGATTGAATGCATCACGGGGGTAGGTTGCATCATGAGTGTAAACTACACGTAGTTTCCCAAAGATTGGAGATAAAAATGGGGTAAATGGCCCATAAATTCACGAAACCATCTGTTTTGTATCACCAATTGTATTCTGTGTTCGGGGCAAGGCAGGATGCTGTTGGTAGTGGGCAGTTTGCGGTTGGTGCAGCGAACCGAATCCTGTTGTTACGCCAGTGACACAACCTGAGGCCACGTTCAAGGGACAAGGACTCGGTGACACCGTATAAAGTCGCGAATATAGCGCTTCGCATGAATGTCAGGGCTGGTCGCTGAAGGCTGATCGCGACAGCTAGCAGCTAATTTAACCCCCTGATTTCATGCGGGTTGGCAGGTGTAAAATATTTAGGCGTTGACACAACGGTTCGGGTTTATGAGAGACCCCATCAATCTGAACACAATTTTCTAAATTATTAGCTGTCGCTATGGCCAAAAAGAATCAGCAACTCGAATGGTGTGTCATCCGTCTTGGGGAAGACTTCAACTGGTGGGTTGAGGAGATCAGTGACGATGTACACTGGGATCTCGATGCACTCGGAATTGTCGACCCACGTCAATTCGGTCACATCATGGAACTCTGTGAACCCTTGCGCGACTATGGGTTCGATCCAGAGATAATCGACCGGGCGTTCTTCGCCTTTGCAATAGAGAAGGAACTCAAGGAACGGCGGGTACGCTTGGTGCGCGTCAAGGAGTCCTTCCTCGAGGGCGAGGATAGTACCTTGTTTGCCCTTCCGGATATTCTTGACGAGAAGGGGCCTTATGCCGATTTCCTCGACCAGATTACCAAGGCGCGGGTCATGATGCTCAATGACTTGATTGAGTTCGAGCAGCTACTCACCATTGATGAAGTCGAGGAAGCTATTCGCGAGCGCCAGAATGCAGACTTCTTTGAAGGACGCGCCGTACACTTCTTTGCAGAAATTACCTCTATTCTCGAGTACGTACCCGATGGCTACGAACTCGATGAAGAAGATGCCCGTACGAAGACGAAAACTGAAGACGAAGAAATCGCAGATCTGCCCGAATTCGAAGTTACCGAGGATGAGACCCTCGAAGAAGATGAAACCATGAAATGGGACGACGAAGAAGAGACCGAAGAGGAAGAAGATGAAGAAGAGCAGGCTGAGGGTGATGATGAAGATGAAGAAGAGGAGGATGCGTTCGAAGATAAACCACGCCGCCGCCGCCGGGACGACGAGTTCTAGCCCTTACCGACTGCCGGGAGCACAACAAGCTTGATCTTGAGGCTATCTGCCCACCTGGGGCAGCGGCCTTGGACAACTGCGCGTACCCAGAAGTAGGCCCATTGGTCAACAGTGGCGGAGCAGTACTAAGATCGTACGCGGTAGCCTCGATTAATGGTGATAATCAGCCAAACTACTTTGAAATCAAACGCATGCTGTCAGCTTGACGTGTGGAAAGATAAATACATTGTCCACGGCTTCGCGGCGACACCGCCGTTTGAAACACACCAAACTGCAAACAAACAAAAACATGAAACTGAAGAACACTATTATCGCAGCCATTGCCGTCGCTACCTTTGTTGGTAGCGCCGAAGCACGTGGTCTGCTTGGTCAGAACTATGTTGAAGCCACTGCTGAATACAACTATGTGAGTTTTGACTATGGACTAGATCTGGATGGCTGGGGCAGCAGTGTCGGAGGCAACTTCGCAGTCATCAAGACTACCGATACCTCAAAAATCGGGCTGGATATAAATGCTGGACTGGGCTACACCAAGCTCTCTGACAGCTTTGTTACGGAAGAAATCGGCGGTGTCGCACTTGCTGCGATCGGCTATTATGATCTGGGCATGGTCAAACCCATGCTTGGACTTGGAGTAAGTCAAGCTTGGGGGGCAATGGAGGTTGGCAGCAGTCTCATAAGAGATAATTACTGTGGGGCGAGTGCTATGATCGGTTTGGAGATCGAAATAGTCACTGATCTCACGCTGTCAGAGCACGTGAGTGCTACTGTATTTGAAGGGGCTACCGACGATGTAAATTGGAGCTTCGGTATCGACTTCGCTTATTGGATCACCGAGCATTTCAATCTCGGATTGGGTGGTAGTTATAGTCCTACGGAGTGGGCTGATGACGTAAGCGTGGATTTCACGGTCCGCTACGGATTCTAAGCCGAACATAGTTCAGTTTATAGCATAAGCAACAGCCCGTGGGTGAAGCCCACGGGCTGTTTTGCCTATGAAATGGGCATACCTGCTCGGTCAGTGCGTAGTGACTGGCAAATGCGTAGTCGGGCTAAGCGGTGTCCCCTCCGCCCGTTGCTAGATGATCTCCAAATAATCTTTACCCGGGAGCGCCGGGAAAGGAGCGGTCGGCAGGTTCTGGTACCAGTAGGAGACGGATGCGATGTCGTCCTGCATGGGGAGGTAGCGTCCACCACTGCGCCAGCCTAGGGCTTGTATGGTAACACGGATCTCCTGTGTGAAACGGATGGGGTCTGTGAGGTGCCACCGATAGAGCCCGAATCGCATCTGTGAACGGTACAGAGTATCCGGGCGCATTACCTGTGCCAGCCCTGCATAGGGTGTGCAGAACTCTTGATATTGTTTCGTTGTCTGGTTTTCGAAATTATAGGAACCACAGAAGTAATCCTCGGTGCCTGTACCGCAGATGGTGGGGAACTCGCGGTCGCCATCCATGAAAAACTTAATTTCCCCCTCGCCCCACCAGCCGGAATTATTCACACCCCACGCCATGTAAGTGCCCACATAATGGCCGCAACCAGTTACCCCATCCAGTAACGTGTAGACCGATTTATAGGGGAGTGGATTGACCCGACGGAATTGGGCATGGAAGTAGGCAGCTTGTTCGGGTACCGACTCCAGTCTATAATTGACCTGGTAAAAGAGCCGCATGCTGTTCGTATCGATATTCTCGAAAGTGATACGGCAACGTTTGCGAAAGGGCATCTCCCAATAACAGTTGAACGCGCTCCCTGGATTCACACATACGGCGAGGGATACCACCGGGGCAAAGACGCCCCATCCGTTCGCGAAGAAATCCCCCACGGGACACTCCACCGACGGGTGCTCCTGGTCATCCCAGTAGATACGGATAATGCTGAAACGCCAGTTGCCCGTGGGTGTCATCCAGATTTGCTCGATGAATCCCGGACCCGCGATCGCGGCTATTTCGAAGGTGGTACCTGGCAGAATCTCCACACAGGGAGAGATTTTCCATCCCTGGCCCAGATCGCGAGCGCATGCCGCTCCACTACCTTCGGTTGCCATCCCTCCTTTGCCTTTCTCCCCTTTGAAATTCTCCGGGGATATGGATCTCGACTGTGCGTTCTTGAGCAATGATAGGTTTTGCATGGATATGATGAGTAGTTGTAGGAATGGTAGGACTGTGAACTGGGCGTTGTTTATAGTGTTTCCAGAAGCGCTCATTATAATTCGGGTATTACATTTGCTCAATGGGTAATCTTGTCCTGGCATGGATAAAATTGACCCATGACCGGATCACGAACTGCCATGGCTCTGGTACTCGCTGGGATTCTCTTTGTTTGCGTGCAGACTTCAGGAGGTCTGCTATCAGCTCCTACCCCAACAGCTTCACTTCAACCAACTCCATCCTCGGCTCGCCTGAGTTGCGGGTGGCTTCGATGTTGAGGGTAAAGCGCAAGGCGTAGTCGTTGGTTTCCTCGGGGTCCACGAGGGTTTGTTCGATGATCCATTCGCCAGTCAGGGGGTCTTGCTCGAGCAAAGTATTCCGTGCGTTGCGTGCGGCGGGGTCGAGGCGCAGGGCTTTATGGGCGTCGAAGTACGGTTTCATCGCTTTCTCCAGCGTATCACCGTGCCAGGCGAAGAGTCCACGGCCTTCGTTGATGACGGCATCGGGGCGCTGGGCGAAGGGCGTGAATTGCGCGTCTTCGGGTGGTCGCCCGGCAATGATGGCGAGCTGCGCGGCGGCGGAGCGGTAGTCCCCACTCGCCAGTGGGCGGAGAAACTGGAACACACTGTGCCGGATAAGGCGCTCCAGTGTCGCGCGGTCGCGCTTCGGATCGAGTGGCCGGGGCGGACGCGGTGTTGGTACTGGGGCGGCTGCAACATCGGGGCGGTATGCGGGATTCTTGATCGCTTCCCACTCATCGAGAATAGAGGAGTCCACGCCGCGCACCATCTCCTCGAAATAAACAATCATGCCCTCGATCTCCTCAGTGCGGCTGGCCTCGGGGACGGATTGGGTGAGGGTTTTATAAACGCTTGAGAGGTGCCGCAGGAGGACACCCTCGGCGCGTTGCAGCCCGAGTTCGCGGACATAATCGGCGAAGCTTTGGTACCGCTCGTACATCGCCAGTCCGATGGACTTCGGCTGGATGTTCTCCTCGCCCACCCACGGGTGCTTCGCGGCGAAGGCGTTGAAGCTCTCATAAATGAACTCCGGGTAAGGTTTGTAGCGCTCCACGAGTTCCAGCCGTGCGATGCGCTCCTCGTAGGGGACGTCCGCCGCCTTCATCTCGCGCATTAACTCGTCCTTCAGTTTGTCAATCTGCTTCCGGATAATGGTGTCGGGGTTCTCCAGGACGGACTCGACTAGCGCGAGTACTTTAAAGGCGTACTCCGGGTCATCGCGGTCGAGTGTCTGGACGGTATCCACCAGGTAGAGAGACAGCGTCTGGTTCAGCGAGAAATCCTGCTGGAGATCGATGTTCACCCGCACCTTTCGCCCCAGTTCGTCGCGCCGTGGGAGTAGCTCAATAATCTGCTTCTCCACTAGCGAGCGGAAGAGCGCGAATGCCCGCTTGCGGTGCTGCTTTTTCGCACCCGCCGTCTCGTGTGAGTCATCGATCAACGCCCGCATCGCGCGGCACCCATCGCCCATGCGACCGAGTACATTTAACAGCATCCCGTGCTCCACCCGGAATGCACTCACGAGGGGCTCCGGCTGCGAATCGATAAGCTTGCGAAAGGTGCCCTCTTCCCAGTGGACATAGCCCTTCTCCGGCGGCTTTTGTTTCACCAGCTTCTTCGCCTTGGCGGGGTTCTCCTTCGCCTTCTTCTCCATCTTGCGATTCTCAATCACATGCGCAGGAGCCATCGCCAGCACATGCCCCTCATCATCGAACCCCTTGCGCCCAGCACGACCGGCGATCTGGTGGAAATCGCGTACAGGGAGCACCCGCTGTTTCTCGCCATCGTACTTGGTCAGTCCGGTAAAGACGACTGTACGTATTGGCACATTCACGCCCACACCGAGCGTATCTGTTCCGCAGATAAATTTAAGAAGATTCTGCTGCGCAAGCTTCTCCACCAAAATGCGATACTTCGGGAGCAGCCCGGCATGGTGTACACCGATGCCATGGCGCAGGTACTTCTTCATGTCGTTGCCGAACGGGCTGCTGAAGTCCACCCCCACGAGATGCCGCGCCAGGGTCTCCTTCTCCGCCTTCGTGCAGAAGTCGATACTCATCAGGTTCTGCGCCGTATCCGTGGCACTGCGCTGGGAGAAGTGGACCAGGTAGGCAGGAGTGCGCCGCTTCTCCGAGAGTTCCTGCACCACTTCCTCGATCGCCTCTTCCGTGTAGTTGAAATAAAGCGGCACCGGGCGGTCCGTGGAAGCCACCGTCACCGTCGGCGCACCGGTAAGCCGGGTGATCTCTTTCTCGAAAAACGAAGTCTCCCCAAGCGTGGCGGAGAGCAGGAGAAACCGCGCCTGGGGCAAGGTAAGCAGCGGAATCTGCCACGCCACCCCGCGGTCCCGGTCGCTGTAGTAGTGAAACTCGTCCATGATCACATCGTGGACGGGAGCGTTCGCGCCCTCGCTCAGTGCCATGTTCGACAAGACTTCGGCAGTACAGCAGAGAATCGGTGCCTCGCGGTTCACAGACGCATCCCCGGTGGACATACCCACAAGTTCCGGGCCGAAGTCCCGGCACAGGGAAAGGAACTTTTCATTAACCAGCGCCTTGATCGGGCACGTGTATACGGACCTCCGCCCCATGCTAAGCGACTTGAAGTGCATCGCGGCAGCGACAAGAGACTTACCAGAGCCAGTCGGGGTTTTCAGGATGACATTGTTTCCCTCGAGCAGTTCAAGGATCGCCCTTTCCTGAGCCGGGTAGAGATTGATCTTCTTAGCCGTGACGTAATCGAGAAACGCAAACAGCATGTCCTCCGTAGAAGCCCCCACCGGAAGCGGTGCCAGCGGTCGCACAGCGGGCGTAGTCGAAGGTAGTGTCTCGGAATCGGGTGCCTTGTTACTCATGAAGGGATCAGTAAGATTTGTGTGACAGATTGAGCAACAGGGCAAGCAGGGAAGCAGCGAAGGTAGGGGCAGATGGCAGACTCAGCTGGACCTGGATTCCAGATTCCAGATGGCAGATAGCAGAGGCAGATAGCAGAGGCAGAAAGCAGAAAGATTTAAACCGCCCACCGAACACGGAACACCGAACACCGTTACCGAGCGAAGCGACAGATTCACCCCGAGCGCTGCTACCGTTTTACACGGCCCCGGGATTCCCTCCGCCGACTGGTAACAGCACTCCGCAGACCGGTAACAGTACTCCGCCGACCGGTAACAGCCCTCCGCCGACCGGTAACAGTACTCCGCCGACCGGTAACAGTACTCCGCCGACTGGTAACAGTACTCCGCCGACCGTATGTCACCTAACAAACTGCAAACTGCAAACTGCCCCCTGCCTTTCCGACTTTGTGCCTCAGTGCCTTTGTACCTTAGTACCTACCTTCAGCCCTTGCCTTAATTGAGAGTGAACAACCCCATGGCGTAAGGATTGCCAGAATTGGAAAACCCCTGCATAAGTAGGCCTCATGAATATGTCAGCACACCTATTTCTGCGTTCCTCCCTCGCCCTCTTTGCCCTCAGCAGCTTGTTCTCTGGCCTCGTACAGGCCGAGACCAACTCCAAGATCTCCAGTACGGGCACCATTTCCAAAGGCGAAGCGGCCAAGGCCAAAACGGATGAGACTGCTGCGGAGATCATCGACAACCATCTTCGCTTTCGCGGCGGCAGCCAGAATCTCGACGAGGCAATTCGCAAGATAAAGTCCATCCAGAGCCTTCGCGTTGAGGGCACCATTGAGGAGCGTGGCTATAGCTTTCAGACCGTCCTCTATCGGGCGGCTCCCGACAAACTTCGTATGGAGCGCTCCCGCAAGAACCTCGGCTGGATGATCACTTCGGTAACTGCCACGGATGGGAAGAGTGTGTGGTCCCAGGAAACATCCCCAGACCCCCTCGTCCCGCAAACGCTGACGGGTTCACCAGCCATGGCTTTAAGAGAGGATGCAGAGTTCTACCCCATCTATGTTGACTGGCGGGAGAACGGTGTCGTTCTCCAGTACCGGGGTGAAGTCAAAATTGCCGGGCAGCCCGCACAACTCGTCAAAGCCATACTGCCCGATGGGCGCAACCGCTTCTTCTATTTCGACAAGACCAAGTTCTATCTCGTTTGCGTAGGCATGGAAGACGACCTCGCAGGCGCACGTATCGAGGCCGATATTTACCCCACGAAGCTGGAGCGCATTGGCGGTGTGATGATTGAAACCACCTGGGTCTATCGCGATCAGGGCAAGGCCTACCGCACGGCGACATGGACCAAGTTTGAGGTGAACCCCACTTTGGACGAAACGCTGTTCAAGATGCCAGTCGTAGTGACAACAAAGAATGCCCCAGCAGCGGCAGCGGTAGTGGCACCGGCCCCGGCCACAGAGAAATAGTCTTTCATAGGTCATATAGGTCCTATAAGTCCCATCAGTCCCTTAAGTCCCCTAATCTCCCAGAACTACAGGCCCCCCGCCTACCCACGACCCTCCACCAACACTATCCGGTGCCGCATATCGGGCGTGATTGAGAACTGGAGACGCAGCGCGGTCTGCGGGACCCAGTCGCCCAGGCGTTCCGGCCACTCGATGGCGAGGCAGAAGGGGCTGCGAAGGAAGTCCTCCACCAACAAGCTTTCCGCCTGCCCGGCAATCTCCAGGCGATAGGCATCCATGTGGATGAGTTGCCGGGTGCCTTGATGAATGGTGAAGATGGTGTACGTGGGGCTGGTAATTGCCTCCGTGATTCCCCAGGCGCGCGCCAGACCGCGCACAAATGTAGTCTTGCCGCAGCCTAGATCGCCTTGCAGAGCGAGGGTGGCATCCACGGGCAGGATCGCCGCCAGCTCCGCCGCCAGTGCTTCTGTCGCTGCGGCGGATGCGGTTTCCACGCCCTTAGTTAATCTTTCCAAAATGCTCATAGCCAGTGCCGGGAGTGATGGGGAGAAGAGTGTTCGCCTCGAGCAGGCGAATGCGGCCTACATGGGCAATAATCTTCCCAATGAAACAAGGTGGCTTGCCCAGCGCCTCTTCGTAACGCGCGCGGAAGGCTATGGGATCGGTCTCTTTAGAGACGGTAAAAACCAGTTCGTAATCCTCGCCATCGGTGAGAGCGTGATCGAGTGCAGAAAGCCCGTCTCTCGCGGCCAACTCGGTGGCGGCTTCGCTTAGTGGAAGTTCTGCCAAGTCCAGAGCTGCTGCTCCGCCTACGGGGAGCAGTTCGCAGAGGTCCTTGGCCAGCCCGTCGGTCACATCCATCATGCCGCAAAGATCGGGTTGTGCCGCGAGCCACGCTCCTTCTCGTAGGCGCGGAGTGAACTCATGGTGGTGCCCGAGAATACTCCCGCCGAGAGCCCCAGTCACCGCGATCCAGTCACCGATTTGCCCGCCTTTGCGAGTTATTGGACGAGCCGCGTGCCCAAGCAGCGTCAGTGAACCGCCGAAGAATCCGGGGGCTTCGGTGAGGTCACCGCCGACAATAGTTACCCCGTACTCCAGCGCACAGGCCGCCATGCCGCGTGTGAATGCTTCCAGAAAGTCTACCCGTGTTTCCGGTGCGAGGATCAGCGAGACGACCGCGCTTAAGGGAGTCCCGCCCATCGCAGCAATATCACTGAGGTTTCGCTTCAGGAGCTTTGCTCCGGCAGAAGCAGCGGGTACGGAGTCATCGAAATGCCGCCCATAGACGAGGGCATCGACGGTCACCAGGTTCACGGGAGCCACACTTGCTGGCAGCACTGCACAGTCATCCCCCATGCCTCGTGGACTCGCTGGTGCGGCTGCTCCCAGCCATTCACGTATCCGGTTAAGCAGCTCGCGCTCTCCGAGGGAGCGCACGCTGTTGGCAGGGTTTGCAGTGAAGACGCTCATGCCCATACCCTACCAGACCCAGGGGCTAAAGTGTAGCATTCCCACCTGAAGTTCCTCGGGCATCAAGGTTATGAGAATGATACTGTTTAGGTTGAAGATGGCGTGGAAGATGATCGCCACGCGGATGTTTCCCGTAAGCTCGTAAACGAGGCACAGGCAGATGCCCACTGTCATAAGCGAGGGGAAACCGAGTACATTCAAGTGTAGCGAGGAGAATAGGGCGCTGCTTATCAGCATCGCAGCCCAGAGCGGAAGTTTTCCCTTGAGGAACCGGTAGATGCCGGCGCGGAAGAGCAACTCCTCGGAGACCGGGGCCATCACTACAGCCAGAAATAGGAGTGACCCAAACATCCAGGGATTCGTTTCCTCTCCGAAAAGAGCCACGATATCCTGCGTCTCCATGGGAATATCGAAGCCATAGTTACGCAGCGCGAGGAGCAACGCCTGCCAGCCTATCCCAACCATGCCAATCAGCGGGAATGCAGCCATGAACAACGCGAAACCAGTGACGAGGGAGAGTGGTAGATTCGGATGTCGGGTATTAACAAAGTCCTTCACTAGAGCGGTCTGTTGCATACGGAACACGATAAACAGCGCCACCAGTCCGAGTTGCATGCTGAAACTGCCAATCACACCGAGAACATCGGCGTCGAGTGTGGGGAACACAGAGACCACAACGCCCATGAGCACTTGCTGCGAAAGTATCCAGAATGCCGCGAATCCCAAGTACCGGGCGAACTCATGCCAGGGTATTCCCCAGCGCTCCACGTGGCATCCCCGCCACTCCGAGCGCATGAACAATAGCGCCCCGATCAATCCCATGAAGATCAGGCCGCCGAGTAGTAATCCCCCGGCGTAGAAGAAGAAAAACGGATGCGCGAGTGCGAGTTCTGAAATGTCGAACGAGCCACTCATGCGCGCTCGACGATAGTCTCGCCATTCCACACCAGGCGGCCCTTCACATAAGTCTGGCGCACCTTACCATGCAGTGTCTTGCTATTCCATGGAGAATTCGTCGAGCGGCTCTGCCAGCGCTTGGGATCAGCGTACCACGACTGCTGTGGGTCAAAGACAACGATATCGGCGTCTCTGCCCGGGGCGAGGGTGCCTTTCTGAAGTCCGATAAGATTTGCTGGTTTGCAGGTCATGAGTGCAAGCAGGTGGGAGAGACTGAAGTTGCCCTTATGGATAAGAGTCTCCAGGCACACAGGCAGTGCAGTTTCCAGCCCCGTGATGCCGAAGGGTGCATTGTCGAACTCCACGTCCTTCTCGTAATCCGTATGCGGGGCATGGTCCGTCGCGATACAGTCGAGTGTGCCATCGGCGAGTGCGGCGATGATCGCCCTGCGGTCGGTCTCGGTGCGCAGAGGCGGGTTCATCTTAAAATGGGTGTCATAGGTAGCCAGGCTCTCATCCGTGAGTGCGATATGGTGCGGCGTGGCCTCGGCAGTGATGCGGATGCCGTCGCTCTTCGCCTTGCGTATGAGGTTCACCGACATGGCTGAGCTGATATGCTGGCAGTGAATGTGTGCTCCCGTGTAGTGCGAGAGCAGGCAGTTCCGGGAGACGATGATATCTTCCGCACTGTGCGGCCAGCCGCGTAGGCCGAGTTTGAGGGACATGTTTCCCTCATTCATCACGCCGCCCTCAGTCAGCGCATAGTCCTGGCAGTGGTCCATCACGCACAGGTCAAACATGTGGGCATACTCGAGCGCCCGGCGCATCAGCTCATTATTCTGGACGCAACGCCCATCATCCGTGATGGCCACCACGCCTGCTTTCTTGAGTGAACCAATCGGTGCCAGGCTCTCGCCCTTCATCTCCTTGGTGATGCAGCCCGTGGGCAAAACATTCACAACCGCATCGCGCTGGATGGCATCAAATATCTGCCGGATCGTTCCCGGGTTATCCACCGGGGGAGAAGTATTGGGCATGCATACGATGGTGGTAAACCCACCAGCTGCGGCTGCGCGCGATCCGGTGCCGATCGTTTCCTTGTGCGTCTGCCCGGGTTCACGCAGGTGTACATGGATATCCACCAGGCCCGGCGCTACGACGAGACCGTTCGCATCCATCACCCTCGCTTCCTTGCGCTGGGCTTCGCTGAGCGACTCCACGAGGACACCGTCCACCGCATAAATATCGCCCGGGGCATCGCGTCCATGGGCTGGATCGATAACCCGGCCCCCTTTAATCCATAATACGTCAGTCATGATGTGAGAAATTTGTAGTCGCGATTAAAATAGGTTGGCTCGCTGTTTTTATTCCGGGAAGTATTCCATCTCCCGCGCTTCCGCGATCTCGCTCAGTGGAGTTCCCTTGCCCACGACTTGCGCACAGAGAGCGAGGACCGCCATCCGGCAGTAGATGCCATTGGTTACCTGCTCCAGAATCACCGATTGGGCGGAGTCTGCCAGCTTGGAGTCAATCTCCACTCCACGGTTAATCGGACCAGGGTGGAGGATGAGTGCGCCCGGCTTCAGCCAGGAAGCTCGCATGGTGTTCAGCCCAAACATGCTCGTGTACTCGCCGATGGAAGGGAAGTGGCTGTGCGTCTGCCGTTCGTGCTGGATGTGCAGGAGCATCACCGCATCGGCATCCGCTAGGGCACTCTTTAAGTCATGGCGTATCTCCACACCAAAGGTGCTGAAGCTTTCCGGTAACAATGTCGCAGGCCCAGCCAGGGTGACCCTCGCTCCGAGGGTCTTAAGTGCCCAGATGTTTGACCGCGCCACACGGCTGAAAAGCAAGTCCCCCAGGATGGTGATCTTCTTATCCTTCAGGCTGCCCAGATGCTCCCGCAGGGTAAACGTGTCCAGCACCGCTTGTGTGGGGTGCTCGTGGGCACCATCGCCAGCGTTGATGACCGGCCCGCGAAGCCGTGTGGATAGATAGTGGGGTGCACCTGCCGCACTGTGCCGGATGACGAGGAGGTCCCCGTTCAGTGCCTCAATATTTTGCGTCGTATCCCGCAGGGTCTCTCCTTTCACCAAGCTACTGGCAGTGGAGGCGATGTTAATGACATCAGCGCTCAGGCGCTTTGCGGCCATCTCGAAGGCCACACGCGTGCGTGTACTCGGCTCAAGAAAGAAATTAACCACCGTCAGCCCGTTCAGGTACGGAAGCTTGCGCCCGCCATCGGCCAGCTTTTTCTTAAACGCCCTCGCGAGCGCATGAAGGAAGTCCAGTTCTGCTCGTGACAGGTCTTCCGTGCCGATAAAGTCTTTGCGGGTCCAGCTCAGGGTTGTAGTCATGGTGAATGCACTCACTTCCGGCAAAGAATACCGGCATGGCCCACAGTTTGCCCTTTTCCCATGCGCGGGGTCAAGGTTTGAGTGTATGCGGGGAGTCGGCAGAAGTTGGCAGTGGCGGTGAGCAGCTTGCAGATTGCAGACATCCTGCGGTGTTAGGC
>JANRLC010000058.1:0-114474 GCA_033762955.1 Verrucomicrobiota bacterium | reverse complement strand
CCACTACGGCAGATGGAGTCAAGCGCGCTATCCCTGCCGCATCGCGCAGGGCGTACTCCATGCCGATTCCCCCTTCTTCGCGAAATGAATAAGCCTGCCCCAGTGCCTCAGGGATTACAAGAATATCGCTAAAGACAATTGCGGCATCCAGCCCCTTATAGCGGCGCAATGGCTGGAGCGTGACCTCTGTGGCCAGCTCCGGAGTGCGCACCATTTCCAGAAAGCCATGCTTGGCGCGCAGTGCGCGGTACTCAGGCAGGAATCTCCCGGCCTGGCGCATGAGCCAGACCGGTGGGTGATCCACCGGCTCGCAGGCGACCGCTTTCATGAAACGCTCTCGTTGAGTCATCATTGCAATTCGCTTTCGCTTAGCCAGTTACGCGGCTTTAGGAAGTCTGTCAATCGGGCCTCTGCACTGCCCGCTTCCGCCGTATGGCGGTACTCCCACCGCACCAGAGGCGGCAGGGACATTAAAATACTCTCTGTTCTCCCGCCGGATTGCAGACCAAAGAGCGTGCCGCGATCGTACAGTAGATTAAACTCCACATACCGCCCCCGACGATAGAGCTGAAACTCCCGCTCGCGGTCCCCATAAGGTGTGTCCTTGCGTAAATCCAGAATAGGGAAATACGCATCGAGGTAGGCATTGCCCACAGCCTTCGTGAATGCAAAAGCCTCCCGCTTCGGCAACCGGTTAAAGTCATCAAAAAACAGTCCACCCACCCCGCGGGTTTCATCCCGGTGCTTCAGGTAAAAGTATCGGTCACACCCTGCCTTGAACTCCGCATACAGTCCCGCACCGAAGGGCTTGCATGCTGCGGCCGCAGTCGCATGCCAGTGGTGGCAATCCTCCTCAAAGGGGTAATATGGAGTGAGGTCAAACCCACCTCCAAACCACCACACGGTATGCCCTTCTCCCTCTGTAGTAAATGAACGCACATTCAGATGACTCGTAGGCGCATAAGGATTCAGCGGATGCACGACGACAGACACCCCCATCGCATGATACGGTCTCCCCGCCAGCTCTGGGCGATGCGCCGTGGCCGAAGGCGGAAGCGACGCTCCATGCACATCTGAGAAGTTCACCCCCGCCTTCTCGATCACCGATCCCTTGCTAAACACTCGCGTAATCCCTCCCCCACCCTCTCCCCGCTGCCAGCGATCCTCCTCCGTGTGCAGGCGTCCATCCCGCGCCATAAGCGCCTCCGCTATCCTGCTCTGGAGATGGAGAAAATAGCTGCTTATATCCTGAATGGAAGTCCCCGACATGTAATTGTGGTAAACCCTCAACTTACTGTTACTTACCCATCGGGCAATCCGGATTTATGTAAGGGACAAGAAAACGGTGCATTTCGAAATTGTTGCACTTACGGCAGCGTATATTACCGCAGGCGGATGCCATAGGCATCCCCTGGAGTTTGGCCAATTTTGCCAACCTTTGAATGCCCCGGAGGGGCATAATGTCGGTAGAAAACACAGCCTTTAAATCCCCCGTCCCGTCGGGACCCCCGCCGTTGATGAGCATTGGTGCGGTTGTGCTTGGCGTTACGACTGTTACGTCACTACCCACGTTCAGTCCCTACGGGACGGGGGGGTGTTTAAATACCTGTTTCTACCGACATTGTGTCCCTGTGGGACACAAGGATGCCGTAGGCATCCTCGAAAAAGCATGGATTGGGCACCCACCAATTCCTTTACCCAACAATGCACCTCGAGACAGGCGTAGCGCGCCAATCTTACCCTAAACCGAACGCGATATCCGACGAAATCGTCCGATTGACACCGTAACGAGTGTAATTAGTGCGGACAAAGGGCCGCGGGTAGCGAACACGTTCCCGATTCTTCCACGAACAGCACTGCTTGCAGAGCATCTCGACCTACGGAACCTTCTGAAAAGGGGAAGTATCGTCCGATTGGGTCTAATTGTTGTTCATCTGAGGAAATTAAATCACGGCATAAACAGTTTAGCCATTGTCCGAGTCAGCAAAAATATAGCCTACTATCATATGGCAACTGGCATAATCGCTATAATCGATGAATAAATTCATAAAATAGCCAAATAAATCATCATAAAGATTGAATATATGACTAGCACAACAATATAACTAACTATGTTTCACAACTAATCTTATAAATTACACTCCAGTAGACATCGTCAGTCTTTTTACTTTTTTATTTATCTATGAAAGCAACTGAGTGAGCTCTTACAACGATTTATTTGGAGATTTTACCGTTTTATGTGGCATTTATAGATGTTCATTTATCTACTATTCTTTGTTATTCAGTGTTTCTGACATTATAACCATAGAACATGCTATATGTGGTGGGTCTTTCTTTCATTTCTCCGATGATTAATGGGCAGTTTTGTTCGATTTTAAGACCTTTATGCCCGCCACTCAGGCGATTATGTCCATCAATCAGGCAAGTTTGTGCTCTGCGCGGACCATTCCGCCCTCCATTCGGACCTTTATGCCCTTCTCTCTGACGATTATGTCCACCAATTAGGAGAGTTTGTCCGCGAATCAGGCGAGTTTGCGCTCTGCGCGGACCATTCCGCCCTCCATTTAGACCTTTATTATATCCACTCAGGTAAATCATCCAATTTCCGGGAAGTTCTTGGACAATTATCGCAACGAGATGACAGTTCATCTGACAAATTCGTGCAATGATTCACTCAAGCGGGCATCGCGCAGTCATAGTCTTATTACAGCCCTGCGGGCTGTCCTGGCGTTTGGCCAATTTCGGAGCAGTGCAAACGTACATAACAGCCAAATACCCATCATTTAAGCCGCGGTAGTCTCGATTGTGCGCTTAACAGTCCCAAGGGGACGGTATGCATCTTAGCCCCAGGTTTCAACCTAGGGTAAACGGCTCCTTCAGGACGAAGGAAATAGATCGCTTCGACTGCTTTGATGCCCTCCATCCAGTCGCTTCGGGATTTCATTCTTCCCATGGGATCATGGGACTATGATGATCGCTGGAAGACACACGGTCAAGATGCCCGTGTTGAAACAGCCAGATGACTTCGAGAAACTGCCGAATGACTTCGTGATGCAGCGCATAGATAAGGAATCTATTCAAACTGCTCGACGGAATCCAAGCCTGAGGGTATATATCTAGTCGATGACCCCCGTGCCCGTGGCCACCAGTATAATAGGATTTATCGTAGGAGGATTACTTTTCGCTGGGGTCGCCTGGTACTATTTTCGCATGGAGCAAAGGCGCATGCTGCGCCAGCTACTAGACTCGATGACGAGTACACTGCATGGCTCTGCGTGCATACTGGATAGGGACGGTACCATTCTCATGGTGAGTCAAGCGTGGGTGGATTTCGCAAAGGCGAATGCTGGCACAGGCTCTTTGTCAGTGCCTGGCACCAACTATCTGAAGGTCTGCGATGAATCGGCGCTCAACGAGTTGGAGGAGGCGCGCCATGTTGCGATTGGTCTGCGTGCGGTGTTATCCGGAAAGATACCTTCCTTCGAGTATGAGTATGAATGCAGTTCGCCGAGTGTGAAACGCTGGTTTCTGCTTCACGCCACGCCGTGGGTGAGTGGCAGCAAACGGCTAATGGTCGTTGCCCATCAGGAAGTCACCGCTCTGAAACTGGGACGAGATAGACTGCGACTTCTTGAGCGTGCTGTGGAGTATTGTCCGGTTTCCATTGTCATTACGAATGTGCGGGGAACCATGCAGTATGTTAATCCCAAGTTCGCAGAGGTCACTGGCTACACCCGGGAGGAGGCTCTGGGGAAGAACCCGCGAATCCTAAAATCTGGAGATATGGATGCCATGGCTTATCGTGCCATGTGGGATTTACTCACCAGTGGTAAAGTGTGGCGGGGCGAGTTACATAATCGACGCAAGGATGGCACCGACTTTTGGGAAATGGCGCAGATCGCTCCCGTGCTGGATGAATTTGGAGTGATCACTCACTACATTGCCATAAAGGAGGACATAACCCATAGCAGAAAGTTGGCGCATGAGCATGCCAGGCTCTCCCTCGTCGCGCAGAAGACTACGAACCTGGTGGTCATCACTGATGCAGCGAGACGGGTAGTCTGGGTGAATGATGCATTTGTTCAAGTAACAGGCTATACACTGATGGAGATGGTGGGAACGGTACCTGGACGAGTCCTGCAAGGGCCCGAGACGGATGCTGCTACTGTAGATCGCATCCGCGCCGCGCTGAGCACGGGAACCTCCTGTAGCGAGGATATCATTAATTACCGCAAAGACGGCACTGCCTACTGGGTAAGTATTAGAATAGATGCGGTTCGAGATGAGACCGGTGCGATTACCGGCTACATCGGGATTCAGAGTGAGATAACAGAGCGGCGACGTATGGAAACGCTGCATAGAAGTATCCTGCAGAGTTCTGCCATAGCCATTATCTCGACTACGGTGGAGGGCATCATCGATTCCTTTAACCCGGCGGCTGAACGGATGCTTGGATACACTGCGGATGAACTCATAGGCAAAACGACCCCGCTGATCTTTCACGACGCCGATGAAGTGCAGCAACGCGCGATGGAACTCAGCGCTGAAAGCGGGATGCCTCTGGCGCAAGGATTCCCCGTTCTGGCTCTGAAAGCGGAGCAAACCGGCGTTCCAGACGAACGAGAGTGGACTTATGTGACAAAAGAAGGCAAGCGCATCCCCGTCCTGGTGACCACCACTGCCATTCGCGATAATTCCACCAGGGTGACTGGCTATCTGGGAATGGCGCGGGACATCTCTGACCGCCGTGCCGCACAGCGTGCGTTGATGGAGATAGCCACCCAGTTCCGGAAGATTACTGCCACGGTTCCCGGGATGGTTTATCAATACAAAATTCATCCGGATGGCACCTCATGCATTCCCTACACCAGTGATGGAATTCGGGACATTTATGGGGTGAGTCCTGATGATGTCCGCGAGGATGCCTCGCCTGTGTTTAAGGTGATTCACCCTGAAGATATTCAAGGGGTGATGGATACCATCCAAGAATCAGCGAGAACGCTCGAACACTGGAATCATGAATACCGAATTCTCCTGCCGGACGGGACTATTCACTGGCATTTGGGCCACTCCACACCCACGCGAGAGGCCGACGGGAGCACGCTCTGGCACGGGCATATTCTGGATATCACCCAGAACAAGCGCGCCCAGGAAGCACTGACCCAAAGCGAGATGCGCTGGAAGTTCGCCCTGGAGGGCTCTGGCGATGGCATGTGGGATAATGATCTGCTTAACGGAACGGTCTATTATTCAACCCGATGGAAGAGTATGCTCGGTTACGAGGACGAAGACATCGGAACTAGCAATGAGGAGTGGCGCAGCCGGGTACACCCAGACGATATATCCCTTGCCAGACAAGTGCTGGATGAACACAGGGCTGGAAAGACATCCGTATTTTCCATGGAGATTCGCATGCGTTGCAAGGATGGGAGCTGGCGGTGGATTTTAAGCAGGGGGCAGATCATCCAGCGCAATCCTCAGGGGCAGCCACTGCGCATGATTGGGACCCATAGCGACATCACCCCACGCAAGCAAAGCGAACTGGCGCTCATCGAGAGTGAATCCCGTTTCCGTACACTGGCCGATCAGTTGCCTGTGCTCATTTGGATGAGTAATACGACTGGGGGCTGCATGTACTTTAATCGAACTTGGTTGGAATACACGGGATGCTCGCTCGAGTCGCAGTTGGGGGATGGATGGGCAGAGGGAGTACACCCGGAGGATATGGATAGGTGCATGAATACCTATAATAGCAGCTTTGCAGCGCGCACGGGATTCGTCATGGAGTATCGCCTGCGGGATGCCAAAGGCGAATTCCGCTGGATTCTGGATCAGGGGTTCCCGCGCTTCGACACAGAGGGCTGTTTCCTGGGCTACATCGGCTCGTGCATGGATATACACGACAGGAAGCTTTCGGCACTGGCTCTGCAAGAATCGCAAGAACAACTCAAGGCACTTAATCACAAACTGGAGCAGGAAGTCACCCGTACGGCAGGACTGGCGCAGGCGGCGAATGCAGCAAATGAGGCAAAGAGTCTCTTTCTCGCAAACATGAGCCATGAAATACGAACTCCGCTCAATGCCATTTTGGGCATGGCCGAGCTTCTGCAAGAATCCATCTCGGATCTGGGCCATATTGAGTACCTGCAAACTATCCGCTCAAGCGGCACCCTGTTGCTGTCATTACTCTGTGACCTCCTCGACTTCTCCAAGATAGAGTCCGGACAGCTAAAGCTGGATGAAATCCCTGTGGACCTAAATCAATGGGTGAAAGCGAATACATCGCTTGTTGAAGAAACGGTGCTGCGAAAGAAGTTACAACTTGATGTAGAGATAGATACCGCACTGCCTAATGAGATTCTGGGCGATGCCACGCGCATGGGCCAAGTATTGCTCAATCTCCTCTCCAATGCAGTCAAGTTCACAGAAACTGGTACGATAAAAGTATCGCTCCAGCGCGTCGCCATGGAGCGCCAAGAGCCCATGCTGCGTGTTGCAGTTGAGGATTCCGGCATAGGCATCCCTGCGGAGAAGCAGGAACACCTGTTTGAGTCGTTTAATCAACTGGATCCCTCTACCACGCGAAAATACGGCGGTACCGGCCTCGGGCTCGCGATTAGTAAGAAGCTTATCGAGTTAATGCATGGGCAAATTGGAATGACCGACAACGGCAGTAGAAAAGGCACAACTTTCTACTTTGTAATCCCATTGCGCCCCATCGTGAGTAAGGTGAATGAGGCTCGAGTCGATCACAACGTCACAACACTCCCACCCGCAAAATTACAGGGCAAGCTCCGCGTGCTTCTTGCAGAAGATAATGCAGTTAACCAGCGAGTCATCAGCCTGCTCCTGCAAAAGCTGGACTGTATTTGCACCCTTGTGGCCAATGGTATGGAAGCAGTGGACGCGGTCAAGAAGGACACTTTTGATTTGGTACTGATGGATGTACAGATGCCTGTCATGGACGGTATCAGCGCTACGAAAATGATCCGCCAACTTTACTTTGAACAGGCACAGCTCCCCATCGTAGCACTAACAGCCAATGCCACTGAAGCAGAGCGCAAGCGATGCCTCGAATCCGGTATGCAAGCCTTCATGACCAAGCCCGTCAGCCTGGGCCAACTCACCCAGTTAATTCATTCGATAGCGATGAAGAAGGGGTGATGTCATGGAATGGTGATGAGCGGGGAGATGACTCTGCAAACCTTATGCAAAGCAAAAGCTTGTAGACATACATCCTGATATGTATCGCAATATAATGCGCCTTTCCGGGTATCTATTGCGTTCTTGCAAAACGAAAAAATCTGTCCTAGGTTTGCGTTACTGCTTAACTATCGCAACGGCCAGAGTGCTGTCTGCGTTCTACAACTTCAAATCGTTAACTATGCATCGCTCGCGGAAACTCGCAGCCATCTTTTTGGCTGGAGCCAGTCTGTTGGGGTTCGTTGTCATTGGACATGGCCAGTCCGCCAATACTGCCATGCCTGTTGAGGCGCTCGATGCTGGAAACAAGACGGAGAGAGGCGCCCCGGAGACGACGAATATCTGGCCTTTTGTCGTCTGGAGAGCGGCAGATGCGTACACGCGGCCCGAAAAAGTGAGTTCTGCAGGGCCGATATTCTCAGTTAAGCAGTACCCGGGGCTTAAGGTTACTGCGGTGCGACCGGTTTATGCGCGTTTCGATGACTCGACGTTGGGTGAGGAGCGGGATCATCTCTTCTATCCATTCTTTAACCACAAGCAACGCGGGCCGAATAGCAATTGGGACCTTCTTGGGCTGATGTATGGCGAGCGGATGGAGCAAGCGGATGGCTCCATGCTCAAGCGTTTTGAGTTATGGCCCATCTTTTGGAGCTATGATACGGGGAAAGCTGAGTCCAGCTACTGGGCGTTCATGCCCTTTTACGGCGAGCTGAAACATCGTCTGTTTGCGGATAACATCAAGTTCGCGATGTTCCCCTTCTATCTGCGTGTGCAGACTCGTGACGAGGTAAATACCTCTATGCCTTGGCCGTTTATCCAGATTTTGAGTGGGCCGCAGAGCAGAGGGTTGTCGATTTGGCCTTTCTTTGGCCACACGGAGCGAACCAACAAGTATGACCACTTCTACGCGCTGTGGCCCTTGATCTACGACAAGAAGGATGACCTCGACCAGCCCGTCCCATCGCGTCGTTTCGGAGTGCTTCCCTTCTATACGCGGGAGACAGGGGCAGGCTTAAAGAGTGAAACTTACGTGTGGCCCTTCTTCGGCTACACCGAGGAGAGCGCGCCGCGCAAAACCTATGATGAGACGCGCTACTTCTGGCCATTTTTTGTACAGGGCCGCGGAGAAGAGAAGTCTATCAACCGCTGGATGCCTTTCTATACCCATGAGACGGCCAAGGATTACACAAAGACCTGGTATCTCTGGCCACTGCTGAAGCAGACTGCGTGGGAGTCGGATGGTTTGCAGGTGAAGCGCGATCAGTTCCTCTATTTCCTGTGGTGGGATGAACGGCAGACGGCTCTGCGCGGTAATAGCGACTTCTTCGCAAGAAAGACGCACCTCTGGCCACTCTTTTCCTACTGGAATAATGGGGCAGGGACACGGCAGTTCCAGACCCTATCTCCCCTCGAAGTCTTCTATCCGCACAATGAGGTTATCCGCGAAAAGTATTCGCCACTCTTTGCGCTGTACCGCTACGATCACCGCCCCCAGAGCACCACGCACAGTGTCCTTTGGGACATGATCTCGGTTGAGAACTCGGGTAGTGAAGGTGTTTTCCAGATTGGGCCGCTGTTCGAACTCAACCGCAATGGCGACCACGCCTACGCGGAGCTGCTCAAGGGATTCATCGGCTATGGAGTCGAGGACGGCACACGCAAACTCAAGTTTCTATGGACGGAATGGTAACCCTTTTTAATTGATGTCATGAAAATCAACCGCGAAATGGTCGAATCGATAGGCAATGGAGTGATACTCCTTGGCCGGTCGGCGACACATCTGCCCACGCTTCCGCGCCAGTACAAGCGGGTGCTGGAGCAGTGTCTCCAAATTGGGTACAAGACCGCTCCCCTGGTCTTTATTCTCTGTTTCTGTATCGGTGGGGTGCTCGCGCTGCAAGTGGGCGACGGCTTCCGCAACTATGGGTTCAAGCAGTATATTGGAAGTATCGTAGGCCTCGCCATGGTGCGTGAACTCGGCCCTGTAATGGCGGCCATCATCGTGGCCGGTCGCGTAGGCTCAGCCATCACAGCGGAACTAGCATCGATGCGGGTCTATCAGGAGGTGGATGCGCTGCGCACCATGAACATCGCCCCCGAGCGAGTGCTGGTGCTGCCCCGGTTGGTCGCCATATTATTAACGATGCCTTTCCTTACAATCATGTCTGTTCTTGCAGGATGGCTGGGTGGTGCATTGGTGGCGCAGTACGAGCCGTCCATCCAGCTTGACTACTCGACCTTCTTTCAAGTCATGAAGAACTTTGTGAAAGTTGAGGCTTTGACGGACGGTCTGATCAAGGGGCAGGTCTTTGGCTTCTGCGTGGTGCTGATATGCTGCAATGTCGGGCTCCTTACCAAGGGAGGTCCGCGCGAGATCGGGCATGCCGTGACGCGTGCCGTGGTGGCCAGCATTATCTGTATCCTCTTCCTCGATTACTTCGTCACCAAGGCAATCCTCTAATCTGCCATGAGTCCCACAAAATCACCCTCTCCTGTCAGCGTGGATGTCCGTGGCGTGCGCAAAAGCTATGCAGGCCACGAAGTCTTGCACGATGTGACTTTTACGGTTCAGCCGGGCGAGATATTCGTCATAATGGGCCCGAGTGGCTCCGGGAAAAGCGTACTGCTACGGCAAATCATTGGGCTCGAAAGACCCGATGGCGGAGAAATTCTCATTGCCGGGCTCAATGCGAGTGCGGAGTCCACCCACGCGAAGATTCGCACTGGTCTGGTCTTCCAGTCCGGGGCGCTCTTTAACTCACTAAGCGTATTTGATAACTGCGCTTTCTATTTAAAGGAGCACCGGCTTTACGACAAAGCCACCATCCGCGACAAAGTCATGGAGGCTCTGCGGATGCTTTCCCTGGAGAACGCAGCCCACAAGTCTCCTGCAGAGCTTTCAGGCGGTATGAAGAAGCGGGTAGCAGTCGCCCGCGCCTTGGTTATGGAGCCACAACTCCTGCTCTACGATGAGCCCACCTCGGAGTTGGACCCGATCATGGCCGCCACTGTGGCGGAACTGATCGCAACAGTCCGCGAGGAGACACACTTGACCAGTATAGTCGTTTCCCACGACCGCGATGTGGCGCTTACTATCGGAGACCGCGTTGCGCTGTTGATGAACGGTACCATCAAAGCCCTGGACAAACCCTCTGCAATACGTGCGAGCAAAGACCCCGTTGTCTGTTCGTTTCTTAACCCACAAATTGACCTGAACAATCCCAGATTTCGCAAGGAATAAAAGCCATGAAAGACACCCTCAATGCATTCCGCGTCGGCCTATTCTTCGTATTCGGCCTCGCGCTCCTGTACGTCACTTACACGCTCTTGTCCAATGCCCGTTTCGAGCAAGACAAGGGCTATAACGTCACCGCGACGTTCAGCAATATCAAGACCCTCGGCAACAATGCCGATGTCCGCATGGCCGGGGTTAAGATCGGCACCGTCCAGGCGACAGAATTGGTCAACGGCAAGGGCGTTGTGACTTTGCTGATCGATAACAAGTACAAGGTGCCTGCGGACTCGGTTGCTTACATCGGCATCGCAGGTCTTCTCGGGCAGAATTACATAATTGTGGACTTCGGTACAGAAACCGTCGGCGCTCTAAAAGCAGGCGATGCCATCAAGACCAAGAATAGTGCAGACTTTAACGACATCATTGCCAAGGTGGAAGCCCTTGGTGACAAAATGAACCATGTCGTAGACAGTTTCACCGGTGGCTCTGGCGGTAAGACCACGGCAACGGATGCAGCTGGCACTGCGATTGCAGGACCTGGCAACTTGTTTACGAACTTGAACAGCCTAGTGACCGAGAATCGTGGCCGTATCGACTCCGTACTGACAAACCTCGACTCCATCGCCGCGCAACTCAGCAAGGGCGAAGGAACCCTCGGCAAACTCATGTACAGCGACGAGGCCTATAACAAGCTAAACGCCACCGTTGACGAGATCCGCAAGGCCGCGGAAACCGCCAATGCCACCCTTGCCAGTGCCAACTCCATTGTAGCGGATATCAAAAGCGGTCAGGGTACCCTGGGCGCGCTCATCTACAAGGATGACACGATCAATGAGTTCAACAAAGTATTGAAGAACCTGACCGAGTTCTCCGAAAAGCTTAACAGCAACCAGGGAACCCTCGGCAAGTTGGTGAATGACGACACCATCTACCGCGAGCTACGCAGTCTCATGAGCAATGCAGACCGCGCCCTCGGTAACATGGGCGACTCTGGTCCGATGACCGCCGTCGGCGTGGCGGCGAATGCGATATTCTAGATAGACAGCACTGCCTATTATAAAAAAGCCGTCCGCATAATTCATGCGGACGGCTTTTCGTTGCTTTCTATATAAAAGAATTGGGGAATTAGGCAACGCGCTCGACGACCAATACCGGAGGTGTCGGGCGTTTCGGAGCCAGACGGTAGGCACCGCGGAGGTATTCCAGAGCAGCTTCGAGTTTAGCCTCGTCGTTGTAGTGGATCATCATCAGCGGCTCGCCTTGTTTGACTTGGGTGCCAACTTTCTTCACTTCAGAAACGCCGACTGCGGGATCGTAGCCCTTCTTTGCTTGAGCGAGAATCTGTACCCCGCGTGCGATCATCCCTGCGTTGATGGTATGTACATAGCCGCGCTTTGGTGCTGGAAGTTTACGCACATACTTTGCGGTGGGGAACTTGCTAGGATCGTCGATATAGGTGGTATCGCCGCCCTGTGCCTTGACCATTTCCTTAAACTTCTCAAGAGCCGTACCGTTCTTCAAGTGCTTGAGCACGGTCTGCTTTGCGGAGAGCGTTGATCCAGCGACGCCGGCCAGTCGTACAATCTCCATACCAAGTTTAAGTACGAGTTCCTTCAGGTCATCCGGACCACGACCATGGAGTAGCTCGATGGTTTCCTTAATTTCGAGACCGGTACCCACGGTATCACCAAGAGGCTGGTTCATATCCGTGACGAGTGCGACACATCGGCGCTTCATAGAGCGTCCCACACGAGTGATTGAGCGCGCCAGTTGCTTGGCCTGCTCAAGGTCCTTGATGAAGGAGCCATTGCCCCACTTTACATCGATTACCAGACCTTCTGAACCTGTCGCGAGCTTGCGGCTCAGCACGCTGCCTGTGATCAAGGGTAAACTAGGAATAGTTGCCGTGTTCTGGCGTAACTGAAAGAGAATATCGTCCACCGGGGCAATCTGCTTGCTCTGCCGGGCGATTGCACAGCCCACATTGTTCAGTTGCTTGACGAATTGATCGAGAGAGATATCTGCATTAAAACCGGGGATCGCATTGAGTTTGTCGAGGTTGCTGATCACAAACTCCTCGTCCACACCGTTCATCATGGGCATGACCACACCACATGCGGCAGAGAGTGGTGCAAGAACGAGTGATGTCTTATCGCCTACGCCTCCTGTGGAATACTTGTCTATCTTCGGTTTTGTAATCCCTGATAAATCCACAACCTCGCCAGAAAGCATAATCTCCTCGGCAAGAATGGCCGTCTCCTGGGCGGACATGCCTTGAAAGTAGATCGCCATGGCAAGGGCAGCCAATTGAAAGTCCGGCATCTCTTTGTCGATTATTGAATCGACAATATAGCGGACCTCATCTTGGGTGAACTCGCCACCGTCGCGCTTCTTTTCGATGAGATATGAGTAACTGGGTTTAATGTACTTTCTTGTAGTCACGGTAATGCGATGGGAAATATAATAGCCGGAATAGGTAAAGCCTACTCCCGTATCCTCTGTTAAGAGAACACGTATAACGATAATTGTCGAGCAAAAAATTACAATATATTTACGCACCCGTAACAGTCAGAATGACCGACCGTCCGACAGCGGTCTAATTCATTGCTCATCGCTGACTTAGTCGCCCTCTGGAAATCGAATGATCACTCTAGGGCTCCGGTGTAGGGGATATATGCTATAAGTTATCCGATGCGATTCAACAGACCGTGACGATCTGTTTATCTAGCCAGAGAGTCTCGTTCTGGTAACTGCGGCACTGATCGACGACTCTGGTCGTAGTGCCGGAAATATCTGGTTCGTACGGGTAATCAGAGCGAGACACCAGAGCGGGGCGGTCTGGCTAACTTCCAGACCGTCCCGCTCACATGACCGAGTCACCCGGTCATTCTCTCCTTACCGAGTCACCGAAACATTCTCCAGTATGGTCTGGCAGAGTGTGCCGTCGGCATGGCTGGTGACGCACAGGCCAATCTCTGTTGCTGTGCCCATGGCTATCGTCACTGCGCTGCCGACTTGTACCCAGGCTACTCCGTCGCTGCTGTAGAACCCGGTGAAACTATTGCCAGTACGTACCAGCTTTACCCAGCGTGGGGCTGTAATAGCAGCCGTGGTGGTGCTTGCTGAGGTTCCACCAGCGGTTGTCCTACGCTGAAAGGAAACGCCATTCGATGGGCTTATTATCATCGAGACCTGTCTGGCTCCAGCGGTGGTATTTTCACGAATCATGACACCTGCCTTTGCCCAGCCATTAGTGTTCTGTATACTGGCCACACGGGCTACTATCTCCGAGTCACCACTAGCGCCATTCTGCAATCTGCAGAAGTGGAACTCATCGGCTGTACCCCAGATATCCGCACCCGAACCAATTGCAGTAAACGTATTCCCATCGGGTGAGATAGTGGTGGACCCCGCTGCTGCTACGGCCCCTATATCTCCGGGCAGCCAGACTTCGGTCGTAGGCGTGACCGTAGTATACGCAGTACCAGCGCGTATCTCATCAATCCATCCACTCACCGGACCGCTTTGTGGATAATAGGTAATCTCATTAAACTCAATCGCGCCCGTGGTCGACAGGGTAGCCTGTGGAGTACCCGGATTGCTGGCATAGAGCTGTGGGTTCACCCACAGCGATACCGTGTCGGTAGCACCAAACTGGATGCGTACGACCATGAGCGTGGGATTCGTTGTTGCAGCTACTCCGGTGGCCTGAATGAGCGTATCATTCAACAAGCCTAGCTGCCACTGTCCGGACGTGTCATTCTTCTTCACACGTACTATGCCAAGATTATCGTGGAAGATGGAGCCACTGTAATCCAGTGCCACTTTCCCGGAATAACCGCTCGCAGTGGAGCCGAGTTTTACAACCCAGGAGAGCCAGAGCGTGGTGCCATCCAAACCGATTCGATTCGCTGCATTCTTATAACCTGCGAACACGCCTGTCACATCAAATGCGCGCCCCGTAGTACGGTAGGAGAATCCACCCTCCAGTTGATTTCCAGCAGCGTATAGGTCTCCATATGCCAGAGAATTGGCCGCTACTTTATACCCGGTGGAAGCTAGTCCTGATTCCACTACCCATGCACCATTCCACCCAAAGCTTCCGCCACCCACAAGCCCTTCAACGAGAGTGCCTGTTGCGTAGTTAAAGCTTTCTTCTGCCAGGAGCATGTCGCCAGCGCCAATGAGGTAGCCAGCCATGGACACATCGCTATCGGCCATCCCCGCCTTGTAGGCAACGGCTCTCAAGGTTGTGTTGGTCGAAACAAGTATCGGGGTCGAGTACACTGTACCAACAGCAGCCGATGGCGTGGAGCCATCCGTTGTGTAACGTATGCTTGCTCCGCTGGTCGTGGTGGACAGGCTGACTGTTTGCGCAGTGGCATAGGTACCAGCAGGAACAGAGAACGTCGGGGCTGCAGTCTTTATCGTATAGACAGCGGTATTCACTGCGCTATCACTCAAGCCATTCTTGTAAGCCATGGCCTTAACCGTCGTATTCTGTGCCACTACGATGGCTCCAGAATAAGTGCTGCCAACGGTGGGACTTGGCGTGCTGCCGTCTGTGCTGTAGCGGATTGTCGCGCCACTGGTGGCGCACGCCAACGTAACCGACTGCTGGCTGCCATAAGTTCCGCCAGCAGGACTGATGCTTGGTATGGCCACATAAGTTGGTACCACATTCAGGCTAAGCGCCTGGGTGTCGGTGTCGCCATCAGCATCTGTGACCAGAGCAGTGAGTGGACTCGTTCCGCTAACGGTTGGGGTACCACTGATAACTCCTGCACTGCTCAAGACGAGTCCAGCGGGCAGGCTGCCACTGCTGATACTAAAGCTCAGCACGCCATCGCCACTGGTGGCGATGATAGTCGTACTGTAGGCACTCCCCTGCGTGGCATCCGGCAAACTCGTAGTAGTTATCAAGGGTAACCGATCGATGGTATAGAGCGCGGAGCTGACCGTGCTATCGTTCATCCCCGTCTTGTATGCAATTGCCTTGAGCGTGGTTGTTGTGGCAATACTCACCGCACTCCCGTAAACTGTCCCGGTTGTGCTTGTTGGGGTGGAGCCATCTGTCGTGTAACGGATACTCGCTCCAGCCGTGCTGGTGGAGATAGTAACTGATTGCGTGTCATTGTAGGTACCGGCAGCAAGCGAGAATGTCGGTGCACTCACAGACTGAGGTGGGGTTACGCTGGCATAACTATCACCGATGCGCACATCATCCATCGAACCCTGTTCGGCTGACTCGTCGGGATTAAAAGTCAGGGTATGGAAAAAGAGATCGCTTCCCGCAGAGGCCGTCAGTGTTGGTGTAGGTTCAGTCCCCCCGAGAGTGGTCGGGTTGATGAACAAACTCACGCTATCCGTGGCACCAAACACAAGCTTCAAGACAACGAGATACGTCTGCCCCAGTGTCGGCGTGATCGTGCTATCCGTCATCACCCATGCATTCGATGCATTCTTTAGGCGCAGTGACCATTTACTGTTGTTGATGATAAGCCCAGCCTTCCACGAACCCGTATCGGAAGCATTCGTATTACTGGAGAACGAGAGATAGGCTCCGCTCGTATTCGCTTTGTCTACTCTTACCAAAGCGCTGGCATAGATCACTGTGCCGTCTGCACCCAGATAACTGTTGGAACTCACCGTCTTCTTGAAATAATAGGGCCAGGATGTCAGGTTAATCTGCCGCCCGGCGGATAGATAACCCTTCCCCCCAATCGCGTAGCCGCTGCCAGAACTGCTGAGCCCTGCATAACTTAGTGGGGATGCCGTGCGCACTTCGAAGCCCGGGATAACCACATCGTTGTTTTGTACGGTCCATGCACCATTCCACCCACTGCCTGTGGCCGTCGCATAGAGCGAGCGCGCACTGGTACCGAAATCATCCGAGGCATAGAGCGTGTGTGATGGGGCAGGTACATTCACATAGACGCCGCTACCACCATTCACCGCAACCCAGGCAGAAGCGCCTGCCAGGTTAAACGCTCTGATACGGTAGTAGTAGGTTGTGGCGACAGCGAGCTGAGTGGTATCCGTCCAGCTAGTGGCATCCACTGCCATCTGAAACTTGGCCACATTCGCGGTAAACCCGGTATCAGTAGCGCGTTCGATCTCGAACCAGCTTTCCTGGGAACTGCCACTGGAATTATCTGCCCAAGCCAACGCTACGTTCAGACTTGGAACGAGCAGTGTGGCGTTGAATCCTGTGGGGGCCTGTGCTGCAACGGTAGAGTTATCAATAATAACACTCGTTACATTGAAGGTACCGCTGGTGTTACGCACACGTATGGCATGGTGTCCCCAGGGGAGATATACCGTGCCACTGCGAATCGTACCGCTGGTACCGCTCGCGATCAGCAGATTCGAACCCAGTGACAGCTCCACCGTTCCACCAGCCGTTGTATCCACTCCGACCGCATAAGTACGCGACTGTGGTACAACAATATTATAAGTGTACCAAGTGTTGGCCGCATTGAGGGTGTTCTGCCCGGTACCGCCACGCGCCAGTGTCTTGCTCGCCCCGGTAATGATTGCGGGTATCGTAGTGCCATTCGTGGGCACTTCTGGCAGGCGAGACAGCATCTCATCCATACCTTGAGTTAATGGATAGCTGCCGGAGTTCATAGTACCATCCACCCGTATGCCATCGATCGTTTCAAATGCTGGCCATGTGGAGTAAGTGCCATATGTCGGCAACCGGCCACCTGCTCGTTGAAAGATGGCTACACAATCAATCACGGATTGCTTCGCACGCGGATCGGAGAACTTCACATAGTTCTGGATCGCACTGTTGCCACTATCGCCACCGGCAGAGAAACCGTGTTCGTATGTCATCTGCATAAGACCGAATGCAGCGCACCAGTGGGCGTCCCCCTCCTGATTGCCCAGATAGGTACCAGCCGTCTGCCCCATGGCGGTGCCTGTGCTCGGGATTTCCGAGGCATAGAAGGCATCGGCACTGGTTAAGCGAAGGTCGTCGATGAATGCCAGATGGTCACCCGTGGTATTATTTGTCTCGAAACGCAAGGTGACTGATGCACCCGCGGGCGCCGTAAAGTTTGCACTGTAGTAATAATCACCCACCCAGTAACTTACTCGTTTCCACAGGTTACTGGTACTCCACTGGGCTGGTTGGGTATTGGGATCATTGGGAGTGATATCCGTCGTGGTGGTGCCATTCACAATCGTAAACAGCTTAAACTTCGCGGCATCGGGTGTGCCGTTGAGATACTGTGTGCGCTGCACCCAGCGGAAGGAGAACGCATAGTGGTTGTCTATCTGCGTACCCGGCAGTGTGAAGGGAATATCAATCCGGCTTGTGGCACCATTGACAGTTTGTATCCATGCAGTTTGAGCTCCGGCCATGACATCCGGATTACTCATCGGAGTCCCACTGGCCAAAGTGATGGCATTAGCATACTTCAGAGCCACTGGGCCGTAGGACTTGCCGGCACCAGCGCCGTCTGTAAACGTGAATAGCTTAGTTGTGCTGTTATAGGTAGCCGTTGCTGGCACAGTGACTGCGTAGGCTCCATTTGTGGTTACACTACCGGTAGCGTCACCCACTGCGTCGGCAGCACTCGCCTCTTCGGAGAGCAGATAATAAACGGTATTGGCTTGCAGGGTGACTGGTACACACTTCCCATAGACAAACGCCCCGGCGGTCGCACCGGAAGTGGAGACGCTCGCTGCGGTGACTTCCTTGCCATCTGAGGCGCGTGCAATGCGGAGATTATGGCTCTTGTTGTTTCCGCTGATAACCCAGCGACCGAGTTCATACACGGTAATCGCTGTTGCGCCAACTGTCAGCTTTTGTCCCACATAGTTGGTCAACGCCGTAGTGCTGGCACCGGGCGTAGCAGCCGAGACTGCATTCGTCAACGTGACGTTTTTCACGATACCCGCCGTACCCGTGAATGTCGCGGATGCGCCTGCTGGTGCTACTTCATAGGTGGTAACCGTTGGCGTCTCGAAGCTACTATTGGGGATGGGGTTGATCTCAACAAACGCATTGTTATTCGCTGAGCTGTAGTAGCCTGCACCACCAGCGCACCAGAAGTAATAGTTCACCGGACGGGGTGTGCCTACGAAATTACCGGCTGCATTATTAAAATAATCGTCCATGAACTTTAACCCGACCTCCGCCGTGGCATTGGCATTCGCATACTGCCAGGTAAAATAGGGGCGGATACGGGGCTCGCGGTTACCGTTGCCTGGCATATTGCCATCCCCAAAGACGCCACGGAAACAATCGCTAATCTGCTTCAACTTCAACCCCCAGTAACGGCGGACCCAAGTGTAATTGTTGGTATAATAGCCACCAGCATCCAGTGTCTTAGGTAGATTATCATAATTTAGAATAACAAAATCAGCGTCATTAGCGTCCGCCTTGTCTTCGATAACTTCACGGTAATCAAAATAAGGTGCGTAGCTGGAAAGTGAGGCAAAGTTCCAGAGTTCATTGGCAATTTCCACATAGACGCGAAGGTTTGAATTCAGTGGGGGGTAAACCGGGTTCGCGGTGGGTGCGGAATACGGTTCACCGGTGCTGTCGCTGCCGTAGCGGATAAGTTTGGCGAGCTTCTCGATATAGCTACCAGTACCGGCTGTGGAAGCCATGTGGGGTACGGTGACATAGTAGTCGGCACCGAGTTCGTTACACAGCATTATCTCCCACTCATGGGAGAGTTGTGTGGAGCCACTGAGCGTGTATCCGTAACGGGAGTTATAGATATAGGGATTCGACTTGGTGGGAAAGGTATAGTAAGGCTGGCTGCGCTGACTCCAATTTACGCACTGGTCATTCGTACGCTGAAACCGGAACGCAGTAACGCGCTCAAAGGCTTCACGGAATTTTGGGTGGAAAAGCATGTCGTTCGGGAGAGACGTGCCATTGGCCTGATCCAGGCGCATCAGTTTGACATCGCGCAGGCCGTCTTTGTCCGCAATCCCATCAGCGCCATAGTCCCCATCGCGGTCGGTATTCGAAAAGCGCACATTCATAACATTCCCATTGTTATCCACGCCACGTATCGTCGCAGTGGTCGTATTGGTAACGGTGTCATAGCTCTGTGAACCGGCTACCAGTGAGCAGTTACCGAAAGTTCCGACTGTTGCCCTGCCTTTGAACGTCAGGCGCATGTCACCAGTCTCCATCGGAGAGATGTCATAGGGACTGAGGGATTCGCTCACAATAAAGTCGAAGTCCCCCTGCGGCCACCCCTCAGCATCGAGCGTGGGCGTCACTCCACCGGAGGGCTCCCAGTTACTACGTCCGCCCTTGATGGCGTTTGCAAAGGTTTGCTCGCGATAGGTGTTCCAGTTTATGGAAAACTCAGAGGCTACATCTATGATTTCCTCCTGTGTGCTCGTGCTGGACCACTTCAGCACAGCCATGGCACTCGCCGTGAGTTGCTTGAACTCCACACGCACGTCATACGCGGTACCAGCAGTCATTGCAAACGTACCTGTTGTACCAGCAGGCACATAGGATGCTTGGTTTATAACGGTTGTCCAGGTGGAGCCACTGGCGGGCTTTATCTCCAGTTTTAAGGAGTCGTCGGCTATCGCTCTGTACGTATAGGTTTCACTATAGCGTGCTTTCAACTGCCCGGTCCAGCGCACTGAGAAGTTCGTGGTTGGGTAGCCAGTAAAGGGCGTGCCGTTGGATCCGCCCCAGGAAACGGTGGTTTCTGGCGCAAAGGCAATGCGCACATCACTTCGGCTAAACTGCGGGGAGCCGCTGAAGTTATCGTTCGCATAGTACGCGCCAGTAAGTCCACTATTTAAATAGCCACCGCCTAAAGCAGCAGCTTGAGTGGCACAGGGCACGGCAGAGATGAGTAGTATTAGTCCAAGAAGTGCGGATTTTATGGGGTTCCGCAGAGTAGTAGGTTCGCTGAATGTATAAGGGTAACGCATAGGTTTTTTTGGAGTACAGAACATGAAAACTATTAAAGAACGGCTCCAGCATACTTGCCAACAGGTGTTGCAAGAAGCTTTTTTTTATGCAACAGTTAACCCATGCCGGGAAAACGCATCTCTATTGGTGATATCGCCCGACTTGCAGAGGTGAGTAGAGCATCCGTCTGTCGAGCGCTGCATGGGGACTCGCGCCTTTCCGACACATTAAAGAGGAAAGTGCGAAAAATCGCCGATGAGATGGGGTACCAACCAGACCCACTACTCTCCAAACTCGCCCAAAATCGCTGGGGCAGTGATGCATCCACACCGGGAAATACCATCGCTTATCTTTGCAGTCATCCGACAAACAAAGGCGGAAGGATACCCCGAACCTATGCGTGGGAGGGCATCCAGAAGGCCGCTTCAAGTATGGGCTATCACACGCTTTACATAAACTATTGGGGCTGGAGAAACATGGACAGAGTGGAAAAACTACTTAGGGCGCGAAATATTACGGGATTAATCATTGGCCCCATCAGCAACACACCACCCCTTAATCTAAAATGGAAACACTACTCAGTTGTGGACCAATCGCCACAATTCTATCCCCTACCCGCCTTCCATAAAGTCGGCTCAAATCCATTCGAGCAAGTACAGTTGGCGTCACGCAAGGCCATAGAATACGGCTACAAGCGCATCGGGCTGGTCATCATACTGCACCAACGCGCATTTCATGACGACTTGCAGCGCTACGGTGCCCTGCAAAGTCTCAAGTGGGAATTTCAGGACACGGATAACTTTTGCCAACCCCTCTACCTGTTAAAGAGCTCAGACAATCGCGTGTGGAATCAACCGATAGCCGAATGGTACACCGCTCATCAGCCGGATGCCGTGATAGGCTTTACCAATTACATCCAGTACGCACTCAAAGACGAGATTGGGGTCGTCCCACCCAAAGACTATGCCTTTTGCAATCTTCACCGCAACGCGACTGAAGCCGTAGCAGGAGTCAACCTCTCGGAACACAACGAAGGCGTCTACTCCGTACGCCTGCTGGACAGCATGCTGCGCAACAGGGAGACAGGTATCCCCACGCACCCAATTCAACACAGGGTGGCACTCGAATGGGTGGACGGCGATAGTATGCCACGCAAAGGGAAGGCAGTACGCTTCTCGAAAAGACTCACTGCGCTGACCATGCCGATGGTGTAGCCGGAGCGCTTCTGGTAGGTAGCCAGACCGGGACACTCTGGTCGCTTAGGCGCGGGGATTCTCGACGACGTCCCTAGTGTATCCGTCTCGTTCTGGTAGTCGGTCCGCGATACACCAGACCGGGACGGTCTGGCCAATTTCATTACCTTCATCGTCTTTCCCATAAAATGGATTCGACAAATTCCTCAAGGCAGATTGATTAGATAGCTATGAGTCAGCCTGCCGAATCTATCTTTACAATTAAGAGCGTCATCATCAACGCATTGCTTACGGGGGTGGTATTCCTGTTTTTCACGTACGTACTGCGTCCCTTCGTGCCGGATGAGCGTCCGGTGATAGTCTGGTTGGGTTCTGGATATATCGCGGCGTGCTTGAGCGGTGTATTCTTCCTTGCGGCAAATATGTTTACCGCAGTGATTAAGGACCAGCGACGCCGGGCCTCTCAATCTAGAGAATAATGCAGTACGGGTCTGCAATCCAGCATTGCAAGGCTGTAAACAAGGGTTAACCTGCGGTTTGTCAACCATGTCACAAGCCCTCGTACAGCGTCATTACCAGCTTGATAATCTCAACTTCCGAGATTTCTGGGATGTATGCAGCCACTTCCAACATACGCACGAGGACTACAAGCATGTCGCCTACACCCTCGAAGGGGCGCATGGATTGATTGCCGCTGATGAGTGGGATGTTTCGGTCGTATTGAAGAAAATCTCCAGTTCTCGCGATCAACCGCGAATGTTTCTGGCAAAGTTTTATAGAACGGAGATCGACTTTGACCGCGATCACAGTGATGCCAGGCTCACTTACTTTACCGAAAGCGTGGGGTCAATGGCCGCTGGCTTGCATTATTATAATGAGACAAGCACGAAGCTCTCGGTCTATAATTTCGAGAACATACTCTATACCAACTACGAACTGCTCAATTTCCTGCCAGAGCCAGAGTCGGGGTTTGGTACGCCGTGTGAGGTGCTCGCTGTAGTGATCGATATGCGCGGCTTCTCCACATTCTGTGAGCAGCCAAACATCGAGTCGCCGTACACATGCGGGCTGATGACCGCATTCTACAACATGGTGAGTCACGCATTTATCCGGTTCCCGCCGGACATGATCAAATTCCTTGGAGATGGTGTGCTTGCTCTCTGGCAAACCACACCAGAAGATCGAGCCGTGGCCATAGAAGTATGCATGGATGGCATCGGTTCCCTGAACCGTCGCTGGGCAGATATCCGTCGCGCACCGCAGTTTACTCACGGTGCACCAAAGGACATCGGCAGCGGACTTTCATTTGGCCTTGCTAGTAAGTTATCCGTGGGCAACGACTACATCGGGCGCCCCATCAATCTCGCCAGCCGCCTCTGTGGCGTCTGCCAACCGGGTCAGGCATTGATAGATAAAGCCGTACCCGGAATCACAGCAGATCCGCACACCAAGGAAGTTAAAGTACGAATTAAGTCATTCGGTGACTATCAAGCGTGGAGCATTCTGATCACGTAGGGCGGTACTCTACTGCCGCAACGGGTTCATATCCACGACTGCTCCATCCGTAGCCGGCAGGACAAAGTACCAGGGATAATAGATGTTCTGAGTGAATCCAAACTGCGCGCGTTTGAAATCATATAGAAAGTAGCCAGTGGTATCATCGGGACCTTGGGGATAGATGTATATCCAGTTGGCATCGCTGAAACAATACACGAAGGGGAAGAAGCCGTTGTAGAGGAATCCAAGTTCGTTGTAGATAAAATCGGGACTATCCTGAAGGTAGTTCGTAATGTGAAACGGAGGCGGTGGGGTGGCTGTGCTTCCGGCATCCGGACCGGTGTAGCCACCGAAACCTGAATCATTACCTGCGCGTACGAAGTAGAAAAATGCTGTGCCGCCAGCAACCGGGGTATCGATGTATTCAGTGGTAGTGGTCTCCGCCAACAGGGTGGCAGCGGCCAACTGATCCGTCGCTCCACGCCACACTTCGTACTTGGTGGCACCTGCAGGAGCCGTCCAACTGACTGTAATGGAATCCACCGCTACGGCATCAGACGCGGATAGATTCGCAGGTGGTTGCGGCAGGGGCTGTGCTTTGGGCGTAATGGTAAATACGATGGTTGCCGTCTGGTTGCCACCGGTAAGGTTCGGGTGTTCCCACGCAGTCGTCGTCACCGTAAACTTTCCTGCGCTGGTGGGTTTGCCTCGAATAAAGATGCTTCTGCTCTGTAGGACAAACTTGGTTCCGCTCGGGACATTCGTCCCGCTCAGGGGCACTGTTCCATTGTTGGTGGCGTAGTAATTGACGCCGGGAGGGAGCGCGCCGGTTACAATCCAGGCTTCAGAGGGGAATGGTGAGACTGTGACCACTGCGGCGACATTCGTTTCTGTCTCTCCGTTGATGGCTCCCGATGGGGATGCCGCGATCGTAGTCGGTCCGGCGTACGCATCATAGGCAGACAATCCCACAACGCTGGCGATTACCCATTGCCAGACTTGGATAACGCGAGAGGGTCCTGCGAATTGGGCTTCCGCTATTACCTTTACTACGGGTGCTCTCTGGAGTAGCAGGGCGATCAGGGCAGAAGTCCATTGCAGACGACTGGAGTTTAAAGCTAGGCGCAAGGCGGTGGATATTCTTATAATAAGCATAAGTGATGGATTCGTATATAATACGATTTTTCCACGAAAATAGATGCACCTATTTTCCGCTATTAGCGGCGCTTACCCTGTGTGCCTAAACAGTGGTCGATTCCTAATTGCACCCGCAGCCACCACCACCGACTCCACGCCCACCGGAAGCAGCCTCGCGGGAGAAGTAGATGTGGTCTGCCATGGCATCCGCTGTAGGGTCGCGGTCGGGGCGCATGGTGTAGTCGGAAAGCTTCCCTTTCTCCCAAGGCTGTACGCTCTGGCAACCACTAAGGCCGACCAGAACAAGAGTAAGGGAGAGTAACCAGTAAATGCGATGGGTCTTCATGGGCGTAATGGTTGGCGGTGGATTTACTCTTTGAGCAATTGGTCGATATTCTTAATGAACTCATCCCGGGACTTCGCTCCGTGGAAGCCGGTGTGAACGAAGCGAAGCTTGCCGGTCTTGTCGAAGATATAGGAGCTGGGCATGGTGCCCGGTGCGAAGGTTTGGACCATTTTCTTCTGCGCATCGTGCATGATGGTGAAAGCAGGAGTAAACTTTATCTTCTTCAAGAACCGCTCCTTGTCTTCCTTCTTCTCGTCCACCGATACGGCGAGAATGACTACGGGGGCGTCGGTATAATGCTTCTGTATCTCTTGTAATGCCGGGAATGAGAGCAGGCAGGGGCCGCACCACGATGCCCAGAAGTCCACGACTACCACTTTCCCGGTGAGCGTCGGCAGTGAAGCCCCTTCCAATCCGTACTCCGCGAGGGCCGGAAGTGGCGCGCCTACTTCCATTCCCGCAGTAAGTGGATTCGTACACAGGGCGAGTGCAAGTAGTGTTCCCACCAGTTTAAGTGCTTGAGACAGTGTTGGAATGGTTTTCATAATTAAAGAGATGGACGTTATTGGAATGATTTGGTCAAAGGTTATGCAGACTTAACGAGGTACTTGTAAAATTGTTGCGAGTAGAGGCGTTCACGCTGAGTGAAGATACATCCCTCCACGCCATAGGTGGCATTTATGAGCGCGATTCCTTCCACGGCTCCTAGAATATAGCAGCTAGTCGATAGTATCCCAGCTTCGAGACAGGACCCGCCGATTACGTAGGTCGCGAGGGTGTCATTATTAACCGGGTAGCCGGTGCGCGGATCCACAATATGACCGTAGCGCTTACCATCGCGGATAAAGCAGCGCACATAGTTCCCACTCGATGCCATGCCGCAATTGCTTATAGCCACTCCAGCCCAGGCACTGCCAGGCTGGTTGGGGTCCTCCAGACCAACGTGCCAGAAATTGCCATGAGGCGGACGTCCGAAGCAGCGCAGGTCATGGCCAAAATCCACCAGCACGTTCGTCAAGCCATGATGCTTGGCAATCTCTGCCACGGCATCCACCGCGTACTCTTTACCAAAGCCACCCAGATCGAGTGCCATACCGGTCTCAGGCAGAAAGATGCGCCCTTTGGCTCGCTTTACCTTCGGCCAGCCGACGAGTCGCAGCGTGGATTTCACTTCACTCTCTGTAGGGATTCGGGGATTCGTAGACTTCACATCCCACAACCGGGTGATGGGGAGTGTAGTCGGGTCCAACATCCCCTTGGTCAGGAAGTGGAGGCTGTCACAGAGTTGAAAGAGCGACTCGGTATCGGCATCTATGGCGACCCAATCCTTGCCAGCCGCGGCATTGATTTGGGAAATAATGCTCTCGGGGACGAAGCGGGAGTACTTCGCCTGAAAGCCGCATGCCCAGTTAAGTGCGTCCTGCTCAAAGGCCGCAGCTGCCGTAGCATCCATGCATACGTACTGCAGCTCACACTGAGTCCCGAATGCCGTGAATTGCAGTTTGCGCAAACTCGCATCGCCCCCGCCTTGCAGACCGGGTCCAGTTGCGGGGGTGACGTTTGTCACCGGCCCTTGCAGTTTCTGAATGAATGCCATGGGCGAACTAGAAGCCTACCTTCAGACCAATCGTAATCGTCCACGACGCCGAGTAGGCATTCTGTGGGGTTATCCCGTCGTGCCCATGCATCGTGTAGCGCTCGATAGCGATGTCTCCCGTGACGTGTTCATTTAACTGTGCCACCGCCTTCAGTCCCAAGTTCCAAGTCGATAGTTCACTCAAGCGGTAGTCGGCGCTGAAGAAGTCACCGCGACCGTCGGTGGTCCATGCATCCCGGTAAACCTTGCTGGTGCCGCCTTCCCCGTTGTCCACCAGCTCCGATTGTGGCTCAACGGCTGTGCCAGTCAGCGTGTAATAATAGAAGTCCGCCGCCGTCTGGTAGTAATAGCGCAGGGAGGGAATAAGAATCAGCTTATCACCCAGCCGCTGGAGATACTTTACCTCTGCGGTATGCGCGTTGATCCCATAAGTATCATGGTAGAAACGGTAGCTGAACTCCGTCGAGGCATTGAGCGCATCGATATGGCGGGAAAGCTGGGTGAAGAAGATGTACTTCTCGCGAAGTTCCGGGCGGTTCTCCGGGAACGTCAGGGCGAGGGTAAAGCCGGGGAGATTAATCGGGTCTATCTCAACTTCCTTTTCGATTAGTTTATATGGGTCGGAATTATAGCCCTTGCTGCGCCCATAAACAAAGTTGGCCGTGAGCAGGGTACGGGAGTTGATTACCTGCGTTACCCCTGCAATGTAGTCATAGGACTTTTTCTTTCTTTCAAAAGGAAAGAAGACCGGCTCGATGGTATCATTCGTGTAGCCGGCACCGAACCGCAGGGTGGTATTCTTCTTGTTCAGTTCATGAATAGAGTTTAGCGCAACCCCCGACGAGATATAGTCCGACTCCTCCGAACGCGCCAGCAGTAGTCCAATGCTGTGGATGGATGCAATTTTCTGTGTGATATTCAGTGTCCCGGCCGTGCGCTCATCGTCGATGTTTGACATAGGCACCAGGTCTGTTCCCAGCGGCGCTGGCTGACCTGTCGGGGTTGCGCCAGCCAGCGTATCCACAACATATGTTGCAGCAAAAGTGGTACCATCCATAACTTGTGCCTCCGCCGCCAGCGACATCGTATGGACATCCATCCGCCCATCATCCTCAACATAGTGTGCATACTTAGCAGCTATGCTATCCCCTTCTGCACGGGCAATCCTGGGTGTAATAGCTAATAGCAGTAGCGCGACTGTTGCAGTTTTAGACGTGTTTCTTAAACGGAATGCAATGTTCATAGTCGAAAGCGGTCAGCAAGCAGCAGGTTTTAGTTAAGTGACCACACACAGTTACGTGCGGTCAGATCAGTTACAGCAACAGGTATTAACGGCATAGCGAATGTGTTGCAATGGAAAAGACGTAAGCAGACGGGATGGTTGGGTTGATGGACGGCGAGTACATCTCGCAGTTGTTGCACTACGGCATCTAATATTACCGCCCCAAAGGGCAAACTTTGGCCCAGAGTACCATCCTGGAGTTTGGCCATCATATATTGCCTACATACGAATGCCCCGGAGGGGCAAAATGTCGGTAGAAAACACAGGCATAAAATCCCCTGCGTCCCGTCGGGACGCAACCCTGTCTCGATGGACATTGGTTCGGTAATGCTTGGCGTAATGATTGCTACGTTGTTCCCGACGTTCCGTCCCTACGGGACGGGGTGCGTTACGATGCATGTTTCTACCGACATTGTGTCCCTCTGGGACACCCTTGCCCCAACGGGGCAACATGATATACACGGCATCCGGGGAAAACTAGGATTGGGCACCGCCATTTTCCTTTTTAGATTAGCCTGTTTCGCTTGTTAATAAGAATGCTAACCAACAGCTAACTTCCTCTCGTACCAAGAACATCGCTCACCGTCTGCAAGAGCCGATCTCGGGTAAAGGGTTTGCGTAGCACTCCTGCAAAACCATGGCGCGCGGGCTCAGCCATCACTGGGGCATCGGAATAGCCGCTGGATACTATGGCGCGCACGCCGGGATGTTGTTTCTTAAGCAATGTGATGACTTCCAGCCCTCCGAATCCGCCGGGTACTGTCAGGTCTAGAATCAATAGATCGTAGGGCGCTCCTTCTGCCTGGCCCTGCGAGTAGGCTGCAATGGTGTCCTCTCCCCGCGTGGTAAGGGTGACCTGGTGTCCCGCTTTGCCAAGGAGTTGCTGGTAACCCTTTGCAATCATTTCGTGGTCTTCGAGAATAAGAATCCTGCCGCTGCGAGTAATTTTTGTCTGCTGGGCGACCTCGGGAAGCAATCTGGCGGATGGGTTTGCTGGTAAATAGCAACGGACGGTTGTGCCCTGCCCTTCCGTAGAGTCGATTTCCATCTGCCCGCCGTGCCGAAGGATGACGGACAAAGCGGTGGTTAATCCCAGCCCGGAGCCGTCCTTCTTTGTGGTGAAATAGGGTTCGAAAACACGATTCAAAATCTTCGGGGCGATGCCCACCCCCGTGTCTGCTATCTCCAGCTTGATGTAGGGGCCGGCGGCAAGATTGCGTGTGTTGCCATCGGTCATCACGACTGCTTCAAGTGAGAGCCGTATCGTACCGCCTTCGCACATTGCCTGATCGGCGTTGATTATGAGATTGGTCAGCACTTGATTCATTTGCCCTTCGTCCACCTCGGCCAGCCATAGACTACCGGGTATGGCACAAGTGACGGCAGAACGAATACCACGAGCAGTAAAGCTGGCAGTTTCCCGGACCAGCTTTCCGAAGTCTGTAACCTTCTTTATAGGGGCACCACCCTTGGCAAAAGTCAAAAGCTGTTGGGCTAGTTTGACAGCCTGATCCATGGCTGGCTGGCCCTCTCGTAATAGCTTCGCAGCGGGATGCTCTGCCGGAAGCTCCAGCAACGCGAGAGCGTTAAGATTCATCAGAGCGGTGACAATGTTGTTGAAGTCGTGGGCCACGCCACCAGCCAGCACACCCATGGTATGCATACGGTCTGCGATGATGCGCTCGCTCTCAATGCGTTTGTGATCGGTGACATCGCTGAAGAAAAATATCACAGTCTCCACCCGCCCCCGCAGTGTCCGCTCGGGCGCCGCAATCACTTCCAGGTTTCGAATAGTATTGGCCAGCGGGTAGTCGAGTATGAAGCCATTGCTATTCCCACTGGCAAGGACTTCGATTAACCTTTCCCCAAGGGTTCTTGCCACGATTTCCGGGAGTCCCGTCTCCTGTAGTAATCGATTGCGAAGCTTCACACTGCTCAATCCGGTGAAGCGCTCGCAGGCCCTGTTAACAAAGAGGATTCTGCCTTCGCGATCGAGACGTAGAATAAGGTCCGGTGCGTGGTCTGCCACTGCCTGAAGCTCGGCCTGCCGGGCGCGCAGTTCGGAAATGTCGCGCACAATTACACAGTACTCGGCATGTTCGAACTCTTTGACAACGGTTGCTACCAGTTCCCCGGTGAATGCACGCCCATCCCTAGCCTGTAGGATAACTTCTGTTTGTAGTGACCCATCGCGGTGTAGCTCCGACTGGAGGGTGCTGTTCTTATGCAAATCAGGGCGGATACTCTCGCAGAATGACCAAAAATCTACTCCACCCAACTCGCACTTCACATACCCAAGTCGCAGATAAGCGGCGGGATTAGCGAAGGCAATACGCCCCTGCTCATTCAGCCAGAATGCCATGTCCGACATCGTATTGACCAGCGCCTGAGCTTGACGCAAGGCGGTTTGTCCCTTGCTGGCCGCTATCAACCGTAACAGCCGTTGATTCAAGCCGGCGAGTACGATCGGTTTCCGCAGAAAATCCGTGGCACCGCATTCGAACGCCTCATTGATCACGCCGGACTCCTCGCTACCAGTGATAAACACAATAGGAATATGCTCTCCCCCGGGCAGCCTGCGCAACTTGCGACAAGTATCAAAACCGTTCATCTCGGGCATATAGCCATCCATCAAGACCGCATCAAAAGCGTCAGTAGAAAATAGTCGCAACGCCTCAAGCCCATTTTCTGCCTCCACAGTCACAAACCCACCCTGATGCAGAGCCATAATCAATGTCTGCCGCAACGCAGGATCATCCTCGACTACCAGTACTCTATAAATGCCGCTCATTGAATGCCCGCCAGTTTAACGCTTTGGCAAAGGTGCGCAAGCCATGTTCCGGGTGGGGCCGCACCCCTTGTTCTTCACGACGGACGACCTACCACTCGCCCGAGTCCCGAGGCGACTTTGGTCCATTTCAACCCCCGATTCGCCTTGCGCACGGTGCGGCAGGGCATTGAATGCAGAACACGAAGTATTAACGCCCCCCCTACCCCAATGGCTACCCAATCACCCACACCCGAGTTTCACGAAGAGCCGAAGTCCACTCACTACACCCGGCGTAAGTGGCTGCAAACCTTCGGCATGCTGGGGCTTGGTACGCTCGGTGGTTTTACCGCGTATGCAGGCACCCGCACTGCACCTACTCGCCCGGGAAGCACAAGCAGTGGCATTTCCAGTTGGTTTCACAGCAGTTCCTCAGGACAGACCACTATTATCACCGGTATTGGGGCACCACCTACCGATGGCCGCATTCTCCTCGGTATTGATGTCCTGGCGCAGCATGGGTTTGCTCCGCTCAAGGGGAAACGAGTCGGCCTGCTCACGCATCCCGCAGGTGTGAATCGCAACGGCACGATCACGGTGGACGTGCTGAAGAGCGCGCCAGGCGTGCGACTCACGGCGCTTTTCGGTCCCGAGCACGGTATCTATGGCGATGAAAAGGCCAATGTTGAGATCGGCGACCGTACGGATCCCCGAACTGGTCTGCCCGTCTATTCGCTCTATGGGAAGACCCGGCGCCCCACGGAGAAAATGCTCGCGCAGATAGACGTCATGGTGATCGATCTACAGGACCTCGGCGTGCGCTCCTACACCTACACCTCGTCGATGCGTTACACGATGGAGACATGCTTCAAGTACGGCGTCGAGGTTGTCATTCTCGACCGCCCGAACCCGATTGGTGGGTTAAAAGTGGATGGCCCGCCGCTGGATAAAGAGTGGATGAGCTATGTCGGCGCGTTTCGCGTACCCTATGTACACGGCCTCACCATCGGCGAGCTGGCCAGGCTGGCGAAGGAGACGGAAGGCTGGTTGGAAGTGGAGCCAGCGATTCAGAAGAAGGGAAAACTTACCGTGGTCTGCATGCACGGGTGGCAACGCAGGATGCAATGGCCGGAGACCGGGCTCACCTGGATAAAGACCTCGCCCGCCATCCCCGATATCTCCGCCGCCATGGGCTACTCCATGACAGGCCTCGGCGCGCAGCTAGGCGGGTTCAAGCACGGCTACGGCACCCGCTACCCTTTCCGACTCTTACAATACACTGGTCGCCAGCCCGAGGAAATCGCCAGCGCGTTGCGCTCGAGAAATATCCAAGGACTCGACTACACGGTCATCAATTTCAAAGAAGACGACGGCTCCCCGCGACGCGGGTGCTACATCATCGCCCGCGACTGGAAACAAGTACGCCCCACCGAGATCAGTTTCCAGATGATGAAGATCGCCTGCGAATGGGCGAAGGATGGCACCAACCCCTTCTCCACTGCTTCAAAGAACGATGGAGACCTCTTTAACAAACATGTGGGCTCGACCGCATTTTGGGAAGCTCTCACGCGCGACGGCGCAGCCATAAAGCTCGAACCCTTTCTCAACGACTGGCAGACCCGTGCCCGCATCTTTCAGGGCGAAAGCCGCCGGGGTTGGTTGTATGCATAAGGAAGCGGTCCACACGCCATAGGGTGCCGCCCATTCAGGGCGGAGAACCTTTCCAGTATGCCCCGTTTGGGCAACAAGATACCTACGGCATCCAGGGAAAATAACTAGGATTTTCCACCCGCCATATCCCTCTTTTTAGGATTACTGCGAACCCAGATTCTGCCATTGGTTGTTTCCTTCAAATAGATACCACTGGTGCGTGCGGTCTGGACCGGCATCGACCCATATCCAGTTGTCGTATTTAAAGCTCCAGAGAAAGGGATACCAACCGACTTGCGTATAGAGCCACTCTACTGAAGGGTTCCAGAGAAAGGCAGAGGGGGTATCACTGTTGGCTTTGAAAAAGGCATGCCAGCCGAGGTCTGTGCTGTTTATCCATGGGTAATACGTTACATCGCAAAGGCCGTGAATGGGGTTCCTGGCGCGTCCGGTGTAGCTACTGATTATTGGGATGCTTTCATCCGCGGGGTCTTCAGTTGAAGTGGACAGAAAGAATGGCTGCATGGATTCATCTCTAAACTCAAATTCCCAAAACCCGTCCTTTAAAAGATCATAATAATTATCTGGCACGGATACGAGTGGTGCGGCGGTATCCAGTGAAAATACAAAGAGTCTGCGGTCATCGCTATTGATAGCGTCCGTAGCTTGCACGGCCTTGGCCAGAAGTACAATGTTACCGCTAAAAACCGTCGTATCCAGAACCTGCCAGTTGTGTAGTTGCTTCGTTTGTATTTTACCACCTTCCGGAAAGATTACTTGTAACTCCGTGGAGTTCGCCTCGGGGACCCAAGTGGCTTGAAATTGATGACCGGATGAAAGGGTTTCGTGAAAGCCCACCTCAGTCCAGGTTTTTCCACCATCAAAGCTACGAGCCCGACTGGGTACGCTCAATCCGTTGGAGCTATTCGGGGAGGCGGTGTACTCGAAAACACCGGTCTCAGAATCGTAGCTGATATAGTCAGCCGGCAGCGGCTTATCGTAGTAGTTCCAGGTCTGGCCATCATCGCTGGAATAGGCACGATTGTTGTAAATGATGGTATGTGCTCCGTCGTCTGCAACTAGCTTGAGTGTTTCTGGCACTATATTAATAGGCGAACAGGTTACATGGCTGTTCTGATCGTTAAAATAATGGATATCAGTAGATGTGGATAATCTATCGCCATTTAAATAGTATATCCCAGTAGATGAGGATAATCTACATAGGTAAAAACGATTAGAATTCGATATATATCTAAATCCGCTCATGTCCATAAGTGGTCCAGATGGGTAATCTATTTGCATGAGTGTACCTTGAAAAGCGCCATCAATTATCCTATAAGCCATTTTACGCGACCACATTTCCAGAATTATAATAGTGGCATTATTTGTATGCTGATACGATACGGATCTAATGGAGTTGAACGATTGATCAAATATTACGTCAAATAAACTGTCATTAATACCGGGATTTGCTGTCAGATATCGGGTAAACGAACTTGTGCCATATTCTCCAGTGACTGAGTTAATATACGTTCCATGCATCCCCCCGGTATAATAACTTACATATTCATAGCTCCAACTACTGTAACACTGGTACGTGTATTCGCCAATATACCAGAGAGTAGTGGAATTACCACCTTGAAACTGACTTCGATCCTGATCAGTAGTAGCATTTATTGCCACTAGACGAGGAAAATGATGAACCGATCCGACGGGGAAAGTTTCTGTAGCAATTTTCTCTAGCTGAGTCCAAGTCACCAAATCGGTAGTCGAAGATTTAAATAATGCATTCGATTGAGCCAGGATTAATTTATTTCCCTGCACTTCCAGTGCAGTAATCGCGCCCATATCATTCTTAGGGAGCTGCACCAAGCCTGCCGATAGAGGAAGAATAGGTATGACATTCAGGAGCAGAAATGAACACAGCTTGCGTGAATGGGGATAGGATGAGCATCTTTGCGTGGGTGATTTCATAGATTTCACAGCTCCACTACAATTAATGGTGGATACTTATTGTTTGTTGTTTAAGATTTAAGCAAAACAAACCGATTGTTGTATATGAGGATATACGATGAAATCTGGCTTTTGGATGCATGGGTTGATAAAATATAGCTCAAAAACAGCGCCTTAGTTATCCAACATGAAGGGAACATCCAAGAACCACAACCGGTTCGATAATCCAGTTGCCACAAATTAGATGGTCGGGATAGGCAAGATCAAGGGGACAAGACCGAGACGGAACCTTGTAAAGCAGCGCCTGACTTCGTGTCATGTATGCAGTGTGGGCTGTGGGCTGCGGAGGGGATTGACGAGAAGGGCCCTATTTACCGAACGGACGCTATTGCCGGCGGTTTTGACCTGGGTGTTGCTTTTGATTGTGCTCTGAGCAAGGGTGACATTGTGTAAAAAACGGCGTGAATTGTAAACGAAATGGGCATTTATGGCTTAATGGAGCGTAATAAGGTCTACGGGTGTGGCGATTTTGCCCGTGAAATTGTAAAAAAGGCCTAACCCAAACGTATATAGGTCCAATTGATTGTAAAATAGGTCTAAAGCATGGGCGAATAGGTCTTGGGATTTGTAAAACAGGTCTGCTCAACGCGTTCACAGCGTCAATAATTTGCAAAACAGGTCCAAAGATACCTTTACGAGGTCTTGGAAAAGCATTCCATCGTGTTATAAAAGCCTTCACACGTCCAAAGTTTTCCTTTGCAGGTGTTATTGGTGGCTTTGCAGGGGTAAAGTGGGGATGAAATGGTGTCGTTTTTTACAAATGGCGGGTTTTTGCTTTCTTTGCAGGTGGCTTGTTTGGTGTGGGGAGTGCGCAGTTTGGTGTGGGGGCTGCGGAGTAGTATGACTGCGCTGTGGATAATGGACGGAATGGACTGGATGGACAGGGATGGACTGGATGGACAGGAATGGACTGGATGGACAGGGATGGACAGACAACGCTTCTGTCTTCTGGCTTCTGCCTTTCTCTGCCTTCTGTCTTCTGGTTCTGCTTTCTGCCTTCTGCCTTCTTGAATCTTCAATCTGCCATCTTAAATCTTCCTTCTGCCTTCTGCCTTCGTTTCCCTTACTCAAGCATTGCGGTGTGGCGTTTCGTCTGGCAAGTTTCACGCTTTCCTATGAACGACGAGAGTATTGATACATCCGATTTGTACGCGGTTCGCCTGGCGAAGCTTCAGGATTTGAGGGCGCGGGGCGCTGATCCATTTCGTGCGAACTGCGAGCAGTCGCACTCTTCTCTGCATGCGATTGCCGCGATGCCGCCGGCTGTGATGGTGGATGGGCATGATGTGTCGGAGGGGCCGCTGGTAAAGGTGGCTGGGCGGATTACGACGGTGCGGTTGATGGGGAAGGCGTCGTTTGCAAAGATTTTGGACAGGGACGGTATCATCCAGCTTTATTTTAAGAAGGAAGTGATTGGGGATGCGGCTTATGATGACTTTAAGAAGCTGGATATGGGCGACATCATCGGCGTGGAGGGGCCGCTGTTTCGCACGAAGACGGGTGAGGTGACGGTGCGGGTGCTGAAGTACACGCTGGTGAGTAAGGCGCTGCGTCCGCTGCCGGAGAAGTGGCATGGGCTGGCTGATGCGGACCAGATATACCGTCAACGGTACCTGGATTTGATCTCGAATGAGGATTCGCGCCGGGTATTTCGGATAAGGTCGAAGGTTATCTCCTGCATCCGCCGGTATCTGGATACGCACGAGTTCATTGAGGTGGAGACACCGATACTCCAACCGGAGGCGGGAGGTGCGGCAGCGCGTCCATTTGTGACGCACTTTAATGCGCTGGACTGCCAGTTCTATTTACGAATCGCACTGGAGCTGTACCTGAAGCGTTGCCTGGTGGGAGGGATCGACCGGGTGTACGAGATCGGGCGGAACTTCCGCAACGAGGGGCTCTCGCGCAGGCATAACCCGGAGTTCACGATGCTGGAGGTTTACCAGAGCTATAGCGACTTCCGCGGGATGATGAAGCTGATTCGCGGGATGATTGATGCGATTTGTACGGAGGTACTTGGGACCTCGGTAATCAAACGCTATGACGGGGTGGAGATTAACCTCGGTGGCGAGTGGCGCGAGGCGCGGTATCGCGACCTGGTCTGCGAATGCGTGGGGGATGCGGAGTGGTTCTCGCGCTCGAAGGAGCACAAGATCGAGAAGGCCACGGCGATGGGGCTGGAAGTAAGCCCGCTGTGGGAGGACTTTGAGGTGACCAACGACATTTTCGGGAAGAAGATCGAGCCTACGCTGATACAGCCGACGTTTGTGACGCACCTGCCGAAGGAGCTTTGCCCATTGGCGAAGCTTAACCAGGAGGACCCGTCACTCATCGATGTCTTTGAGCTGTGTATCAATGGACAGGAGATTGCACCCGCGTACTCGGAACAGAACGACCCACTGGTACAGCGCCAGATGCTCGAAGCACAGGCCGGAGAAGAGCAGCAAAAGATAGACGAGGAGTTTCTCCTCGCCCTGGAGCACGGCATGCCGCCAGCCGGTGGCATGGGAGTGGGGATTGACCGACTGGTTATCATGCTGACCGGTGCCGCCTCCATCCGTGATGTGATTCTGTTCCCGAGTCTCAAGCCGGTTGACAGGGGAAATGCGGCGAAGTAAGGTCACGGCTATGGACGTGAAGACTATTCAGTTAACCGAAGAAGTGCTAAACCTGCCAATGAAGGAGCGCGCATGGCTCGCGAGTAAGATTATAAACAGTCTGGGCGCTCCACCTACACTGGTTAAGAGCAAAGCAGAGTTGATCAAAACCGTCTCGAGAAGGAAGGCGGAGGTTCTAACAGGATCGGTTAAGACCATACCTGTGGAATCCACGGTGAATCGTTTGCTCAAGAAGTTTCATGCGTAGAATTGAGCTGCATCCTGAAGCTGAATTCGAACTGGAAGAGGCAGCGACGTGGTACTTTATTGAATCACCGGGTACAGAGGCCGCATTCCTTCGGGAGTTCAATGATGCTTGCGAACGCATTGAGAAATCACCCTCCGTGTGGCGTATATTTTATGATGATTGCAGACGGGTTCTAATGGATCGATTTCCATATGCATTAATCTACACGTTTACCGAAGAGAAAATAATCATCCTCGCCATTGCGCATCATAAGAGAAAGCCATTGTATTGGAAAAAACGAACTTCACCCGAAAGTACTTAAACCATTGAACTAGATTCATCGTTCCCCTATCTCATGTCCTGGCCTCTCTACCTAGCCCTTAAGCAACTCTTTCCCAGCGGAAGAAAGCTGCCCACACTGTTCTTCTTTGTCTCTGTTCTCGGGGTGGCACTGGGGGTGATGATCCTTGTGATTGTGCAGAGTGTGATGGGAGGCTTTGGTGAGACGTACAGGGAAATGATCGTCGATACAAACGGGCATCTGCGGATAGAGACCGGTGCGATAATGTATGACTACCAGCGGATACTGGAGAAGCTGGACAAGGACCCGCGAGTGGCCGGGGCCTCACCCTATGCGCAAGGAGTCGTAATGCTCCAGCATGTGAACCGTCCGGCGTTTCCCTTTATCCGGGGGATTGATCTTGCACGCGAACGCAAGACGATCCCGATGGACAAGTTCATGGTTCAGGGGAAGCTGGATGACTTAAATGATGACTCCATCCTCCTGAGCAGTGAGCTGGCTGGAAAGCTGGCGTGTACGGTCGGGTCGGTAGTCGAGGTTTACACGCCTATCATGCTGGAGAAGCTGCGGCAAAACGAAGTGCTGCTACCGCACGAGCTGCGCGTGGCAGGCATCTATACCACGGGGTGGAACCAGTTCGACAGCAGCACGATGGTGGGAACGCTCGCCCTGATGCAGGACCTGTACGCGATCGAGGGCGGCATCCATGGCATCACGGTGCGGCTGCAGCCCGGTGTGGAGGAGATAGGCTACACGATGGAGCTGAATGCGAACCTTGCTCGCCCGGCGCGGGGCTTCACCTGGCTGGACCAGTACCAAGACTTTCTGTGGGTACTCAAACTGGAGAAGAACATGATGCTCTTTCTCCTGCTCTTCATCGTGCTGGTGGCTGCATTTGCCATCGCCATTGCGCAGCTCCTTACCGTGGTTCGCAAGACTCGCGAGATCGGGCTCATCGGCGCCATTGGCGGAAGCTCGCGCGATATCGCGTTCTGTTACTGCTTTCAGGGCTGGTTCATCGGCGTGCTGGGGACGGCGGGTGGTATCGGCCTTGGAGTACTTGCCCTGAGCTTTCGCAATCCGATCATCCACGGGTTCGCCAGACTCACGAACAGCGAGGCTACGCTGGTGAAGTTCTACCAGTTCTCCAACCTCCCGGTGCATTACACGGCGATGGATTTTATTATCATCTCCATTGCCTCGATAACACTGGCGACACTGGCCGGGCTGCTGCCCGCCTGGCGCGCCGCACGCCTTCGCCCGGCGGAAGCCCTTCGCAGCGAATAGCCATGAGTACACCGACCCACACAGTTCTAGAAGTCAGCGGTATATCCAAGCACTACCGCAGCGGACTGCGCGACATCACGGTGCTCACTGGCGCGAGCTTTGCCGTGCGCACGTCCGAGAGCCTGAGTATCCGTGGGGAATCCGGCTCCGGAAAGACCACACTGCTGAATATCGCGGCTGGGCTGGAGATACCGAATGAGGGCGAAGTGTTCTGGGAGGGAGCCACTATCGAGGGCCACGCCATGAACCGCCTCGCTGTGCGCCGCGCTGGTCTGCTGGGGCTTGTCTTCCAATCCTACCTGCTGATTCCGGAGTTCAACGCGCTGGAGAACGTGCTGTTTGCGGCGCGCCTCGTAAGCTCTGTTAACCGCACCCACCATGAGCGCGCGGAGCAGCTCCTTGTCGGCCTCGGGCTGAAAGATCGCCTGCAAAGCAGCCCTGGCACACTCTCCGGAGGCGAGCGCCAACGGGTGGCGATTGCCCGCGCGTTGATGAATCGCCCCAAGGTAATCCTCGCCGATGAGCCCACGGGAAATCTCGACGAGAAGACCGCTGGTGGCGTGATGGAGCAGTTCGTCGCTCTCTGCCGTACCGAGGGCGCCAGTCTTGTGCTGGTCACGCACAACCCGGCCTTTGCCGCGATGGCGGACAAACAGCTCTGGCTGCGCGATGGGAAACTTTTTGCTACTGCTGAATCCTAAGATCGCACCATGCTTCCACTGCCAAAAGATTTCATCTGGGGTACTGCCACCGCCTCCGCACAGATAGAGGGTGCGGCCACCCTCGATGGGAAAGGCGAATCCATCTGGGACCGCTTCGCCTCGCTGCCAGGGCGGGTGATAAAGGGGCACACGCCCGCTATCGCTTGCGACCACTACCACCGGTATGAGGAGGACATCGCGTTGATGGCGTCGCTTGGCATCAAGCACTACCGCTTCTCGATCGCGTGGCCTCGCGTATTTCCAGCTGGCGACGGTGCGGTGAATCTCAAGGGGCTGGAGTTCTACTCCAGACTGGTTGACTGCCTGCTGCGCCATGGGATCACCCCGCATGTTACCCTCTTTCATTGGGATTTGCCCCAAGCGCTGGAAGACCGCGGTGGCTGGACCAATCGGCTGACAGCGGAAGCCTTTCTACCCTATGCGGAAACGGTGGTGAAGCATCTCGGTGACCGCGTAAAGCACTGGTTTACGCAGAATGAGATGACGTGCTTCATCGGGCATGGTTACGAGCTGGGAATAAAAGCTCCGGGTCGCAAGGAGCCCAGGCAAATTATCAACCAAGCCTATCACCATGCGCTCCTTGCGCATGGCTACGGAGTGCAAGCAGTGCGCGCGCATGGCGGACCCGGCGCGAAAGTTATGCTGGTACAGAACTGTGATGCCACGCTCCCTTTTGTGGAAACCGAGCCCGACATCGCCGCAGCCCGCCAGGCCTTTCACCGCATCAATGGGTTCTGCATGCAGCCGCTCTTTAAGGGCAGTTACCCTGAATGGATTATTAACTCACCGGATGCTCCGCAAGTGCAGCCCGGAGACATGGAGCTAATTGCGGGAAAGACGGATGGTTTCGGCCTCAACATCTATACTGGTCTCTTCTACAAGGCAGGTACGAATGGCCAGCCCGAGTACCTCACCTTTGGACCGCACTACCCTACCCCGCCGCTGCTGGGTTGGCTGAAGTTCACCCCGCAATGCATCTACTGGGGCACGCGATTCATCCACGAGCTGTATGCGCCGGGCGATATCTTCATCACGGAGAACGGTGTGGCCTATCAGGATACCATCAATACCAACGGACAGATCGTTGACCTGCATCGCGTGGAGTACCTGAAGCTGCATCTCGCGCAAGTCCATCGCGCCGTGGCCGATGGGCTGCCCCTTCGCGGCTACTTCCAGTGGTCATTCATGGATAATTACGAATGGTCCGACGGCTACGATCCGGGATTCGGGCTTGTCCATGTGGACCGGGAAACGCTGAAGCGCACCCCGAAGCTTAGCGCAGAGTGGTATGCCCGCTGCATCGCTGCCAATGCAGTCCTTTAAATTAATCTCCCCCTTCCTAATCTTATGAGCACCCTTGAAAGCACCCCTAAAATCCGTTGCGGCGTAGTCGGCGTCGGCTATCTCGGCCAGCACCACGCACGCATCTATAGCCAACTCCCGGGTGTGGAATTCGTCGGCCTCTATGATGCCAACCCCGCCCGAGCCGCGGAGATACAAGCGCAGCACGGGGGGCGTATCTTTGCTACGGTCGAGGAGCTAGGTGCGGCTTGCGAGGCGATAAGCGTGGCTGTGCCGACGGATAAACACCGCGACGTCGCGCTTCCACTACTTAAGCAGGGATGCCATCTCTTAATTGAGAAACCGCTCTGTGCCTCTCTGTCCGAAGCGGAGCAAATCCTCGCGGCAGCGAAACAGGCGAATGCCGTGGTTCAAGTCGGCCACATTGAGCACTTCAACCCCGTGATGGGCTTCCTAGAACAGGCTGTGACCGAGCCGCGCTTTATCACCGCAGACCGCCTGGCTCCCTTTAACCCGCGCGGTACCGAGGTTGGAGTGGTACTCGACCTGATGATCCACGACATCGGCATCATTCTGGAGCTGGTGAAGTCCCCCATCGTCCGCGTGGACAGCGTGGGAGTCTCCGTGCTCTCCCGCAGCGAAGACATCGCCAATGCACGGCTGACATTTGCCAATGGCTGCGTGGCAAACATCAACACAAGCCGCGTGAGCGAGAAGAAGCTCCGCGAGATACGGGTGTTCCAGTCCAGTGCGTATCTTTCCTTTGACTTCATGAACCAGACGGGCCACCTCGTGCGCCGCGTGGGGGCCACACTGCAACGCGAAGACATCCCGCTGGTCAAGGACGAGCCTCTGAAACTGGAACTCGCATCATTTGTGGAGTGTGTGCGCAATCGCGCTGACCCTAAGGTTAATGCCGAACTCGGAAAGAGCGCTCTCGAACTCGCCATCCAGATAACAGAGCAACTATTGGCTGGCATGAGGCGCGGATAATGTTAGGAATAACAAAGATAATACCCTAAGTTAGGTCTCATGAACGCGCCCTTTGGCTCATTGCCCAAACCCATTGCAGCGGAACCCGACATACTCGTCATAGCTGGCGAGCATTCTGGCGACCAGCAAGGTGCCCGGCTGATTAAGAAGATTCTCCTACTCAGACCGAACCTGAAGATAGCTGCCTTTGGTGGACCAGAGCTGGAGAAGGCAGGCGCGCAGTTGGTCTATAATCTAGTGGACCACTCCGTCATCGGCATCTGGGAAGTGTTGAAGAACTACGGCACCTTCAAGAAAATCTTCAACCAGACCATAGACTGGATTACACTGCACCGTCCGAAGATTGTCATCTTCATCGATTACCCGGGATTCAACCTGCGCGTGGCGCAACGGCTCTTCGACATGAAGATTTCGAAGCAGGCAGGAGGCACCGTCAAACTTTTCTATTACATCGGCCCACAGATATGGGCATGGAAGAGTAAACGCCGCTTCAGCATGGGCAAAATGCTGGATAATCTCGCTGTCATCTTCCCCTTCGAGGTGCATTGCTACAGCGATACTCAGCTCCCCACACGATTTGTCGGGCATCCCTTTGTTGAGGAGGACTACACACTACCTGTGCAGTATGATGCGAATGGCGTGATTCTCCTACTGCCGGGTAGCCGGTTACAGCCCGTGTCCCGCATCTTTCCCGCCATGGTGGATGCATGGACGCTCTATGCGAAGGACCGCCCCAATGAACGTGCGGCAGTCCTTTACCCATCCGAATTAATCCGCGTGGAGCTTGAGCGCATTCTGGCAACCCGCCCTGAGGCGAAGCAGCGCCTGACTCTCTTTCCCATTGGTGAGCAGCCGAGGACAGGAGCTACGTCAACCATTGAAGACCCCAACGCCAGCAAACGCATGACGTATCGGCTAAAGTCTATCAAGGCGAAGGCCGTACTCACCAGCTCCGGCACTATGTCCCTCTGCTGTGCCCTCGCTGGCATCCCCGGCGCGATCGCCTACAGGGCGCATCCCATCACGTACTGGCTGGGCAGGCGGTTGGTAAAGATACCCCACCTGGGCATCGCAAATATCTTGCTGCATCCGCGCTGTGTTTATCCAGAGTTCATTCAGAACGAGGCCACCCCGCAGAAACTCGCCGACCAGCTACGCCTTGTGGTGGATATCCCGTCTCAGCGCAAGGAGTCCATCCACGTCGTGGAGCAGCTTCGCGCAGCGTTGACAGCCTCGGCAGAGCATTCCGCGCCCATCTGGATCATCGACATTCTCGAGCACCGGAAGTAAATCCAAGTAATCCGAACGCTCGCGTAGACTCACTCTCCCATCTCGCGCCCGCTCAGTCCAGTATCTCCTTCACCCGGCCCACCGCGCCGCTCTGTAGCCGTACCTTTATGCCATGCGGATGCGTGGCTGAACTGGTCAGTAGCGCCTGCACAATCCCTTCGGTCAACGCCCCGGAGCGCTGGTCGGCCTTTAGCACGATGGCGACCTTCTGTCCGGGTTTGATGGCTGCGCGTATGGTTCCGTTCATAAATAAATGAGTTCAGCCTGTCCCCTGCCTATTGCCTAAACCTTCGCCAGCCCGGCTTCCTTCTCCACGCGGGCGATGTATTCACTCACATTACAGGTCAGCAAACGGCTGCCATCGGGGCGTACTTCGAGTACTTTCTTAACCACCGGGTCGAGGAAGTCGCGGTCGTGGCTCACCAGGATCACCGTTCCGTTGAAGAGATTGATAGCCTCCTGCAGCACCGCTTTACTGCGAATGTCCAAGTGATTCGTCGGCTCATCCAGAATGATGCAATTCGCAGGGCGCATCAGCATCTTGGCCAGGGCCACGCGGTTGCGCTCTCCGCCGGAGAGCACGCTGACGGATTTCTGCTGGTCCTGCCCGCTAAATAGCAGCGCGCCCAGCGCAGCACGCGGGTTCGCGTCTGGGTTGCCGATGGCGGCCTTCTCGACTTCCTCCTGCACGGTCTTCGTGGGGTCCAGCTCATCCACCTGTTGCTGGGCAAAGTAGCCGATCACCGTATTAATCCCCGTGATCCGCTCTCCAGCGTCTAGTTTGTCCACTCCAGCCAACAATCGCGCGAGTGTGGACTTCCCCGCACCATTCACGCCGACCACTGCAATGCGGTCACCCTTGTCAATCCGCAGGCTCAACCCGCGAAATACTTTGATCTCCCCATACGCTTTGTAGATATCGACCAGCTCGATCACCTTGTGGCTCGCAGGTGGCGGCTCAGGGAAACGGAAGAATATCTTGCGCTCCTCCCTGTCCGGCACAATCAGCTCAATCCTGTCCAGTTGCTTCAACCGGCTTTGCACCAGACCAGCACGGTTCTGATTGGAGCGGAACTTGTTAATAAACTCCTTCTGCTTGGTAATCTCCTTGCGCTGCGTCTCGGCCTCCTTGCGCTGATTAGCCAGGCGGTTCGTGCTCTCCTTCTCGTAGAAGGAGTAGTTACCCGCGTACACATTGAGATTGCCGAACTTCAGTTCGAAAGTCTTGTTCGTCACGCTATCCAGAAACGCCTTATCGTGGGAAATGACCATGAGCGCGCCGTGATACCGCTGGAGATACTGCTCCAGCCAGTACTGGGAAAGGATATCAAGGTGATTCGTCGGCTCGTCCAGCAGCAGGAGCGAAGGCGTCTTCAGCAAGAGTTTCGCCAGGGCGATACGCATCTGCCACCCTCCGGAGAACTCCTTGGTGTCACGCTCCATATCCTTCTGGGAAAAGCCCAGACCGTGTAGAATCTTCTCAATCTGCGACTTCATCTTCTCCGGCTCATGGTCCTCAAGCTGGTGCTCATACTCGCCAATGGTATCGATCAGCTCATAATATTCCGGAGAATCCGTATCCAGCGTGTACATCCGCTCAGAGGCCTCCTCTATCTGCTTCTGCAGGGTGAGCACATCCGTAAATGCCGTCTCCACCTCTGCATAAAGTGTCTTCCCCGAAGCGTAGATACCATCCTGCGGTAAGTACCCAAGCGTCACATAGTTCGGAATCTCAATCGTTCCACTATTATACTCAGCCTCCTTCAGCAGGCATTTGATGAACGTGGACTTCCCCGACCCATTCACCCCAACCAGCGCGATGCGATCGTGCTGCCCGATAGTGATCGATATTTCATTGAACAATACTTTCTCCCCATAAGCCAGGGTCAGATCTTCTAGCGTAATCATGATGGTACCAAATGTAAAACGTGAGCAGGGTAGATTGCCACGGTGCCATATAAGGTCAACTGTGAAGCTGTCGGCTGCAGGGGATGCATCTCGAAGTTGTTGTCTTGTGATGGTTTTACACGGACCCGGGGAGACCTCCGCGCGGTGTGATCAGACTATCCCGCGGTGTGATCAGGCTATCCCCCGAGGTGATCAGACTATCCCGCGGGGTGATCAGTCTATCCCCCGAGGTGATCAGGCTATCACGCGAGGTGATCAGGCTATCCCTCGGGGTGATCAGTCTATCCCGCAGGGTGATCAGACTATCCCGCCAGGTTGCGCAGACCTCCGTGGAGCTCCTGTAACTGCAGAATTGCCTAAACAAACTTCGAGATGCACAGTCAGTGATACCAGCGATACTGGGTGCATCTCGTCCACTCGGTGCATCCTATTTAGTAGAATGGATTCCCGTTCCGTTATTTCTGGGACATGCCTTCTGCGTTCTTCTGCCTTATCACCCGTACATGGACATCGAACTTACGAAACACCAGCCTTCTTCCCACACGCCAGCAGAGTCTCGAAGTTCGGCTCCATGGTTTCCCGGGCGACGAGGCGGACATCCACTTGCTCAAAGCCTGCATCGCGCAGCAGCTCATGGAGCGCGGACTCGCGAAAGCCCAGCCACCGATCGGCATAGAGTTCGCGCGCTTTCTCGAAATGGTGTTCCTTTAAGTCTAGAATCAGCACCTGTCCCCCGGGTCGTAGAATTCGGTACGCCTCTTCAATCGCCTTCTGCGGATGGAGTGCGTGATGGAGTGCCTGACTTAAGTAAGCCACATCTACGGACTGGTCCGGGAGTGGTACACTCTCAATATCCCCCAGTTTATAATGAACATTGGCGAACCCATACTGCTTCGCCAGTGAGGACCCGATTTCCACCATCTTTGGGGAATTATCCACGCAGTACACCGTGCGCGCCCGTCGTGCCAGCATGTGCCCCAGAAGCCCTTCGCCTGCGCCCAAGTCTGCTATGTCGATGCTGGGTGTAAGCTGGAGGAAGAATTGACTCACTGCCTCGGCAGACCTGCCCGGGCAATAGTTGCGCCCCAGCCGACCGGCTATTTCATTGAAGTAGCGCTCGGATAGCTCCCGCCGCTTTTCAAGGATACGGCGCAGTTCGCTATCATCCCGCGCAGATTCCGGGCTATCCGCCATCGCCTCGAATGCGGCATTCAGCAGCGGACGCACCCCACGGGACAATGGCTTGGCCAACGAGTAGTAAGTGCGCTTGCCCTCCTTCCGATCCGCGACAAGCACACTTTGCCTCAGAATCGCAAGATGCGTACTGATGCGGCTCTGCCCCATGTCCAGTATCTGCTGCAACTCTGCCACCGACAACTCCTCATCCCGCAGCAATCGTAACATGCGCAAGCGGGTGGGGTCTGCCAGTGTCTTAAATAAATCCCAGGGTTCTATCACGGTGTGCCACCATTAAGAGTCAAAGCATGGGGGTCAAGCACCTTGCAGAGACTGTCGATCCGTCCGATCTGCCTGATCTGCCCGATCAGTCCGATCCCTCTTCCGCCATTGATCATTGCCATCGCTGTTCAGTTCCCCATGTTTCTGGCATGCCAATCAGTGAGATCACCGTGGTACACGCTGTAGAGTTCTCTGAGACCGATGCCGCCGGGTTGGTCCATTTCAGCAACTACTTCCGCTACATGGAGAAGGCAGAGCGAGAGCTATTCAGCCAAGCGAACATACCCCTGGTGGTTGACGATGGCACGCTTTTTTTTGGCTGGCCTCGGGTGAATGCGAGTTGTGACTTCTGCGCCCCTTTGCGCTTTGGGGACCGCGTCTCCATCCACTTATCCATTCAGGAAATAAGCAGGAAAGCCATCCGCTATCGGGTTCGATTCACACGCAATGAGCCAGAGGACGGCACTCTGGTAGCCAGTGGCGGAATGACAGCGCTTAGTGCGCATCTGGATCGAGTTAAGAAAACTATCGCTACTCATCCTGCTGGGGAATCCATCCTCGAAAGATTGGCTGCACAGTTAAAGCCTGATAAAGAATCTGGCATCTCATAAATCCCGGTTGCTTTATCATTGCAAACCTACGCGAATTTGCCTTTTTCTTTGACCCTTTAATTCTGGAGTGGACGAAAATCTAACCAATCAGGCGGCGGATGAGACCGTCAATACATCGAGTATCTCGAAGGAGACGATTAATGCCCTGCCGCTTGCAGGGTATGATGGCCCCATTCACCTGATTGCCACACAAGAAGAGGCACGGGATGCGGTCAGCAAGCTCTTGACCGAGAGAATCCTGGGCTTTGACACCGAGACGCGCCCATCCTTTCGCCCTGGGGAATCCTATCCCGCAGCACTGCTGCAACTGGCAGGTGCGGATGGCGTCTATCTCTTTCAGCTACTGCAAATCCCAGACCTGACCGAGGTCTATAATCTGCTACAAGATCCCTCAATAGTCAAAGCAGGAGTCGCCATCCGTGATGATATCCGCAAGCTTCAGGAACGCATCCCCTTTGTTCCCCAAGGGTTTATAGAGCTGAGCGACATCACCCAAAAAGTAGGCATACTTAACACAGGATTGCGCAGCCTGGCCGCTATTTATCTTGGGGTAAGAGTCTCCAAGGGCTCCCAAGTGTCCAACTGGAGCAAGCGGGTGCTCACTCCAGCACAACTCAAGTACGCTGCAATCGACGCCTGGATAAGTCGCTCGCTCTATGTGAAGCTTGCCGATCTTGGTTTAACCCAATAATTCCAGATACAGGCGATTTTTGGGTTAAAATCAGGTTACAGCAGGGAAATTATACTTGATGCCAACGCAATTATGAGCAAACTGCACCTAATCCAGATTTAATATCTGCCTTCCCCTAATACACTAATCACCACCATTTCGAACCCTCAAGCCAATCTGCAATGAATAAACTATACGCTCTGACCGCGACACTCTTCCTCCAAGCGGCCCTAATTCCGGCAGCTCTATTTGCCGCTGTCAATGGTGACATAAAGGTGATCGGTGGAACCGTCACCGTCGGCAATGCCTCGTATGCCAAAGGCGAGATTATTGACAGTGCCACGTCCAAGAAAATTGATAACAACGGGTCTACAGACGCTGGTTTAGTTTTCAGCAATGGTATTATTGTCACGCTGTATCCTAAATCGAGCATCAGCGTTGATGAATTCACCCAAGAGGCCAAGCCTGCATCAAGTAAGTTCGGCAAATTGAAGGCGGACCCAAACAAGAGCACGACCAAGCTTAAGCTCAATCATGGCGAAATGATTGGACAGACCAAGAACCTTCGCAGTGATTCCAACTTTGAAGTAGCCAACCAAGTCGGCGTTGCAGGTATTCGCGGTTCGATTATTCATGCCAATTCTTTTTCTTTCACGAATATTCGCGGTAACATAGTGGGCAGACCTAATGGAGGCACTTTCCAGTCGATTCCTCAAGGCTTTACAATGTCATTCGGCGGCGCAGGTGCTGGCGCTGGTCCCGGCTTAGGACAATTTACGCTCGGGCCTGCAAATCCCGGTGACATTACAGGATATCGCAATCAGGCAATGGAAACCGAAAATGATTTGGAGAACTTAGACCTTGGTGGAAATGACGACGATAATGGTGGTGGAAATGGTGACGATGACGGCACTCCCAAGTACCACACTGACCCTACACTCAACCCCAGCGGTTCAGAATCACAGGGCTAATTAAAGTCCAGCAACTATTGACACTTTTCAGACCCTGCTCAAGATGAGCAGGGTCTTTTTTTAAGTAACACTCAATCTACTTGGATGACCTGCCTAATATTAAGCTGCAGTCTGAATCCGAATAGCCGCAGTGCTGTAATGGCGCTTCGATTAAAGGAGCTATTACTGGCTAAAGCAGTGAGCGTGGAGCTGATCGATTTGCGGGAAAAGAGCCTGCCTTTCTGTGATGGCGGAAGTGCTTATGCGGATCCCCGGGTGATCGAGCTGACGCCAAAGATCAACAACGCCAAGGGCATTCTGGTAGTAGCGCCGGTCTATAACTACGACCTGAATGCGGCATGCAAGAATGTGCTTGAGCTGACTGGCGAGGCTTGGAATGAGAAGGTGGTAGGCTTTGCAGTGACCGCAGGCGGTGATGCCAGTTATATGGCGCCACTCGGTTTCGCAAATAGCCTTATGATTGATTACCGCTGCCAGATCATTCCCCGCTACGTGTACGCAACCGGCCAGCAGATTCGCGACGGTAAAATACAGAGTCAGGAGATTGCTCAACGACTGGAACAGCTCGCGGATGAACTCTACAAGCAACTGAAGCAACGGTCCGAGTAATAGCTTTTATTCCAAACCAGACACAACCTCACCTAATCATGAACTCCCCCACTCTATTCCTGCGCCTTGCGCTTCTCGCCGTCGCTCCATTCCTGGTCATCAGGAGTGAGCTTACCGCACAGAGCACGCCTGCTGTCGAAACGGAAAAGAAGGCAACTGCAGTTCTACGTCAGCCCGAACTACAGCCACTGGTATTCATCAAAATCGCCTCGATACAGGCCATACAAGATATGGTTAATACCAATTTCAGCGAGTATCCGGAGCTGGGCAAGAAATTAGCCCAGTCGCTGACTATGGCAGGTCTCGTTCTCGGTGACCCCTCATTGTCCACCCTGGTACCGGATTCAGATATCAACTTTATCGTACTCAACGACCTCTCCCGCCCCGAGCCGTTCATCATTGTTATTAAACTGACCCCGGATAGCCCCATCCGCGAAAGCCTCAAGAAACAGGGCTTGAAACTGAGCGAGGTCGGCCCGTTTACGTACATAGGAAAGAACCCGGAGATATTAAAACAATCCACCCTTTCCAAAGGAGTGTATGCAATAGCTCTCAAGAAACGCGCCACTGCCATAGAGATCGGAACCTGGCCGAACCGCCTTGCAGGCCAGATTCTCCAGAATAAGACACTCTTTGCCCAGTCTGCCGCAAAGGATAGTGAAGCACTGCGCACGCCTGAAGCGCAGGCGAATATTGAAGGATTTATAGATGTCCTCTGCAGTGAGATGTCGACAGCGGATTCCGCCATGATGGGTCTGGACTTGTCCAATGGGTCAATAAAGCTGCAGAGTCTGATTACAGCGAAAGCAGAGACTCCGTTGCACCGATTCCTTTCACAGTCTGTCGGCGGTCCGGTGAACGGCGCACAATTCCTGGCGCAGAAAGGTATGATATCTGCGGTGGCACGCATAGATCCGGTCGCTAGTGCGGACTACTGCCAAACAAGCCTCCAAAACTTCTCCAAAGCGAGCACAGGTAAACTCCAAATGCTGTTCCAGCGGATGATCGAGACGGTTCAACAAGGCTGGAAGATCAACGATGGCTCCTATGCCATGACGGTTGAAATGCAGGGTAAAGGCGAGATTCCCGCAGCCACAATGGCGATGGTAACTAAACTCGACCGGGCCGCCTATTTGAGGGAGTTGGAGCAGTTCTATACCAAGGATCTGAACAATTTTTACCAAGCGCTTGGCGATTTGTTCAAGCAGGCCATGGTACGCACTGAATTCGCCGTTAAAAAGGATGCCTATAGCGTGCAGAAGACACCTGTCGATATCGTGGATATGACCATGGTGAGTGATCCTGCATTTGCGAAACGCGCGGAAGCTGAAGCCTTGATGAAATCCTCCGAGGAATCGGGAAATACCGCTGAGCACGATGCGGCTGTGAAGCTAAAAGAGGAACTCGATGCGGCAGGCTCTCAGGAGCAGCGCATAGTGCAGACCATGCACTACGCGATCGTGGACAATCTCATACTGGGAAGCCCCACACGGGAAGCGCTGCAACCCATTGTTCGCTTGGTTAGTGAGGGGAAGCCCGCTGCAAATAGCCTCGCTGATACCATGAGCTTGGAGCCTGGCGTAGCCATGCGTTTTGCCGTACATCTGGAAGAACTGTTGCTAGCTTCCGCCAACGCCATGGAAAAGGAGAACCCGGAGCAGGCGAACAAGCTTCGCGATGCCATGGCCGATCTACAACTGGACCCGATTACCGGACTGGTCACCGTTGGCAACGGGAAGGCAGGTGCCAAGCTGAAGATTCCTTTAAGCGCGATCCTCAAGATCATTGAAAAATCCAAGCCCGCCGCTGCCAAACCTGATGAGTCGGCCCCCGCTCAGTAATGCGTACGCCAGCCACCATGTGTACTACCAGCGAAGCTCAACCAGATTCAGCAGCGACAGCATCACCCTCCAGCGCCATTCCAAGCCTTATTGATCAGGTTGCCGGGATTCTCCATGACTCCCCGCGGCCAAGCTGGGATGAGTACTTCATGGCAACTGCCATGCTTATAGCCTCGCGCTCCGCCTGCGAACGCCTCCATGTGGGTTGTGTGCTGGTCTCCTCGGGTCAACACAAGAACCGTATCATCGCAGCAGGATACAACGGTTTTCTACCAGGCACACCGCATACTTCCCGTGTTCGCGATGGGCATGAGCAAGCCACCGTCCACGCCGAGCAGAACGCCATCGCCGATGCTGCCCGCCGCGGTATCAGTGTTGAGGGTGCCACCGCCTATGTAAGCCATTTCCCCTGTATTAACTGTGCGAAGATACTGGCAGCATCGGGCATAAAGGAGATTAAGTACCACGGTGATTACCGCAATGATCCCCTGGTCACGGCGATCTTAAATGATGCCGGCGTTGTGATTGTTCAACTCAAGTGATACCGTAGCGGTTAACACCGGTACAATTTAATAGTCCCTAGTAATGGCAGCCCGTAGAAACAAAAGACAAGATTTCGAGTCTGGAGAACACAACCTCGCCGGGTGGCTTCTCGTCGCCCACCCGAGTTTGCTTGATGCCAACTTCAAGCAGACCATTGTTCTGATCTCCGCACACTCGAAGGAAACCGGTGCCATAGGAGTCATTGTCAACCGCCCTCTGGAGCAAACGCTGGGCAGCTTTAAAGCAGAGTATAATGGGCATCCCCTCGGCAATGTGCCGCTCTACTTTGGCGGACCAGTGGCACCCGAGGAAATGATTCTGACTGCATGGCAGAGCACCGATGACCCTGTTGTCTTCAAGCTTTACTTTGGGCTCAGTCTCCAGAAAGCAGAAGAGTTGCTTACAGAGGACCCTGCCATCCTGATGCGTGGCTTCATAGGCTACTCGGGTTGGTCCAGTGGCCAACTGGAAGGCGAGCTGTCCGATAATGCCTGGGCTGTGTGTCCGCTCGATGGGGCGACCCTTCATAAAGAAGATGCACCTGGAGCGTGGAAGCGACTATTAAAGCGAATCCGACCCGAATGGAGCTTTCTAGCAGACGGTCCGGCAGACCCAGGATTGAACTAATTCTGTTCGCCGAGAATTTATTGCACTTTTATGTTACAGGTGCTTGACACACACTCCCGTTTTTAGCAATCTCCGCACTTTCCCTTGGGGTGGTAGTTCAGTTGGTTAGAACGCCTGCCTGTCACGCAGGAGGTCGCGGGTTCGAGTCCCGTCCATCCCGCCATTTTATAAATGGCAAATTCAGAACGAAGAGTCTCTTAAAGTGACACAGAGATCCATAACACACATTGCATGAAATCCCTTGTATAAGGTTTTTCTGTTTATTCACATCATTCTACTCCGATTGCGGGTTCTTGGAACTGAGGTGCGAGCCAAGTTGGTCAGATAGTTTTTTTGTTCCATTGAATTATTTGCTCTCCCTTTCAATCCGCATTAGCTAGGGTGCGCTATGGAAAAACTTCCCTTTACTGCACTCGGCCTGTCTCCTGAGCTATTAAAAGCTGTGGATAAGATGGGTTTCGAGGAGGCTTCACCGATTCAGACCGCTGTAATCCCGGTCATACTTTCAGGGCGAGATGCTGTTGGACAATCCTCCACTGGTTCTGGCAAGACAGCCGCTTTTGCGCTGCCTGCGATAGAGAAAGTGGACCTCAAGGTGCGCGGTGTGCAGGTACTGATTCTGTGCCCCACGCGTGAACTCGCCGTACAGGTCGCTGAGGAAGTCGGCAAGCTGGCTTTCTTCAAGCGCGGAGTAGAGGCGGTGCCTGTCTATGGTGGCCAGTCCTACGACCGCCAGTACCGTGCATTTGCCACCGGGGCGCAGATCATCATCGGCACACCGGGGCGTATTCTTGACCACTTGGAGAGAGGTTCCTTAAAGCTCGATAAGCTGAAGTTCCTGGTTCTTGACGAGGTGGACCGCATGCTTGACATGGGCTTCATTGAGGACATCGAGAAGGTCGTCGCTGCAGCGCCGGACAATCGGCAGTTGCTCTTCTTTTCCGCCACAGTTCCCCGTCCGATTCAGGAGCTGATCAAGCGCTTCAGCAAAGACCCGGCGTGGATACAGATCGAGAACCATGCGCAGAATAGCCCGCAGGTGGATCAGGTTTATTTCGAGGTGGACCGCCGGTCGAAGATCGAAGTGCTTACCCGCTTGATTGATTTGCACGATTTCCGCTACGGAATTGTTTTCTGCTCGACCAAAATCATGGTGGATGAGCTGAATGACCAGCTTCATTCACGGGGTTATGCGGCAGACAGGCTCCATGGTGACATTTCACAGGACCAGCGAAACCGTACCATGGAGAAGTTCCGCCGCCGTGGGTTCGAGTTCCTTATCGCCACCGATGTTGCGGCGCGAGGGCTGGATGTGGACGACCTGGAGGTCGTGTTTAACTTCGATTTACCGAATGATGCCGAGGACTACACGCACCGCATCGGGCGTACGGGTCGCGCGGGTCGTTCAGGGCGAGCATTTACTTTCGTTTCTGGTCGCGAGCTTTGGAAACTGGAAGGCATGGTGCGCTATGCCCGACTCCAAATTCGCCGTGAGCGTGTACCCTCGCTGGATCAAGTGGAAGCCGCGCGGGAGAATGTCTTCTTCGAAAAGCTCCGTGCCACGTTGATCTCCGCAGACTTCAAGTCGCAGGACCGCATGATCGACAGGCTTCTCGAGCAGGGCTATGCCAGCACCGATATCATCTCCGCCCTGGTTCACCTGCTGCAAGGTGGTGCGGTAGGCGATGCTGAGGTTGCCGCACGGAAGGCCAAGACGGATCCTACCTCTCCGGTTACCGCATCTACGGCATCATCGGTGAAGTCCACCGTCACTAGCGCGGCCAAACCTGCTGGCACCACAACGCCCAAGCCTGTTGCCGTGGAAGCTGCAAAGAAAGTCGAGTCCGTTGAGGTAGCCAAAACCGCGGAACCTAAAGTTTACCAGCCACAGGTCGTCACCCCGAAAGCCGTTGCGCAACCGAAGCCACCCGCACCCGTTGCGAAGCCATCGCCAGTCCACTCACCCAAGCCAGCGCCGGATAAGGTGTCACCCATTAAGGCGGCTCCAGAAAAGATCGCAGCCGCTCCGGTAAAAGCACAGGAGCCTGCCAAGAAGCCCGTGATTCCACACAAGCCTGTTGCAACTACGCCTGCCACGGCTCTGCCGGAAACGGAGGCACCTGCCGCTTTAACAACCCCGGCACCAACGACTCCATTTACGCCGCATGTTACTGTTCTCAGCCCGAAGGAACTCGAAGACACCGCAATTATCCATGCTGCGCATCTTGAGGTAACTTCAGTGCTGTTACCGCTGACTCCCGAGGAGATCGAAGCCCAGCGTGAAGCCAAGCGTCTGCGAAAAATCGCCAAGAAGCTTCGCCAGAAGCTTGAGAAGGAGGCTGCCGCCGCGGCAGCAGGCAAACCCGCTCCGGTGACCCCGCCCACGACCGTTTACGAGGGCTAGAAGAGCTGTCCAATCGCGCAGACAAAGGCACGTGTTATGCTACAATTGCATAACACTTGCCTTTGTCTGCATGTATAAACTAGTGCTGGCCGCGGTAACCATAGGCGCGGTACACCTGATAGACGCGCTGTTTCGTGTTCCCCAGGGGAATGGTTATCTGCGTCCAATATTCAATTCGCTCGAAGGAAGTTTCGACATCCTTGGGCATATCTTTCGCTTCACCATTATGAAATAGCACCGCATTGCGCCCTTTCAGCTTATCGAAACCACCCCATACATCGTATTGAGATTCTACTTTGCCCGGAGTTGGCCACTTATAGACGCGGGGATGTTCCGGTGCGTAGAAAGCGATGGCGCTGGTATTGTAGCGATGCCCGGACGTAATCACGGCTGCGCCAGTTGGCCATTCTGGTTTCGCGTATAAGTTGTGGAACGCGGTGCCGAGCTGCTCCCACCCACGGAGCCGAAGAGTAGGGTCGTACTTAGTACCAGCTAAATTACACCACTGGACAGCAAAGGGGAGGCTATAAGTAAGTACGGCCAGCACCAATCCAATCCAGAGTCCTGGAACAAATGCCTTTCTCCAGGTCGCGGAGATGCCCGTCTCGAATTGTCTGGTTATCCAGCCTGCCATCAGAACGAAGCCAGTAATATAGAAAACTGCCGGCCAGTTTTCGTTGATATTTTGACGCAAAGTGAGTGCGAATACTACGATTAGTGCTGGTGCGGAGAAGAGCCAGAGGTAGCGTTCTCTTGGCTGCAGTTCCTTGAATTTCCGTGCAGTGCCCACGAGTACGGCGACTATTAAGAAGAAAGTCACTGGGGATAGGAGTCCTGCCTGCCCCCCAATAAATGCACCCATACGCCCAAGAATCTTCAACAGATCAAAGCTCCTGGTCTCGAAATGCATGGCGGTATGCTCCACCGTTATCCAGTTGTGTTTCGCATTCCACCACAGCGTGGGTAAGAGAAATGCCAATGACACCAGAACTCCGGTCCATAGCCACCATTTGGATAGCAGGGAGCGCAGGTCCTTATTCAATGCAAGATGAGCCAATGCGAGAGGGATGAAGACCAGCATCATCTGTTTGGTCAGTATCCCAAGACCCAGCAGGAGAACCAAAAGGATGCCCCACAGTTGCCAGTACTTCCTTTGCATAGACATCTGCCAGAAAGCTACAAGAGCACCGCTCCAGCAGAAGAGTAGTGGTGGGTCGATCGTGAGTAGAAGATTCGCCACTACATTCCCGGGGCATAGGGCACAGGCCGACGCTGCGAAGAATCCAGCACGTGAGTCGTACAGCAAACGAGTCAGCGTAAAGATTAATACCAGCGCACCGGTGCCGAGCAGGATGGAGGTTGCTCGAATGTTAAACTCCAGGTTGCCGCCAAAGAGCGTGGCAAGATGCATCAGCCACGCAATTAAGGGCGGCTTGCTGTAATAACCCCAATCCAGTTGGCGTCCCCAGTCCCAGTAGTACATCTCGTCCCCAGTCAGGTTCAGCGGGTATATCAGCAGATACGCCAGGCGCATAATAAACAGGGCGGAGATTCCCCATAGAAATCGACGTCCCCAAAGGGTGTTCGTCTGCTCAAGTGTGGAGGGAGAATTCGCAATAGGCATGAGTAGAGTTTTACGTTCTGCACGTACACCTCAAGATAAGAATGTCGCCCCTTAAGAAATTTGCGTTACCTGAACGCGACGAGCACAATATGCCTTTTCGAGGTTGGCAATAATTGGGCGAATTCTACGCTGAACAAAAACCTTCTATCTCCCTGCTGAACTAATTAACCGACAACTGAAGCGTGCTCTTCTCAACAACTGCATTATTTAACTTTTTCCATGTCGGCTCCAAGTCAGTAAACTCCTTGTACTTTCCAGCTCTGCTGAGCAGGAAGTCGTATAGGAAGGGGACGACCGCTTCTGGAACGGGACAACTCCCGATGAACATCGTCTGTGGCATGAATTGGATTTGTTTGTCCTTCTTAACAAATGATCCTGTAATCTGTGCCTGTAAGGTGATCTCTTCTCCTTTAAGCAAATAGAGTGGAGGGACATAGAGACGAGACCCGATCGTGAGTAAATCCTTCTCTGCATCCAGTTTAAAAGTCGTGTCTTGGAGAAATACATCCATTGTAGCGAATGATACACCCTCGGGAATCATTGTCGGTGGCCCTTTATTTGGTTTCGGGCCTTTGTGCTTAGTCTTCTTATCCTTCTTATCCTTCTCGGGTGGAGTAGCTTCAGCGGTTGGGGTAGCTACAACTGCTGGTTTCGCACCAGGTGTTACAAGCGTAGCTCTTGACCATTGGTTGAGGTCTTGTTCCGTGAGTGAAAGTACGCCAGATTTAGTGCCGGTCTGGAACCAGTCATGTGCCTGCCGCCACGTTGAACGCCCCTTCTCTTCGGGTTGCTTGAAATAAACCGTATGTTTCTTGATCTCCTCCGGCTTCAAAGGCTTGTTAATTGCCACTGGCTCCCGTGTGGCCAGCGTATAAATGGCCAGAGATAGACCGATCAGCACACTGATGAATGCTGCAAAAAAAACGCCGAAAAGGGTGGGATCTTTACTCTTTGCCATAGCTATGGTAATTTACAGTTACTGCACATTAGTTGTTTTTACGCGCTTGGCCAGAGGAATCCTTTGATGATTCAACGGGATAGAATCGGTCATAGCACTAACAGAACGATTCATTGCATTCGCTTTGAGATTACTTCTGCTCGCATCCGTTGACACTCTAATAATACTGCCCACCTTTGGTGCATGCTATCCATAGGCGAAAAGATTAACACAGCGATTAACCTCAAGGTAGTGCATCGGGGTCTGGTCGAAGCAGTTCTTTTGAGGGATTTGCTTACGCGGCGCACTATTGTTTCGGTATATATGCGGAATAATACGGGAAGCTGTGACAAACAGAATACGAGTTTGGCATCCCATGCTGCGGAACTCGATAAGGCCGGCTACAACTTGATCGCTGTTAGTCGGGATACCACAGCTTCCCACCTGAAATATGCCGCAAAGCTCGGCATTTCCTATAGTTTGGTCTCTGACCCGGATGATATTTTCGCAAAAGCCGTGGATTCTATCGTGGAGAAATCTATGTACGGAAAGAAATATCTGGGGCCTGCACGAGCTGCCTACGTATTCGATACCGAAGGGACGCTCATCGCCTCGATCTCCAAGGTGGACAGCGCGAATCATGGCGATGAGTTACTCGCGTTGATCCAAAAACTCTAGTACCCAGCCTTTCTCCTTCTTATGCAATTATTAACAACACTCGCCCTAATTCTAGTCATCATGTCAACCATACCCAATCAGTCCGCTGGTACTCCGACTTCCACCACAACTCCAGATATTCCTCCCACCAAGACCCAGCTCGCTACCTTTGGTGGCGGTTGTTTTTGGTGTACGGAGGCCGTGTATCAGCGCATTCCTGGCGTGTTAAAGGCTGTCTCTGGATACGCGGGGGGCAATGTTGTCAATCCCTCCTACAAGGCCGTCTGTTCTGGAGCTACGGGCCACGCCGAGGTAATCCAGATTGAGTACGACCCCTCGAAGGTAACCTATCGCAACTTGGTGGACGTGTTTTGGGAAGCGCATGATCCCACCACACTCAATCGGCAGGGGGCGGACGAAGGCACGCAGTACCGATCGATCATCCTTTACCGCACCCCAGAGGAGAAGAAAATAGCCGAGGAATCGAAGGCTGCGGCCCAAAAACATTTCAGCCAGCCGATTGTCACTCAGATTGTCCCCTTCGTGGTTCTTTATCCAGCAGAGAACGCCCACCAAGATTACTACGACAGCAATAGTGACCAATCTTATTGCCGGTTCGTCATCGCCCCGAAGCTGAAGAAGCTTGAGAAGCACTTCGGCAAGAAACGGTGATACGATGAGTAAACCTCGGCCTTTGGTCTTGGTTTTAGCTGGTGCACGCGATTGTCGCTCTTTAACCTAAAAAGTAGGTCAACTCGCGTGCGATTATCGGGATGGGAATCACATGCGGTGCGTGTTCTTCTTCTGCCTTCTGCCTTTGCCTTTGCCCCTTGTGCCTCAAGAGAGGAAATTGGCGGGTGCCACATCTTAGCTTTTCCTGAGATGCCGAAGAATGTGTTGTTTAGCGTCAAATCGAGTGTTTTCAGAATCTGAAATATCCCGAAGGGATTATGCCCCAAAGCCCTGGGTTGCTCGCGGAGCGGGCTACCCAGGGTAAGCATGCGAAAGATACCCCAACCCCAACGGGGTTGCGTCTTCCGTCTTTGCGGCGTATATCCCGCCCATAGCATTGCGGACGCAACCCCGTTGGGGTTGTCGGGTTTTCTTACATTTACCCGGGGTAGGCCGCCGGCCAACCCCGGGCTTTGGGACAGAATCCCTTTGGGATTCCGATGCCCCGTTGGTGCGACAGAATGCCATGAATTCTACGCTAAATAGGTACATGCCGTAGGTATCCCAGAGATTAGCCGGGGGTGTGCAACATTAACCATCGACCCCGCTGGGGTCGCGATGATTTGGCCAGTTTACCGGGGGTATCGACTCGCGCAGACGCGAGTCTCGACCCCCGGCTAATTTCTGGGATGCCTACGGCATCCATCGAAATCCAAGTAATATAAAGATGAATAATTCATTCGACCTCTCTATTACAGAACAACTGCCACTCCCCTTCTAGGACACTCCCCACCACCTACTCAGAACTCATACCTTACATGCGCTTCGACTCGTCTTGGCAGGTCGCGTGAGATGAGTTGGTTATCCATGAACGGGTCGCCGTTGTGCGTCCAGTTGAGTTCATTGGTGGCATTGAGCAAGTCCACACCCACATCCCAGCCGCCACTTTGCCAGAAGAGCCCGAAGTTAATGGTGAACTGATTGGGGATGATGAACTCAGCGTCCAGATTTCCATTCTGCGGACTCTGGAATGTCGCCCACGTTGTAGCCCCAAAGCCACAGTCCAGCTTGGCGGTCACGCCACCATTCGCCATCCAGCGGGAGAGTCCGGGGATGCGGTAATCGCCGACTGGCACTTGGTTTGCCCCGAAGGCTTCATAGCCTGCGCCGGTGCCTCGATTTCCCGGGCCAGTACCAAGTGCATAATTATCATAGATGGAGCGGCCCCCGAGTTGGTACGGGGCGCTATCCACATAGTGCCCGTCGGTAAATGTAGCGTTGCCCCACCAGTAAAGGCTGTCCGTCTGCTGCCAGAGCGCTTCCAGTTCGATGCCACGGATTTGCAGGTCGCTTTTACCGCCGCGAAACTCCGTTCTGGAACGCTGTTGCTCGTACCCGGCGACTCCGAGAAACAGGGTATTGTTTAACAAGCTATACTTTGCGCCCACTTCGAGTAAGTCGCTACGGTTTCGGAAGTCGTTCTTATCCAGTCTGCCGTTAAAGAGCATCAGTCCCCCACCCGCAACAGAGCCATTGAACGCGTGGGTGCGGTTCACCGTCACATAGTAGCGTGCGCTGCTCGTGGGTTTATAGATCAGGCTGACGTGCGCCGTGTAGTTATGGTAGTCGTGCGCATCACTCCAGGCAGTGGTATTTGGTAGTGGGAGGGGATCGCGAGCATCCGCATAAATAAGGTCTCCACGCACTCCACTAAGCAGCTGGAATTTCTCTCCAAGCATCAGGCTATGCTGGGCAAACACACCCGTGTCGTGGAGATTCGAGTCGGTCGACTCCGGGCTTCCTGCTTCCGCACCGAAGAACTGCCGCCCGCCTACTGCCTCCTGCCCGGGGTAGTAGGTGAGAGGGAACTGTGTGAGCATCGAGTACGGTGGTGGTTGAGTGATGTCAAAATTGAAGGCGTACTCATTAAAGTAGTTAACGAAACTCTCCCGGCTCTCGTACCTATAGCTCGCGCCAATAGTCAACGATTGCTCAAAGCCCAGTGCTTCAAATTTACCGGATAGTTCAGTGCGGTTCTCGGCAGTCAGTTGTGTCGCATACTCGGTATACTCGAAGTCGTGGTAGCGCCTCCACTCGTTTCTTTCGGCCAGCGATAGATTGCGCAGCGACCAATCCTCTGCGAGTTTCGCAGACAGGATCACCTGGCCCACCGCGCGGGTGGCGTTGCTAAAGTCACCAGTGGAGAGCACCGTGGCATCCACCGGGAGCTTCACGGCGGCCGTTGGAGTTATGACCCACGGCATTGCCCAACCGACATCGGGTGCCTCGCCCGCATAGTATGTGCCGTGGTCGATCAGCTCCTGACTCGGGCGATTCACCCCAAGGAGCTGGGGGTTCGCCAGCCACTGGTACTCGGCATTCGCATCGATGGTGAAACTGTCGGAAACCTTCCAAACCACCGCCGCGTAGAGGGCTTCGGCATCGTTGCGTCCGCCATGGCTCTTGTACTGCGTGTCGTTCTCCTTGCCCGAGTAGCTGAGCCGGATGGCACTGTTCGGGCTGAGCGGTTCATTGTGATCAATCAGCCAACTGCTGTTCAAGTACGAGTCACCGTCCGGTTGCCACGTACCCAGTGTCAACCCCAGCACCGTATGCCGTGCGTCCTCATCAGCCTGCTTGGTCGAGTAGTTTACGTAGCCACCATTATAGAATCCTGGCCCAAACACCGCCGACCCGGGACCACGAATCACCTCTGCAGACTCCACACTGTTAAAACTCGGACTGGCACCAAAGAGATTCGCAGAAGTACGCTGACCATTGCGGTAGGTCTCCGCCACATCGCCACGAATCAGAGGCGTGGTGGCGTTGCCAAACTGCGAGACGCCAGCCGTCGAAGGCGAGAAACGCGTCAAGTCAGAGGGTGTCGCCAAGGAATAGCGTTGAAATAACTCCGGCGAGATAAACGTGGCCGCCCGCGGGCTATCTTCGAGGCTCCGTCCACCGGCAAAAACCCCATCGCTCGCACGATCATTCGGAAGAATTCCGCCATCGCTCGCTCCATAGACAGACACCTTCTCCATATTCACCACATTTTCCTCAGCATAAGTCGCTACGGGCAAAAGCAGACTACCCACGAGAGCGAGTGCTGCCACGCAGGCGGAGTTATTACTGAACGGATTGCTTACTTTGATACTTTTCATGACGAGGGTTGGATTATTGAACCAGCCAACGTCAGAAAGCTCACGGCTACAGCCAGGACCCTCCCTTCGCCGGCATGATCCGGATCAGGTTCAACGGGTCAAGGAGCGAGCGCCCCCTAATCTCAACCCCACGCGTGGGATTCCCCGGGTAAAAGTGCGTGGATGAAGGAACGTGTCCTTCCATGCAAGACAATTCGTGAATTTACTTAAAAAGTAGAACAACTCGCGCGCGAACACGTGGACGTCCCGTCCGTTGCCTTGACGTTCGCATACATAGGCGCGCTAAGCGACGACTCAGGAGTTCCAATCAGTATTCCCGAAGCGACAAACACACTTCTTCCACTACCAAACACGCGTTGCGGAACAGCGAACAGGATTATCGATGAACTTATAAGCTTATTTCAAGTGTCCGACAGCCTTGTAGGACTGCTCAACAGGACTTTACTTGTACCCATAAGCTTCGTCGGTGGTGCTATAAGCTTATTTCAAGTGCCCGACAGCCTTGTAGGACTGCTCAACAGGACTTTACCTGTACCCATCAGCTTCGTCGGTGGTGCTATCAGGCTCTGAGCTGGAGCATTTAAATCCTGACGAGTGGTAAACTGCCTCTGTACTGGAACAATCAGCCTGTTACCTTCGATACGAGGCAGCTTCGCTCGGTCGTCAGGCTGTTGAATAAGATCAAATGATGACACGGCATGGTTATAACCATAGTCGGGATATCATCCATTTATAATGAGAGTGTAATTATATATTTAGGCTTTTGTATTTACTACTTAGGAAAGTACTAATTATATTATAATATACTCTCACTTTAAATTTGGGTAGACTAAATGAGAATAAGCAGATGTTCACTCGATATAAGCATGAACTCAACACTAAATGTAAATATGCGCAAGTCACATGAATAAGCACTTATAGCCATTTAGTCTATGTCTAGATACACTGAATGAATGAGTAGAGCATATACGTTTATGCTTATTTTGGCATAAACTATGCCTAAGAACTTTGAATGTATGCGTATCTCTTATGAATGCATCCGCATGTCTTGTGAGTGCACGCGTAATTTGGTTGATAATATACTCAGATACCTGTTGGTTCTAGAACATAACCTATGGACCCAGCAATAACTCCTGGGAGGTAGATAATCTGCCATCCAACCCTCGGAAATGCGCTCCGACTCACCACCAGCCATTACTTAGCCCAGGAAATAGCCTGAAGGCATGAGGTAATTTTTCATTAACCCAAACACCATCCTTCATAACACAAAGTAAAGTCGTGTTTACCCGACCAAAATAACCGATTACCCGAAGTACACCGATGAATGCCCGACGTATACTTCCTAATGCCCGACGAATACTTCCTAATGCCCGAAGATAGCGACCGTATACCCAACGCCAATCCCTGTATTCTCAAAGTAAACTCCATTATGATAAAGTGTAAAGTCATCGTACCGGGATAAAAATCCATAAGCTCGGTTGTGGCATGGCGCACCGCTCATGCTCGGGCTCTGTGATGACCTCAGGCGAACACAAGGGCAAGATGCCGGCAAGATGCCCGTGCCCTATTAGCGAGCCCTACAACTTCGAGCTGCACAACAGCCTGTTTTCACTACGGATTCAGGGTTGCTAACAGGGCGGGAAATCCCCATCTGTAGGACTTGTCCGAACTATGAGCAGACTACGTCGCTGGAAACGCCGCATGCAAGTCCGCCTTGATGCGCTGGAGCGTTTCACGGTGGACTTGATCTACGATCGCACACCGGACTCGCTCGCTGCGGATATTGTGGGCGGGGGATTACTCGGTTTGTCATGGTTGTTCAATGGCATCGTTCTCGCCCGGCAGTGGCTCTACAAACAGCGCATCTTGCAGAATCATCATCTCGGGTGCCTGGTGATAGTTGTAGGTAATCTCACCGTGGGTGGAACAGGGAAGACACCCGTGGTAGAGAAGCTGGCGCGCAGCCTGAACGAGCGCGGGCGAAAAGTGGCTATTCTCAGTCGTGGTTATAAAAGCCGTAGCGAATCCATGACCGCAAAGTGGTGGCGGCTACTCACTCACCGGGATGCACCACCACCGAAGATTGTAAGCGACGGCAAGACCGTCTTCCTCAACGCTGAAATCGCTGGAGATGAGCCCTTCATGCTAGCACGGAATCTGCCCGGTGTTGTCGTTCTAGTGGATAAGGACCGTGTAAAAGCTGGCATCTATGCCATTAAGAAGTTTCAGGCGGATACCTTGATTCTAGATGATGGCTTCCAGTACTTCGCGCTCAAGGATCACTTGCAGCTTCTGATGATAGACAAGACGAATCCCTTCGGCAATGGGCAGCTTCTTCCCAGAGGGATACTCCGCGAACCGGTCTCCCATCTGAAACGCGCCTCGTATATTTTCTTCACCAAGTCCGATGGGGTAAGCGATCCAGAATTGGAGGCCCAGGTAAGAGAATTTAAGCCCGATGCAGATATCATCGAGTGTACACACCGCCCCCAGTACCTTCATGCTGTCCACGGTAGTGAGCGAATGCCACTGGACAGCCTTAAAGGTAGAAAAATAGCAGCTTTCTGCGGCATCGCCACACCTGAGAGTTTTGAGCGTTTCTTAACCGGCTTCGGCGCCACCATTGTAGCCAGCAAGTGGTTCATGGACCACCATTTCTACCAACGGGACGAGCTGGAATCCTTCTTTGCACAGGCCCGGGCAGCGGGGGCTGACTGGATTCTGACCACTGAAAAAGATGCCGTCCGCATTGAGCCCTCCGTCGCATCCGCACTACCCTTGTTCTATCTACGAGTGGAGATTGCTCTGCTACGCGGAGTGAAGGACTTTGACGATGCCGTCACCCGCATCTGTTTCCCCCATGAATGGCGTAAGCGCGATACACCATCACCGCATCCGGCTCGTACTATGCAGCGATGATGCTCTTGAAGAACAAGGTTCGGAAGGTAGGCACAAAGGTGCAAAGGCACATAGGCCCAAAGTCGGAAAGGCAGAAGGCCGGAGGCAGAAGCCGAACCAGTCTCCTTGTTACTCCCATCGCGAAACACGCGGGCGTGTTGTTGGGCTCATAGAGCTCAATTAACATGGTGGGTATCCTACAAGGGACTTGTGTTACTTAATATACCGTTACCCCAGGTTTTAACCTGGGGCTGAAGTTTGGCTCCGACTAGATAAATCTATGCACCGTTGATCGCAAATAGGCGGACAAGAATGTCCGCCCTCCATTGGTATAACAGGCGGACAAGAATGTACGCGCTCCGTTGGTATAACAGGCGGACAAGAATGTACGCGCTCCGTTGGTATAACAGGCGGACAAGAATGTCCGCGCTCCGTTGGTATAACAGACGGACAAGAATGTACGCCCTCCGTTGGGTGTTTGAAGCAAACGGAGAGCGGGTTTTCTAACCCGCTCCCTAGGTTTAAACCTGGGGCTAAGATGCATACTGTCCCTCCGGGACGGATTTGCCCCGTTGGGGCAACAGGATACCTACGGCATCCAAGGAAAACAAGGATTTGGCACCTGTCATTTTCCATTTTAGGGTAATGCTTCTTTGTTGCCAGCGCTTAAACAGAACGCCATTTTCCAGTTTTTTCCCACCAAGCATTTCGTTATGATTGATATCAAACTTCTCCGCGAAAGTCCTGAACTGGTCCGCACGGCCATTGCCAAGAAAAAGTTCAAGGACATCGACATCGATGCCGTACTTGCACTCGATACCGAGCGGCGCACGGTTATCGCTGAGGCAGAAGTACTGCGTGCGAGCCAGAACGCGGCAAATAGCGATATGGCAAAGATGCCCAAAGGCTCGCCCGAGTTTATCGAAAAGGTCAAGGAGATGAAGACGCTCTCCGGCCAGGTGAAGGAACTCCAGGCCAAACAGACCGAGATTGAGGAGAAGTTCCAAGCAGCGTTCCTCACAATCCCAAATCTCCCCCATGAGTCCGTACCAGTAGGCCGCACGGAGGAGGAGAATATTGTATTCAGCACTTGGGGAGACCCCGCCAGCGCCTCGCCCGCTGCGAAACCTCACTGGGAACTTCCGTTCTTCGCAAACAGCGTGGACCTAGCCCGGGGAGTGAAAGTCACCGGGGCTGGCTTCCCGTTTTATGTGGGCGATGTGGCCCGTCTCGTACGCTCACTCTTGCAGTTCTTTCTCGATGAAGACAGCGCAGCGGGCTACACGGAAGTGATGCCCCCCATCATGGTGAATGCCGCCAGCGCCACCGCCACCGGACAGCTACCGGACAAGGAGGGTCAAATGTATTTCTCTCCAGTTGACGGTTTCTACATGATCCCCACGGCAGAAGTCCCCGTTACCAATCTTTACCGGGATGAGATCATCGACCACAAGGCATTACCGCTCAAGCACTGCGCCTATACCCCTTGCTTCCGCCGCGAAGCTGGCAGTTGGGGCAGCCATGTTCGCGGGCTCAACCGTCTCCACCAGTTCGACAAGGTCGAAATCGTGAAGTGGACTCACCCAGACACCAGCTTTGATGAACTTGAAAGTCTCCGTGGCGATGCCGAGCGCCTCCTCCAGAAGCTTGAGCTTCCCTACCGCACGCTCCTCATGTGTACCGGGGACATCGGGTTCGCCCATGCCAAGCAGTACGATCTCGAAGTCTTTGCAGCCGGACAGAAACGCTGGCTCGAAGTCTCGTCCTGTTCCTGCTTCACGGACTTCCAAGCCCGCCGTGCCAATACCCGCTTCCGCGACGCCGATGGCAAGGTCCGCTTTGTCCATACTCTCAACGGAAGCGCGCTTGCCATCCCTCGCGTACTCGCAGCCATTCTTGAAAACTATCTCCAAGCCGATGGACGCGTGAAGATCCCCTCGGTTCTAGTCAGTCGAATGGGTAAAGAATACATAGGGGGATAAGATTTCAGATTTTAGATTTTAGATTTTAGATTTTAGATTTAAGATTTCGGGTTTTATGGACAGGGGTAAATAAATTACGAAGGAGCGCACCCAACGACTAGAGTCGCCGGGTGCATTCCGCGTTTTCCATCCCCCACGCTTCATTCACCATTTTCCATTCTCCATTCGTCACTCCGCTTGCCAAGTGTCGTGAAAGCACTACGGTTGTGCGTATGTCCCCGATTGATTATAACGCAGAGGCTATTGCAGGGGCGATTAAGGTGCATGCTCCGGGTGTTGTTGCACTGCTTCCCCAGTGGTGTGCGATCAACTCCGGCTCCACTAATCTTGTAGGGTTGGGGTTGATGCGGCTAGAGTTGGAGCGCCATTTTAGCACGCTTCCGGTTCGTATGGATATCATCCCGCTGGGGCCGGAGGAAACGTTGGATGGGCAACCACTCCTGGTCGGACACGCACTGCGCTTCACCTGCCGGCCAGAGGCGGAGGAGCAGCTCTTTCTATGCGGCCACTATGATACGGTCTATGAGGAATCGCACGCCTTTCAGCAGGGGCAATGGCTGGATGCGAATACTTTTAATGCGCCGGGGGCGATAGATATGAAGGGGGGATTACTCACACTGTTGCTGGCGTTGCGTGCCTTTGAGGAGCTTCCGGGGCATGACAGACTGGGCTGGGAACTGCTGATTGTGCCCGATGAAGAGATTGGTTCACCGGGGAGTATCCCGCTGCTTCGCGAAGTGGCAACGCGGCACCGCCTTGCGCTGGTTTTTGAGCCGGCCATGAGTAACGGCAACTGTGTCCGCAGGCGTATGGGGGTGGGCTCGTTTCAGGCGACTGTGACCGGACGTGCCGCACATACGGGAAGAGATTTCGCCAATGGGCGCAATGCGATTGCGGCGCTGTCCCGCTTTCTCCTGAAGGTGGAAGCGCTTAATTCCGAGTTTCCCCAGGCTATTTTTAACACGGGTTTCATGAGTGGCGGCGGGGCAGTAAACGTTGTACCAGACACCGCAGTAGCACGGTTTAATATGCGTGTGGAGAAAGTGGATGATATACCGCCGATACGGGCTCGTGTCGCGCAACTGGTAGAGGCAGCCAATCGCGAGGACGGCATCAAACTCGAATGGCGTGGGAGCTTTAACCGCCCGCCCAAGGAGATCAACCCGGCTACGGAAGCCATGTTCCGACTCTACCAATCATGCGCACTGGAGCACGGTGTGTCGCTGGACTGGACAGATAGCGGAGGCGGGTCTGATGGCTCCAATCTCGCGGCAGCAGGCATCACCACACTGGATGGCGTGGGTCCGCGTGGCGGAAACTTGCATAGCGAGCGCGAATACATCCTCGTGGACAGCATTGCGGAGCGAGCAGCCATCGCTACTAGTTTTATGAATGCCGTGGCGGAAGGGGCGTTACACGCCCTGAAAGAATAGACGCCATACAGTCCGAAACACTAATCCACTGTCCTGTAACGCGCATTACGCACTCTCCTATATGTATCATATTCGCCCGTCGCACCTTTCCGACCTGGATGGCATTCTGGAACTCATTCGAGCCAGTGGGGACCAGCTAACCACCCTTCCGAATGACCCACAGTTTATCGAGCAACGGTTGCACGAGTCACAACGTGCCTTTTACCCACGCATCAGTGCGCCGGGCGGAGAATATTATCTATTTGTACTCACTGATGGCTCCGGCGGTCCGATTCTGGGAACATCTGCTATAGTGGCACGCGTGGGTGGGTTTGACCCGTTCTACACTTATGAGATTCGTGGGGAGTCATTTGCGTACAAGCCTGTGGGGGTGAACCAGACGGTTAACACCCTGCACTTGAAGCGCAGCCATAAAGGCCCTTCGGAAATTTGCAGCTTGTTTCTACGACCAGACTGTCGCTCCGGCGGGTTGGGGCGGCTGTTGTCGCTGAGCCGGTTCCTCTTCCTTGCCACGTTCCGTGAGCGGTTCGACAAGGAGGTTATCGCCGAGATACGGGGTTGGCTGGACAATGATGGACACTCGCCGTTCTGGGAGGCGATAGGGCGGCACTTCTTTCAACAAGACTTCTTCTCGGCAGATGTAATTAGCGGACTGGGCAACAAGGACTTTATAGAGGCCCTGATGCCGAAGCACCCCATCTACGCGCCGACACTCTCTACCGAGGCCCAATCCGTCATCGGTCATCCTCACCGCAATGCTGAGCCGGCCTACCGACTACTGATGAAAGAGGGCTTCGGGGCGACAAATGAGGTGGATATCTTCGATGCCGGCCCCATGCTCCGCGCCACGGTGGATTCTATAATAACAGTGCGTGACCTTCGCGTCCTTACCCTTCGGGGTGTCGTTGAGCGAAGTGTGGGTAGTGACGAACCGCAACAGACAACGCGCCCGGGTCTCATGGCAAACAGACACCTGGACTTCCGAGTATGCCTGGCTGACCCCATCGCGGTGCATGATGAATTGGCCGATCTCTCCGCACCCGTGGCAGAAGCCCTTGGCCTGGAAATAGGCGATGAGTTTAGCTATATTTCCGCATCGGTTTAGGAGCATGTAGCGTATTGCCGTGAATACCCTGCGAGTAACAGCAGCATTTAGAGAAAATCGTGCTTCCTTTCAATTATTTTACTTGCGACGCATTTGTAGGACCTATTTTATGGAACGTTTATTACTATGGAACAGCCCACTCAAGCTACTCAGTCAAAGAACCCGAGCGACTACACGCATTTCGACGTAGAGCAACTCACCCGTCATGTAACTGATACGGGAAAAATCCTTCCGCGCCGTATTACCGGCCTATCTTCCAAACAGCATCGGCACATGACACACGCAGTGAAGCGCGCACGTCATCTGCTTTTGATGAAGTAGCCTGTGCTACTGCCCTGTGACGTCGGCGCTGCAAGTATTTGGCGACCGGGCGGAGGATGTGGTACGAGTGGCTGAATTACTAGTGTCTGGAGAGGTTGTCGCTGTACCCACAGAGACCGTCTACGGATTGGCAGCCGACGCACTTAACGAATCCGCTTGCCGTCGTATCTTCGAGATTAAGGGACGCCCCTTGATTGACCCGCTTATTGTCCACGTCGAAGACGTGTCGCAGGCGGGAGATTTGGCCGTATTGAGCCGGGCATTTGAACGACTCGCAGAGATATTCTGGCCGGGACCACTTACTGTAGTTCTCCCGAAGCGAGGCAAAGTGCCTGCAATAGTCACTGCCGGGCTGGATAGTGTCGCAGTACGCGCACCACGACATCCCTTGATACGGAAGATACTTCATGCGGCGAAAATCCCGCTGGCCGCTCCCAGTGCCAACCCATTCGGCTATATCTCTCCGACCCGAGCCGAGCATGTGGCGAAGAGTCTGGCGGGGCGCATCCAGTACCTGGTTGATGGTGGGGCTTGTGAAGTTGGTGTGGAGTCAACCATCATAGACTTATGCGAGCCGCTCTCCCCTACTCTTCTTCGTCCGGGATCAATCCTGCCCGAGACCATCGAATCTGTGCTGGGACAACGACTTCGTCGCCCCGCATCTGCGCAAAAGTCCAGCGCGCAACGAGCGCCGGGACTTCTTGAGCAGCATTACAGCCCACGTACACCCCTTCGCATCTTACCTACAAGTCATCCCAGCGCGAATCCCTGGCGCGATGGGGATGCGGTCATCTTTATTAGTCGTGCAGCACATCCGGAGCCGGCAACTGGTTGCTCCACCTACTGGCTATCGGAGAATGGCGACCTCGCCGATGCAGCCCGGCAGCTCTACCATTTACTGAATCAACTCGACGTCAACAATCACGGTACACTCTGGATAGAACAACCCCAGCAGAGTGGTCTGGGGTTGACGCTAAACGACAGAATCGGGCGAGCTGCGGCAAAAGATACGAACTCCTAGCAGGGCGTATTGTTATATTTGCGTATATTGTCCACCGCCCACAGATACGCGTTGACCTTTTAAACAAGCTGATTTTCTTTAATCTAATGAATCCCCAACAACCCCGTATGTCATCAAAACTATTACTTGGTCTTTCCTTTATTTTATACGCTGGAATTGCTCATGCGCAGTTCTCGATCAATCCAACGGAAATTACATTCCCCAAGGAAGGCGGAACTGGCACTGCATACGTCAGTTCTCAAGGCTTTTGGCCGCTAAACATTGATGTAGAGTGGGTTACAGCCAGCAAGAGCAGTGGGTTTGGCAATGAGTCTTTCGATTATACCGTTGCGGCTAATAGTGGACCAGAGCGAACCGCTGTTATTAATGCCGCGAGCGCCTATCTCACTATTACTCAGGAAGGTACTGCGCCTGTGCCTGTGTCCATTTTTCTTACCGCAGGTGAAACAGTGGACTACGAAGGTGGCTTCGTATTTAACTTCAAGCTAGGGTTTCTCTACGACGGCTATTATCCCTTTGTTTTCGTCTATTCTAGTGGCGAATGGGTCTACGTCTTTGAAAATGGCACCGCCGGTGAATCAGGCTGGTACCTCTATGACTTCACACGCGAACAGTTTGGCTTCACAGGAGCCGCCTTTTATCCTTGGTATTTCCCGCTCAAAGGTATTCTAGATGATCCAGCCGTAGATTTCTCAAAACCTTCTGGCGCCTAGCTGTCATTTCACTTAAACAAGTAAAGCATTCCGCTTGACTCCACCAACCCTCTTTTTCATATAAGCCCTATGGCCGATAAATCCAACCGCTTCCCTGAAAACGCAACCGGCAAATTCTTTGTTGATGACCAGTGCATCGACTGTGACCTATGCCGCGAAACTGCTCCAGACTATTTTAAACGCAACGACGATGGAGGCTACTCCTTCGTGTTCAATCAACCTTCGTCGGAAGAAGGCATTGCTCAGTGCATGGAAGCACTTGAGGGCTGTCCTGTTGAGGCCATCGGCGACGACGGCGACAAATAAATCGTCACACTAGTTAATTTGTAGAAAAAGCCGGAAGTAATTCCGGCTTTTTTGTGCCTGTGTATCTTTTAGCATTGAGGTGTACTCAAGAAAAAGGGGCTCCCCACTGTTGAAGAGCCCCCCGTTCCTGAGATAATCGCTATTTTCTCTCTTTGCTATGCTACTCTAACACTAAATTAACTGAAATTTATGTGGCGTGCAGGTAAGTTTATGAGCGGACATGCGGTTTGATTGAGGTACCGCATGTCGCGTGGCGAGTTTACTTACCGATGTTCTCTTTCCCGTAGGTTTCGAACATGAACAATGACAGGTAAATAATGATGAAGGTCGTTGCTGTTAGTATAATCATGGCGTCTATGGTGGTTTTTAGGTTAATGTATGATTGTTATGCCTATACTTTAGCAGTCATCATGCCAACTCATGGTACAGCGTGCTATGTTACCGAATACCAATGACTTATGATGCGATGATTTCGCCAAGTACTCGGTTCAACCCGACCACTAATTTACATGCACGTCCCGAAACTGAGACGGATTCGTCCCGGTAGCGAAACAAGGAACTGCCGATTAGCAAAGGGGATGCGACAACAGCAGAACCACGGACTCAATAGAATAGATTTCTATCGAGGCTGCGGTACTGGATCGCTTCCAGTAGATGATTGCTCTCAATGTCCGGGCTCGCTGCGAGGTCTGCAATGGTGCGGGCGACTTTCAGGATGCGGTCGTAGGCGCGGGCCGAGAGATTCAGTTGCTCCATGGCCTGTTGAAGCAGAGCGCCGGAATCTGCCTTTATCTGGCAATACTGTCGAATCTTGGCGTGGTTCATTCGTGCATTGCAGCGTACGGGCTCTTTGACAAAGCGGGCATGTTGCCGGACTCTGGCTTGCTTGATACGCTCGCGAATCGCACTGGATGACTCCCCGGGTTGTTCATTGCGAAGTGCTTCTATGGGTAGCGAGGGGGCCTCGATATGGATGTCGATACGATCGAGTAGCGGACCACTTACGCGTGACCTGTAGCGCTGAATCATCACGGGAGTGCAACGGCATTCGCGGCGCTTATCGCCGAGATAGCCACAAGGGCACGGGTTCATAGCCGCGACCAGAACAAAGCCGCTGGGCAGTGTAATCTTTCCCGCACTGCGCGATATAGTCACTTCTCCGTCTTCAAGGGGTTGCCGCATCACTTCGAGCGCGGAACGCTTGAACTCGGGTAACTCATCAAGAAACAGCACGCCATGGTGGGCGAGAGAGATTTCTCCAGGGCCTGGGATGGTACCACCGCCCAGCAGGCCGACATCCGATATCGTATGGTGAGGTGAGCGGAAAGGCCTGCGAAAGCTACTCATTTCCCCATTCTGGGATATGCCCGCCGTAGAGTATATGTTGAGAATATCTAGAAACTCATCGAGCGTCGGTTCCGGCATAATCGTGGGGATGCGCTTCGCCACCATCGATTTCCCCGAGCCAGGCGAGCCGATCATTAATAGATTATGTCCGCCGGCTACTGCTACTTCCACAGCTCTTCGCAATGCGCTCTGCCCCTTAACCTCGCTAAAATCCACTTCATAGGCTTTCGGTGCCGCGGCTCGCAATTCCGGTAGCGGGGAAGGGACTGGAGATAACATCAAGTCGCCCTGAAGGAACTGACAGGTCTGGTCCAGCGACTTGACCCCATATACGGCCACGCCCTCAACGAGCGCGGCTTCCTTAGCCGAAGCTAGTGGCAGAATCAGGCCCTTTTTCCCGAGCTTGCGTGTTAGAAGTGACAGGGCCAAAGCGCCTTTGACCGGGCGAAGCTCTCCAGACAGCCCGAGTTCACCAGCGATTAAGTAGTCTCCGATGATGGAGGAACGCATTTGCTCAGTGGCGATTAGAATACCCAACGCGATTGGCAAATCGTAGAATGGACCCTCTTTGCGCAAATCACCCGGAGCGAGGTTGATGGTATTGCGCGTCATCGGGAAGGCGTAGCCGCTGTTCGTCAGCGATGACAACACCCGGTCACTCGACTCCTTCACCGCAGCGTCGGGTAACCCAACGATGACCGTCCTCGGTTCCCCCGATTCATAGGCATTCACCTCTACCTGAACGGGCAGAGCTTCAACTCCCTGGAGGGCACCACTGGTTACTAGCGACAGCATCACTACCGTTTGAATGCAAAAAGTGGCTACCTGTCACTGAGATTTTTTAGTTTCGAGTTCATGCAATGGATCAATGAAGGGATCAAGGGATTCTAAGCCGTACTGAAACGCCGCATAGTTGCTTGATTTACACAATTGTAAATCGTTTGGAGAAACAGATTGTCATCACACCTGTTTCCATTCATAGTGCTCACCATTGCTATTGCTTGCTTGAGGAATCGGAATGCTGGTTGACTGTCATTTACATACGCCGCTCTGTGGTCACGCCACGGGTGAGCCAAGGGAATATGTTCATGCCGCAGCGCGGAAGGGCATAAATCTTCTTACATTCACCTGTCATATTCCCATGAGCACGGATGGGTTTGGTGGGAGCTCGATTCGTATGAAGGCAGAGCAGTTGCCGGAGTATTTCCGCATGGTTGAGATGGCCCGAATGGAAGGTTCGGGATTAGGCATCGAAGTACTCTGCGGTATAGAGGCCGAGATATTTCCTGATGGGGAGATCATGACAGGTATGTACCATACCCTTGATGCCTGGCCTTTTGATGTCGTTCTGGGCTCATTGCATCATACCCAGGCAGCCTATCAGCGCTGGCTGCGGGAAAATAAGCGGACTACGGATTCGCAGAAGATTGAAAGTTACTTCGCACACCTTACCCTGGCAGCGATGTCCGGGCGATACCATACGCTGTCCCACCCGGACGTGATCCGCATCTATGGTACGGTTCAGCATTTCGATCCCCTTGAACACAAAGCTGCCATTCAACTATTTCTTGAAACCGCTAAGACCCATGAAGTCTGTATTGAGGTCAATACCAGCGGCAGAATCAAGTCCTGTAAGACGATTCATCCCGACCCGATCATACTGGACTGGGCCGCCGCGATTGGCAACCGACTCACTCTCGGTTCAGACTCCCACAACCCAAACAGCGTCGGCCAGTTCTTCCCCGAGACAATCGATCTGCTAAAGAATAAGGGATTCCGTGAAGTCTACTTCTTTAGGCGAGGCGAACCGGTTGCGGTGGAACTGTGAACGGCAGATTGCAGAAGGCAGAAAGCAGATTTAAGATGGCAGAAGGGCGTAATTGTATGCTTGGGATTGCGATAACTAGCCACGGATGGTGCAGCTCGAAGCTCCTGGTATCCCCTGGCCAGCAGTGTAGATTGAACGCGCATAGTTAGCCAGCCATGTGGAGCTATCAGGCTTCAGCCTATGCCACCATTGTTCCGCTGAAACTACTCCAGCACTGCGGGGTTCATGATAAGTGATGAAACCGCTACATACCCTTGTTTTAGGACTACTGATTGCAGGTACCCTCGTCGCCGCAGTCAAAGTGCCATCGAGTTCCGTGCCTACGCAAGCGTCGGAAGTTATACGTATAGACGACCCTATCCCGCAACTGGCCGACATCCAGTTTCCCAACCCAAACCGCTACGGACCCGAGCCCAGCCAGTTCCGCATGGTCGCTGCTACTCCCATGAGCAACGAGCTTGGCGAACGCTGGGCACTCGTCACCCTCTATAACCCCACCGGCGGTAAACTGGAGCTGGAGAATAACATGATCATGGCAACCTTTGCCAATGGCGACCGCTCCCTCGCCTTGAACTTAAATCTCCGCGTCGATGCCCGGCAAAACCAGAGCTTTGCCGTGAGCTTCGGTTCACACAAGTTCCCGATTGTGTTGGTGGAGACGAGGTAAAGTAAAGGAAGTTGTCGAGGCAGCGGTAGAATCGACCGTCGGTGATGCCTCTATTTAACCTGCGGCACCCGCTCTAACTCACTCTGCAAGCGATCGATACGTGACCGTTCTTCGGGGGCGAGTGTGACGTCGTTATATAATTCGTCGAGGAGCTTACGGGCTTCCGCCAGTGCTGTTGTTTTCTTCCCTGAGAGGTTCTTGTCTTTGCTCGCTGTGCGGGTCAGTCCGAGTAGGGCTTCGAGCGCCTCGATGCGCACGGCTGGTAATTGGCGGATACTGGGTAGCTTCTGGTCATAGACACGCCAGCAGTCTTCGTAGCTATTGATGGCTTCGGCGAGGTCGCCATTCTCTTCATGCAGGTCGGCGAGAAGGCGGAGCGTGTGCAGCTCTTCGGGGACAAGTTCGGTGGAAGCGGGTTGGTGGTCGCGAGCGCGGTCTATTAATGCAAGCGCTTCGTTGAGGTGCGCTTCTGCTTCGACGAATTGTCGCTGGAGCTGGGCGAGATGGGAGAGTGTGGTTTCGAGACGGATGCAGTCGAGTACGAGGGCTCGGTGCTTTGGGTATTCGCGAAGGAGTGCGGTGGCAAGGTTGCGCTGTTCGTAACGCCAGGGATAGGCGCGTTCGGGCTGCGCCTGCCGCTCGAAGTAGCTGGCAATGCGTTCCGCGATTATCCGTGGGTCACTGGCCGAGGAACTCAGGCCGGGGGCAGTGCGACTGGAGGTTTGGTTTAGTGAGTGAAAGGCATCTTGCAGCGCAGTGACCATCCCAGGCATGTCGCCAGATTGTTCGCGAATATCCGCAGTCACCAGCCAGAGCTGGCCGATGAGTTGACGTCCCCGCTCATCTTCGGTGGCGGAGAAAAGTTTAGAATTTCCCGCGAGCTTGACGGCTTTTTGTATCTCGGTGTCGGCTTCGAGGAAACGTTTCTCCGAAGCGCGTACCTGCGCCAGTGTCCTGTGCAGATAGACCTGTTGTTCCTGAATATCCGACTGTTGTTGGCGGCTCTCCGGTAAGCGCTTAAGCAGTGCTTCTGCCGAGTCCACCAACCGGGAAGCGTCGGCCAAGGCATCCAGTGTGTTTAGTTTTAACTGACAATCGGCCAGCGTACGGTAGTTGCGGATGAGGGGAAGTGCGAGTTTACCGGTATCTGCTTCGAACCGGGCAATGGTTAAGAGATAGAGCTGTTCCCGCCGGTAGGCATCCACGGCTTGGGGGAACTCCGCCCGTTGTGCATGCGCACTGCCCTTGCCATGCCATATATCGGCGAGGCGCAGACGCCGCTCATCCTGTTCCGGTTGTTCTCCCCAGAGTTTTTCAGCCTGAGCAAGGGCTCGAGTGTAGGCATCAAGAGCGCCACTAACATCACCACTGCTCGCAAGAGCTTCACCGCGTAGCGCATTCGTCTCCAGCTCCATTTCAGCCTTTTCCGGGGTGGGGCCAAGGACATCCAACGCTAGTGCTGCCTGTGCTAGAAGCTCCAGTGCAGGCTCGGCGTGACCGCGCAAGAGCTGGATATGCCCAAGCTTCGCCAGAATACGTGCGCGCAGTTCAGGGTAAGCCTGTGCGGTTGCCGTGTTACCTGTCGGTTCGAGAAAAGTACGCGCCTGGGTGAAGGCCTGGTAAGCCTCGCGTATGCTGCGGGCCGTGAGCAGTGTCTCCCCGCGTTCGCAGAGGGCTTCAGCTACGATGGCGCGCTCTGCCGTGGAGAGTGCGAGATTTCCATGGAGTGAGTTAAGAAGCGCACTGGCCCGGGTGATGGCTTGAGCTGCGGCCTCAGGTTGACCGGCGTCAATTAGGAGCGTGGACTGCAACCAAAAGAGGCGTATCTTTAATAAAGGGAACGATGCCCCGGCAGTGATAGCATTCTCCGGGATCGCTTCGAGCGTTTCCAGAGCGAAAAGGAAATCCCCCGCCAGTCCGCCAGCGGAATCCGTTGCCAAGCGTGTGCGCCCGAGTTCGCCAAGAGCCTCCAGCCACACCGTCTGTGCCTTCGTATCTTCCGGGTGATTGACTACTTGCTGGCCGAGTAAACGATACCGCTCAGCGAGCTGCTCTATCACGGCACCGCTCTTACCGCCACTGCCGAGGAGTCGTGCCAGCCACGCGCGTGTGCGGGCCATCTCCGTCTGGATGGCCTCAGCTCGAAAGGAGTGTGCGGCTGCAAGCTCCTCGAAATGGAGCTTCTCGCGCAGGGCATTTGCCGCACCTTCGCGGTTGCCAGACTTCTCCATGGCCTCGGCAAGCCGACCATAGTGCCGCGCGAGTTCCAAGTTTGGGCGGGTGTTCTCTGGCTGGGCATCGAGGCTACTGCGGCGAACAGCCAGACCCTGTTCCAGCGGGGCAATGGCTTGCTGAAACTTGCCGTCTTCCAATAGAGCGCGACCATTGTCCAAATCTATATCGGCGAGGGTATTGCGGATGGCTCTCTGGTCATCCACTCCGCTTGCTCCCAGCAAACTCTCGTAGAGGGAGCGGGCGCTCTGCAAGTGGATGATCGCCCCGGCGGACTTCCCCTGCTGGATCATGGCCCTGCCCAAGAGAGTCTCGCAGCGTGCCGCGCTCTCGGGTTGAGTTACGGCAAAATCGAGGGAATTATCCCCAAGGGCTTCCTGGCACAGAGCCTCAGTTGTGGCAGGCTGGCGCAGTGCGAGTGCCGCGCCTGCACGGCCGACCAGTGCCACTCGCAACGAGTGGTGAGCGCGCGTGTCGTTTGGATTCCCTTTGAGTAACTCCCGCCAGAGCGCTGCTTCCCTGGCAGCAGCGTCAGCAGTCTTGGTAAAGTCTCGCCGACTTTCAAAATAGGTGGCTTGTACCCCGGCTACTTGTGCGGCGAACTGTATGGCCTGGGACTTCGGCTTGTCGGCTGCGGCAAGCACAGCCGCGACCCATTCGTCAACCGCTGCGAGAACGCTCGCAATTTCCGGGTAAGCACGACTACTCTGCCACATAGTGGTCGCCTGACTCAACAGTGACACAAAGCGATCTAGCTCAGCGAAATCTAATGAATCCCGTTCCCGTGCGATAGCGTATTTGAGCGCGGCAGCAGTCTCCGCCGGTGGCAGTACCGGAAGTGCTTCAGCAATTAATTGCCTGCCGAGAGCAAGATAGTCCCGGTGATTCTGTAGACTCGGGGCATCCGGCATACTGTCCATCCATTCAGCGAGCACGATGCGTAGCGAGGGTGGCTGCTCGCCTTCCTGTAAGCAGTAGCGCGTGTAGCTGAATAACCAATGGGGATAGCTACTGGTAGTTTGAGTTGTATCTGCTGGTAATTGCTCCGGTTCTTCTGCAAACAGCGTTCGTACTCGTGCCAATACCGGAGATAGTTCTGATAGTTTCTCTGACTGTTTAAGCAGCAAAGCAGCCTTAAGGAGAGCCACCGGATCGTTTACCGCATCCCCATGCTCCGCCACGTAGAGAGCATCGGACAATACAGCATCGGCAATGGAACCTTCATGCACAAGGGGCGCAAGCACCAGCTTATCCGCTATTCGTTTCGTGATGTGCACAGAATCCACAACACTCGGCTCAGGTAGCACCGTTTCGTGCAGGCTTCCTTGCTCCGTAGCAACATCCGGTGGTGTAGTAGTATAATAATACACGCCGAGCCCGCCAGTAATGACAAGAACCCCGAGTAGTCCGTATATAATATAAAGCTTTGTGCTAACCGAACCAGACATAATGGCAGTCAGTAAATAGACAATTAAGCAGCGAAGGCTACGCAGAGAATGACCTTTAAGGCAACAAAGTCAACGAATGCCCCGTCTAATATAATCCTGTGTATCCATGGATCTGCTATCACGACACGTTCAAGGGTCCCGGACGCTCCGCAACCCACTCCTATGACTCTTGACGTATCAATGGCTATATAGGGTTACCTGACAATACAAACTACCCGCAGACAGGTTGCTCCAAGAACACCTGCAACACGCCCTGTAGCAACCCATTACTCTTAGGGTAATCGCGAGAGGGCAAGAGGCAGGAGGCTCGTAAGAACTCGCCATAGGCATCGGGTACGTCGCCACCGAACCAGTGGAGCCAGTAGGGTTCGAAGTGGGCTGGATTGTTTGTTACCGCAGCGAGAAGGGGAAGGAGCGCATCGCAAACCAGTGTATCCAGTCTGCTTCCGGAGAGTGCCCCACCGGTCAATTTATCTGCCAGCATACACCGTTTCTCAGTGAGTCGGTGGGCACTGCGAAAGGCGGCGGTGCTCATCGCGCTATCGGACATGCTATCTTCCCAGGAGTAGGTGCGCATCCGTAATGGCCAGTTCGGAGCAGCGGCAGTCCACTGTAAATACTGGACAAGCCTGTGCCGGGGATGGTTGGCAGGGCGCAGCCCCGCGAGTTTCCAGCCAGTTACAGCAGTAAAGAGAGCGTCCGGAGTCAACTCTCCCTGGGCGAAACGGTCCAGTGGGAAACGCGTGGCGAGGTTGCTCATTGGAGCGCGATTGCGACGATAGCCGAGGACCTCCATGGCATACTGGTGACAGACAGCTTCCCACGAGGATGACTCCAGCCGGCTACTGGCAAAGCGCACCTTCTGGTTCCACCGGGTAAGTGCTTTCTCGCGCAGGCGTGCCCGGCGCTCATGCTCGGGGTACTCGAGCCATACGGCGGCGCGGGCCATAATCTCCTCAAAGGCACCGAGACTGTCGAGGTTTGCATATTCCTCAATGTCATGGAGCAAGTGAGGCAGCAGTACAAAGACAGGGATGGCGTTCACGCCTTCAGTCATCGCCGGGCTGGCGAGTGATTGCGGCGGAAACAAGACGACATGCAGCACTACATCGCGAAACTCCGGGTTCGTCCCATGACCATGTGCAGCCCAATCCTTCATGTGGAAATGCACCTCCACGTCGCCCCGGCGAATCTCACCGCCAATCTTCAGCTCCGCGCCCCGGAAGTCCGGCCCTTCCTGCCTGTTCCATCGACCGGGATGGATAATCTCGAGTGACTGGCCTTCGTTCGTGGCAAGGTGATCCTGCGAGAACTCCCGCTGCGCCCATATCTTTTGCAGTAATAACTCCGAGACTGTGATGGGCCCGTACAAGCCGGGTAATTCTGCGACGCTGTGAGCTTTCATCCCAATAGGTGTTGTGGCTTATCGGCCTGTGGAAAGGGAAACCATACGCTTATGACTTGGCTAGTGTGGCTAGCTCCCTCTTGGCGATGACCATCCACGGTTTTTCACGCAATTTATAAGAGCCACCTATGCGGCGGGTATCGTCAACAATCTGCTGAAAGACGGTGCGAGCCATCTCGATCTGCCCGCTTTCCTTAAGTAACAAGGCGTAGTGACAGCGCGCTTCCTCACCGGAGAACCCATGAAGTATGGACTCGTAAAGGGTACGGGATTCGGCCAGCTTTCCCAGCGCCTGAAGCGCACGAGCCCGCAGGAGCGTGCGCTCCTTGTGGTAGTTGCTCCATCGCTGAGAGTCCAGACAGTCCAGGGCTTTGATGGCCTCCTCGGGGCGTGCCAAAGGGATCGCACTCTGCGCGATTCCCCAGAGAAGCGCGGGGTCGTCGCGATAGGCCCCGCCGAGGCAATTGTCATAGATCGTGTATGCCTCCTGAAAGCGCCCGACCTGAAGGTAGGCATCGGCCACAAGCATGCGATTCTGCACGGTCGCGGCATACTCGGCTGTCTGTTCGAGCCGTTTAATCTCCCGCCCACTCGGTTTCCTAAAGCGTCTAAACTTAGTTCCACCAAAGCTGAAGTCACCCCGCTTCAAGTCCGGAAGTATTTCGAGAAAGAAGTAAACCGCGCAACCGATGAGATTGAAGAAAAAGATGATGAAGAACCAATAGAACGGACGCCCAGTGCGCACTGCATGTACGATGCAGACTATCTGAAGTACTATTCCAAGCCAGAATGGATACGAGGTTAAGATCAGGTCCAGAACGGAAAAGGAAGGCGTGTCGGACTCGTACATAATGAAGTAGGGTCACGTTATGCCATTCACCTTACTCAAATCAAGTCGCGAGTGGTGCTACTATGAGAATAAATCTTCAGGCTATAGAAGCGGGATGCGTACTTTCTATTTTTTAAATTGCTAAATAACCTTGGAATTGGACAGGCTGTCACTAGAACCACTGCGAACCATGAAATCTGTGCGATTTTGTCTGCTCTATTTAGTGCTAATTACACCTGGCTTGTTGCTGGCGGAGAAGCTGGTGTTTAAGAATGGCGACAGCCTCACCGGCTCCTATCTACGAACTGAAGAAGGCTACCTCTTCTTTAAGGCCGACATCCTCGGCGAGATCAAAGTAAATAGTGCTGATGCCGAAGTAGTTAAGGACAATGAGGCACCCTCAATGCCCCCCTCGCCTGTGGCCACTATAGTACCGCCTCCATCTGCCTCGGAATCGCAGTCTGCGGAGCAAGCCTCGAATGCACGCCCTGCTGTTGAGGACACCACGGAGTCACCAGCAGATGGGGCTGCGGCTCCCGCAGGATCGAACCCCGCAGCAGAACCCCTTCCCTGGTGGCTGGAAAACCGGGTAATAAGATTCTTACGCGCCTTTCACCTGCTGGAAAACTGGAAGTCTCGCCTCAGCGCTGGTTATGTCTGGCAAAGTGCCGAGGCCAGCCGCAAGGACTTTACCCTGCGCTTCACTACAGAGCGCAAGATGGCAGATACGAGCGAACTCCTCGCCGAAGCCCGCTGGGACTATGGCTGGCAATCCGCTGAAAACCAACCTGCGGTCATCAACCGCGATACGTATAGTGGAAACTTCCGCTACCGCCACAACTGGGCAGACCGCGTCTTTGTTCAACTTAACACTCGCTATCAGCGGGATGCGGTAAAACAACTCGATCACGACCTCGATCAGAACCTGGGCATGGGCTGGAAGTTCATTAAGACCGCCCGAATCGAAGCCTCATTCACCCCGGCAATCACCGCAAAGTACCTTAGCGTCGAGCAGCAGACCACCGGCTGGAAGTTTATGACCACCGCCTTTCAGGACTTCCGCTACAAGATCACTGACAAGGTCTCCTTCATAGAAGAAGCCCGCTACTCCATCGAACCTCAGAACTCCATGAACTGGACTCTCGACATCTCGACCAAGCTGGAAGCAAAGATTACCAACCGCCTCGGTGTAATGTTCCTTTGGGAGTACAACTACAACAGCATCGTAGGCAAAACCATCGACAAGGGCCAGCAACGGGCGACTTCAGGGATGTTTTACGAATTTTAGTGGAACGCGGTATTCGTGAACAGGACGAGGTGAACCCTGAACCCCGCAAGTGATCCATTTGGAGAACATAAAGGCCTGCCTCTCTGGACTGCTTAAACAGCGTATGGCGGGTTCGTCCGCGGGATGCGGTAGGTAATACTTAAAGCACGATCAGAAACCCGTGTCCACTGAGGAAATGGATGAGGGAATTCGGAGGCATGTTACCGATAAGTTTAGACATCCTGAAGTCAGCACGAAACAAAGGAAATCCAGCAAGACCCGGAATTAGGATGTACCCAAGAGGGACTGTGGTAGAGGTGAGAGCATCTCTATGCAGCGACAACAGCGCGACCCATACCTATCCGTTCCCCACTGCACAGTAGGTGCGTTCATTCTGCCACTGTCTGCGTACGTATTACTCCGACTATTCTATAGCTGGCTTTTTTGTACGCGGTGCTGCTGGCTTCTTCGCAGCCGGTTTCTTCACCGATGGCTTTTTCGCAGTGACCTTCTTTGCTGGCGATTTCCTTGGGGCTACCGTTTTCGCCGCAGTATCTCCCTTTGAAACAGCTTCGGGGGCCTTTGCGACTGTCTTTCGTGCACGCTTGGGCTTGGACTCGGCTATCGCGGCATCTTCGGTCGCTGCAACTTTCGCTGCGGGCTTGCGTTTGGCTGGTTTGATAACCCCGGGCGCAACCGCTTCCGGTTTTGATTCCGGTGCGAGCATGGCAGCAGTTACATCGTCGGCATCGCGCCAGAGTACATCCAGTTTATAGACATCGCGCACTTCCCGGGTGAAAACATGCACCATGAAGTCGCCTACATCGACTACAACCCAGCCGCTGTGCGGGTCTGAGTCCACGCCGATAACTGAAGAGTTCAACCGCTGCATGGTATCCTCCAGTGCTACGCGAATGGCGCGCAAGTGCGGCTGGGAGGTCCCGGTAGCGATGAGAAAGTATTCCGTGAGGGATGAACGATCGCCAAGATGGAGTACTTTTAGGTTCTCTGCTTTCTTGTCGTCGAGGGTTTGGCAACAGGCGCGAATCTGCGCTTCGAGAGAGTATGCGGAGGCGGGCTGTTGTTTCATTCGGCTTTAACTGGTGTAGAGACGTAATTCATTAATGTAAGTAAATACTCCATGATGGAGGTAAAAGTCAACTGGCATGCCACCATGGATTCGCCTGCGGATTTCTGTAGAGCTTATATCCACTTGGTGAGCTTTGAGTGAATGAACACGCAACCCATCGATCGGTGGTAGTTCCATCGGGTCACACGGTCGGGCTACACAGATAAATTCCACCAGCTGAACCAACACTCCAATGCGATGCCAGCGGTGCAGGTCTCTGAGCTGGTCACTACCGATGATCCAGTAGAAGCGTTTCCCGGGCATCAACACGCGCAATGCCTCCACCGTTTGCAGCGTGTAACTGGGCGAAGGTAGTTGTTGCTCCAGTTCCAGCACATCAAATCGCTTATCTCCAGCCACTGCACGGCGCAGCATATTCACACGGTCTACAAAGGATGCCCCCGGGGCATTCGCTTTCAGCGGATTCTGCGCCGCTGGGATAAAGTAAACCCGCTCCAAGTCGAATTGCTCGAATGCATCTTGCGCCATGATGAGATGCCCCAAATGGACTGGATCGAATGAGCCCCCATGAAAGGCCACAGCGGCACCAGAGCAATTTCCCGTTACAGACTGCTTCGGATTGGCTGCGTCTGGACTCATTTCTGTCTCAACCCAGCCAATTGCATTAGCCCATTCCGAAGGAGAAGTGCCTCATCCAAAGAATCGGTCAAAATCAGCAAACATCCACCATCCCTCGAATCAATGAGTACCGCCGAGCCCTCACGATGGCGCACTTCCACTGCTGTAATATTCGCATAGAGAATCTCCGCTTCAGCCTTCCACTGGCCTGACTCAGATTCCAAAACCATTTCGGGCATCGCTTGAGTCCGCAACAAAAACAGAGCGTCATGATCTTCCAGCGATGTGGAATAGTGTGGGTAATGGGGCTGCCACCGCTGCTCTGTTCGCCCTCCACTCCAAGCCACGATAAGCGAATCCGCACCGGCCTGCCATTGAGAAAAGACCGAAGCACTTACTCCCTCGCGGGTGCGCCCGGATAATCCCTGAATCGCGGTACGCGCCGAATCCATTGATGGCATCTGTACCACCGCAGTCTCCACCACGGGCCACTCTGCCAGTATGACAGCAGCATTCACCGCATCGTGTCCAGTGGACTGAGCTGTGGGTAATGAGCTGCATCCGGTAAGTATCCCTAGCGCTATAATATATAACCCTCTCGTAATTCCTAACATCGATTCATTGTCTCGCCTTGTGAGCTGCTAGGCAAACTCGAATTGTATGCTGTTTATGGCACCGAGAAACTGTGGGATCGCGACGATGTACATCGGTGTTGTGTAGCGGCACAGAATCGAATTGATGGAGCGGTACGGACTAGACGTTCACGCAATGCTTATGACTGTGAGTCTTCTGGTTTGGTCTTCTGGCTTTCTAACTTTGTGCTCCTGTACCTTTGTCCCAGAGTGTCTGCAAAAATACTGGTGCCTAGGACGGGGATCGAACCCGTACGACCTTTCGGTCAGTGGATTTTAAGTCCACAGCGTCTGCCATTCCGCCACCCAGGCAAAGTTAAGCTGAGAAACAAACAGGACAATTGCAGTTCGGCAATGCCAAATCGCAGATACGTGTGGGGAACGGTTCATCTGGAAGTCATTGGGCGCATCTCACTTGCTGGACCTATTAAATGGATAAGCCGCAAAAATGGGCAAAAAGATACAAGAATGAAAGACACCAGCTTGTTGTAGCGGGTCAATGGCTGACTTTGGGTCACGTACACAACTTGTGCGAGGGTCAAAGACCGACTTTGGGTCACGCACACGACTTGTGCGAGGGTCAAAGACTGACTTTGGGCCACGTACACAACTTGTGCGAGGGTCAATGGCTGACTTTGGGTCACGTACACAACTTGTGCGAGGGTCAATGGCTGACTTTGGGTCACGCACACAACTTGTGCGAGGGTCAAAGACCGACTTTGGGCCACGTACACAACTTGTGCGAGGGCCAATGACTGACTTTGGGTCACGTATACAACTTGTGCGAGGGGCAATGGCTGACTTTGGGTCACGCACACGACTTGTGCGAGGGTCAATGGCTGACTTTGGGTCATGTACACAACTTGTGCGAGGGTCAAAGACTGACTTTGGGCCACGTACACAACTTGTGCGAGGGCCAAAGACTGACTTTGGGTCACGTACGCAACTCGAGCGAGGGTCAACGGCATCCGTCAGGTCACGCACGCCACTTGTGTGTAGGTTAATGTCTGCCATCAACCTACATACACGACTTGTGTAGGTTGCGGATTGTGTGTAAGCCACGGTTCACCTGCCGTTATTAGGATTATTTTTCCTCGACTGGACCGAGGAACGGTACCATTTTGTAACACAATGCGCTGTCGCACAGCCATGCAGGATTCAGCGCCTCCACCTATCGTAAATGTCTTCGTTAACACCAGCCGCCATCGAAAAACTCCTGTCTGAAAGACTGGGAACTCTGGGAAGGGATGCTATCCGCAGGGAGTATGAGCACGAGGGGGTCATCTTCGAGGAGGGCACTGCGTCTGATGGTCTTTATCTGGTCTTGGAGGGTGAGGTTTCTTTCGTGAAAAGGATGGTGGACGGGAAGTTTCGTACGGTGAGCTACTCGCGGACGGGGGACTTCTTCGGCGAGATAGGCGTACTGACAGGGCATGCCCGTTCACTCAAGGCAGTGGCAGTCGGGCATACCGTGATTGTCAAGATCCCCGGAGAGTCGCTGGTTGAATACCTAAATGAGATGCCTGGGCCTATCAGCAATCTGCTCCAGAGCATCATCAAACACCTGCACGAGACGACGCAGACCTTCATGCAGGATATGCTACGGCAGGAGAAGATGGCGATGATAGGCGCGATGATGAATACCATCATCCACGACTTTAAGAATCCGTTTTGTCTGATAAGCTTGAGTGCGCAGCTCATTGAGCAGGACCACAAGGATGAGAAGACGCGCCGTTACTCGAAGAACATTACGGAGCAAGTGAGCCGTATGCTGGAGATGGCCGCTGAGATTGCGGAATTTAGCAAGGGACAACAAACCCTGCGCATCAGCCACCTCGATCTCCATGATGTATTCGCCCATTTTCAGGCGCTGAACTCACCCTACTTTCAGAGCAGCAAGGTGAAGATCAGCATAGAAGTGCCAAGCATGATGGTTGCTGGCGAGGAGATGAAGCTCCAGCGGGTGTTCCAAAATCTGGTAGGCAATGCGATAGAGGCTATTGGTGACAAGCCAGGGAATATTACGATAACGGCAGTCGCCGAGAATGCTCACGCCCGGATAACTGTGGCCGATGATGGCCCCGGGATACCTGAAGAGATTCGCAATCATTTCTGGGATGCGTTCGTAACTCGGGGCAAGGAATCCGGCACCGGACTTGGGTCTGCGATTTGTAAATCCATCGTGGAATCCCATGGTGGGACGATTAGTTTTCAAACCTCGAGTGGCAAGGGTACTACTTTTACGCTGCTGCTGCCCCTGGTGGAGAGTGCGCCGAAACGAAAGCCTCGCGCAGCCAGCAAGAAACCTTCGGCCCTGCCCCACTGACATGGACAACGCGGATCGATCAATGTCCACAAGCCCATTGCTGGAAGGACTGCAGCGCATCAGCGCCCTGCTGGCGGAGTATCCACTGGATCTAAACGAGGTAAAGTTAACAGTGCTGAGCAGCATTCTACACGGCTTCGAGCTGAGCGATCTTTTCCTCTTTCGCAGACGCGGGGAGCAGAGCTTGTTCCTCGCTACTGCGGGCATCGGTCCTCATGCGACGGGCTTGGTGCATAAGCTGAGCTTCGACGAGAACGACCTCGATGCACTCGCCCTCGCAAGCAAGGGTGACCAGCCCATCCTGTTAGAAGATGTGGCACACGCGACCTTCAAGCACAAGTTACCGGGTTGGCTCATGACGATGAACCCGGGTGGCGTGCTCCTTGCTCCCATACCGGATGAGCCGCACAACCTTGCACTTTTGCTGGGCTTCACCGCGCATGGAACCTGCATTCAGTGCGACACAACAAGCCTCCAACGACTGAATGCACTGGGCCTCGCCCTGGCAGTTGCCCTCAGAAAAGCACCGCAAGCTTGAACGTAACACTTGGGACGATGTAGCGACGCCCAGTGCCACAGCGACCAGACCGGGACGGTCTGGCTACCTACGAGAGACGCTCCGACTACAATACCCCGTGGCTAATCTCCGTTTTGGCTGAACTTGGCTGCAAAATAACTTGTTTCCCGCGCGATCGCTTTCCATAGTCTGCGGGTGCGAAAACTCATAGCATTGATTATCCTCCTCGGTGCCACGCTGCTGCCAAGCGCTCTACTTCGCGCCGCCGCGCCCCAAATTACGGCATCCGAGAATTTCTATGACTCGGCCCTCAAGGCCAGCTACTTTCGTGGCAACGCCGTGCTGACGCACGACGACTTCAATGTCGAGGCCGATGAGATAGCGTATTTCCAGGCGGAAGGAAAGGCCGTGGCCACGGGTAATGTGCGCGTGACACAGCTCGGCTTTCGCCTCGTCTGCCGCCAGTTGACGTACTTCCCCGACAAGAAGGAGTTCGCCTCGGAAGATTTCCGCGTAGGCGCGCCGCCCTTTATCATCACCGGGAAAAGCTTTAGCGGCTCCCAGAAACACATACGCTTCACCGAGGCGGAAATTTTTCTAAACGAGCCTGGCCCGGAAGTCCCCAGCGCTGCTGTCTCCGGCGGATCATTTTACCCCGGGGACCGCATCGAGCTGGAGAATGTGAAGTTTGGCGCCTTTGGCGTGCGAGTACTGAAGCTGCGCCGGTTTACCCAAGGCGTGAATGACCCTGCCATCCGATTCACCGGCGATGTAGGCATTCGCAAGAATCTGGGTGCGTACTTCCAGACGGAAACGCTCTTCCCCATGGGCAAGGACCTGCATCTGGGTGCCATGCTCGATGCCTACACAGGCCGTGGGGGATTAATCGGGCCTGCACTCGACTATAGCAAACGCGCAGGCGACCTCAGCGTGGACACGGAGTTTCGCGGTGGTTATATACACGACTTTGGTTCGAGGGGAGCGGACGTACTCTGGCAGCCAGTCCCCAAGAATCGCTACTACCTGGACCTTCGCAACAAGCTCGCCTATGGGGATAACTTCTGGATTAACACCCAGTTTACCCGATGGAGCGACTCCGAGTTCACCCGCGACTTCCGCAGCAAAGACTTCCGCAACAATCAGCAACCGGATAACTTCCTGGACGCCACCTACATCTGGAAGAACACCTACCTCTCATTATTTACCCGCGTAGATACGAACGACTTCTATAACGTCGGTGAGCGCCTCCCCGAACTGCGCATCGATCACTCGCCCACGGAGTTAATCAAGGACACGGGCATTCTCCACAGCTATAGTGCGAGCTATGTAAACCTCCGGAACCAGTATTATATAATGGGGACTCCTACATTGGGGATGCCGTATGGATACGTGCCAAGGTTAGGCAGTTTCCCCTCTGTGTATTTCTACGCACCGGTACCCGTTTTTGACTTTTCAACCCGCTACGACCGCTTTGACTTCAATTATAATCTCCGTCGCCCGATGAACCTCGGTTCGTGGCTTACCGTGACTCCTGTGGCCGGAGTACGCGTGACACACTATGAGTTATCACCCTCTACAAGGTATTTCCTAAACTATGACTCCTTCACTCGCTGGCTCGGTCAGCTCGGTGGAGATGCAGAGGTACACATCAATGGCCAGTGGGCTGTGGATTCGAAGACTTGGGGCATTGATGGCATTCGTCATCGACTCACCCCCTTTGCCCAGTATCGCTGGTTGCCGAACGGAGACCGCGACAATTACAGAGGATACCGACTGGACCACTTTAGCCCCGTGGCTTATGCACAGGAGATCGACATCGAGGCGAACCGCAACATCGACTTCATCACGTACACGAATGTCGTCCGCTATGGGTTCCGCAATGTAGTCGAGACCAAGACCAAGGAAGGCAGCCGCGAGCTGCTTCGGTTCGACCTCTTTCAAGACTACAACTTCGAGCCCTGGCCGGGACAGCCGAACTGGGAAGGTATCTATGGCCGGGCCACCATCATGCCCGCACGCTGGCTCAGCCTCGGCTATGAGCAGAAGATTCGCACTGAGAATTTCAAGACCGAGTACGACCGCTACTCCATCACCGTGACCGATGCCGACCTGTGGTCGGTGACCTTGTTCACCGAGTACCTGCACCCCGATATGCCGAGTTATTATTTCCCCAACAATGCTTCGAACCTCTTGGAGCAGTACGGGGCAGATGTCTTCTACAAGCTCAGTGACAAGTGGGGCGTGCGCTTCTACGGTTTATATGATGCCAACCTAAATAAACTCATAGAGAACCGCTACAGTCTGCGTCAACGCATCGGACGCTCCTGGGACATCGAATATGAGGTGTCTTTCCGCGACAACAATGCGCGCGACGACGGGATCGGCTTCAGCATCAGTCTGGCGTATATCCGCTTCTAGTTCGGCGACTCCCTCTGTAACTGAGGTCAGCCAACATACTTTGCCATGGCGCAAGTCCAGGACAACCTCATCCAGAACAACGAGCACCCGATACGGCTTCCCGTCTTCGAGGGTCCGCTGGATCTGCTGTTATTCCTGATCCGCAAGAACGAGATAGACATCTACGACATCCCCATAGAGAAGGTCACCGACCAGTACCTCGATATCCTGCACAACAGCGAACACCTTAACCTCGAAGCCGCCGGGGAGTTCTTCGTTATGGCGGCCACGCTGATGCAGATAAAGAGCCGCATGCTCCTGCCCAAGGAGCAGCAACGTGCGGAAACGGAGAACGACGAGGAAGGCTCAGACCCACGCTGGGAGCTCGTGCGCCAGCTCATCGAGTACAAGAAGTTTAAGGACGCCGCGCAGCATCTAAACGAGCTTATCCGCCAGGCGCAGGACATGCTGCCGCGCTATTTCCCCAGCCACGGGGGAGTGCCTCTTGGCGAGCGCACGCTCCAGCCAACGAACAAGATTGAGACGTGGAATCTCTTCAACCAAGTCCTCCGCCGCCTCGCGGAGAAGCTCACTGTAGGCCAAATCCACGGCGAAACGGTGACCGTCTCCGACCGCATGGAGTATGTGCTGGAAGTCCTTAACACACGCCCGATATTCACCTTTGCCAGCATATTCGACGCTGAAGAAAAGGTCCCCCTCTATGTCGTCATCGCCACCTTCCTCGCAGTACTGGAGCTTACCCGCATGCGGCGTATCCGCATCGAGCAGGACACCATCTTTGGCGACATCCTCTGTGTGGGACGGGATGACTACCTGATTCCAGAAGTTGACACCCCACCCCCGAATGAACCGGTTGAACCCGTCTCGGAAACCGTACAGAACAGCGACGATGAGGAAGCGGAAGACGACGACGAACAAGGCACACTCGATCTGTAGTAATTCCAGTGCATCTCGAAGTCATTATGCCATGAGACAAGAGCGAATGGCTGCGGCGTAGCATGTATGTCTCGCCGGCATCTCGCCCATGTTCGGGCTCTGTGATGATCGATGGAAGACACGGGCAAGATGCCCGTGCCACCTGAAACAACGCAATACCTCGAGATGCACTCCCACTCATCTGCCTCCCCTTTTCTGCTTTCTGTTTTCAGATTTCTCCTATGTAATGGCTGTCGTGTTTCAGGTGCCAGAATAGCTCACCGTTAATCATCATTATTGTCATGACAGAAAGCACGCTTCACCGCCCGAGTATCGTCGCTTGTGTCTGGGACTTCGACAAGACGTTGATTCCAGGCTACATGCAAGCCCCGCTCTTCGAGCATTACGAGATGGACGAGAAGAACTTCTGGAATGAAGTCAACGCTCTCCCGGCAATCTACCGCGCACGCGGTATGAATGTGGCCACCGACACCATCTACCTCAATCACCTGCTCAGTTATATCCGAGCCGGCAAGATGCCGCGACTGAACAATGCACTCTTGCGAAAGCTGGGTCAGGAGCTGCGGTTCTATCCCGGGCTTCCCGGTTTCTTTCAGGAACTAAAAGACTTGGTAAGGACGAACACGGAGTACAAGCGCCACAATCTTACACTCGAGCATTACATTATCTCCACCGGGCTGGCAGAGATGGCGCGTGGGAGTGCGATAGCCCCGTATTGTGAGAATATTTATGGCTGCGAGTTCATCGAAGACCCCCTACCCCCTTACTTCGGAAGCCAACCGGAGTTTGCCATCGAGACGGAACGTGAAATTGCCCAGGTTGGAATGATGGTGGATAACACGATCAAGACCCGCTTCATCTTCGAGATCAACAAGGGTACGAACAAGATTCCCGGCATTGATGTGAATTCGAAGATCGACCCCGAGGACAGGCGTATTCCCATCAAGAACATGCTCTATATTGCCGATGGGCCGAGTGACATTCCTGTATTCTCGATTGTGCGCAAGAACGGCGGTCAGTGTCTAGCCGTACATGACCCGGACAGCCAGAAAGAGTTCGAGCAAAACGATATGCTTCAGCAAACCGGACGGGTAAACTCCTACGGCCCGGCTGACTATACTCCGAGATCCACCACGTACAAGTGGATCAGCTTGCAAGTGCAGAAAATTTGCGACCGTATAGTCTCCGAACACGAGCATGCCCTGCAATTGCGCGTGACTCGCCCACCCCGCCACCTTCATAAGGACCAGCCGGAGAAAGCAGGACCCAAGCAGGAGAGCTTGTTTGCGGAAAAGTAGTCACATAGCAACCATCCGCATCCTGCACGAAATACAGGTTTGTGTTTAGCGTTTACCAAGGCACAACGGAGACATTCCGCGCCGAAGGCGCAACCACTCTTGAGCCCAGGGCACCGCCCTGGGTATGGATTGTTTTATTATTATTTGAGCCCTGTAGGGGCGATACCCATCTTTCATCTGATGGGGTTACCGCCCTTACAGGGCTCATTGATAATAGGATAAACTGTACCCAGGGCGATGCCCTGGGCTCAAGAGTTGATGCACCTTCGGTGCGACAGTATGCCATGATTTCTACACTAAACAGATACTTTGGGGCAACAAGAAGCCTATGGCATCCAAGGAACAACAAAGATTTGGCACCCGTCATTTCCTTTTGAAGAACAAGGTTCGGAAGGTAGGCACAAAGGTGCAAAGGCACATAGGCACATAGTCGGAAAGGCAGAAGGCAGGAGGCAGAAGCCGAACCAATCTCCTTGTTACTCCCATCGCGAAACACGCCGGCGTGTTGTTGGGCTCTTGAGGCACAAGGGGCAAAGGCAGATGGCAGAAGGCAGAAGAAGAACACGCACCACTTGTGATTCCCGTCCCGAAAATCGCACGCGAGTGGACCTACTTTTTAGGATAATTACAGCCTGCCTTCTCCCGTCTGGCGCCGATCACCGTGGGATGGCGAGAGTATCTTCGTAATCGCTTGAGGAGTCGTACTGCCAGCGACGGGAGGAGTCGTCCCACCGCAAGTGAAGTAGTTTGCGGAGCGTGGTTTCCACGGTGACGACGGTGGGGTAAAGGGTGGCAAGGGCTTCGTCTTTCACGCCGAGGCGGTCGGTGAGGTATATGGAGAGGTCTAGTCGTTCTATCTGCTTGCGCCCAAGGGCATCGATGCTTGCATCGGGTACACCGAGTTTGCGCATGTTTTCACGGAAGGTGGCGATGCGGGCATTGTAGTTATCGATCTGCCCAAGGGAAAGCTGGCCGATGCCGGCGAGTTCTGGAATCAATCGGGCTTGGGTAATGAGGGTCGAGACGAGGTGATAGGTACGCTTTTGCTTGCCGTTGCGGAGGTTATCGGGGTCACCCAAAATACGGATGTCTTCGTAGCGTCGTCTCCCAAAGTAGCGAGTGAACCGCTCCTGGGAATACTCCTTCTTGAAGCGTTCGGTAGTGAGTGTGTAGGCGGTGGCAAACTCGTTGTCGTTGATCATATCGTAGAACTGCTCGATTACGCCAAGGGCTTCGTCTTGTATTAGGGCCGGCTGGGTGGGGGCGACTCGAGTTTTGGTGCTGTACAAGAGCGTCGCAAGACCAAGGAAGATCAGTAGGGCTGCGAACAGCATCACACGGGTGCGCAGATTAGGCCACAGTGACACCGGCTGTCCGATTTCTTGAGTAATAGGCGAAGGCAAAGCGGCAGGAGCGACTGGTGCTGCGGCAGGCAAAGCGGCGGGTGCAGTTACAGGGAGTGTTGCGATGCTGGCTCCAGTGGCAACTGGTGTTGCAGCGGGTAAATTGACCGGGATTGTGGGTAAGTTTACGGGGATTGCTGCAATTCTTGGGTGCGCTATCGTCTCCGCATCCGTAATTTCTTTTCCGTCATCCGCTTTTTCTTTCCCGGTCTTGCTCGAGTACGTTCTTTTCATCTCTTCCCAGTATTCAAGGCCATTTTCAGGCGAATACTCATCACAAAGATTCTTCAGAACTTCTACCAACTCATTCCAATCCGTGCACAATTCGTTCTGTAAATGGACCGCTATGGCGCTGGCGGGTAAGTGGGAGTTGTCCCAGCAGAGTTCGGAGATGGTATTGTTGCGGGTAACGGTTTTCCTGCGATAGATGTAGTTGCGAATGGCGGCGAACCCATTCTTTTCTCCAAACATTTGCACAGCCCAGTCGCCCGGTTTATTGAGTAAATTATCGAGTGAGCGCGCAGGGCTGCCACGATCTCCCGCGATGTAGCCCGACTCTTCGGGTAACTCGAGAAGATGGGTTATCTTGGTGTGAAGCAGCAGGATGCAGATGGCCATGGTGCCCTGTTGCCAGCGGATTTCATGGTCCTTGACTCCGGTCATCCACTCCTTACCTGACTCATCGGTGAGGATGGACTTTACGAGAGCTTTATTGCTGAAATAAAGCTGGAGTGTATTCGTAGTACGCGCTGGACGCGCCATCGATGGCTCCAAGGGCATGGATATGGAAATAAAGGTACCCGCTTGATTACCGGTAGCGGACGATACTGACAATTTTGCCTTTGTCGGGCACTTGTCCAAAGACGATGTGTTTGTAGGTTCCAGGTTTTACTTTATAGGTGCCATCACTGTAAAAGGTATAAGTCTCTGAACCCCGTAGCGAAGTTCCCTGCACTTTACCGCTACCGGATTGCTGTAGGGAAACGGTGATAGATTCTGCAGTGATGCGGATGGTGGGGTAGTTTTCCTCGCTTTCGCTGAAGACCGCGCGACTTGTCTGCGCATCCGCAGCTTGAGGCCTAGGGTTATTGTCGGATGCTTGGAGCGAAAAAGTAGTGCAACCGAGGATTGAGAGAATGAGGGCAATGACTAAGAGCTGTTTCTTCATGGCATAACCTTAGCCGATGCTATTTGTAGATTCAAGCTGGTAGGCAATGGTCTGGAAATGTTCTGACGTTGGCGCATACCGGTTGATGCGCCAAGGGAAGCTATCAGCGTTGACCCTATTGACCTTATTGACGCTATTGACTGACCTATATGGACGCTTCTGCCTCTGTGCCTTCCCCACTTTGGCCTATTCCAGTCTTCCTGCCCGGCTCTCGGCGGCGAGGAATCGAAGGTCCTCAAGGGTATTGGCACTCTCCAGATGCCGACGCAGTTGTCGGCTTCCGGGAAACTCCCGTACAAAAGCCATTAAGCGCTGGCGCATCCAGGTCACACTGGGTCCGCTTTGCTGGCGGACAGGGCGATCCATTAAGAGCTCGGCATAGCGCACCATGGCAGTCCATCGCTCATCCATGGTAACGGGGGGAGGTGGACTGCCCGTTGCCAGAGTGTGTTTGATCTGGTTAAATATCCAGGGATTACCCAGCGCCGCGCGGCCAATCATTAACCCCCGGACTTTGGACGTGCTCCGGACTCGCAGCACATCGGTAGCGCTTCGCACACTCCCGTTGCCAATGACAGGAATCCGCAACCGTTCGGCAACCTGAGCGATTACCTCCCAGTTCGCCTCGCCGCGGTACTCCTGCATGCGCGTGCGCCCGTGGACTGCGAGTGCCTGTATGCCCTGCGCTTCCAGGATGTGGCCAGCCTCGGGTGCCACTACGTTCTGGTCGTCCCAGCCTATTCGAATCTTCGCAGTTACGGGAGTGCCGGGCACCGCTTTGACGACCGCCTCAGCGATCTTCCCGAGAAGCGGAAGGTCTCTTAAGAGCGAGGAACCTGCGGAGACTGCGCAAACCTTCGGTGAGGGGCAGCCGTAGTTTATATCAACAAAGTCCGGATTCATGCGGTCCACCACCCGGCGAGCGGCTTCGGCCATGTTGATCGGATTCGAACCAAAGAGCTGCACACCCATGGGCCGCTGCTCGTGCGTGAAGTCCACCATCTCCCATACCTTTGCCGCTTCTCTTAGCAGTCCGTCGCTCATCACAAACTCAGTGACCATGACATCGGCCCCATGTTCTTTGCAGAGCTGGCGAAAGACTATGTCCGTAAACCCCGCCATGGGAGCGAGGTACAGGGGGAACTTATCATTGGCAAACCACGGAAGCATATCCGTGACATTAAACACGATTGGGGGGCTGACAAGTGTTCGGTGTTCCGTTTTCCGTGTTCGGTGAAATGCCCTGTGCCCTATGGGCTATCGGTGCTCCTAAAGGACTCAATCATCCGCCTACTATCTACTAACTACTGACTACTGACTACTTCCCACGTCCTACTTCCCACTTGATCAACCCCCGCATAACAGCCAAGGTCGCACGCCATGGAATCAGGCACACGATCACTCTGTGGATTGTCGATTGATAAGGATGGCCATGCGCATTGTTTATGGGCGCTGCCCGATGGTTCGCGCATGGAGACGGTTGATACCTTCGAGCCCTTTTGTTGGACGTCGCAACCGGCACAAGGCGAGGAACTCTCCTGCACAGAACTCGCTGGCCCCAATCCGCTGCGCTACCTGCTCCGTGCCACTTCCGTGAAGGCGACATTTCCCCAGAACAGGGAGTTACAGCGCGAGATCATCAAGCCCTTCGAGCACCAGTTCCTTCTGGCGAAGCACCTGCGCTTCTTTGCTGGCATGAACTATGGCGAAGTGCGACGCTGCCAGCTCGACATCGAAACCGCTTGCGAGTCACCTGGGGGATTCAGCAATGCGGCACAGCCCGGAGACCGCATACTGGCTATCGGCCTCTGGCTGACGGGGCAGCCCTCCCCTATTCTCCTCACCACGGAAGATAAGACCGACACCGCAGAAAAGGCGCTACTGGTACGCTTCGGTGAAACACTTCAAGCTCTGGACCCCGACATCATTGAGGGGCATAACATCTTTAACTTCGATCTCGATTACCTCCGCCAACGCTGCAAGCGCTTTAAGCTTCCATGCAATTGGGGGCGCTTTGGTGAGGCAGCCATCTTCCGCAAAAGTCGACTGCGTGTCGCGGAGCGCTGGATCGATTTCCTTCGCTGCGATCTGCCCGGCAGAGCGGTCTTCGACACCTACTTTGCCATTCAGATTTACGACGTGGGCGCTCGGGAACTGGATAGCTATGGGTTGAAATCAATTGCGGTACAGTTGGGCGTGACCGATGAACGAGCCGAAACCCGAACCTATATCAGCGGCTCCGGCATCCAGAAGGCTTTCGACGCCAATAGAGCGCAATTCCTCGCCTATCTCACGGATGACTTGCGCGAGACACGCGGTGTGGCGGACTTGCTGTTACCCACCTACTTTGCCCAGGCCCAAAACTTCCCCATGCTGCCCCAGGAGATATTTCTGCGCGGGACGGCGACGAAGGTGGATATTGTCCTTCTCGAACAATACTATGCGAAGCGCTACAGCCTGCCAGAGCCAGCAACCGTTGGCGGATTTGAGGGCGGCTTCACCAAGAGTTATGCGACAGGTACGTTTAAGAACGTCCTCCATTTCGACGTAGCCTCGCTCTATCCCAGCCTGCTTCTCAGGATCGGGCGCAACCCGTGCAACGACACGCTCGGGGTCTTTATCCCGCTGCTTCAAGAACTGCGTACCGAGCGGTTAAAGTACAAGAGTCTTGCGCGCACCGCTGCCACAGAGGATATGCGCACCGAGTACACCGCGAGGCAACAGAGTTTTAAGGTCCTGATTAACTCCTTCTATGGCTATCTAGGCTTTGGCGGGGCGCGCTTTGCGGATGGCGATCTTGCCGCAGAAGTTACCCGCCGCGGACGCGAACTTTTACAGGCACTCATCGCCGAATTTGAGCGTCTGGGCTGTGCCATTCTGGAAGCGGATACCGATGGCATCTACCTAGCTTCGCCAACCCACTGGGAAACCCCCGAGGTACTCCTCGCAGCCGTCACGAAGATACTGCCAGCTGGCATCGAGCTGGAATATGATGGCCGCTACGACACCATGTTCTGCTACAAGTCTAAAAATTATGCCCTCTGGGACGGCAACAAAGTCACCATGCGTGGCAGCGCACTGCGTTCGCGCGGCATCGAGCCGTTTCTTCAGGAATTAACCCAACACTTTATCCACTTTGCACTGGGAATAAAGCCCGACTCACCCGCAGCCCTCGTAGAATCGCTGCGCAATGACTTGCAGAGCGGAAAGATGCCCATTCACCGCATAAAGCGCTCCGAATACCTCAGCCAGAATCCAGCTTCGTACCTGAAGGAGATTGAGGGCGGCGACAAATCCCGCCGTGCCTCACTTGAAGTCGCCTTAACCATGCAGCCGCCTCCCCGCATGGGCGACAAAGTCTCCTACTACATCACTCGAAAAGAGAAGGGGAAATCCAGCGACTGGCAGCGAGCCCGCGCAGTCAAGGAGTATGATCCCGTGAAAGCCCCGTACGATCCCGAGTATTATCTGAAGAAAATCGACGACTGGCTGGAGCGCTACGGAGAGTTCTACCAACCCGCACCAGTGAATCGCCAGCAGGAGTTGTTTTAGTTACGGCCAGGGAGCGCCGACGTCCTCGGCGGCTATGGCGTTATCCTAAAAGGAAAAAAAACCTAAAAAGAGGAAAGTAGTGGGTGACCAATCCAGGGCTTTTCCCAGGATGCCGTAGGCATCCCAGCGATTAGCCGGGGGTTGAGTCCCGCTGCGGGGCGACACCCCCGGTAGGTGCATCCTTTTTCATCGACCCCAGCGGGGTCGCAGCCGTGAATCCGTGGATTTCAATCCCACGACATCGGCCATCCGCGCTGCGACCCCGCTGGGGTCGGGATTATTAGGTCGGTGTACCGGGGGTATCGCCTCGCGCAGACGCGAGTCTCGACCCCCGGCTAATTTCTGGGATGCCTACGGCATCCTCCCGCACCTTACGGCATCCTCCTGCCCCTTTGGTGCGGCCAGGACTTTGGCCAATGTGCGTATTGCCATTGATCCACCTCATCCTGGCATGGGAAGAATGAAGTCCCCTTGGGACGGTATTACTCCGCGGAGTAGCGGAGGGATACCTACGGCATTCTGCCGTCCCTATTGGAACTGTCTTGGCCCGGAACGCCATAAGCGCCTGTGCTCAATTCATTTTGGATGATGCAACCAGTGGTTTCATCACCATAGCCTCTGCCATTATCCACACTGTATGCACACCGCTCCCGTCTGCGACACTCCAGGAAGTCCGTAATGCACATACAGACAGCTAAGCACACGCCCCGAATGCCCTAGATTGCCCTTCTAGCCCCTCAGCCATTAAATCGAGTGTGTTGGATGCTCTGCCGGCTCAATGAAATGTACTCTCAACCAGTACAAATCTGTCCGCGAAGGGCAAAGATGCACGATTTGATCACCAAGCATTCTATGATGACACGATCAAAACGAGTGATATGACGTCCTAAACGAGTGATATGACGGTCTAAATGAGTGGTAAGCCATCCAAAGTGAATAATAAGCCAACCAAAGTGCATGATAAGCTGACCAAAGTGCATGATAAGTAAACCAAAGTGCGTGATATGTCAACCAAAGTCACTTTGGTTGTGTTATCAGCCACTTTGTTTGGCTTATCAACAAATTTGAGCAAGTTACTACGCTGTTTGAACGATCAACTATCCAGTTTTGTAGTGTAATCAGCCTATTTGTGTGTCTAATTATTCAGATTTAGCAGCTTATCACTAGGTTTGATTGTACTATCACCCAAGTCTTAGCTCTCCGGGAGGGCATCTTAGCTCTCCGAAATGACATCTTGGCACCTTGCGAAGCCATTTTAGCTCTCCGAGAAGAGGGCTGAGCTCTCGTGGTGGACAATTTGTCCCTCCGGAAGGAAGTCGAAGTACTCCGCAAAGAAGGCTGTGCACTGTGGGCAGACATCTGTCGTTAAGATTAGGTATGCTGGACATCATAGTCCGTACCCCTCCCCTTCAGCAGCATTAACTCGAGGACGAGTTTCGCGATGGGAAGCTATCAGCTATCAGCGTTTGTTTCGTCCTTTGGGTAGAGACCGCTGAAAAAGTCGAGTTGGCCCGGTGTTAGCACTTGATTGGGGCGGGACGGGAGCGTAGCATTTACTTTTTTATTGTGTCGTAAAATGCCTTATCGCGGACCCAAGCGTGTTTACTCACGAAAAGCTCTCGAATCCTGGTTCGAGCGGTTGGAAGATACATGGGAAGAGTGCTATGGTGTTGAAGAACTGGAGAAAGGGCGGGAGCTCTACGTCAATGGCGATGTTCGGGAGATAGAGATGACCGATCACGATGCAATCGTCCATGCGCGCATGGACAGAGCCGATTGTTATGTAATGATCGAGTGGAGCAATGGTAAACCCACGGTACGCTGTTCCATGGCGGATAAGAGTTTCGGGTACGCTCTGGCCATCGCCGGTCTTTATGAAATCGAGGAACTGGTGGCGGATGAGTGTTCAGGGCTGGATCCACTGGACCTGAAGGGACTCGGGACAATTACACCGGTGACACCTCAGAAGAAGGACGTGGAACAAGAGGATAACCGCCCGGCACGCCCGCTTACCGTAAAATTAACTACCACTGCGGACGGAATACTCATGGTCGCACTGTGGGATGACATAGCCCATGGGCTGGTCCCCGCGCTGGGTGATGCCGCAGAGAAGGGCCCCCCAATCACTTCCAATGAACGGGAAAAACTCATCCGTCTGACTCGGCGCGCACACCAGTCTGGTTTCACCTTTCAGGGAAAATCTGGCAGCTATCTGCTGCGCGATATTCTGCAAATTCCCCTCTTTCTGAAGAATGAACTTCCCACATGGAAGCGCTACTTCATCATGCGCACAGATGAGAAGCTGATGCATCTGGCCAAAGGCCTGCAGATCGTCTCCGCCGAAGTGGAAGCCTACTCCAGCGAGAAAGGCATGAGCCTGCGCTGGCGCTTGAAGAGCGGTGAGCGTATGCTTTCCGATTCGGAAGCGACTCTTGTGCTGAAGGCAGGCCCCCGCCCTACCCTGATTCCGAGTTTGGGCATGCTCAAACTATCGGAAGAACAGGCGGACTTCCTGCACAACTGGCAACCGTTTCTACGGCAAAATGGAGACGGCACACTGCCGCATTACATGCTGTTCTCGCTATTCGGGCAGAACGGGGCAGTGGTTAAATTGACGCCCGATCTGTCAGCCTGGCGGGATGCGCTCATGCATCCGCCGTCTCCCAATGGGCACTTACCAGGATTCCTGCGCCCGTATCAGAAGCATGGCGTGGTGTGGCTTAAGCATCTGGCTCAGAATGGCTGTCATGCCCTGCTCGCAGACGAGATGGGTCTGGGCAAGACCGTACAAGTACTGGCCTTGCTGGCAAATGCCCACCCCATGCCAGACAAACCACACCTCATCGTATGCCCGGCCAGTGTCGTGCCGGTGTGGCAACGAGAGGTCCAGCGTTTTTTCCCCGAGATCAAAGTCGAAGTGCTGAAGAGTGGGCATGATTTCTCCACCCACCCAAGCGCCTGTCTCTGGCTCGCGAGCTACACACAGCTACGTCGCCACCGGGTGCATCTGGATAAAGTGGAGTTTGGATACACCGTTCTGGATGAGGCCCAATTCATAAAGAACCCGGATTCCAAGGTCAGCCAGGCTTGCATGGCGGTAAACGCAAAGCACCGACTCGTACTTACGGGTACACCGCTGGAGAATCGGCATCTCGATCTCTGGACGCTCTTTCGCTTCCTGATGCCAGGGTTATTAGGAGGACGCAGACAGCTCACCGATCATGTAATCCGCGACCCCGTGGCACTTTCTGAGCGGTTGCGCAAACAGATTGCCCCTTTCGTGCTGCGTAGAACGAAACGCGAAGTCCTGAGCGAGCTTCCGCCGAAAGTGGAAACCACGCTCATTTGCCCACTCACTCCGATTCAGGCGCGCGAATACAGTCGCCTGGCCAATCAGGGAATGGCTGCACTCGGTGATAATGTGGCTTCGGCAGTGCGTGAAAAAGCCATAAGCCTCTTTACGCTACTTACCCGGCTTCGCCAGGCATGCTGCGACCCGCATCTGTTGCCATGGATGCAGACACCCACTGAGAGCAGCGGTAAGCTGAACCTGCTACGCGAAAAACTCCGTGAAGTTCTGGAAAGCGGTCACAAGGTCGTCGTCTTCAGCCAATTCGTTAGCCTGTTAAAGCGCGCTGAAGGAGCACTTCGTAGTGATTTCCCCAGCATCCCGATCTTCGAACTCACCGGCCAGACCCACGACCGTGCAGCTCCCGTGGAAGGATTCCAAACGTGCATGGGTGCGGCTATCATGTTGGCTAGCCTTCGCGCCGCTGGAACAGGCATCACCCTCCATGCGGCAGACTACGTCTTTCTTCTCGACCCGTGGTGGAACCCTGCTGTCGAGGCCCAGGCGGTCGACCGTGTCCACCGTATCGGGCAAAACCGTACTGTTTTCGTGTATCGCATGGTAACTCAGGGGACGATTGAAGAACGTATCGAGGCGCTCAAGGTATCGAAGAAAGCTCTGTTTGACGACGTTCTGCATGGGCTCGCAGGCGACGGGAACCTCGAACGCCATTTCCATTCGTTGCGTGACCTTATCGCACTCACCGATCAGCCCGAAGAAGAATCGGCCAGCGCGATGGGAGACCCGCAGGGTGATCTGCACGACGAATCGGTGGATGGGGTGGAGCTTGCTCAATCAAGTTTACCCCAAGCTATCACCTTATCTGATCCCGTGAATAACATACCTGCGCCATCTGCGGTTCAGAAAGATTAAGCGTCTTCCATGACTATTCAGTGAGTAGCAATTGTGGCGAAAGTTACCATATCGTAACAATTGCTTCACCCATTCTTCTCATCGTCGTATTATACTACTCAACGCAGACAACCAACAACCATTCGATCGGCTTGAGGGTGCAGATGCTTACCAAATTGTAACCTGCATGTTTCCATCAGCCTACTACAACTAAACGTTCATAGATATGAAATCCATACTAGCTAGTATAACACTTATTGGACTTGCAGTGACCACCCTGCAGGCAGAGAAAATTGTCATCAAGGGTTCAGATACCCTCGGGGCCAAACTCGTGCCGCAGCTTGCCGAGCAGTTCAGAGCAGACAATCCCGGAGTAAGTTTTGAAATTGCCGCTGAAGGCTCAGCGACCGGCATCGCAGCCGTAATCGATGGTACAGCGGATATCGGCATGTCCAGCCGTAACATCTCCAAGGAAGAAATCAGCAAAGCCCGCCTTAATGGGCGCGATGTTTATGAGACCTGTATCGGGTACGATGGGATTGCAGTGATCGTGAATGAAAATAATCCATTGAGTGAACTCAGTGCGCGTCAGGTGGAGCGCATTTTCACTGGGGATGTGAGCGACTGGAGCGCGCTTCGCGGCAACCCTGGTATTATCTCCATCTATACCCGCAATACTTCTTCAGGTACCTATAGCAGCTTTAAGGAACTCGCCATGAAGAAGCGCGATTATGCAAGCAGTTCGCAAAAGATGGCAGGCAATGAGCAGATCGCAGCCGAAGTGGCGAAGAACCCCCTTGGTATCGGATACGTGGGTCTGGCCTATGCCGAGACGCCGGGCGTGAAGGTCATAAAGATCAATGGCGTACTTCCCAGTGAGGATGCCATCCGTGCGCTCAAATACCCCTATTCTCGTCCGCTTTATCTCTATACCGGTAGCAAAGCAGAGGGTATCACCGCCAAGTTTCTTGATTTCAGCCTCAGTGAACTTGGGCAAAAGTCTGTCACCAAGGTACACTTCATTGCTCTCGATGCTAATTCGCCCAAAGTTTCCGTGCCGGTCAAACTGATCGACGAAGCAAAGAAGAGCACCGAGCCTCTACCTGCAAAGTAAGCCTGCATTCTGAGAACTGAAGCCCTGGTAATGCACCTGACGACGACACAATTCTCTGAATGAGTGATCCCTCTACCAAACCGAACGACAATCCGTTTCGCAGTCGGAGATGGCACCTATTCGGGGTGGATTCGGACCGTGTCATCCGTACCTTTTTCGCAGGCAATGCATTGGTGGCGATAATTATTCTCGTACTTATCACCATCTTCCTCTTCAAAGAGGGCTGGGGCTTCTTTCCGCAGAACTATCAGAACCTGAAGTTATACCGGCAGACAGGGGTCGAGTTTGTCGATGTTTTGAAACGACACGAGGAAGATTTCTCCGCATTAAATCGTTTCCTCAATAACATTCGCACCCAGGAAGTGCAGCGTCATAAAGATGCGGGGGAAACTCTGGCAGAGGCGAACGAGCGATTGAAGCCCTTCGACCTTTACTTAACTGCATTCGAAGAAGGTGGGTACGATATAACTGATCTGGTCAATGAGCTAAAAACTACTGCCACAGAATTGCGCAGTCGCTACGAAATCTATCTGAATCAGGCTCAGTTGCGTTCGAATCTGGAGAAAGCAGGCCGCACGAAAGAAGCGGCGGCTATTGAGCTAGTGCCTGTAGATCTGGTCGATGAGGTTAAGTCCATACAGGATAATCTTCCGCGCGTGATTAGTACGCTGGGAGCCCTGGCTGCGCATGTTAACCAGATGCAGCAAACTATTCCCAGGGAAGCAGATACTGCAATGACTGCGCGATTGGAGAAGTTTCGCAGCTTGCTGATTCAGTATGAGGCCAGTTTCCCAGCGCTACAGCAAACCCTTCGCTCCTGGGATCCGCAGAAGCCAGTCAGTGCCTATCACGCAGTCACTTCGTTTATTTTTGGCCGTGAATGGGTGACTAACTCCTATATTCAAGACTGGTATGGTATTTTGCCCCTCTTCACCGGGTCGTTGCTGGTTGCCTTAATTGCGCTTTGCTTTGCCGTACCTTTTGGCGTGGCCGCAGCGGTGTATGTGAATCAGATTGCTGCATCCGCTGAGGCAAAGTTAATCAAACCCTACATTGAGTTCATATCCGCGCTGCCATCGGTAGTAGTCGGATTCTTTGGTGTGGCAGTGTTCGGAGAGTTCGTTCGGTATTCATCCCAGGCTGAGTGGTTAAGCTGGGTCCCATTTTTCCCAATCAGCGAGCGGCTAAACGCATTCACCGCGGGGTGTCTTCTGGCCTTGATGGCTATTCCCACCATCTTCACACTAGCCGAGGATGCGCTTAATAATGTGCCCCGCTCATTCAAGGAAGCGTCGCTTGCACTGGGAGCCAACCGCTTGCAGACAACGATTCGCATCATTATTCCCTCTGCACTTTCCGGAATAATTTCTGCAATACTGCTGGGGTTCGGTCGTGTGATTGGAGAGACGATGGTAGTTCTACTCTGTGCAGGTAACCGCATCTCTATTCCCGACTTCACGCAGGGCGTTGGCATTGTCTTCCAGCCAGTCCATACGATGACCGGTATTATCGCGCAAGAGATGGGTGAAGTCGTGCGGGAAGGGCTTCACTACCGCGCCCTTTTTCTCGTCGGTATCGTGCTCTTCTTTATTTCACTTCTGGTAAACTTTCTGGCCCAGAAAATAGTCCGCCGCTACAAGCTCGGTTCCAACTAATTCAGCATGACCTTCACAGACAACTCATTTCAGAAAAAGTCGAAATCGTTACCGCGGACGATCGAGCAATTCTCGTTCTGGGCTTTCAGACTGGCCACTTATCTCATATTGATTGCCGCCAGTATCATCTTCGGAAAGATTATCTATGAGGGCGGGAAGACTGTGTTTCGGAGCGAGTTTCCGTTTATAAACGTTCCTTTTCTAACTCAGGCACCACAGACTCTCCACGTCTTTGAGTATAAGGGTGAAAAAATGGAGATGAGTGACTCCGAGTTTCGCGCGTGGGTGACTGCGCAAGGTATCGATGGCTCAACATTCAAGACCACTTCGTATTCGTATTCTGGTGGTGGAATCATGCCCGCAATAATCGGCACACTGCTTCTGATTGCTGGCTCCATGACGATTGCGCTGGTGCTGGGCATTTTCAGCGCCGTCTATCTTTCCGAGTACAGTCAGGATACTAAATTTATACGGCTCATACGGCTCTCCATTGTGAACCTCGCTGGTGTACCCTCGATAGTATTCGGGCTCTTCGGGTTCTCGTTGTTCGTACTAATCGCTCCGATTATTACCGAGACCCCAAAGAACGATGCGCTCTGGGTCATCCCTCTCTTTTTCGGGAACTATGTTCTCAGCTTCCAGGGATGGGGGGTCTCGCTACTTGCTGGTTGGTTTACGCTGGCATTCATGGTCCTGCCTATAATTATTACAGCGAGTGAAGAAGCGCTGCGGGCCGTTCCGAAGGGTTTCCGCGAAGGTGCCCTGGCGTTGGGCGCTACGAAATGGCTGACGATTAGGACTGCCGTTTTGCCCTATGCACTTCCGGGCATATTGACCAGCTCAGTCCTCGGCATTTCCCGCGTAGCCGGTGAAACCGCGCCCATCATGTTCACGGCAGCATTCGCCATTCGCGACCAACTTCCCTGGCAAGTTCAGCACTGGCAGGACTTTTTCTTTCAAGGGGTAATGGCTCTGCCCTACCACATCTACGTAGTCAGCGCCAAGATTCCACAAAACGAGTACACTTCCCGAATGCAGTACGGAACCGCCTTTGTCTTTCTCGTGATTGTTTTTATCATCGCCTTAACCTCGATAATTCTCCGCAACCGCGCCCGTGCCAAGTACCGCTGGTAAACCCATTCCTTCTGCCATGGACTCGACCCTGCCCAAATTCACCTCGTCTCGCCCGCCTGCCGCCCAGTTAGGCCGTGTCATGATAGAGGTACGCAATCTGGACTTCTTCTACGGAGAGAAGCAAGCCCTCTACGATATTAACCTGCGCATGTTCGAGAAGCAGGTTACTGCGTTCATCGGGCCGTCGGGTTGTGGGAAGACCACGCTCCTTCGCTGCATCAATCGTATGTGTGATCTTATTGAAGCCACCCGTGTGGCAAAGGGCGAGATCGTCATCGGAGGGGTCAACATCTTCGAGCGCACTATCGATGTCATTGAGTTGCGCAAGCGCGTGGGCATGGTCTTTCAGAAATCGAACCCCTTTCCCAAGTCTATTTACGAAAACGTAATCTATGGATTGAAGATACAGGGGGTTACCAATAAAGCACGCCTGGATGAAGTTGTCGAACGCAGTTTGCGTGGTGCAGCTCTCTGGGATGAAGTTAAGGACCGCCTGCACGAATCCGGCATGTCGCTCTCTGGTGGGCAACAACAGCGACTCTGTATTGCGCGTGCAATCGCTGTGGAGCCGGAAATCCTGCTTATGGACGAGCCCTGCTCGGCTCTCGACCCCATTGCCACGGCAAAAGTCGAGGAGCTAATCCATGAACTCAAGAAGTCCTTCACCATCGTAATAGTTACCCATAACATGCAACAGGCGGCACGTGTCTCGGATAAAACCGCATTCTTCTATTTGGGACGTCTGGTGGAGTTCAACGAGACAGAGCAAATATTCATAAACCCGACCGATCCTCAAACTGAAGCGTACGTTTCCGGTCGCTTTGGCTAAAATAGTATAAGTCACCACTTGTAACGCAGAACCATCATCTATACTTTACCAAGCATACCTCAATGAAACGTTTTTTCCATACCGAGCTTGAAGCCTTCCGTTCAAATCTAGCCCTGATGGGTCAGAAATCTATAGAGAATGTCCGCGTTTCCATGCAGGCACTTCAAGAGCAGAACATGGCATTAGCCGATGAAGCACTCCGCAAGGATGATGAGATAGACGACTTGGAAATACTCATCGATGCAGAGGCCGTGCGCTACATGTCCCTGCGCTCCCCCCTTGCTCAAGATTTGCGATTGCTCATGGTTGGGATGAAAGTCAGCCACGACATGGAGCGAGTCGGTGATGAGTCCTGCAGCATCGCGAAGCGTGCCAAGAAACTGGCAGTTCTGCACCCTGCTGCCGATTACGATGCCATCCCGCAGATGGCGGAACTGGCGCTTGGGATGCTCCGCGATTCATTGAACTCTCTACTGGATGGCAACATCGATCTCGCATTGGCCATTCCTGGCCGCGACAAGGAAGTGGACCGTCTCAATAGAGAAGTCTATGCAATACTCTCCGAACGACTCGCGGTTAACCCAGCGCAAATTGGCTCAACACTGGATCTGATGTTCATCGCCAAATCTCTTGAGCGTGTGGCAGACCACGCCACCAATATCGCCGAGGAAGTTATCTATTTATTTAAGGGACAGGATGTCCGCCACTCCGCTGAGATAAAAGAATTCAAGAATGCCAACTGATGGAGCGGACAGCGATCACTCGCTTGGTGTTCATGACAGTCTGTTCCGTGTTCTGTTGGCACCTCCCACCAGTCTGTAAGGTCTGTTACCGGTCTGTAAAGCTCTGTTACGTGCTCTCAATGCGCACCACAACCGATGCACTTAAACGCGTCCGTGCATTCGCTTCGCGATTTACTGTAAAGTGCGATAAGCAAGCCCTAACACAGCGCAACCGAAGATTACCGCCAGTGTGTTCCACTTGAACCGGACTAAACCCAACAGAGCAATCCCGCTGCAAATTACAGCGTACCAATCAACCCTTACCGCGCCTGGCTCATGCATTGTAGCAGGGAATAGTACTTGCATGGCGAACCATACAGCAAGGTTCAGGATGACACCGACCACAGCTGCAGTAATAGCTGTAAGTGCATAAGTAAGCAACTTCTGGCCACGCAGAACCTCGATAAATGGTGCACCTACAAGGACAAATAGAAAGCTTGGTATAAATGTTGTCCACGTGGTCATGGCAGCGCCCAAGATTGCGGCTGTCATCGGTGTAAACGGTGCCGGTGCGTGGTACGCGCCAAGAAACCCCACGAATTGGAGCACCAGTATCAGTGGTCCGGGTGTGGTCTCGGCCAACGCCATGCCATCCATCATTTGCGCGGGTGCGAGCCATCCATAATGCTCAACAGCTTGCTGACCTACAAAGGGGAGAACCGAATAGGCGCCACCGAAGGTGACTACAGCGGCCTTGCTGAAAAAGATGCCTTCAGCCGTGAGTACATGCTCTTTACCGAGCACCATCCACGAGATGGCGACGGGCGTGCACCATAGGATGGACCAGATGATTACAGTCCGAATGGTGCCTCCTAGTGTGGGACGTAGAGAGACATCCGCCATCGCTGTGTCGCCTATAACTCGCGGAGTATGATCTGTTGTATTCCGATGGGTACAATCGAGGCGAAACCGTGATGGCGCCCAGCACCCTCCCGCCAGCCCAACTAGTCCCGCGCCTATGATGATGTAGGGGAATGGAATGCCCAGATAGTATATAGCTAAAAAGGCTGCGACCGCTATCCCCCATAGCATCGCGTTCCTTAAGGTTTTCTTGCCAATCCTATAAACGGCGAAGCAAACGATGGCGATTACTGCTGGTTTTAAACCATAAAATAAAGCGTCTATCCACGGCACTTTGCCAAAGCTGACATAGACCCAGCTTATCAAACCGAGTAACAGCGCTCCAGGCAGGATAAACAGCGCACCTGCTACTATTCCTCCCCAAGTCCGATGCAGCAGCCAGCCGATATAAACGGAGAGTTGTTGTGCCTCCGGCCCGGGCAACAACATGCAGTAGTTCAGCGCATGAAGGAAGCGCTCATCACTTACCCAGCGTCTTTTCTCCACTACCTCGTCATGCATGAGTGCTATCTGTCCAGTCGGTCCCCCGAAACTCATTAAACCTATCTTTAGCCACACAAAGAACGCCTCACTGAACGTAGGGTGCACCGGGCTCTGTGGCGGTGGAAGCTTTGTCATGGGCATAGTATGACACACTGCATTGCCCCAGGATTATTGTCGAATCTTTGTCAGCCCAACTACTGGTGCATTCCGAAGTTGTTGCACTTACGGCAGCGTGTATTACCGCAGGAGGATGCCGTAGACATCCCAGAATTAGCCGGGGGTCGAGACTCGCGTCTGCGCGAGGCAATACCCCCGGTCGAAACCCGCTCTCCGTTTGCTTCAAACACCCAACAGAGGGCGTACATTCTTGTCCGCTGTTTTACCAACAGAGGGCGGACATTCTTGTCCGCTGTTTTACCAACGGAGGGCGGACATTCTTGTCCGCCTATTTGCGATCAACGGTGCATTGATCTATCTAGTCGGAGCCACAAGCATGGATTAGGCCCCACCAATTCCTTTACCCAACAACTTCGAAATGCACTGCCCAACTACCACTACTTGTCACTACTGCCCCTGACTACTGCCCTTGTCTACTGTCTACTATCTACTGCCTACTGTCTACTGCCCCTGTCTCACTTGATTTGGCTTCTGCTTTTCGACGAGGATACTGACGTCAGACATCTTGCCGCCGAGTAGGAATTTGCAGCGCTTAAGGGCGCGGGCGGTCGCGAGGGTGGGATTCTGCGAATGGTCGGGAAAGATGTTTTCGCGACCAATGATGTCGATTAGCCCACTCTTGCGGAAGATGCGGATGGCGTCTTTGCGAACTTCGCTTACGAGAAGGGTGCGACCAGTCTCCTTCATGTAGCGCACGAGTTCCTCCAGCGAGAGTACGCTGGTGGCGTCGAGGTGGTAGGCATTGCGCATCTTAAGGATGACTACCCTCAGATTGGGGTCTTCAACAAGGCGGCGCATCTGGTCGCGAAAGAGTTCTGATGCACCGAAGAATAAGTCGCCTTCCACATGTACAATAGAAATGGAAGTGTTTGTCCTGCGGCCTTCCATGGGCGTGAGTTGTCCGGAGGCATCATGGGCGTACTCCACCAGCTCCGGGATGGCGGCTTTGCGCAAGAAGAGAAGGATGCTGGTCGCTGCCCCAAGAATTATTGCGAAATCCAGCCGTATTAAAAGCGCGGCAACAAAAGTGGTAACGAACACAACCGCGTCCGATGTAGTGCTCTTCAGCACAACCTTGATTACCCGCTTATTAATCAAACTCCATCCCGTAAAGATAATAACCACGGCAAGCGCAGGCACTGGAATAAAGCGGAAGTACGGCCCAAGTAGAAAGATACCCACCAGGCAAAGCATGCCGGATATGATGCTGGAGAAAGGGGTGACTGCGCCGCTGTCATAGTTCAACTGCGACCTGGCCAATGAACCCGATGCGGGGACACCACCATAGAAGGAGCACCCGAGATTCGCACACCCCATGGCTAACATTTCCCGGTTGGTATCTATCTTCGAGCCAGCGCGGGCAGCGAGGGATTTCCCAATGGAAGTGCCTTCAAGAAATGAAAGAAACGCGATCACCAATGCCAGATTGGCGAATGCCCCGAGTGTATCCCCATGAAAGATCGGTATGGTAAAGTTCCATCCTGCCGCTTCCAGTGCGTGAAGCGTGACTGGCCCCCCTGCTTGCGGTGCTATATGAGCCCACAGAGGCTGCGCCATCCAGGTTAACAAGCTCATCACGGCCAGAGTTGCCGCAACTATGGGTAGCAGCTTGTTGATCGGTCGCATTAGGCGGTACACGATTACCGTTGCCAACGCGCAGACAATACTCGGCCAGTGAACGGAGCCGAGGTGCCGGATGATGCCTTCCACCGCCTGATATATCGTAGTGCCAGAAGACATGCCCGGTAAATATCCAAGCGCCTTAGGCACCTGATTCACCATGATGTAAATCGCGGCGGCTGTTATGTATCCCGCGACCACAGTTCTCGAAATGTACTGGATAAGCTGCCCCACTCGTAGAAATGCCCCTACAACAAGGAACAGCCCGGAGAGGAAGATGATTGCTGGCAAGGCCATCGCTTTCAACGCCGGGTCTGTCATCTCCATGCTTGCGAAGAGCGCAAAGAGCATCACTGCGGTCGCATTCGTTGGCCCAAGCATCACGAAGCGTGAGCCGCCACAGAGTGGACCGACGATCGCTGCCACCGCCGCACCGAAGAGCGCATTCTGAATGGGAAGCCCTGCTATGCTTGCATAGGCGATAGCCTGTGGGAAAACAAGAAGGGTGACATTTAACCCGGCTCGAAAATCCGCCCTCGCACTGGGAACTGTGTAACCCTGGAGATCATGCCGCAGAGGAAAGAGATCAGGCTTTGCCGTCCTCCAGTATTCGCGGATGCTCCGCTTAATAGTGCGTATGAATTTCACCAATTCACTTGGGCTGATTCTATAAAGGCAATGTTCAATGGGTACGATGAAAGTCAATACCACCTGGTGCAAGCGTTTTTGCTGGCCAGAGGCTCACGCATAAGCAGAGTTTCGCGCCATGGCTTCTGCTTTCATCTACTTTATTGCCGTCCTGGGGGCAAACCTCACAGCAACGCTCTTCATCCCATTCCCCATTTTTGGACAGGTGGCAGTAGGCACGTTCATATTTGGCATTACCTTCAGCCAGCGCGACCGCATGCATAATTCCGGTGGCAGAGCCTTTGTCTATAAAGCCATTCTTTTCACCGCCGTGATGAACACCGCGATTCTTCTGGGCTACAAGTACTATCTGGCGCCGGGCGTACTGGCCTACTGCCAGAAAGCCGGATGGCCATGGATTTACGAAGGGCTGGCAATCCTACAGGCCAGCTCATTGCGCCTCCTGCTGGCCTCTTTTGTAGCTATCATCCTCAGCGAATCCGCCGACACAGAGATTTACCACCGCCTGCGCGAGCGGAGTTGGTTGGTCCGCGTAGCCCGTTCCAATGCCGTGAGCATTCCCCTCGATACCCTGGTGTTTAACCTCATGGCATTTGCAGGCATATTCCCCGCAAAAGTACTTCTTGCGATAATGTTCGGCGAAATCGTTGTAAAGTACCTGATCGGTTTGCTCTATGGTATGCTGATCCGGCCAAAGAATAGAGCCATAAGCTAGAAGTTATCAGCTTTCAACCGTCTGCCATCCGTGTTAGAGCAGACCGCCAAACGCTGACCTCTGATACCTTGAAGCAAACAGGCACTCCATGCATCGAAACGGGTGCTCCCGCCATTGTGTTTGATGCTCCCCTCCCCTCTGGTTATCCCCTCTGGTTTTTTAATCGATTCCACTCCTTTTCGGTGCTCCCCGCTCGTTGTTTGGTCCTCCCCGCAGGTTGTTTTATGCTCCCCGCAGGTTTTTAAACCGATTCCACTCCCTTTTGGTGCTCCCCGCTCGTTGTTTGGTCCTCCCCGCTCGTTGTTTTATGCTCCCCGCAGGTTTTTAAATCGATTCCACTCCCTTTTGGTGCTCCCCGCTCGTTGTTCGGTCCTCCCCGCTCGTTGTTTTATGCTCCCCGCGGGTTATTTTTCCCATTCCACATCGCTTCTACCCCTATTGGTGTAAAACAAATTACACACCTAGAGTTTCCATGACAACATCCAACCCATGCCGATCTCCCCCTGCGGTGCATTTTGAGGTTGATGGCAAAAGAAATTAGTGGGTGCATAATACTCTGCCATAATCCTAAAAAGTAGGTCAACTCGCGTGCGATTATCGGGATGGGAATCACATGCTGTTCTTCTTCTTCTTCTTCTGCCATCTGCCTTTGCCCCTTGTGCCTCAAGAGCCCAACAACACGCCGGCGTGCTTTTTGGCTGAAGGCGCGCCCCAAGGGAGTTGTAGGACCGCTCCTTAGGTCACAAGCCAGGATCGAGACCATTGAACGCGGAGGGCAACTTCGTCGCATCATCGTGATCTGCACCTGCGGTGAAAGAATCGAGATCGATTGTAAATACAAGCAGGCATATCGCCCTTGATATTGGAAGAAACTGGCGTTAAGACGTGAATTACGTCTTCGATCATCTAGTCCATTCATTCTGCCCCTCAATGGTCTCTTACGCCCCACTGCATTCTTCAATAATTATCCCATCCATGGATGGGCTTGGTCATCGGCTAAAAGGCCAGGTGTATGGCATCAAAGTAGCGACCGCATGGGAGACCATCGTCTTGCCCCCCGATCTTCAATCAGAGGGAATTGAGCCAGATTTTGGAGAGCCGGGGAATGGACGCAATGAGCCCAACGATCACACTCTATTTCGTGACCGCGCCGGGATGTGGAGACTGTGGGCATGTGTTCGTCTCACTTCAGTGGGGCGGGTGCTCTGCCAGTGGCAATCCCCGTCTTTGGCCAGCAGAGAATGGACGCGTTGCCCGGGTATCATCCGGTGTGATCGCAAAGCCGGGGAGAGCAATGTCGAATGGAAGGGACAGGAGTTCATCCAATCCCCCTATGTAGTTCAAGCCAATGACCAATACTATATGTATTATGGAGGCTATGACACCGGGTATGATCGAAATGGAATACCAACGGATAATTACGACCAGCAGGAAAAACAACTCTGTCTCATGACTTCGAAAGATGGAGTGACGTGGCACCGCCATCAAAATGGGGACGGATCCAGCCGGGTGTTCTGGGGACCGGGAGCCGTACGCGATCCGGTAATAGTGAAACTCGGCTCGCGCTGGTATGCTTACTATTCCGGTCATCATGATCAGAATAGAAATCGGGCTGGTATCTATGTCCGATACTCCGACGATCTTATGCAGTGGTCAGAGTGGCATCTGGCACATTATGATCCCCAGTTACTCGCCAATGGTCGCCCATGCATCCACGAAAGTCCATTCGTTGTGGAAAAATCCGGACTGTACTACCTGTTACGCAATCCCGGCATCCATGGAGGCACCCATGTCTTTGTCAGTGACGATCCTCTCGACTTTGGTATCGGCACAGAAGCCTGTAATTCACGATTCGTTGCCCATCTCCCTGATGTCATTGCCCCGGAACTAATTCAGGATAGTGATGGTACCACCTACATTACCCGAATCAATTCACCAGACGGCTATCGGATACAGATTGCCCGGTTACAATGGAACGAGCTGTAGTCCAGTCGCTGATGGTTGGGATAACGGAACGATGCTAAGCGATCCTGAAGCTATTAAATTCCTCTACCAAGGCTGGAGCATCATTGTAGAGTACGATGTTGTTGCCAGTGCGCGCTTGCGGCACTACACATGGGGCATAGATAAATCCGGTACCATAGGCGGGGCGGGTGGCGTGGGCGGTTTGCTGATGATCCATCAAGTCGGTGGCACGGCTGGTCACTATATGGCCGGGTATGATGGCAATGGGAAT
>JANRLC010000057.1:0-29128 GCA_033762955.1 Verrucomicrobiota bacterium | reverse complement strand
AATGCACCGTTGATCGCAAATAGGCGGACAAGAATGTCCGCCCTCCGTTGGTATAACAGCGGACAAGAATGTCCGCCCTCCGTTGGGTGTTTGAAGCAAACGGAGAGCGGGTTTTCTAACCCGCTCCCCAGGTTAAAACCTCGGGCTAAGATGCATACTGTCCCTACGGGACGGTTACAGCCCGGCGGGTTGTAATGCCCCTATGGGCCAACAGGATACCCGGTGCTCAAGCTTGCCCTGCAATCAGGGCCAGGTAAAGTGGCCAGGCGTGGGCATGGGCGCAATAGGCGGGAAACATGCGGGTGTAGTGGTCGCTTCCTCCTGGCGCGGGGGCCAGGGAGGAGTTGAAGCAGTCCGAAGCAGTCCAGGTGCCGGGCCAGGAGTGTGGGTAATTGATTGCATGGTGGGCCAGGGTCTGCCGTTTGATCAATTCGTTTCCAAACTCACGGTCTATCATCAGCGCACCCATCGTGAGGGGGCCATTGAGGGCATACCAGACACCGCCGTTATCCCGGGTCCATGGCGGGCTGGAGTGAAACCAGGGGATGTATTCGGAAAGTAACCGTGCGCCTTTCAGCTCCCCGGATAGCAGGCGTTCGCGTACCTTGGCCAGAATGCGGGTGCGTTTTTCAAGGGGCAACTCTGTAATGAGTAACGCCCATCCCTGGGGTTCCAGGATGATCGGTGCGTCTCCAAAGACCTCGTCACCGAGTCGGCCTTTGGGGCAGTAGTCACGGTCTTTGAACAAGTCGAGAAAGGGCGGCAACAGCTCGGCCCGGAAGGCGCGTGCCGCTGCGGCGAGACGATCGCAACGCGGTTGTAGGGTTGCAGGGACTGCTCCGCGGGCTCCTTCCAGACCACGGGCCAGGCGGTCGAGCACGACGATGGCCTGGGCGGTGTTGAGCAGGCTTTCGCCCTGCCACATGATCTCGGCGTATGACTTGCCGGGAAAGAAATCGTGGTAACAGTCGTTCCAATCCGAGCGAAGCACGCGGATGTGACCATGCGGGCCAAGGCCCACGACATCGCGCAGAAAGCGGAACCAACGCTCGGCGCGGTCGAGGACCGGTCCCATGCGCCCGCCGTCCTGAAAGGGCACTTCTTCTGCCAGGAATGCGCCGTCGCGCTGGGCCAGCAGATACTCGGCGAGCAGTTGAAGCGCATAAATCTGGTTGTCGCTCTTCTTGTCCGTGCCCTCGGCGATCAGCCCGGCTCCTTCATCCTCGCCCTGGACATGGCCGCGGGCGTTGGTCTTGCGGATGGCGAAACGGAGCACCGATCTGGCCAGATCGGCATCGTAATGGCAGGCTGGCAGCGCATGCTGCATGTGGTCGCGCAGGCAGGCGGAGCAGCCAAGGGCGTATTCGTAGAGGGTGCCCTGAGGGATGAAGGTTGTCTTGGTGTAATCGCTCCAGGTCGCCATCGCATGGAGGACATAGGCATGCCAGCGCATTTCCTGGCGCAGAATCGCATCGGTCTGGTTCTCGAAACGGGGGAGGCGGGCGCCCCATGCGGTGCGCTGGGAAACATCGTTACTCGTGGTGCCGGTCAAGCGCTCCACCGCAGTGCTGGCTTCTGAATCGGAGCGCACCACGGCGAGGACGTAGCGCAGGCGGCGGGACTCGCCGGGAGCTAACTGGCAGCGCAGGCGCAGGCCGATACGCATGGTCGCGCCATCGCAAGGCTCCATCACCGGCTCCACGGTGGCTCCACCCAGATCCACGGGGATGATCCGCAGCCCGGCCGGGAAACGATCTGCATAGGCGGGATCTTCCGCCTCATCTCCGAGTACCAGTGGCATAGCCTCGATTGGGGTGAATTCGAGGGAAACACCTCCGTCTGCCATCTCCCTCGCCACCGGTGGATAGGCTGCACGGCGTACGCGACAGGGAAAGTTATGCCAGAAACCCATGTCGTAGGCGGCGTCCACCGTGTCGGAAATCGTAACGCGCGCCGGGGCGTCGCCGCCGCGCAGGGCGAGCTCAATCAGCAAGGCTGGGCAGCCGTCGGCGTGGTTGGCCGAAGGCAGGGTGGCCAGGGTGCGCTCGAGCGCGATCCCGCCGGACAGACCGGTGTAATTGAAGCGCGCGAACCCGCAGCCAAAGACTTTCGTGGCCGCTTTTGCGGCTGCCGCATCAACCCCACTGAGCGGGACGTTGTCACTTTTCCCGGCGCATTCGACCGCCATCTCCAAATGCGATGCGCCTTCCGCCACGGTCGGACCGGGATTTAGCCGGGCGATGGCCCGGTCGGTCGAGAGAAGCATTAATCGCCCCGAGACATGAACGAAGGCCGTCAGCCTGTAGTTACCGAGTAGAAAAAAGGGGTCGACGGGATCAGTGCACGGCTCGCCAGAGGGCAGCGTAGTGATGCAGGGTAGCGGTCCTGTATAAGAGAAGGCAGGCAGGCCGGTCGAATCGGTCAGCCAGGTTCCGAAGGCAGTTGAAGGCATCATAGGATGCGGGGTCATTTCAGGCGTTGGTCGAGCACAAACACGACTAATCCAACTCCCCAGTCTTTAAATCCACAGGCATCATGGCGGGACGATCACAGGTGGTGGTGAGGGACAGTCGAAGGCCAGAGGCTGCGGCTTCCTCAAAGGCAAGCATGATATCGAGTACGTGGTTGGCAAGTGAGCCGCTGGCGCGATGGGCGCGTCCGGTCTGGATGGCTTTGACCATGTCTGCCACGCCGGTGCCGCGCATGGAGTCGTAGGCATGGGTATGGGGCACCGGCTCATTCTTCCAGCGAGGGAGTACGGTAGAGACATCGCCACCGAAGTTATTGGGGTCTGGCTCTTTAATTGTGCCGTTCGTACCGTAGATTTCGAGCATGGGGAGGCTGTGTCCGCCCATGATGTCGAAGCTGAAAACCGTGGTGGCGACTACTCCACTGACAAACTCGATAAGTCCGGTGAGGTGGGTGGGTGTTTCCACGTCCATATAGGTGCCATTCTTCGGCTCGCTGGTGATGAGGCGCTTGTCAAAGGTCCGCTTCACCATGGCCTGGACACTGCGCACGGGGCCGAGGAGATTCACCAGTGCGGTAATGTAGTAGGGCCCCATGTCGAGAAGCGGACCGCCACCGCGCTTGTAGTAGAACTCTGGATTCGGGTGCCAGAACTCATGGCCGGGGCAACCCATGGCAGCGAATGCGGCTGTCGGCGTGCCGATCACTCCGTCGTCCAGAATCTTGCGGCAAGTCTGATGCCCAGCACCAAGAAAGGTATCTGGTGCGCAACCCACTCGCAGACCCTTGCTGGCAGCAAGTGCGAGGACCGCATTCCCCGCTTCACGCGTGAGAGCAAAGGGCTTTTCGCAATACGCATGTTTACCGGCTCCGAGTATCTGCAGGTTCACCGCAGCATGGGCGGCAGGTATGGTCAGATTGATCACAAGCTCGATCGCCGGATCGGCGAGAAGCTCCTCGACTGAACAAGCCTTCGGGACGTTGAACTCTGCAGCGCGTTTTTGCGCGAGTTCGAGATTGAGGTCCGCGCAGGCTGCTATCTCGATAAACGAGTAGAGTGCGAGTCCTTTGAAGTAAGCCGGGGAGATGTTGCCACAGCCGATGATGCCGATTTTCATAAGAGAATGGAGCGGAGATTTGTTGTCTACTGCCTTTAGCGTGCAGCCCAGAGCAGACCGCGGACAGTCATTTCCAGTACGTGGGGGAACTCGAGAAACTCCTTGGGATCATGCACCAGAGAAGAGTAGAACACGCGTCCCTGACTCCAGGTCTTCGTCCACACCACGGGCATGCGACAGCGGCGGTTTTCGTAAACGTACAGGGTGTCTGCGAGCACCACATTTGCCGGGTCTGTAAGCATGTAGTACTGCTCGGACTTGTAGGGAAATGCCGCTGGCAACCCTGCAGTGATAGGGCTTTCATTTGCCGTGAGGCTCACTACATACTCGCCCACATGGGGGTGACCAACAAAGTGACCGCCGACCATCCATTCATAATCGGTATTGCCGCGAAAGGCATCGCCCATACCGCCGTGAATTCCGCCAAGCCCGACGCCGGAACGGATGGCTTTGACGAGGCTTGAGGTTTGGGAGCCGCTGAGCTGCCCCATGGTCCAGCAAGGGACGATAAGATCATACTTTGCGAGTTTATCGGCGTCTTCCAGCGAAGAAAGCTCGGCAGTGAGGGTGACCTCGAATCCTTGATTTTCCAGTGCTGCGCCTAGTAGCTCAGCAACGGTTTGTGGTTTGTGGCCATCCCAGCCACCCCAGAAGATTAAAGCTGTTTTCATCGTCTATAGTATAATTGAAGAGAATGCGAATAGTGACGTTTTGCATTTTACCACAGCAGCCAACCCGCTTACCATGGATTCTTGTTCACAAGCCATGGACTTTTTATACAAACACCTCTCTCCCCTACCCCGTGCTTTTCCGGCAGCGTGTCAGGTGCAATCCATCGGGTATATAGTCCGCAAAACGGAGTGGGTGCGCACAGCCTTTGACACCATTAACTTCTCATTTATACTCAGCGGTGGTGGAGAGTACTGGCGACAAGGACAGCGATTTGTAGTGGAACCACCCTGTGTACTTACGCAGACGCCGGGCGATTACGTGGAGTATGGTCCAGATGAAAAGCATGGCTACTGGGAGGAGCTTTTTCTCATTTATCCCGCTCCAGCGAGTCTGCACTTCGCTGCAATGAGCTTTGCATTGCCCGAGCGAGCTGCATGGAAGATTCAAGACTTTCCCGCTGTTCGCGAAAAGCTGGACCTGCTCAATGAGCTGGTGGCGGACACCAGCGCTGATGGTTCTGCGGATAGAATAGATCGACTGTGTGAGGCTCTAATACTGGAGAGCTTGATTAAAGCAGGGCCGCAGGGCACCACACCCGAGGAAGTAGCTATCCGCACAATACGACAGCACTTAAAGAAACACTTTGCAGCTAATCCGAATTGGGAGGCGCTGGCGGGAGCGCATGGCCTGAACCTCGCGACCTTTCGCAGGTACTGGCTAGCGATACAACGTGTACCCCCGGCGCGCTACCTGGCGCGCCTGCGCATGCGAGAGGCATGCCGACTCCTTGTCGAAACACACTTGACCGTGGCCGATATCTCCACCCGGGTGGGCTATGATGACCCACTCTACTTCTCCAGGAAGTTCCACCGCGAACTGTCCATGACAGCAACTGCCTACCGCGCGCGTTACCAGTCGCAAGGGATGGGTGGGGTCCCTTCGGGACGTATGCGTTAAGCGTAGAATTCATGGTATTCCGTCGCACCGAAGGTGCATCAACTCATGAGCCCAGACAACGCCCTGAGGGCGGGCATCCGGCCCGCGTACCCAGGCATAATTAGCCAAACTCAGCCCCCCATTACGCCGTTTGCACCTTTATCGCTCCTGCCTCCAGTCGCCCCTTGCTAATCAGTAGGCCCACGCCTCCACTATGCAGGAAGGGATGCTCATCCGTTGTTTGAATCAGTACCTGCCCATCGACTTCCACGGTGATACTACTGCCCTTCATACCTAGGGAAACCCGGTACGAATCACGCAGCTTGCTGACAAAAGGAATTTCCTTAAGCACTGTTCGCTCATGATACCAACGCACGAGTGATACTTTTTGGCCAACGGTGAATTCAACTGCATAAAACTGCTTTAGCCCGCGAACACGACCCAATAGTCCGAAATCCCCCAAGCAGGGTTTGAGTGTGGAAGACACGGTATAATCCGTCCAATCCAACGAACCCGTATGGATCATCCCGTTGAGGTGATCATGGCAAATGTTAAACACACACATCCAACTGAAATTGCAGTTGGAGAGATTGTTCTGGAACATGCGGTGCCATATTGACTGCGTCCACGGTTTAAGGTCACTGGGTCGATTCAGTACAATTGCAGGTGTACCCCCGTAAGTCAGCCAATCCAGCACCACTGCATCCCGAGCCAAGCCCTGAACGGTGTAGCCAACATGATGGATGGGCCATAACCCGATATCAGGAATGACCCAATTCAGTTCCGTTACTTCCCCGGGATTGAGAATGGCTGATGTACCTTCAATGACTACGGAACTATCATCCGGTTTATATTGCTGAAGATGAAGATGCACGGTAACGGGGGCCGAATTACCGCAGCAAGCCATAACCCTGGCGCGTACCGTTTGTGTAGGATAAAGCTCGGGTGCTGCATTGAGCGCGTAGCCCGGCATTTTTATCGCAGAAGGCGGCACAAAGGTAGCCACATCGGCGCGCGCTACGCCATCAGCAAGAAGGGTGAGTTTCAGACCCTCGGATACATTTGCTTCGTCGCGCGTTAACAGGGCTTTGTTTACAGAGTCCGTAGTCAATGCGAACCCGTGAGTCGCGCCGGGGAGGCAGAAGGGAAACTTGGCCCCTTGTTTGGGGAGATCGGCAGGCTCATCCTGCAAGGCTCGCCCCATGTTGGCGATATCCAGCGCAATACGCGCCGCATCGCGACATGCCCAAAAGCCATCGGCTGATGGCAGATAGAGCACATCGTTGACCGGGCTACGCCAATCGTAGCCAGAGCGCAGCGTTTTCAGCCCGTTGCGGATTCCGAGTAAGCAGCCGATGTTACCGGAGTTGCAATCCGTATCGAACCCACAGGTATTGCCAATCATCAGACTGCGGTCGAAATCGCCATTCCCCCACTGGAGGGCGATGTGAATTACACCATGGTTCGTTACCATGGGGCAGTTCGTGCCGTACTTTTCGTAACCATATGAAACGATCAAACGGCGACGCGCCTCGCGCCAGTCATCGGTCTCCTGTCGCCATTGGCGGATATCGCAGATCATTTGAGCGATTTCGCAATCGGCCGGGATATAGGTCAGGGCACGATCCGTGAGTTCGTTGATGTCGCTGATGGAGAAGGCCAGGGACTCCATGACCGCCATAACGACAGCCCCATAGAGCGCCTCGCCATCGTGGCTGACTCGAGCGGCTTCCGAAGCCAGCCTGGCGGCCAAGTCAGGCTGGTTTGGCGCGACCATGGCCCAGCCGTCGATAAATATCTGGGCCCCAATCTCCTCCGCCACCGCCTTGCCATTTAACTCAATCGAGCCACTGCGAGGAGCCTCGATGCCGTCCCGCAAGCGATAAAAGGCAGTGTGCTCGGTGGACATCCCCATCCCGCCCCACCAGAGGATATGGCGCCATTCGGCAATATAGTTCAGCCACGTTTGCCCTATCTGTCGGGAAGTAAGTTCGCGGCCTGTTCCATGGTCTTGCAGCGCGCGAATAAAGGTAAAGGTACCGGATATGTCGTCATCCGTCACAATCAAGGGGACATTCTGATCCTCATGGACGTAGCGGTTGATCTCACCCCACTTCTCAGTGATGCTCTCGCCAGACCATCCCTCAAAGGGACGCCCCAGATACACGCCAATGATTTTCCCAAGCACGCCTGCATAGACGCGCTCATTATAGTCTGCTGGTAAACAATTTTTCATGGGTTGGTTATGAGTGAAATGATTATGCACCAAATGGTTTGATTCACCGAAACTCGATCAGGTAGAGGAACGCCCATTGTAGCGGTTATAGACAAAAATAGCCATCTGTCCTTCAAGCTACTCCATTCGTGAAACGCGCATTTCCACACTTGCCCCACAAAGTGCCTCGCTTTAGCGTTTAACCATGGGTCACCCAAAGGTTGCCACAGATGTTTTAAAACAGGGACGCACCAAAGCTGAGCATGTTTTGAATGCAGAAAACTGCCCCGAATTGATCGACGTGGGCATCTTTGACGTCGGATGGACAGAACCAAAAGCCGGATACCAGGTGGAACGCATCTGCCCGAGCTTTAGCCACATGACATTTTGCGTACGGGGCGAAGGTGAGGTACTAATCCAGAATGAATGGGTTCCGTTTAGAGAAGGGATGGCCGCGCTCTCGCCGAAACTTAAACCCCACGGTTCACGCAAGACCAATAGCGATCCCTGGTGCTTGTGTTGGGTAATTTTCGACAGCAACCGGGATCCTCTTGCGGAACTGGATGCCGCTGAATTACTCGAAGCCAACTGCGCCCCAGTGTGGTGGATTATACGCGGGATTATTCAAGAGGTAAACACCACCAACTCCCCTGCTGCCCGGTTCCACTGGACTGCGCTTCTACAGGAAACCATCAACCGTGTCCGCCACGGGGGCGGAATATCTCCACGCTTGGCTCATATCTGTGATAAGCTACGAGAAAACCCCGCCCATCCGTGGACGGTGAATGAACTGGCGGATTTAGTCCCCATCAGCCCCGCGCAGTTGAGACGACTGTTTTTAAAAGAAATCGGGAAGACTCCCATGGTGTATCTGCTAGACCTGCGGATGCGCAGAGCCATGCGGCAACTCGCACTGTCCAATCAGAAGATTAGGGATATCGCGCTGACAGTGGGCTATAACAACGAATTCGCCTTCTCCACCGCATTTCGCAAGTATCACGGGCAACCGCCCAGCGCCTATCGCGAGATACACCAGTAAACATATGCTGTCGGCGAGTTTCGTGACGGGAGTAAAAAGAGAAGTTTTCAGGTTTAGCTCGTTGCTCATAGCTTACAGTGACCGTGTTGACATTATTGGCGCGATGGACTTAGTGTAGCTTATAGCTTTCGCGTTCTTTCCCAATCACTCGTGTAGAAGACTTTTACTGCATTCGCTTGTGTGCAATGCCTGATCAATACTTGATCACACGATTCCACGCCGTGGACGAGCCCGATCAATACTTGATCACACGATTCCACGCCGTGGACGAGCCCGATCGATACTTGATCACACGATTCCACGCCGTGGACGAGCCCGAACGAGACTCTATGAGGGGACGGGACGGGGCTCGGAATGAAATTGACCGGTACAGGCCTCCCGATACGGAACTGGCAAGCCTGGATCGCGGTTTTTTTAATGATTAAGTTGCTCTCGTGAAGTTTCTTCCTATGCTCACTTCCTTGATTAAACATTGACCAATCTCCAAGGGTTGGTTTCATTCTTTATTTTTCTTAACAAACATCCCCTGCGAACGTGAACGTTACGACAACTGATATCTCTGATACGCGCAAGCAACTGATCGTCAGCTTTACTGCTGATGAAACAACGGCGGAAGACCGCAAGCTGTTCAAGGACCTGGCTAAGCAAGCACAGTTCCCTGGGTTTCGCCCCGGCAAAGCTCCGGAGCACATGATCCGCAAGCGCTATGCAAAAGAACTGACTGGGGAGATCGCTCGCGCCCTGGTCAACAAAGCCTACGAAGAAGGCGTAAAGAACACCGCGCTCCCTGTGATCTCCGTTGTGAAAGTGGAGGGGACGGATAATGTGGTCCCCGGCACTGAACAGACCATCACTTTCACTTTAGACATACGCCCATCTTTTGATCTCCCTGTGTATAAAGGGATAGTTACAGACGTAGTGACCACCGATGTGAGCGACGCCGAAGTAGAGGCCGCCGTGGAGAACTTGCGCAAACAACGCAGCGAGTTCAAGGTAGTGGAACACGAAGCCAAAGTTGGCGACTATGTCCGTGTCACCTACAGGGGCACCATCGATGGCAAGCTTATCGCTGAGATTGCTCCGAAAGAGGCAATTTGGGGTACGCAGGAAAACACTTGGGAAGAAGCAGGCACTCCTGCGGAGACCATGGTGGGCGTACCGGAAATTATTGATGGCATCGTAGGGATGAAAAAAGGGGAGACCAAGGAAGTCAGTCACACTTTCCCCGCAGACTTTGCCAATACTGACCTCGCCGGCAAACAAGCTGTTTATACGATTGAAGTCATCGAAGTGCGCGAGCGTGTCATGCCCGAGCTGAACGCAGAGTTTCTCAAGCACTACAAGGCTGAAACCGTGGAGCAACTGCGCTCAAACCTCATGGACGACATCATCGCCCGCAAAGAGCAGGAGCGTTATAGTGAGCAGCGCAAACAGATAACCGCCAAACTCGGTGCTGCGGTGGACTTCCCTCTGCCCGAGAGCATCGTAGAGTCTGTGCATCAAGATATAATGCGCGACATCATGGACCGCAACATGAAGCAAGGCGTTTCCGTTGAAGAATTTGAGAAACACAAGGATGAATTCTACCACCAAACCAAGCGCTTGGCCTATCAACGCGCAAAAATAGATTTGGTCCTCGCCCGCATCGCCGACGAAGAAAAGATCACGGTGACCCAGGAAGACTTCGCACGGGCTGTTTATGCAGAAGCCATCCGTCTGCGTGTGCGACCCGAGGAAGTGGTAAAGTCGATACAGAAGGATAAGGAGCGCATGAATGCCATGCGTGATCAACTCCTTATTGGCAAGACCCTTGATTATTTGTGTAAAGAGGCTACCGTAAACGTAGTACAATCGGTACCTGTCTCCGCTTAATCAACGGGGATGCCTGTCCATACAACTGACACCTTCTGAGGAAACTGCCTTGAGCGAATATTATCCAGTTCCAAGTATTATAGAGAATGATGGCCGCGTTGAGCGCCAGTGGGATATCTACAGCCGTCTGTTGAAGGACCGCATCATCTTTATTGGTACATCGATTTATGGTGGCATGGCCAATGCAGTTATAGCTCAGATGCTGTTGCTACAGATGGAAGACCCAAAGAAAGACATCCAGATATACATCAACTCTCCCGGTGGAAGTATATCCGATGGCATGGCGATCTACGATACCATGCGCTTTCTGAGCTGCGATATTAAGACGTACTGCATGGGTATGTCTGCTAGTATGAGCGCCGTCATTCTTGCGGCAGGCACACCAGGCAAGCGGTACGCCCTGCCCCATAGCCAGGTAATGATTCACCAGCCAACGGGCGGTGCCACGGGTCAGACTACGGATATCTCAATCGCCGCACGCGAAATTCTCCGCTGGAAGCATACGCTCAACGAAGTACTCTCCGAGCATACTAAGCAGCCAGTGGAGCGGATTGAGCGCGACAGTGACCGCGACTTTTTCCTCACAGCACAGCAGGCGAAAGAATACGGAATCGTTGATCATGTCATCGAATTCCGGGCTCCAAAAGCAGAGCCCATCAAGAAGTAGAATCCTATTCACCCATCGAAACCTAGCTTGCGGTCACACGCAGCACTTTACATCGCGAAGCAATGGCAAAGACAACGAAAATGACATTCTGCTCGTTCTGCGGCAAGTCTCACAATGAAGTGCGCAAAATGATCGCCGGTCCCGGCGCTGTGCATATCTGTGATTCCTGCGTCAGTGTCTGCAAGACGATAATTGACCGGGAAACCAAGCCTGCTGAAGCCGCTCCAGGCGCTGCACCTGCAGCAGCACCTGCCATGGCGTTCAAACTCGCCAAGCCCACAGAGATACGCAAAAGACTGGATGAGTATATTGTTTCACAAGACCATGCCAAGCGCGTGCTTTCCGTAGCCGTTTATAACCACTATAAGCGTCTCCATGCGGTCGCCGGTGGCAAGTTCGGTGGCGAGGAGTTTAATGATGTCAGCATTGAGAAGAGTAACATCATGCTTATTGGCCCCACCGGCAGCGGAAAAACCCTACTAGCCCGCACACTGGCTGGGCTGCTTGAGGTGCCATTTGCGATCTCAGATGCCACGACATTAACCGAGGCAGGCTACGTCGGCGAAGATGTGGAAAACATCATCCTGCGTCTCGTCCAAGCCGCGAACTACGATATCCGCAAGGCCGAGTGTGGCATAATCTACATCGACGAAATTGATAAGATCGGTAAGAAGCAGGAGAATGCCTCCATAACTCGCGATGTTTCCGGTGAAGGCGTGCAGCAAGCATTGCTCAAGATTCTCGAAGGTACGGTTTGCAACGTGCCCCCACAAGGTGGCCGCAAGCACCCGAATCAAGAGTATCTACAGGTCAACACGACGAATATTCTCTTCATTTGTGGCGGTGCGTACGTTGGGCTGGACAGCATCATCAAGAAACGTCTCGGCTCCCGCTCGATTGGCTGGGATCACGCCGAAATCCAAGCCGAGACCGACGCCAAACACATTACCCAGCACCTGGCTCCTTCCGATTTGATCCGCTATGGGATGATTCCGGAGTTCATTGGGCGCCTGCCTGTAGTATCCGTGCTCGATGAACTCACACTTGAGGACCTCGAATACATACTGCAAAACACACGCAACGCGCTGACCAAGCAGTATGGTAAACTCTTCTCCTACGAAGGTGTAAAACTTACTTTCTCCCGCGATGCGATTCGGGCTATTGCCGAGAAAGCCCTTGTTCTTAAGACTGGTGCTCGTGCGCTGCGCTCAATTATGGAGCGTATCATGCTGGATGTGATGTACGAGGTTCCGGATAACAAGAACATCGAGGAAATCACAATCAATCGCGCTGTTGTTGAGGGTCGTGCGAAGCCGAAGATCCGCCGTGCAGGTGACAAGGAAAACAGGGCTGATGCGGCATAGGGTGTCGTTGGGTAGATTTCCGTACTGACAATATAGAGGATATCTAGTGTCACCACTTGATTTTCCGCTGGATAATCTCCGGTAGATACGTCATAACGCAATTTTTGCATCCCAAACCCAAGTATTCCATGGACAAAGACCGCCTGCTTTCTCTTCTCGATAACTTCGCCATCGAAGTCCCTTCCTGGGGCTTCGCCGATACCGGGACCCGCTTCGGCAAATTCCTCCAGGACGCAGCCGCAGTTGACCTTTCAGACAAGCTCGAAGATGCCGGACAATGCCATGCATTGACTGGTTGCTGCCCCACTGTGGCGATGCATGTGCTCTGGGACTTTACGAAAGGACAAAATCCTGCTGAGGTCTCTGCGCTGGCCGAGAAGTTCGGTGTTAAAATCGGCTCCATCAACGCGAATCTTTTTCAAGACCAGTGTTATAAATATGGGTCATTCGGTAATCCAGACCCGGCAGTGCGTGAGCGTGCGCTTGAGCACGTTGTCGATTGTGTCGAACTGAGCCGTGACCTGAAGAGCCCCATCACAACCCTTTGGTTTGCCGATGGTACGAATTATCCTGGACAAGACAGTATGCGCTCACGCAAGCGCCGTTTCGAGGAGACCCTTAAGAAGGCCTATAAGAAACTAGACAAGGAGCAGCAGTTTCTCATCGAATACAAACCCTTCGAGCCCGCCTTCTATCAGACAGATATTGGTGACTGGGGCATGTCTTACATCTTCTGCAAGAAGCTTGGCCCGAAAGCCAAGGTACTTGTCGATACCGGCCACCATTTCCAGTCCCAGAATATCGAGCAGATTGTTGCCTGGCTACTCGATGAACAGATGCTCGGTGGTTTCCACTTCAACGACCGTCGCTACGCGGACGATGATCTGACTCTGGGCTCCATCGATCCCTACCAGATATTCCGTATCTTCCATGAGATACACAGCTACGCGGCAGACCTCGGTGCGTACCCGCCCATCGCCTACATGATCGACCAGTCCCACAACTTGAAGCCCAAGGTCGAAGCCATGGTGCAGACGGCGGTGACGGCGCAGGAACTCTATCTTAAAGCCGCTATGGTGGACCGCGATGAACTCCTCGCGGCCCAGGCAAAGACAGATATCGTGGCAGCGGAAACCATCCTCAAGAACGCATTCTTCGCCGACGTTTCCGGTGTTCTTAAACAATGGCGCAAGGCAAAGGGCCTGCCTGTCGACCCCATTGCTGCTCTGCGCAAGAGCAACTACATCGCCCGCAAAGGTACGGAGCGCGTGGCAAAACGCGTCTCGCTGGGTCTTGTATCCGGCGGCGGCTACGCCTAGGATTTCGCACGAATCGCTTTAGCTTTTATTTGCAAGGCCGGATGCCACAGGGTGTCCGGCCTTTTTTGCGTTACCGCAACAGCATATTCCCAATGGTCGGGAAGAAATAAAGGTTTTACTCAGTGCTGATTCACGATAGAGAACACCATTCGCTTCATTTCTGCCGCATGCCAGCACCCACCAAGTCCATGTACGATTCGCTCCCCACGGGGAACATGCTGCGCGGGGTGCTGGAGCGCATCATCTATTTTAATGAGGAGACGCAGTTCTGCATCGGCGAGCTGCGAACGGGAGCAGGCGGCGAGCCCATTGTCATCACCGGTGCGCTTCCGAATGTGCAGTGCGGGGAGACGCTTAACCTCACCGGAGAATGGACGCGCCACGTCGTCCATGGCCCGCAGTTTAAGTTTACGGAGTTCCGCTCCATGCTACCGGCCACAGTCTATGGGATTCGCAAGTACCTGGGCAGCGGGCTTGTACCGGGCATTGGAAAACACTTTGCAAACAAGATAGTTGACCAGTTCGGGGAGGAGACCCTGCGCATCATCAGCGAGGAGTCCGGGCGGCTCCGCGAGGTAGCAGGCATCGGCGCGAAGCGCGCACGTGAGATCAAGAAGGCGTGGGATGAGCAGAAGGCGTTGCGCGATGTCATGATGTTTCTCCAGACCTACGGGGTGACCACCGGTCAATGTCTGCGGCTGGTGAAGCACTACGGCCTTGCAGCGCGCGAGACGCTCCAAACCAATCCCTATAATGTGGCGCGGGAGATCGATGGCATCGGGTTTAAGACCGCAGACCGTATCGCGCTGAATCTAGGCTTTGCCAATGACAGTGCCGAGCGGCTGGATGCCGGGATTCTCTTTGCCATGCAGGAGCTGGAGGACGACGGGCACACGGGCTACCCACCAGAAGAGCTTCAACGCAAGGCTGCGGAGATGCTCGGTGCCGATGCGCCGCTGATTGCCGCACGCTTGACCGAGCTGACCAAGAACCGCTCAGTGCGCACCGTTGAGGGCAGCCCGCTCGTTCAGTTACCCGCCATGGAGTTCGCGGAGACAAAGATTTCCGAGCGCCTCGCACTACTCGCCAGCCAGCCCATCGCCCTCCCCCCCATCAAGGTGGATGCCGCCATCTCCTGGGCGCAAGAGCGCGCGGGGTTTGCCTTTGCCCCTGAGCAGGAGACCGCAGTACGTGCCGGATTAACTGAGAAGTTCTCCATCATCACCGGCGGCCCTGGCACGGGAAAGACCACCATCCTCCGCGCATTGGTGGATATCTTGAAAGCCAAGAAAGCGCGCATCCTGCTGGCTTCACCCACTGGCCGCGCGTCCCAGCGACTGACCGAAACGACCGGCCACTTCGCGCAGACTCTTCACCGGCTGCTGCGCTTTGACCCGCTATTGGGCAAGTTCACTGCCGACGAGAGCGCGCCACTAAGCTGCGATTTCATCGTGATCGACGAGTCCTCCATGCTCGACACCCGCCTGGCCGCAGCACTCTTTCGCGCCATCCCTGCGCGAGCCAGTGTCGTACTCGTGGGGGATGTGCACCAGCTCCCGAGTGTTGGCCCCGGCAATGTCTTAAAGGACCTCATCGCCTGCCAGAAGTTTGCCGTAACCACCCTTACCCACATCTTCCGCCAGAAACAGCACAGTGGGATCGTATCCACAGCCCACGCCATTCTCGAAGGCCGCAGTGGCCCACCCCAGCCCTGCAACTCACTCGAGGAGATTCGGCCCGAGTTCGATCTTAACTTCATCAAGGCGGACACAGCCGAAGCCGCCGTGGAGACAATTGTCCGCCTCTGTCGCGACTTCATCCCGCGTCTTCATCCGCACATCCACCCCATTGATGATGTGCAAGTCCTCGCCCCCATGCACCGTGGCACAGCGGGCATAGCCGCCTTTAACAAGGCCCTTCAGGAAGCCTTGAATCCTCAGTCCAGCGGTATCCCCTTTGGCAGCTCCTTCTTTCACAAAGGAGATAAAGTTATACAGACCGTTAACAGCTACGACAAAGGCATCTTCAATGGGGACCTTGGTCGCGTCTCCGCGCTTAATCACGACGCCGGTACACTTGCAGTCAAGTTCGATGAGCAGACCGAAGTGGACTACGAACGCGCCGACCTCTCCGAGTTATCCCCAGCCTTCGCCATCTCCATCCACAAGAGCCAGGGCAGCGAATTCCCCGTGGTTGTCATCCCTCTGCTCAAACAACACTTCATGATGCTCCAGCGGAACCTCCTCTATACCGCCATCACCCGCGGCAAGAAGAAGGTCTACATTGTAGGCGACACCGCCGCCTACTCCATGGCCGTCCGCAACAGCGAAAGCGCCGAACGCAAGACCGACCTGGAGCGAAAGATTCGCGAGCTGCTCCCCTGAAGCGGATGCGGAAGGCAGAAGTTAGAAGGCAGTAGATGGTAGATAGTAGTTAGTAGGGGGAGTTAGTAGTGAGTTGAAAGTGTCCGCTCTGCCCACTGCACCTGCTTCCCCCTCTTTGTGCCTCACTGCCATAGAGCTATGTGCCGTTTCGGCGGTCGCATTGGGTGAATTGCCGATGACCACCCCGCTAATTACACCCGGGGAGTGGATTTCTCGACTCGGGGTGTGAATTTCTCGACTCGGGGTGTGAATTTCTCGACTCGTGGTGTGAATTTCTCGACTCAGGGTGTGGATTTCTCGACTCAGGGAGTGAATTTCTCGACTCGGGGAGCGGATTTCTCCACTCAGGGTGTGGATTTCTCGACTCGGGGTGTGTATTTCTCGACTCAGGGTGGGAAATTCTCGACTCGGGGAGTGGATTTCTCCGCTCGGGGAGTGGATTTCTCGACTCAGGGAGTGAATTTCTCGACTCAGGGAGTGAATTTCTCGACTCAGGGAGTGAATTTCTCGACTCGGGGTGTGGATTTCCGGACCAAAGGAGTGATTTCCCGGACCTCTGGAGTGAATTTCTTCATCCTTGGAGACAAATTCCCGAAGGATCGCTGGTCTTGTCGACAACGTCCCGGGTGTATCTGCCTCGCTCGGTATTTCGTACGTCAAACACCAGACCGGGACGGGCCTTGGATAATAGCTGAGATAAATACTGTGACTGGTGAGATGCCTTATCGCGTCAATCCCTTGAGCGCTTCCACCACGGGACGTGGTTCATCGGAGAGATTCAGGAGTTGGGCTCGGATCACACCGCTGTCGTCGAGAACGGAAATAATGTTAGAATGAAAGATGTTACCATCTGCCTGGGCTTGATAACGAATACCGAGGATGGCTGCCAGTTCGCGGACACTATCTGGAGTACCCATCAGGATGTCCCAACCACTGCACTCCAGGCCGCGCTCCGCAATGTACGCCGTAGCGGAGGTCGGGGTGTCGTGTGCAGGATCGAAACTGACAAAGATGGGCTTTACCTGGCTCCGGTCTTTCTCCGGGAGTTCAGCAAGGAGCGTCTCTGCTTTATTTAGCAACAAGGGGCAGGCCGTCTGGCACCCTAGATAGCCCATGAGAATGATGACCGGACGCCCCGAGTAGTCGGCGAGCTTCACGGTTTGGTCGTGCTGGTTTTTCCATGAGGAATCCAGTAGATAAAGTGACTTATCGGGAAGCGTAGTTACCGCGGCATCCGCCGGAGCAATCGCATCCAGGGGAGTAAGTGCGCAGCAGCGGTCGGTGGGCTCAGCGGCAGTACTGATGAATGCACTCATGGCCAGCGCACTTGTGAGGAAAGCGAATAAAAAGAATCGTGGAGTATTCATAGTTGAGAAGGATTAATGGGCACTGCTGTCAATTCGCGCGCACAACGGAAGCCGAGGCTCGTAAGACAGTAGCTACCTTTGAGACTACCGCGTAAAGCCCGGCGCATGAATGCTGCGTAGTCGGTACGATCCCCGTCCACCGCACCACCACCACCGCAAAAGAGGGGGCCATCGCCGGAAGCACCGCCACGTGAATCAATCCCCATGAGATCGCTATTAAAGTCGCCCACCCATTCCCATACGAGGCCGTGCATTCCGCGAACACCGTAATAATTTTCCTCGGTCAGATCCACAGAGGCCGGAATCGGCGGCGTGGGCCGCGCGTACCAAGCCAGAATGCGCTCGCGAAAGCCGGGTTCTTTATCACCGTTTGGCTGAGTTGCACTGGCAGCCGCCGCAAGTTCCCATTCGGCAAGAGTAGGTAACCGCGCACCTTTCCAAGCTGCATAGGCGCGGGCTGCGAACCAGGAAACATGCGTCACAGGAGCGCGATTGAGTTCTTCAGCTGCAGCACCGAGTTCCAGATCACCGGCCCAATGCTGTAAGTAGCGGGCATCAGCCATAAGACGTTTTACGTTGGAGCGCTGCCATGCTGGGTTCGCTCGCACAAATTCAAGATATTCGCCATTAGTCACCGGGTAAATATCCAGATAAAAAGCACCGACTGGTTCCGGAGTGGGTTGAGCCGTTTGAGCAGGATCGCTTGCCGCAGGAATGAGGACCATTCCGGCTGGAACAGGCTCCTGGGCACTCACCCAGGGAGCAAGTGCCAGCGCAAGAAGCAAAGGATATACGGCAGCTCGCATGACCGGTTATTTACTAGCGCGTACTTTCGCAACTTCAGACGAAGTGACATCTCCAGCATCGTTGCCGAAATTGTTAAGTACATACGTCACAACATTGGCAACTTCATCATCGCTGAGGGTCACTGCGGGCATGACTGAATTAAACTTCTGACCGTTTACCGTTACGGGTCCGGAAAGCCCATGCACGACAGCACTGACGGCGCGCAGCTTATCAGCCTTGATATAATCTGATTTCGCCAACGGGGGAAACGCACCCGGAATCCCCAGCCCTGTGGGCTGGTGACACGCAGCGCAAATTGCAGCATAAGTGCGAGATCCAGCCTCTATTCGTTGCGCCTTGGAAGTCGCAGTGGCTGGGGCTGCCGAAGAACCCACGGACTGCAGCGCGCTGCCTTCCTTCTGATAAATGCCTTCTTCCAAACGGCCGGAATAGATATCTTTGTTCTCTTTCCCTTCCACCTTGAGCATTCCTAAAGCGCCTTTGTTGAAGGCGCGGAAGATCGAATGATCCACGAGTATATAAGTCCCTGGGACATCTACTTTAAACTCTACGATTGAGGACCCGCCGGCAGGAATGAGAGTCGTCTGCACATTCTTCTGGTTGGCAATTGAGCCTCCTTCGCCATACACCAGGTCGAATATTTCTCCAATGACGTGAAATGAGGATATAAGGTTTGGGCCACCGTTGCCGATGTAGAGGCGCACGGTCTCTCCTACCTTTGCAGTGATCGCATTATCTCCAGAAAGTGCTCCTTCCGAACCATTAAAGACGACATACTCCGGTTGCTCGCGAAGAGCCTTCTCCATATTAAAAGGTTGCAAGCCTTCCTTCCCGTGCGCACCTTCGGTATAGAATTCGCTTTGCATCACATAATACTCGCGATCCACCGTATGAATGCCGGTCCGTGGTTCAACCAGGATCAAACCGTACATCCCATTCGCAATATGCATCCCTACCGGAGCCGTGGCACAGTGATAGACATACAAGCCGGGATTTAATGCCTTGAAATTAAATACTGCGGTCTGTCCAGGAGCTACAAAAGAGGAAGCCGCGCCACCACCAGGACCGGTTACCGCGTGCAAGTCTATGTTATGCGGCATCTTACTGGATTGATTATTCTTTAAATGAAATTCTACGAGATCGCCCTCCATGATGCGCATGAATTTCCCTGGGACACTTCCGCCAAAGGTCCAGTATACGTACTCCACGCCATCGGCAAGTCTTCCCGTCTGCTCGATGGTTTCGATTCGAATAATTACTTTCGAATTATGATTTCTGCCAAGCGGCGGAGGAACCGCTGGAGCGTTGGTCAATACGGCTTCCTCTTCGCCGCTTATTGTCCAGATCGGTGATTGAGACTGAGCAGATAAAGCACAGGGCATAGAAAGCATTACCGCGAGCTTTAGTGCACAATTGATGAGGTGATGGATTTTCATTAAAGGATCGGATGGTGGGTTTGAGAGGATTAAAGTTGATCAAGAACTTCGGGAGCGATTCGCGAAGTCGTCCAAGGGGGTAGCTCAGGGAAATTAACGACTACAGAGGTCACACCTGGCAACGCACCCACAATGGCCTGGGCTCCAGTGGTAAATACTCCTTGGAGCGGACATCCAGGTGACGTCAGAAGAAGGTCGATTTCCACCCTGCCTTCGTCAATCCGCACGGATTCTACCATGCCGAGATCTACTACGTTCAGGCAAAGCTCTGGATCGATCAGTCCGCGCAGATGAAGAATGACTTGCTCGCTAGAAAGGATCGTGTCCGTGCTCATAGATGGGCGGGTTGAGGCCGATTGAAGGAAGTTGTCTTTACTGCATCGCTTCGCGGTATCGGAGCAATAGCGTGGCGGGCAAGAAGAGCGAGGTTCACACCGTTGATGATGAACCCAACCAGAAATAATCCGGTCCCAAGCTGGAGTAGAAGTGGTGACACTGCCACCATGCCCGCAGCTAGTAGGAGTGTGGCGGGCATTAATGCGAGTGCGCTCCATCGCTGACAGCTTGGGGAGGTGAGCTCGTGAACGAGAGGCACAGGACCATGCCCCACTCGCACAGAGTAGCGCCAGTGCCAGATAAGGAAGGGGAGAATGCGCCCGGCCATCCCAAAGATAGTAAGACTAAGGACGCACAACGCGGTCAGCAGAAAGTAAGTCTGCGGTAGAGCGAAGGCGGGAGCAGTCATCCAGCCCGCCATAACAAAGGCCTGCCAGAGGACAAAGCCCATTACCGGCACCAGCGAGTACAGTGCGAAGAGGAAAAGTCTCAGCCCCCAATCAAGCCGACGTTTTCGGTTGCGAATCAGAGTGCTGATCTCAGTGAGAAACAGAATTATCGAAAATGCGGCGAGCAGCGCGATCCAGGGCAGCGCTATTAACCAGCCAAACCAGAGCGTGAGGGAGAGACCGATGAGTGCGAGATTAAATGACGCAAGACTGATTCCCGCACGCCACGGATGAACCGCTGGAGAGAGTGTGAACATGGGGATCAGCCGGTAGGCGGCCCCCATCAAGGTCATCAGTAAGAACCCTCCGAACCCGAGATGCGCGTGGAGCTGCAGTAAACGGAAAGGCGGGTGCTTGCTGATAGGCAGATACTTCGCCGCCAGGGCGTACAGTACGACTGTCAGCATTATTCCCAGCCACGTGACCGCAAATACCAGTCCTAGCGCGGGAATTGAGCGGCGCGCGCGCCATCCTGCGGTTACGAGGATGTTGATTATAAAAAGCAACAGGCCGAGAAAGAGCGCCGAACCCCAATGGCTAATAGCATAGAAGTCCATTGTTTGAAAGGAGAGTACCATTCCAGGCAGACATACGATGTGGATGGCCGCGTGTAATCCGGCAAGCAGTGGACTCCAGAGGAGACGCCCGGTGATCACGGGCACCAGTTGGTAGGCTGCTCCCACCACCATGGATACGAGCCAACCCAGGACGATGAGATGCGTCCAGGATAGCAGTTCGGGTTTGTAATAGTGCCCCTCAAGCATTGTCGGGTTGCACAGAAGCCAGAATAATCCGATCCCCAACGAGGTGAATCCAAAGATAAAGAAGGGTAGCGAGATCCAGATCTGCGGTGCGGGCGTGGTGACTGGTCCTGCTGTTTTCATGAAGTCTGAAAGAACCAGTTAGAGTGCGATGGTTGTTTCCCAAGTACCATCAGCTTGCTCCAAAGTTTCGAAACGCAACCCACGCTTATCCAATGTTTGCAATAGATGCACGGGACGAAACCTCGTAAGCGCAATAAGTGCCTGCCCTGGCTTTAGCGATGCCACTCTCTCCAGCGCACGTATCATGGGCTCTGGTGGTTCGAGCTCGCGCAAATCAAGCAGAACTACGGGAATCTCCGTAGCATGAGCGCAACCCGAGGTGCCATGCGAATTCACTTCACCACAGGCTTCACGGACTCTCGTAATGGTGATTGTCCATGACCCATCTTCCATGGCGCGACCGTTCGCAACAAGACCAGCGGTTGCAAGAGCCGCGTAGAGAGGAACCGGTTCAAAGGGTGCGATCAAAGTGAGTGTTCCCCCCGACTCAAGTTTGGCCGCCACTCCCATGATTTCATCAAATGGACAACCGCCATTGGCCAGGAGGGAGCGGACATCGAGAATAGTCCCATTCGCATTGTTCATGACTAGACAGTAACATACATCCATGAGAATATCCTTGATCCAAATCAAAAGGCATAAGTAATATTAATGTCATGCAGAACGGTCTGGCCTCTCAATTCAAGCAAACAGCAATCATTCACACCCTGCGCCAATGCCGCATGTTCCAAGGGCTTGGAGAAGAGGCGCTGTCGGCAGTTGCTGAGACCTGCGTGCTCAAAACTTACGCCAAAGGCACCATGCTCTTTCGAGAAAACGAACCCGTCGCCGGTTTCTACGTGTTACAGAGTGGATCGGTGGGTATTGTCCGAACTACGGGCGATGGACGAGAACAAGTCCTCTGTGTATTCCATCCCGGAGAATCTTTTGCAGAGGTGGCATTGACCGGAATGAACACTTATCCTGCGGGTGCAGTCGCATATGAGACCGCACAGGTCGTGCTGGTACGCAATGAGGCTTTTCGCGCGCTGATCTTTCGTCAACCGGAACTCACGCTACGCATGCTTGGGTCCATGAGTTTCCACCTGAAGCATCTTGTGCAACTTCTGGAGGATTTAAAATTCAAACAAATCGAATCCCGACTCGCCCACTGGTTGCTCCGACAGGTTCCAGAAAAAATAAATTCTGGAGATGAGGGTATTGTCGAGCTGGCCAGCAGTAAAAAGCTGCTCGCCAGCCAACTCGGCGTTACCAGCGAAACCCTTTCACGCACCCTGGCTCGTTTTCGCGATGAAAAGTTAATCGCAGTGACTGGGCGAACAATCACCCTTCGCAATCGCGCAGGTCTCAGAGCTTACGAAGAAAGCGCAAGTGGTGGTGAACCACCGTGCATTGCGCCATGAGGAACAGTTGATTATCCACCGTATGAGCACTCTCTTTGCCCTGAGATTTGGGATAGCAGGCATGTCCAAATGTAATGAGCGCGTATGCGCGCATCTGCTTCAATTCGGCAGAGTTCATGTGCGGAATATCCAACCATTAGCTCGCAAACTTCTGAGCCATTATCTGTCTCGTTAACTGGCGATGATGCGAGCGAACAACTGACATAATGCGCCGGTTAACTTCTCCGGATGTGAGATAACATCGAAGTGGCGTGCAGTAAACATCATGGGGAAGCATTCACTAGCCTGCTTTTCGATCGCAAATGCGTGTGTCACGATGCCGTGTTGCGCACCTGTCTCGATTGCCTTCTTTACGTCATGCAGACCATAAGCCCCCTCGTAGCGATCGTAATCACAGGGACGTCCATCTGTAATTATAATTACCACTTTGCGCTGTGCCGATACACGGAGCAGTAGCTCTTGCGCGTGGCGCAGAGCCGGACCAATGCGGGTATAGCCATTGGGTTCCAATGTGCCAAAACGCCCACGGACCGTAGCCCATGGTTCATGAAATTCCTTGATAGTGGAGAAGTGGCACGAGCGCCTTGTATTCGAAGAGAATGAGGCGACCGCTAAGGACGATATGTAGTCGGTCAATACCTCGCCCGCGCAAAAAAGCGTATTCGTGATAGTGTCGAGTACACGAGCATCATGGAGCCATGCATCTGTCGAATAACTCTGATCAATCAGAATAAAGGCGGCGACGTCATGTATATCGCGTTTTCGATCCAGATACACCGTATCCTTGGGCGTGTATCCTGAGCGACGTGATACCTCGGCTTCGACTACTGCATCCAAATCAAATTCGGGTCCCGCAGGTTGGCGGCGCAGTCGCTGCCAGTCACTCGTCACGCTGGCAAACTGTCTCTTCAGGCGCTTAATTAATGGATGGTGGCGGGTGGTTGCATTCAGTGCCCAGGCCGGGTCAGTCCGGGTATGACGCACGGGTTGGATGTTACACCAATCCATGCGATACTCCCGGCGCTGATAATCCCATTCCGGGTAAGGCAATCCTGTGATGAGAGCATCGTCGTTCGCCTGCAAACATAGACCATCCAAAATAATATCACTGCGATAGATGGAACTCGGGCGCTCACACGAACGCTGGACGTGGCGCATTTCCAGTGACTGAAGTGCCTCTTCATGGGATGCCAACTCGTCGTCATCATCAGTTTTTCGGCTCAATCCGTTGGCCTCCTCCAGGGTTTCAGCCTTCTCGAAAGTATGAATGGGAGTCTCCGCGCCTGGGCCGTCACCATCCGGAGCGAGAGCCACCTCCACATCGCTTTGCCCCTTCCCTTCGATTTCAGTGATTTTCTGGTTTCGTTCCGATACGGTCGGAATATCCAGGGCAAGGGGAACCGACTGATTTGGAGCCTTTGATCCATCGCATAGTGGTCGTCCGATCTCAGACCATATATCCACATTCAGCTGCGCCGCGAGTGCTTCTACCCGAACGGGTAATCCTGGAAACTCAAGCGAACACTCGGCCACATGGTTTTGTATGGAGTGCGTCGTCAGATGCCAGTGCCCTCGAATGGCAAGCGCTCCTAGAACGGTCTTCAGTACATAAAACTCCTCATTAACTTCGGTTGTTGTGGCCAATGCAAAATGCTTCGGCAGGAATATCCGTCCCCCACTGCACAGCACTTTGTTGTCCGTTTCGAAGATCGTCAAAGAGCCTCCTGCCAGCATCTGCCCAAGGATCAAGAGCTGACCGCGTCTATCTTTCAAGGTTGCCTGTACAGACGCCCGCCTCCGCTGTTCCGGACGAACACGGATATGGTTATAGACGGCCTTCAGACCGAGGAATATATTTTCTTCCCAATCGAGCACAGTGCCTTTTTAGATAGATAACTCGATGACCTGCCGGATCGCGGCACGGGCTTCGACATCATCCGTGAGTGGTTCTGCGATGGCAGTGAGACAGGCCAATCGCGGGGGAACGCCTGCTGCGATCAGCTTGCCGGCGGCCACTATCAATCGGGTTGAAGCTGATTCCAGTAGGGATAGTTCAGTTAGACGACGAATCTTACCTGAGATTTGCACCAACTTGCGGGCAATGGATGATTCGATCGCCGCTTCCTGTGTTATAATTGCGATCTCCTGCGTTTCCGATGGGTATTCGAAATTCAAAGCAATGAAGCGCTGTCTCGTGGATGGTTTCAGCTCCCGCATGCTGCGCTGGTACCCCGGATTGTAACTCACGATCAGCATAAACTCAGGGGAGGCGTGCAGTGTTTCCCCGGTTCTATCCAGGAATAACTCCCGCCGGTGATCACTCAACGAATGAATGACCACGAGTGCATCGGCCCGTGCTTCTGCGATCTCGTCGAGATAGAGGATCGCACCGGCGCGCAACGCCCGGGTGACGGGGCCGTCCGTCCAGAGCGTCTCTCCACTAACTAGTAAATGGCGCCCTAGCAGGTCCGTGGCGGAAGTGTCTTCATTACAGGACACCGTAATGAGCGGTCGGCCCATCACCTGCGCCATGTGCTGTATGAACCGCGTTTTTCCACAGCCCGTCGGCCCTTTGACCATTAAGGGTAGTTGCGTGGCAAGCGCATGACGAAATAGGTCACACTCCCTCCCAACGGGCAGGTAAAAGACCGGCTTAGGGTCATTGAAGGTACTGGCACTGGTCGGGTGCAATGTATCGAAAGCAATCATTGGTATTAGTTGTTGATCGGATTGCTGGCAGGATCATTACCGATAGCCTCATCCGTCGGGAGACCATGACGGAAAAATGTGATGATAAAACAGCCTATTCCCACGGTGAAGAGCGAGGCACCAAGTAGCATCCCTATGAAGTGCATCTGGATCTCCTGCTGCACAGTTAGAAAGTCCATCCCCAATCGCCGCTCCAGATTCACCTGGGTAATGCCGGCCACCGCAAGTGCGCCCGTCATCGAGATCATGCCCACGTTCGAAGTCCAAAACGCGATACCGGCAAGTGTCGAATCCCAAAGCTTGCGCCCGGTCATAAGTGGTAATGCGTAGGCCATCATCGCTAACACGATCATCGCATACGCTCCCCAGAAGGCCAGATGCCCATGCATCGCCGTAATAAGGGTGCCATGGGTGTACATGTTAATTTGGGGTAGCGTGTGGGCCATCCCCAGGAATCCAGCACCGACGAACGACATGATGGCGCAGCCCAGTGTCCACGTAAGTGCAATGCGATTCGGATGTTTGCGACCGCCTTTTTTTGCCATGGCGAAGGCATACATGGCCATCCCAAGAAACGCCAGTGGCTCCAACGCTGAAAAAATTCCACCGACTATGAGCCAGTAGCGAGGGACACCGATATAATAATAATGATGGCCGGTGCCCAGTATGCCTGAGACAAACGTCAAGCCTACAATCAGATAGAGCCACTTTTCAACGACTTCGCGATCCACACCAGTAAGTTTTATTAGCAGAAAGCAAAGTATGCCACCCATGATCAATTCCCATACCCCTTCGACCCAGAGATGTACAACCCACCAACGATAGAAGGAGTCCGTTGTCTGGTTATCGAAATGAAGCATGCCGGGCAGGTATAACAATGCTGCGGAAACCAAGCCCATATAGAGCACTACCGAAGTCGTCGTGTTTTTCTTACCCTTCCACATTGTCATCCCGATGTTGAAAATAAACAACAGCACGTTCACAACCACGAGGTAGTCCAGTGGGCGTGGGATTTCTAGAAACTTGCGCCCCTCCCAAATATTTAGATGGTAACAAACGACAGCGGTTACACCAATGAGTAGCAGCGAAATGAGCTGAATGTAGGCAAGGCGCGGTGAAAACAGCTCGCAGTCGGACTCTTCAGGAATGATGAAGTGCGCCGAACCCATGAATCCGCAGAGCAGCCAAACTACGAGCAGATTCGTATGAGTCGCGCGTGCGGTATTAAATGGAATCCATTCGTGCAGCCCATCGAAGCCGATCCGGGCGAATCCCATGATGAAGCCATAGACGATTTGCAGTGTCAGCAGCAGCAGTGCCGCCGCAAAGAACCAGTAGGCAATTTTTTGTGTTTTGAATTTCATGGCTAGGGCTGTTCTAAACTGTAGAGATAGTTGACTATTTCCGAAAGCTGCGCTTCGGAGACGACAGCCGGCACAAGGTCGGGCATCTTGGTATCGGGCTTAATTTTCTGCGGATCACGAATCCATTCAGCCACATAGTCGCGTGTTCGAAGTTTATATATTTCGTCCAGTGCAGGGGCCCCTATAGCGACACCGGCCGCGCCTCCCTCTCCGGCGATGCTATGGCAACCGATACAGGCGGCAGTAGTGAAAATAGCTGGAACTGGTTTTGGGAGCAAGACAGCCTGAGTCACGGCTGCAGCCGATGGTAGATTTGCTGCGAGAGGCGGATCGGCGGGAAATCCGTTTAGGTCAACGTTTCCACACCACTCCAGAAAAGAGATGGTATCATCGATCTGCTCTGGCGTAAAATTATACTGCACCATTTTGCGTTGACCGGGAAACATCGCTTGAGGGTCCTTCAAGAAGACACGTATCCAATCTTTGCCTCGCCTCTCGACCACTTTGGTTAGTTCGGGTGCATAGTAGGCGCCTTCTCCGAATAGGGTGTGGCACCCCATACAGTTATTGGCCTCCCATATGTCTTTACCGCGACGCACGGAGTCCGTGATATTGTGAGCCCTGGTCTGGGCCGGTAGTTGTCGCATCGAGTCCACTGTAAGGGCGAGAAACGCGACGGCAAAAAGTCCGGTTCCGCCAAAGAAGAATGCGCGAGCCTGGGCTTTGCTTAGCATGAAGTGCCCTTTGTTAAGAGAATGGGTGCCATAGTCATCTTCGTCATTGTGCCTGAATTCGTGGCTTCAGTCCTTGATCTGCATCAATTCTTAGACTATTGCGTCACCGCTTAAGAGCGCTCGTGCGATTACAACTATATGAATACAAAAAGTGGGCATAGAGCTTGAAGAGCGATTTGTTCTGGTGCCCCACTTTCTACGTCAACAGCGACATGAAACTCCGTAGTATTTGAGTCGGGGAGCCACACCGCCTCCATCGTGTAGTTTGGCATGCCTCGGTGAAGCCAACCGACTGCCAGGTCTTGCCCTGATCCGTGCTGTGTGCGCGGACGGGTGCAGTTAACCCATTCGTATCGCTCGGAGCAGCCGCGTACTCGAACACGCCATCGGCATAGCTGATACAGTCGGCAGGCAATGGCGTTTCGTAGTCATTCCAGGTCTGGCCATCGTAGTTGGAGTACGCGCGGTTGTTAAAGATGATGGGAAGCAAAAGGGGTCAAACCAACTAAATAAGGGAAGCAAAAAGGGTCAAACCAACTAAATAAAGTTGACCAAGCTGTTAAGCGGATAAACTTCAACCTGCTTGCTCGGGTAATAGGGGCTCATGCGCTCAAGCTTGAAGCATGAGCTACTCTCTTTCGTGGATAAACTCAGAGATCGCCTAGAAACATGCGACACCAAGGCAGCGGACGAGCCGTCCGCGCTCCCAGTCAGAGGCAACAGACGAGACCTCAGCATCTGGATAACACCCCGCGCTTTAAGCCCTTACATTTCCAGGAAAACCTCGATGGCAAGCCACTAATTCTAGTGAACACTCCAAAACTAAATACGTGAATGGAGTCGATTCACCATCTATATATTATCCTTCGATTCTAGTCTTCCCGGCATCATAACCTCTGTTCTCCCCCATCCCAATCGCCCAATATTCCATTGATCGCTTCAATCTACCTGCAACCAATCCTCTGCTTCTCTGAATTTTACACCGCCCTGGAATCAGCCATAAAAGCCATTTCAATCACAATTCCCTGTCTCGAATCGGCCATACATCAGCTTCCGGCGGCGTTCCCCTACGACAAACTGGCTGTTTATGCGGGTTGGATGGCCATCGTTTACGCTCGATCAAGAAATATTCAATAATTTATAGATCAGTTCTTGATCTTTTCCGTCCGGTCTGTCACTGTACACCCATGCTTTAACGTTCTGGTTGGATTTGCCGTCCATGATAGCTGGAACCTGAAGCCGCTCACAGGGAGTGCATCCTTTATCGGATGTGTATCTTTAAAAAGATAGGCGACGCCCAGTGCTCCTGACCGCAAGGAAAGGAAGGGATCGAGAAGAGGGTATAAAAACCCGAATCGAGAACCGGCCCCGATGATCTGACCAACGGTGCAATGTCAGAAGCAGAACGGTAACCAAGAACCCCGCCATTCCCGCGGGCTGTGCAGAGCACAAACCAACAGCCAACTGTCGGCACGACGCCGAACGTTGAGAGCTGCAGGCCGACGGCTGTGCGCGGACTGGGAATACCAACCAAAACAAAATAACAAAACGAAAGGAAAAATCATGTCACTCAATGTAATATCAACCATCATCGTCGTCTTGCAGTTGTTCAAAGACAACTGGAAGCGGGCGAATGAAACGCGT
>JANRLC010000056.1:0-29781 GCA_033762955.1 Verrucomicrobiota bacterium | reverse complement strand
AGTGCGGAGACCCTTGAGAGCAGTGCGGAGACCCTTGAGAGCAGTGCGGAGACCCTTGAGAGCAGTGCGGAGACCCTTGAGAGCAGTGCGGAGACCCTTGAGAGCAGTGCGGAGACCCTTGAGAGTAGTGCGGAGACCATTGAGAGCAGTGCGCAGACCATTGAGAGAGGGGATGAGACGATCGCCGAAGAGTGTCTATCAATTGGCCAAAATCCAGACCGTTCCAATTGGGACGGCACAGGGCGCATCTCAGTTTTTGGAAAGAAGAGAAGAAAGGTAAGCCCTTTAACCAACTAAATTCACTAAATACACGAAAAAGATACAGGGTCAGTACGGTGCAGGACATCGTAGGTTTTGTCTCTCTGCATTTACAAATTTAGTGAGTTTAGTGATTTAGTGGTTAAAAATCTGGCACAGTTGCTACCACATTCCTCTCGCTTATACATGCCACTCCCAATTATATCCAGACAGTCCGGCCTTCGCATTCGCCTGCCCGCAGCCGCAGCCGTAGATCATAAAACTCTAAACCAAGGAGCCAATAACCATGAAAGTTTATATCAACGGTGTGTTTTACCCGAAAGACGAAGCTAAAATCTCGGTCTTTGACCATGGTCTCCTCTACGGCGACGGCATCTTTGAAGGTATCCGCCTCTATAAGAAATGCATCTTCCGCCTGGACGAGCACCTTGAGCGGCTCGAATACTCGGCCAAGGCACTCATGCTTAGTCTTCCCTGGACCCGCCAGCAAATCAGCGATGCCACCTGCGCCGCATGCCGTGAGAACAATCTTACCGACGGCTATATCCGCCTGATAGTTACCCGTGGGGCAGGAACTCTCGGCTTGGACCCATTCACCTGCAAGGACCCGCAGCTCATCATCATTGCCGACTCCATTTCCCTCTACCCGGAGGAGTTTTATACCAAGGGGCTGAAAGTCATCACAGCGCCAACCCGCCGGGTGAATCCTGCTGCACTCCCGCCGATGGTGAAAAGCCTTAACTATCTCAACAGTACCCTCGCGAAGATAGAAGCCATTAACCTCGGGTACATGGAGGCTATAATGCTCAATGACCAGGGCTACATCGCCGAGTGTACCGGAGATAATATTTTCATCATCCACAAAGGCACCCTCCTCACCACCCCCGTATCCGCGAGCAACCTGAAGGGAGTCACGCGCGGTGTGGTCCTCGATATCGCAAAGGGAATGGGCATTCCCGTCCTGGAGACGAATCTCACCCGCTACGATGTCTGGATCGCCGACGAATGCTTCCTCACCGGGACGGCAGCCGAAGTCATTCCCGTGGTAGAAGTCGATGGCCGCACCATCGGCCATGGCAACCCCGGCCCTATCACGGCCCGCTTCCTCCATGCCTTCCATCAGCGCGTAAGCGAGGACGGTACGATGCTATAGAGAAGACTCTGCTCTACACGATGTCTGAGTATGGACTAAATGGACAGGTATGGACAGGAATGGACAGAAATCTCTTCTGCCCTCTGCCTTCTGCCTCATGCCTTAGCCATCTGCCTTTCCTACTGACTACTAACTACTGACTACTGACTACTGACTACTCTCCTTCAGTATGCGGCGGCGAGGGCTTTCTCTTCAAACACGCCCATCTTGCGGAACTTCTGGTAGCGCTCTTCGAGGAGGGTCTCCATGGGCAGGGTTTGGAGATGGGCGAGGTGGCTGCGAATAGAGGCGATGAGGTTTTTTCCTGCCACTTCTGGGTCGCGGTGGGCACCGCCGAGGGGCTCCTCGATCACCTCATCCACGATGCCAAGATTATGGAGTTCGCGGGCACCGATCTTCAGGGCATCGGCTGCCTGCGGGGCAAAAGTGCGGTCGCGCCACAGGATGGCAGCGCAGCCTTCTGGTGGGATGACTGAGTAGTAGGCGTATTCAAAGATGAGGACGCGGTCTGCCACGCCGATGCCAAGGGCACCGCCGGAGCCGCCTTCGCCGAGAATCGCAGTGATGATCGGCGTGCGCAGATTACTAAAGTCGCGCAGGTTTCGTGCAATGGCTTCGGAGACATGGCGTTCCTCGGAGCCGACTCCTGCATAGGCCGCCTTCGTATCTATTAAGCAGAGGAGCGGGAGCTTGAACTTCTCCGCCATCTTTGCGAGGCGAAGGGCCTTGCGGTAGCCCTCGGGGTGGGGCATGCCGAAGTTCCGCGCCAGGTTTTCGCGGGTGTCGCGCCCCTTCTGTTGCGCCACGATCATGACCGGGGCGCCATCAAGAAATGCAGTTCCGCCGATGAGTGCCTGGTCGTCTCCGTAGAGCCGGTCCCCGTGAAGCTCCTGCCAGTCGGTAAAGAGTGTACCGATATAATCAAGCGAATAGGGGCGCTTCGGGTGCCGCGCGAGTTGCACACGCTGCCACGGGGTGAGGCTCGCGTAAATCTTCTTCTTGTTGTCGGTGATCTTGTCCTCGATTGAGGCGATCTCTGCCTCAAGGTCTATCTTCTTCTCCCTCGACTGGGTCTGAAGCTCACCGAGCTGTTTCTCCAGGTCGCGCAGCGGCTTTTCGAACTCTAGTATGAATTGCGGCTTATCCATGTATTAAGTCATGTTAATGGAGCGCAGGGGCAGGTGTCAACGACGGGAGATTTACCGGGAATAGAGCAGTGCATTTCGAAGTTGTTAATATATCCAGGACAGTACCAGGAACGCTATGAATTCGATGCATCGCATAAAATGGATTGCGCCCAGGCAGGGCCCGGCAGGGTACCGTCCCAAGGGGACGGTATGCATCTTAGCCCCAGGTTTCAACCTGGGGTAAATGTCGTATTTAGTAACACAAGTCCCATAGGGACGGCTGAAGAGCTTACAAATTCGCCTCAAGGGCTAAGGATATAGATCGCTTCGACTGGTTTGATGCCGTCCAATCAGTCGTCCCTTTGGGACTCGGTCCGGGTGGCACGCATGTCCCCAGGTTAAAACCTGGGGCTAAGATGCAGGTCGTCCCGAAGGGACTGCATTCTTCTCATGCCTGCGATGAGGTGGATTATGGCTGCGTATTATGCACCCACCAATTCCTTTACCCAATAACTTCGATATGCACCCGAATTCAGGCATCCCGGTTTTAGGAATGGACGTAGGTCTGCGCATCAATTAATGAGCCAGCATGAATACCGAGAAAGTCCTCGCCGCCGTCACCTCTGTGGGAGATCCCTGGAAAAACCACCCGTACTATGAAGAGGTGGAGAAGTACATGGAGAGTCTCTGGTCGTCATGCATCTGGCCGCATATCCAGAAGTGTGACTTCACGGCCGTGATGGACTTGGCCGCCGGGCACGGGAGAAACTCCGTACCGCTGAGCCAGCATGCGGGGAGGATCACCATTGTGGACATCCACGGGGAGAATGTGGAATTCTGCCGTAACCGCTTTGCCGGAGATACGCGGTTCACCTTCATTCAGAATGATGGGCTCACCCTAAAGGAGATTCCCACGGGTAGTCTTTCACTGGCGTATTGCTTCGACGCCATGGTGCATTTCGACAGCGATGTCGTGCGCTCTTATCTGGCGGAGATAGCGCGCGTCTTGCAGCCCGGGGGACACGGCTTCATCCACCACTCGAACTACACTGGAAACCCCACCGGCACCTACCAGGATAACCCGGGCTGGCGGAACTTTATGTCCAAGGAACTCTTCGCCCACTACTGCGCCAAGGAAGGCTTAGTGGTCCTTGAGCAGGAAGTCATGGACTGGAGTGCCCCGAAGAGCGATTGCGTCACGCTGTTTCAGAAGCATGCGAATGGGTAGTGTTGGGCGGAGCGAGAACGGACGAGCGTGGCAGGTAAGCAGATGATCCACTAAATTCACTATATACACGAAATAGATTCGGGGTGCGGCGAGTGCAGCACGCAGTCGGTATTGTCTGCATTTACACTTTTAGTGAGTTTTCGTGAATTTAGTGGATCAAATTCCGGGTACCAATCCAGAGCGTGACGCCTGTCTGGATCTGCTACTCTGGGAAAACCCGAGCTACACTTTCTGATTCGCGGCGAGAATCTTGCCGATGACTTGGCCGAGCTGCTCCACGGTGTTGGGTTTTAGGATCACCTCACGAATGCCCACGGCCAGGGCTTTCTTCACTTCGTCCTCGCGCAGAAACCCGGAGGCGAGTACGACGGCTGCGTCGGGTTTTATGGCTAGAATCTGTTTCGCGACCTCGATACCGGATTGTGCAGGCATACTTAGGTCCGTCACAACAAGGTCGATGCCGGAGGGGTTCTCCTTAAAGGCGGCAATGGCTTCATCCGCCCGGGTGAAGCCGCTTATTCTGTAGCCGAGTCGGGTTAACATCCTGCGGGCCAGAAAAACCAGAGACTCTTCGTCGTCTATAAATAAAATGTGCTGGTTGTTACCCAGTGTAATAGGGGAGCCGTTGGTGCCAGCGGAATCCACCTGGGCAACCAGTTGCGCCTGGGATACAGGGAAATAAAGGTAAAAGGTAGTACCTTTGCCCAACTTGCTCTCGACGGTCACCGCTCCACCGTGGGATTTCATGATACCATGTACCACAGACAGCCCTAGCCCGGTTCCCATCCCCGGCGGTTTGGTCGTAAAGAAAGGCTCGAAGATGCGCTCCATCACCTCTTGCGTCATACCCACGCCTTCATCCGTTATATTTATCCGTACATAGGTACCGCGCTTCAGTTCGGGACTGCTCGGAATGAGACGGGAATCCACTTGTACTGTTTCGAGCACAATATGTATCCGTCCAACACGCTCCGGTATGGCATGCCAGGCATTGGTTGCGAGATTCATGATGGCTTGGTGGACCTGTGTGGCATCGGCTGTGACGAGTGGTAATTGCTCGGGCATGACGACGTTCAGCTCTATCCCTGCTGGCAGAGTGGAGCGCAGAAGCTGGGTAATCTCGGTGACCACGGGTTGCAGTGAAACCGACTTGAACGACTGCTCCTGGTTGCGGCTAAACGTGAGTATGCGCTGTACCAAGTCCCGCGCTCTCCTACCCGCCTTGTCGATTTCATCGAGACAAACCTTTAGCGTGGCGGTATCGCTGGTATCCGAGCGAGCGAGTAACAGATTCCCCATAATGGCACTGAGGATATTGTTAAAATCGTGGGCTATGCCACCAGCCAGAGTGCCCAAGGCATCCAGCTTCTGTGCCTGCCGGAGCTGGCTCTCCAGTTTCAGGCGGTGAACTTCTGCCTGACGCAGCTCAGTGATATCCATGCATGTGCCCCTTACATGAACAATCTGGCCGGCATCGTTTCGAGTCACCACTATCTGTGCGCGCACTTCCCTTACTGGCCCATGGTTTGGGTGTGTGCGATAAATCATGCTATCGACGAGTTCCCCCTGGCGAAGCTTTTGGTAAGTTTCCACCAGCTTGTCTCGATCCTCGGGGTGGACCAGATCCGCGAGCTGCATAAATGATGTAGGCACTTCATTCTGGCTGATGCCATGAAGACGACACATCTCCCGGCTCCACTCCACGCGATTCGGCATAAGGCTCGCTTCCCAGCTACCGAGTTTGGCGAGGGATTGAGCTTCCTCCAGTCCTGCCTGGCTCTTCACCAAGTTCTGCTCTGCTCGCTTGCGCTCGGACATGTCTATAAGGATTCCGCAGATAAGTCTGCGCGGTGCCGATGCGATATTTACCAGAGCCACATCGCAGGGAATGGCGACGCCCTGCGCATTGCGGTGTGTCCATTCGAAACGGGTCATTACCCCTGTGAGAGCCTGCTTGATCATTGCGGTCCCAAAGTCTTCCGTACGCGCCCCGTTAAGCTGTAACGGTGGGCTCAAGTCCAACGGGCCATATTTGAGCAATTCCTCGCGTGCCATCCCAAACAGACGGCACGCATTATCGTTTACTTCTGTAAACTTGTTCTGCTCCATGTCATAGACGACGATGGCCGCTGGGGCGCACATCACCAGGGCGCGGTAGCGTTCCTCACTTTCAAGCAGGGCTGAAGCCTGCTCGGAGAGCGCATCCAGCATATGATTAATCCCGCTGGCGAGCTGGCCGATCTCATCATTCGTGAGCTTGGGGACGCGTGTGGTAAGATCGCGTTGTTCGCGGATTTGTTTAACTACAGAGTGGAGTGCCAGAATAGGCTTGGTGAGGGCTTTATTGAGCCGCATGGCAGCCAGTGAGGCCACCCCGAGCATAATCAAGGTGACAGTTCCAAGCAGCAGTATTGAGCGGGATTGCTCCTGGCGCAGAGTCTCGAAATCCGAATGCAAAGCGACACGTGCGAATGTCCGCCCACGGTCGTCCTGGAGTTTGCTTACCAGCCAGAGTCCGTTGCCAGACCACTGGTAGCCGAAATCGGTTGTGGCAGGCCCCATTTCGACAACCCCCAGATTATAGGATACGGCAAACACATCCAGATTCGGTTCTGTGTAAATCACAGCGGCATCGATCTCCGAGCTTCGCCTCAACATGTCGAGAGTGCGGGTGGCATCATCCGGGGAAGGCTCAAAGCCGATAACGGCGTCGTTCACAGCCATGGCTACGAGATCGGCGACGGTCTGGAGTTCCGTTTCTGCGCGCTTGTGAAAGGTGTATTGCTGGAGAAGCAACATACCGATCGCAGCCAGCAGGATGGCCACGGTGGTCACTGCCAACACCACGAGAGACACCTTTCGCTGGATGGATTGGCTACGGAAGTTCATTTAGCATTTCCCTCTCGTTTGCCCGCGCTAAAGAATGCGACAGCCTTCTGTTTGAACGCCGACTTCATCTCGATATTATCCGCGCGCAGGCTATCCAGATTGATTTCGAACTGCAATCGCTCCCGCTCTATCCAGACGCGGATAGTGCCACCTTGATTGATGAAGTTATGCGTTTCGCTTAAGAGGAGCACTGGCTTGCCTTTGAAGTATTCTATGAACGGGGCCTCGCGCTCTGGATTGGAAATAAAGACGATATGACAGTGCTCCATCGTCTCGGGATCGTTGCCAGCAACAAGCGCAAGATTACCGCCTTGGAACCAACTAGCCATGGCTTGCTGGCTATATTTCTCCAATGCAGATTCCAAGCCTGTCTCCACGAGTCCGATGCGTAGTTGCCGGGTTTGCTGGGGGTCTATCGCTGCCGGCCAGATGCCATAGTACGCACAATTGAGGATGAACACGGCGAGGGCGTCATCGTGGCTGAGGCGCTTGGGGCTTCCTGCATTCAGTGCCGGGGATAACCCGACTATAAAGGGGAGAAGTACAATCCCGGCAAGCAGGCGACTCATGTGTTTCATGCCCATTAGAACTCCGCTGTTACTTTTACGTACACTCCTCTGGGGCGTGCCAATTGCTGTACGCGGGGGAAACGGAATTCTTGGGAAGACTCGCTCAGTAGATTTTGCCCGGTCACGGAGAGTTCGAGATGCTCGCCAAGCCGAACACCGAGTCTGACGTCGAGATTGAATTGCGCATCTATCCCGGTTGCTGGCAGCTCGTCCACATAGCGTAACCAGGCATCCACCTGGAACATCCGCCCCAGCTCCCACGATGATAGCACGGAGACTTGGTTTTCCGGGCTTTGCCCTTGAATGGACTCTGCTGCGGGATCTAGCGGCGTGGTAATCTCCAGGTTCAGATGCGAGAGCGCTGCCTGTAGCCGCCACCAATCCAGGGCCTGCCACTGGATGGCCAGCTCTCCGCCGTAGGATTCGCCCGTGCCTTCGTTTAACCGTGTGGTGAGTTGCGTTCTGCCATCCACCACAGTGGGCTGCGAGAGAGCCACTAGCTGGTCATACTTATTGTAGTACACCGCGAAATCGAAAGAGAGGTCCGCACTCGTACGAATGCGGTAACCCGCTTCGTAAGCCCACAAGACTTCTGCGGCGATATCCGGATTGGGGATTATCTTGAAGGTCATTCCAGGTGTCACTGTGATTTGTGTACTGTCATACTCTCCGCGCGAGGGAATGCGCACTGCACGGGATGCCGCCACCCAGAGGGATTGATGGTTGGTGGGAGTCCAGCAGGCACGAATATTTGGCATGTACTCCACGCCAGTAAAGTCATTGTACTCGGCTTTAAGACCACCGGTGAAAGTGAGTCGGTCTGGAACCACACCCCATTCATCCTGCGCAAAAACACCCACCTGGTTAAACAGGCGTTCAGCTTCCGCGTAGTTGTTTTGCGGTATGGAAAAGGTACTAGACTCATCGAACAATCGGCTCGCGCGGTAGCTGGTCCCTAGAACCACATGGTGGCTCTGCTCCAGCTCCACCTCGTACTGAAGCTCTCCATCGATCACATCCGCTTTGGTGAAGGCCCCGCTGGAGTCCCGCTGAAATCGGTCGTAGTAGAGCTGGGCCTGGAGTTTCGAAGCATCATCCAGCTCCACCGTGTAGCGGCCCTGCAAATACCCTCCGTTGGACCGCGCCTTGTCGTTCAAGCCAGAAAGAAACTGATCCCCCTCGGTGAAGTACACATCGCCGCTGAGCATGAGCTGGTGTGTCTTCCGAAGCTCCGCATCGTAGCGGAAGCCCGTCCGTGTCTGCCATAGTGCATCATTGGCATCCGGTTGGTCGATGGGCTCGGAATCCCCGAGTGAATAGGCCTTGGTATAGACGCGCATCCAGGATTTCTCGCCGAGCTTGAAGCCTTCGCGAGCGGTGACAAATGCCTCATGATGCGTACCGCCGCCTGCCGAAAGGTACGTACCCTGGGTATCTCTGGCATGGCGTGTAATGACATTGATGATGCCGTTCACGGCGTTCGATCCCCAGGCGGTCCCGCCCGGACCGCGAATCACTTCGATGCGCTCCACATCTTCCAGCATCAGATCGCGGGTATCCCAAATTGTGCCCGAATAGCGCAGCGAATAGATCGAACGTCCGTCGATAAGCGGTAAAAACTTGTTCGACGCAAGCCCTGTAAACCCACGCAAGGTGACCGCAACCAACCGGTTGTTAACATAAGCGGACTCTATCCCAGGCGCCAGACGCAGGACATCCGGCAGGGTTTGCGCCCCGGAATTATGGATATCCTGATCTGTAATCACATATACCGCAGCTGGCGTAGTGAACGCACTCTGCTCAGTTCTGGAGAACGAAACGATGCGCACATTCGAGAGTGCCTCGATGTCCAGCCAGCCAGACTCATCCCCAATCTCCGCACCACTCAGCAAGTTACTGGAAAGACAACAAGCCAACAAGGGAAGGCACAGCCAGCGAGTCCGGTGCAGTGCTGTTTCCAGTGGCACGGGCATCTTGCACGTGTGTCTTCCCGCGATCATCACAGAACCCGAACATGGGCGAGACGCCCATGCCACGCCCGCAGTTAACCATCCAGCCATCCCGGCCATCCACCGCAGGCTCGTGGGCAATGGTACACGGCAAAACTTCCGTGTTCCCGTGGCAGCATTGCCTAAGGATTCATCATGAGACACTGAGTTAATTTTAACCCCCACGCGGGATGATAGCTTGAAGTTTACCTGCAATGATCCACTTCGAACAAAGGAGAAATTACAACCGTATCATTGCTGACAGGTATAGATGCGATTATCTGGATGGTCAATCCAGTATGCAAACCAGGGAGCGCCGGTGGATTGTGTTCGTACTGCGATGATTAACAGTGGGCTCGTGAAGAGCGCGGGTAGAGGCAAGAGCGGACGAGTTTCGCGACGGGACGCCATCAGCATTCAGCCATCATCGTTCAGCCTTCCTCATTCTGCCTTTCCTACTATCTACTGACTACTGACTACCTCTCCTGTTCTAAATGCTTGCATGTATGGTCATAGTGACTATACCTAGCGCATCATGAACCCTGTTCTGGCTCAGCCACTAATCCAATCGCCTGCGGATACGGATGCGTACAAATTCCCGATGGCGCAGTATGCCCTGCATCGTGCACCCACGGCCATGGTGGAGTATAAGTTCGTCAACCGCAGCCCGGTGGACTTGCGGCCGATGGCAGGTGCCATCCGCGAACAGGTGGATGCGCTTGCGGGGCTGTCGTTTAGCGATGCAGAGCTGTCCCACATAGGCAGGCACCCTTGGTTTACTCCAGACTTCATTCTGTTCCTCAAGCTCTTTCGCTTCGATCCGGCCTCGGTGCAGATTAAGGAAGTCGATGGTGTGCTGGACATCCGGGTGTACGGCCCCTGGATACACCGGATATTCTTCGAGATACACATTCTGGCAATAGTTACGGAGCTGCACTTCCGGTATGCGGTAAGCCAGGCAGATCGCGTCACTGCGTACAACGCCGGGCTAAACCAGTTGCGCGACGAGCTGGGCCGGGTGAAGGCTTTCACGGCCCGCTTTGGTGATCGCAAGCCCTTTCGCTTGATTGAAATGGGAACGCGCAGAAGGGTGAGCCGCGAGTATCAGGGAATGGTACTGGACATGCTCAAACAGGAGATCCCGGAGCAGCTTTTTGGTACCAGCAATGTGCGCCATTCACTCGACAAAGGGCTTCGGGACATAGGCACCATGGCTCATGAGTTTCTGCAAGTCCATCAACAGATCGGTCCGCGGTTGGAGAACTCGCAGAAAGCCGCTCTCGAAGGTTGGGTACAGGAGTTCCGTGGGAATTTGGGTTATGCGCTGACGGATGTCATCACCCACGATGCCTTTCTCAAAGACTTCGACCTCTTCTATGCCAAACTGTTCGATGGAGTCCGGCACGACAGTGGCGACCCTTTCGTCTTTGCAGAGAAGACCATCGCCAAGTTCCAGAGTTATGGCATCAATCCGGTGAGCAAGATTGCAGTCTTTAGCGACAGTCTGAATCTGCGAAAGGCACTGCTGCTGTGCGAGGCCTACGAAGGCCGTATTAGAACCTCGTACGGCATCGGCACCAGCCTGACCGCCTTCATCCCGGGCTACAAAGCGCTGAATGTCGTGATGAAGCCACTGCGGGTGAACGATCGCCCGGTGGCGAAGCTATCGGATGCGCCCGGCAAGAGCATCTGCGATGACCGTGACTTCTTGAGTTATCTTAAGTCGGTCTTCGCCGTGACCGAGCCCACGCCCGTGAGGTTCGACTCTGAAACTGCCCGCCTTCGTGCGGAATTTATGGCTGCCAACTAATCAACTATTTCCATCATGAGAACACTTACCCTCGCTGCATGCGCCATCAACACTACGCCCAAGGACTGGATTGGGAATACGCAGAAGATAATTGAAGTACTTGCCGCCGCCAGAGCCGCCGAAGTCGATTTCGTCTGCATGCCGGAACTATGCATCAGCGGATACGGCTGTGAGGACGAGTTCCACGCGCCCTACATCTCCGAACTGTCACTCGACATCCTGGAGCAGGAGATCGTCCCGCAGGTTAAAGGACTGGGCGCAGCAATCGGCCTGCCCATGAGTTACGGGGGCAGTGTCTATAACGTGATAGCCATCATACTCGACCAGAAACTCCTGGGGTTCACAGCAAAGCAGAATCTTGCAGGAGACGGCATCCACTACGAGCCCCGCTTCTTCAAACGCTGGCCGATAGGACAAACAGTCAGCTATACGATGCCATCGGGAAAAGTCGTCCCGTTGGGGGACTTGATGTATGCCATAGGCGGCATCCGCTTCGCCCTTGAGATCTGTGAAGATGCCTGGGTGGCGGGCCGCCCGGGCATCGGCCACTCGCGGCACGGGGTGGATGTCTTGCTCAACCCCTCGGCCAGCCACTTCGCATTCGGCAAGACGCTGACCCGCGAACGGTTTGTGCTTGAGGGAGCACGCGCCTTCAACTGTGCCTACGTCTATGCCAACCTTCTGGGCAATGAAGCAGGACGGGCCATCTATGATGGCGATTGCCTTATCGCCAGTGGTGGCGGGTTGCGGGCTTTTGGTGAGCGCTTCAGCTATGCGCCCTGGACGCTTACCGTTGCCACCGTGGATATTGAATACAACCGCGTAGGTCGCTCACGTCTTGCCAGTTATGAACCGGACTTCGACGGGGATGGAGTAGTCGATATTCCCTACGACTGGACACGTAAAGATCGCCCGATTGCCACGCCCCTGGTCGTCCGCCCCATCCTGAGCAAGGAGTCCGAGTTCGCGCATGCGGAAGCTCTGGGACTCTACGATTACTTGCGCAAGACGGGCTGCCGGGGCTACGCGCTCTCGCTTTCGGGCGGTGCAGACTCTGCCGCCTGTGCCGTGCTGGTGGCGCTCATGGTGAAGTTCGCCACCGGTCCTGCCCGGGAATACCTGGCAACGCGGGTGGGGCTCACGGGAGAAGCCACAGACAGGATGCTGGTAAACCGGGTACTCTCTTGTGCCTACCAAGCCTCGGCCAATAGCGGCCCCACCACACTCGAAGCAGCCACGGCAGTGGCCACCGAGGTGGGCGCCCGATTTGTAAATCTGTCCATCGCACCGCTTGTGGAAGAATACGAGCGGCTTCTCTCACAGTACCTCGGGCGCCCACTCGATTGGAAGCGGGACGACATCACCCGGCAGAATATCCAGGCGCGCGTGCGTAGCCCATCCATCTGGGCAATCGCCAACGCAGAGAACTTCCTTCTTATAACTACCAGCAATCGCAGTGAGGCCACTGTCGGCTACTGCACCATGGATGGCGATACCTCGGGAAGTCTCGCCCCCGTGGCGGGAATCGACAAAGTGTTTCTTCGCCACTGGCTGGTCTGGGCCCGTACCGAGTACGCACTCACTTCGCTGGACTTGATCAACCGCCAGGCTCCGACCGCCGAGCTTCGTCCTCCCACATATAACCAAACCGATGAGGCGGATCTGGGTGGCTCCTACGCCATGATTAATCGCATCCAAAAACTCCTGGTTGTGGAGAAAAAGAGCCCGCGCGATATCCACCGCATTCTTTCCAGCCCCACCGAGTATGGCACTGAGCACTCGCCCGAACAGATTTACCACGCCATTGCCAAGATTCTCACGCTCTGGAGTCGCAATCAATGGAAGCGCGAACGCTACGCCCCATCATTCCATCTGGATGATGAGAACCTCGATCCCAGAACCTGGTGCCGCTATCCAATTCTGTCGGGGAACTATGTTTACGAGCTGGCCTGCCTAAAGCGCGAAATATTCAAGGAATAACCATGGTTGCTTATACCTATGATTACCCCCGCCCGGCAGTAGCGGTGGACCTTGTGCTCTTTGGCATTATCGACCAAACATTAAAAGTAGTCCGGGGCCGTCGCATCGTCGCACCGCACAAGGGTAGGTACTGCCTGCCGGGTACTTACGTCAGGGAAAACGAGAGCGCCGACAAGGCCTGTGAACGTAAGATTAAATCCATCGGCTTCAGCCATTCCTATCTGGAACAGCTCTACACCTTCACAGACCCGAAACGTGATTCACGCGAGCGGGTGGTTACCATCGCCCACTACGGGCTTATTCCCGTTCCGGAAAGTATTCCCGCCGGGGATGACAAGATAGATCAACTGGAATGGATAGAGCCGGACTCCGCAGCCGCGAGCAGTTGGGCCTTCGATCACGCAGCTATTGTGAATCTGGCTCTCCAGCGTCTGCGCGCAAAGATACAGTATGCCCCCGTCTCGCCCCATTTTCTGGAGCGCGATTTCACACTGACCGAACTTGCCCAAGTCTATGGTGCCATTCTTGGAAGAAAACTCGATATCTCGAACTTCCGCCGCGATCTACTCAAGCACAAGCTGGTCATTCCCCATGGCACACGTCAGGTCCGCGGGCCAGTCGCCACCACGTATCTGTGGAATCATGACAGCACCACACCCTTCTTCTTGTCGCTGGGTTGATGCCTGTTGCGGAATGATGCTTATTGACTCGATATAACACTGAGTATAGTCACTATGACCATACATAGCCAAACCTTATGAAACCAACCACCGGCAAAGAGCAGACTGCCCTCCTTGTGATCGATGTGCAGAATGATTTCATGGAAGGCGGAGCACTCGCAATAACCGATGCATCGCACATCCTTCCTGTAGTGAATGAGAGGATACACTCGGGTGATTACAGCGTGATTGTAGCCACCCAGGATATGCACCCAGCCGACCATGAGTCATTCAAACTCTGGCCGCCCCATTGCGTAGAGAACACCCGGGGCGCCGAACTTCATCCGGGGCTGAGTCGTGACCGCATCAACCTGATCTTCCGCAAGGGGATGAATCGCAACGTCGATTCGTACGGGGCATTCTACGACAATGAAGGCAGAAGCACCCATCTCGTGGATTTCCTGAAAGCTGCCGGGATAACCGCCGTGGATGTGGTGGGCCTGGCCACCGATTACTGTGTGGGCACCACCGCACTGCAAGCCGCCCAGCACTTTAGCACGCGCGTACTCCTGCCCGGCTGCCGGGGCGTGGGTATCGAACCCGATGCCATTCCCAAGATGTATGCCAGGCTTGAACAAGCGGGGGTCTTGCTTGAGCGCGGCAACGGGCGTTGAATCGCTGGGGGGTAGAAAGGGCATAGGTTCGCACCCCCTTACCCGGGCAATGTCAGCGTGCGGTCGGCTGCTTCCACAAAGCGCTTGAGCTGCTTCATCAGCGCGGTGAATTGCTCTGGGTATAGCGACTGTGCGCCGTCGGACCAGGCTTCCTTGGGGTTGCAATGCACCTCAATCAGCACGCCATCGGCCCCGGCTGCTGCTGCTGCGTAGGCCATGGGCGCGACGAGTTCGCGTACCCCAGTGCCGTGGGAAGGGTCCACCAACACGGGCAAGTGACTGTGTTGCTTCAAGTACGGAACTGCGGAGAGATCGAGTGTATTGCGCGTGGCACGCTCAAACGTGCGGATTCCTCGCTCGCAGAAGAGCACATTAGGATTCCCCTCGGACACGATGTATTCCGCCGCAAGGAGCAAGTCCTCCAATGAGGCGGCCATCCCGCGCTTTAAAATCACCGGTAACCGCTGTTGCCCCAGCTCAGTTAACAGCCGAAAGTTTTGCATATTGCGCGCACCCACTTGGAAGGCCGATGCATACGCTGCCACCGCTTCTACGTCCGCCACCTCCACCACCTCGGTAACCGTAGGAAGCCCGGTGATGTCTGCCACCTGCTTCAGAATCTTCAAACCCTCCAGCCCGAGTCCTTGAAAACTATAGGGACTTGTGCGCGGCTTAAACGCACCGCCCCGCAGCCCCATAGCCCCGGCCTTCTGGCAAGCGCGCGCCGTCTCCAGCAACTGCGCGAGTGACTCTATCGCACACGGGCCTGCGATCACTGCGAACTCGCTCCCCCCTATTTTCCTATTCCCGAACGGCACCACGGAGTTTTCCCGGTGTGCCTCCCGGCTGACGAGTTTATACGGCGAAAGAATCTGCGTCACTCGCTCCACCAGCGGGTGGCTCTCCAAATGTAGTTGCCCCAGGAGTCGCTCATCTCCAAGTGCCCCCAAGACCGTTCGCTCCGAACCCGGCATGTAGAGTGGCTTCAGCCCCACGTGCGCAATCTTCTCCAGAATCTCATCCGCATCGGCCTTCGTGGCCTCGGGCTTCATCACAATAATCATAGGAGTATAAGGGGTAGATGATTGAAACAGGAGGCTTCACTGGCGCAGTTCGCGGTTGCCAACGGAGCATTCCCGATACTCTAGCCAGAACTGCCCCCGGCGCAAGGGGGATGCTATTCCAGATGTATCGGACAGTGCGATTGTGTAACACTATTCCAAGTGCCTGTTACTGTCCCTTTACCACGGCTTCTTGGTGAATCAATGCATCGCGCAGCGTGCTCTCGGAAACCCGGAAACTGCGGGGAGTGGTCTTTGTCAGTTGGTACCAGGTACCAATGTCCCAACTGAAGAGTCCGAGTCGAAGCGGACGTCCAATTGGAGACTGTCCGAAGGTAGTGAACATGGGCAATGGCGCGCCGGTGTTCGTTTTTGAAGCTGCGAGGATTGCGGCTGGCGCCGATGGATCGACCTCCATGGTGGCAATGGGTAAATAGTAGGTGAACGCAATACAGTCTCCCCAAGTGGTTTCACCCGGTGTGGCGAACAGCTCTTCCTTGGGATCCACGATGGCAGTAAAGCCAGCATCGGAGCCTAGTTCACGACGCATGCATTCTGCGAATGTGCGGGTGATGGATTCACTGCTGCCTGCCACCGGGCCAAGCACTGTATTGTATGCAGTGAGTTGTTCCCATTGCCAGTGGCTGTCAAACCGACGAGCGACTACAAGTTGGGGTTTATCCGCTTCGGTTACTATGAAGTCCGGTGCAGTTCCCCAGGCTTGGATGGAGAAGAATTTGGCATCGTTGCGATAGTTCACGGGATCGCTCGCGGCAATCCAGTAGATCATGCGCTGGGGTGCTTGCGGGTTGTAGTAAAGCAGCCCCATGAGGCGATTCGTCAGTGAGAGGGTGCGGCCTCCGACCTCACTGACCTGATTGTTTGCAATCTTTACCGGGAGAGAGTCCGCGATACTGGCCACGATCGCATTCTCTGAGGCATTTCCCAGTAGAATCAAGTTACAGCGCTGCTTGTCATCCGCGGTTACATCCTTGTCGGCCTTCGCAGGAATCTCGCCATAGGGCATCTGCCGCCATTCGGGTTCCGACCAGTTGATACGGGAGTTCTTCTGTCCGGCGCGCGCGAGGGCTTCGAGTTTGTTCGTGGTTTCTTGAGGACCTGTAGTTCCCCAGACAATCAGGAGTGGTTCGCCATGGTAGAGAGCGGTCGATCCACCGGGATAGTGTAGCCGACGAGGCAGGGGCGCTGGGATATCGCCTGTAATCAGCCATCCATTGGGTTGTGCTCTGAGTATGATCTTCGCGGGCAGTGGCGCCGGTAGCTCTCCGACAGGCACACCTGCAACTATCACATGCAGGGGGCGGTCTTTTGCCAACGGTGACTGGGGTACGTCGATTTCAAGAGCGTTTAGATTGTCCAGTTCCGCAAAGAGGGTGTTGTCTGCATCCACGCGCAAGTTCATTGAAGCGGGACGGCCTTCGCCACCCCATTCTATAACCTGCGCCCAGTAGGCACCGCGAGAGGTCTGGTCTATCGCCGTGTAGCGAATGGTACGCACCTCACGAGAGTTTACTTTTTGCTTTGTTGCAGCCCAGGCCTTCATCTGCGCTTCGCCTTCCTTCCACTGTCCTACACTATGTCCAAGTCCTGTGGTTTCAGCCATGATGGCTGTACCGCCGATTTCATTAAGCTTTCTTAAGGCTCCACGTGCCAGGCCTACCTCTACCGCCGGATCATCGTCGCTGTGCAATGCATACACAGGGAGATTAAGCAGGTTTTCCACGGGCAGATGTACGCCACCGCCGCACCACGGCACGGCTGTGGCAAACCAGTCGGGATGCCGGGTTGCCAACTCGAAGGTTCCAAAGCCACCCATGCTGCCTCCGGAAAGATGGATGCGCAGCGGATCGATGGCCCAGTGTTTCGTGACGAATGCCAGCGCTTCTTCGACATCCACCCCCGACAGACCTACATAACCGCCTGTGGGGCCGCGCCCATTGACATAGAGTTCGAACTGCGGCTTCGGGTGCGAGTCGCCCCAAGACTGACCATGCGAACCGCCTGAGCCGTGGAGATAGATGAGCAAAGAGCGTTGCATGGCGGTGTTGTAGTCGTCCGGAATACGCAACGTAAACGGTTGCCCCGAGCCATCCGCTTGGGACACATAACCCCACTCGATCGCCCCACGTTGGTCCGCATAGGCGAGGCTGTTGGCGGATGCGCGATTCGTCCACGCACTCAGTTTCCACGCCAGGGTGAGGGTCGCTGCATCTGGCTCGATTCCGGGCTTGAATGACTTGTCGATCCGGGATTGCAGGTACTTAAAGTAGCCCGCGTAGGCCTCGTACTTCGGTTGAGCGATCAGGGCTGAAGATGAAGCCAACGCTTCGGTCGTGGCGCGATCAGCAGTAACTCCGGCGACAAACGCAGTCTCACCCATGCGTGCAGCCTCATCCAGTTTCTCGCAATTCAAGGAGACGCGGTAAAATCCACCGGGAAGTGTAAGCTTTTGGGTAGCATCCAGTGCTGTAGTGGTGCTACTGACTAGCTTTCCGTGCTCATCTTCAATCCGTGTTGCAACCGGAATTCCAGCGAAGTGCCGGACACCCATATTCAGCCCGAGATGGATCGCAACATCCCATTCGCCCTTCTTTTTGGGATTCACCGTGACCACCGGTTTGAACCGCGCATACGGAGCCAGCACCGCGGTGGCTTTACTGGGGTTGAGCACTTCTACACAGGCACCAAATCCCCCGCTCATCTGGTCCACTTTTACCAACAAGGTATTGGAGCCTTTCTTTAACTGCGCCGTAAAGGACTCCGTCCGTGGGAAACAGGCGCGCCCCATGGGAGCCCAGGTTTCAAAGACCTGCGTGCCGTTTATCCAAACCTTTGCGGAATCATCGGACCCGAAGAGGAGATCGACCTCTGCGGCTTCCGGTGCCTGAATGGTGGTGACAAGATACGCTGCGAGATCCGGTTTCTCCCCGAAGAGTGTTGTGAGGTCAGCGACCCCATCCGGCTTTGCCTTCAGCAATACACAAGCAGGGGCCTGCGGTTTGCCCGCATTCGCAGCGAGGGTTGCCACTAGATTGGGATTTGTCTCCCCTCCCATATCCTTCAGGAGGTCGGCTATAAAACCGGTGCGGTTAATACCACTGGGTATATCCGGCTTGAATTCTGTGCTGACAAATGGACCAACCACGAGCCATTCCGGGACGATGACCGTCTCCTGATCGCCCCAGGTGGTGGGCAGCGAAAGCGCTGGTACCTCGCAGGCAGGGGCCGAATGAAGCGCGACAGGGATGAGTAACAAAGCAATCGATGCTAGCAGTCTTGATAGGTTCATACTCTGTGGGGTTAAGCGTGAGAAATGACAGTGCCTTCCTTTGCACTACACCTTTTCTCTTCACAATCCCACACCAAGCAGCATCGTTCGCACCTGCGCCTGCGTGATAATAGCCGACGTTATGGAGATTATAAAAATTTGTGTGGGCCATTCGCTACCAGCTAAAAGCAAAAAGCCGCCACGAATCGCTTCGTGGCGGCTTTGAAAGCTATCGATGAATTGTGCTTAATTAACCGAGGGCGGCGACCTTCTTGAGGAGGTCGATGCAGCGGTTGCTATAGCCCCATTCGTTATCGTACCAGGAGATCAGTTTGAAGAAGCGGCTGTTCAGCGCGATACCGGAGCCAGCATCGAAGATGGAGCTCTGGGCGTCGTGGATGAAGTCGCTGGAGACAACTTCGTCGGTGGTGTAGCCGAGGATGCCCTTGAGAGGACCTTCTGCAGCTTCCTTCATCTTGGCGCAGATTTCTTCGTACGAGGTTTCCTTGACGGTCTTCACAGTCAGGTCAACGACCGATACGGTGGGGGTCGGCACGCGGAAGGACATACCGGTGAGTTTACCCTTAACAGCGGGGAGCACCAGACCCACGGCCTTGGCAGCGCCAGTGGTCGAGGGGATGATGTTGATCGCTGCGGCGCGGCCACCTTTCCAGTCCTTCTTGGAAGGACCGTCGTTTGTCTTCTGAGTGGCGGTGTAGCTGTGCACGGTGGTCATCAAGCCCTCTTCGATACCGAAGTTTTCGAGGATGACTTTGGTGATTGGGGCCAGACAGTTCGTCGTACAGGAGGCGTTCGAGATAAGTGTATCCGTGGCCTTCAGCTCGTTGCAGTTTACACCGATAACGATGGTCTTCACGTCGCCCTTGGCAGGTGCGGAGATGATGACCTTCTTGGCGCCGGCGGTGATGTGGCCCTTGGCCTTTACATCTTCGGTGAAGAGCCCGGTGGACTCGATAACAATGTCCACGCCAAGAGCCTTCCACGGCATGGCAGTTGGGCCTTCCTTGACGGCGAGGCAGAGAATCTCATGCCCGTTGACCACGAGAACATCGTCCTCAGCCTTGTCGGGCGAGGACTTCTTGCTCGATACCGTGCCGTTGAAACGACCCTGTACGGAGTCATATTTCACGAGGTAAGCGAGGTTGTCTGCGGAGACGAGGTCGTTCACAGCTACCACATCAAATGTGGTACCGAGGAGCCCTTGTTCAACAAGCGCCCGGAACACCAAGCGGCCAATGCGGCCGAAACCATTAATCGCGACTTTAACTGCCATGGTAGTATTCTATTTAGGTTGTGGATCTGATGAAAGTGAACTGTTGAACCGCTACATAGCGCGGATCGTTAAAGAACGCCAGTATTCAACACTTCCGCCACACTTGGCAAGAGCCGATTTTAAGCGAGAAATGAGGACTGGTCTGTGGACAGTAAATCTTATGCCAGAGAGTTCAAGCTAAAGTTGGGCTAATGGAGTAGGTGAGGTGCATCCCAGTTTCTGGAAGAGGGGGTAGCTAAGCAGTTTATCCACTAAATTCACTAAATATCACGAAAGAGATTCTAGGTAAGGACAGTACAGAACTCACAAGGTTTTTGTCTGCATTTACATTTTTAGTGAGTTTCGTGAATTTCGTGGATCAAAATCCGGCTACCAAATCGGTGTCCCTAAACTAAACGGATATGAGATGCGCCCAAGAGGCCGGCAAAGCCAACCGTCGATAACCCATCCCAACAAAAAGCCCCTCCAGATTTCTCCAGAGGGGCTTGACTGAATTATTGAACCGTAGCGTGCGGTAACTTACCGGGTGGCTTCGTCGAGGATGTCGCCGAGGTTGGTGAGTTCGTCGCCACGTAGGCTGTCGAAGGTTGCGGCTTCGGCGGCGAGCTGGTTGGCATCGTAGTTAGCAGCCTTGATGGAGAGACCGATGCGGCGTTCGTCGCGGTCGATCTTTATCACGCGGGCTGTCACGTCCTGGTTGACTTTGATGACGTCCTTGATCTTATCCACACGATCTTCCGTGATTTGGGAGATGTGGACGAGACCGTCGATACCATGGGCCAGCTCGATGAATGCACCATAGCTGGTGATCTTCGAGACCTTGCCGGTAACGACATCGCCCATCTTGTAGTAGGATTCGATTTCGCTCCAGGGATCGTTGAGGAGCTGCTTCATACCGAGCGAGATGCGCTGGGTGGAAGGATCCACATCGAGTACGATGGCGTCGATCTCGTCGCCCTTCTTGACCACTTCGGACGGGTGATTGACCTTGCGCGTCCAGGACATATCCGAGACGTGGACCATACCATCGATACCTTCTTCGAGTTCGACGAAGGCGCCGTAGCTGGTGAGGTTGCGCACTTTGCCGCGGACACGGGCACCCGCCGGGTAGTTGTGGCGGACCATATCCCATGGGTTCGGGTCGAGTTGGCGCAGGGACAGGGAAATCTTTTGCTCTTCCTTGTTAATGCCAAGAACAACGGCTTCGAGTTCGTCGCCGACTTTGAGCATTTCGCTGGGCTTGGACACGCGCTTAACCCAGGAGAGTTCCGAGACGTGGACGAGACCTTCGACACCCTGTTCGAGTTCGACAAATGCACCGTAGGCAACGAGGTTGACGACTTTGCCACGGACGCGAGCGCCCACGGGGTAGCGGCCTTCGATACCATCCCACGGATTCGCGGTGGTCTGCTTGAGACCGAGCGAGACGCGTTCGCGGTCGCGGTCCACTTCGATGATGCGGACATTGATTTCTTCACCCACCTTGAGCATTTCGCTCGGGTGCGAGATGCGGCCCCAGCTCATGTCGGTGATGTGGAGGAGGCCGTCGAGACCATCGAGGTCGATAAATGCTCCGTAGTCAGTGATGTTCTTAACGACACCGCGGCGGTTGTCACCGGGCTTGATTTCGTCAAGCAGCTTGCGGCGCTTGCTCATGCGCTGTTCTTCGATCAGCTCGCGGCGGGAGATGACGATGTTCTTGCGGTCCGAGTTGATCTTGAGGACCTTGAAGTCGTAGGTCTGGCCTACGTACTGGTCGAGATTCTTCGGAGGCTGGATGTCTATCTGCGACGCCGGGAGGAACGCATCCACACCGATGTTGACGATGAGTCCGCCCTTGACCTTGGCCTTCACGCGGCCAGGGACGATGGTGCCTTCGCCGCACTTGGACAGGATGTTTTCCCAGTTCTTCTTCTGCTGGGCCTTGTCGTAGCTGATGACAGGGTAACCTTCCTTGTCTTCGAGTTTTTCGAGATAGATTTCTACCTCGGAACCGATCTGGAGTTCTCCCGGATCGATGAATTCATTGGCGGAAACGATGCCTTCGGATTTTGCTCCAAAGTCAACGACCACTTCATTGTCGCGAATTTCTGTGATGACACCTTTTACAATGCCACCTTCCTTGATGTTTTCAAACTGGCTTGCCGCCAGTAGGTCTGCCATTAATGACATAGGCTTACGTTATGCTCCTGATTACTTCAAAACTGTCGTCAGGCCCGAATGCCGGAGCGTTCTTGTGTGGGCTGCAGTCGACAGGGTTGAGGGTTTGTTGATGGTTTACGGTTGATGAACCCCTCGGATTGAGGGGAAACGATTAATCTGTACCTCTGCAATTGCAGGCGCAAGGCAAAATATGAGGGATTTTAGCCCTTAGCTGTTAGCGCATAGCCATTAGCTTTCCTCTTCTGCCTCGACCTCGTGCAACAAGTTGCTACGTTTGCCCATTCAACGATGATCTGGCTTTACCGTGTGATTTTCCTTCCTGCATTGCTTCTCATGCTGCCGCGATTTCTTTGGCGCATGGTGAAACGCGGTGGCTACGCGAGAGATTTTTCCCAGCGCTTCGGGTTCTTCCCGCATCTCCCCGCGCCGACAACGGGCATAAAGCGAGTATGGCTTCAGGCGGTCAGTGTGGGGGAGATTCTCGCGATAGAGCCACTTGTAAAGTCCCTTGCGCAGACACCCGGGCTGGAAGTTGTGCTCACTACTACGACCAGTACGGGATACACGCTGGCTCGCGAGCGGCTGGCCCCGCACTGCCGCGCCGTGGGTATCTTTCCCGTGGATTTCTGGCTTTGCAGCAGGCTTGCATGGCGTCGCATTCAGCCCTCTGTAGCACTCTTAATGGAGGGGGAACTCTGGCCTGAACACCTTCACCAGGCGAAAAAGCACCATGCCCCGCTTCTGCTGATCAACGCACGCCTTTCGGATCGCTCCTTCCGCCGCTACCGGAAACTCGGCTGGGCACACGCACTTACCTTTGACCGATTGACGCGCATCCTGGCCTCCACACCACAGGATGCGGCCCGCTTTACCGAAGTAGCGGGGGCCTCGAAAGTCATACTCACTGGCAACTTGAAGTGCGACATCGAGATAACTCCACGCCTGTCGCCACCGGAGTTACAATCCCTCCGCGATGAACTAGGGTTTATCGGCGAAACCGCCACAATTCCGCCGTCACCACCGCTCATCCTGCTAGGCTCAAGCACCTGGCCCGGCGAAGAGATTGCGCTCTTGGAAACCTTCGAGGCCGTTCTTGCGCAAGGGATCGATTGCCGGCTGCTCATCATTCCCCGCCATGCTGAGCGCAGAAATGAGATTGTCGCCCTCTTGGAAAAGCAAACCCGACTCTGGCATCTCCGCTCGCGCGGTCAACAAGCACCCAGGCCAGTCTTCATCTATGTGGGTGATACCACTGGCGAACTCCGCAAACTCACCCAACTGGCGGACCTTGTCTTCGTAGGTAAAAGCCTGCCACCGCATACCGAGGGGCAAACACCCATCGAGGCCGCAGTCCTTGGCAAGCCGATCCTCTTCGGGCCGGGTATGTCCAACTTTCGCGATATCTCCCGTGGGTTAATCGACTGCGGTGCCGCCCTGCGCGTCGATTCCCCCGCCACACTCACCGCAACTGCGCTCCGCCTTTTAAGTACGCCAGCAGAGCGCCAGCGCATAGCAGCGGCAGCCGTCGAGTGGCATAAACAGAACCGCGGAGCGCTGGGGAAGATGGTGGAGGCGATTCGCGCTGTGGTGCGCTGAGCGATGGTTTACTCCGCAAGCCCACGCGACCACTAGCTTTTAGCCTGATCGCTGAACGTTTGAGTCAGATCGATGCACTTTGAACCTTGCATGCCAGACTATGCACCTTGCATGGCAGCCTCAGGACTATGCATTTTAGTCGTACACGCTTGCATTAAGGTCTTTGTAACTTGCATGAGCATCAAGTGCCGTTGCATAATGTACTTTGGGCATTGCATGTTACACTTAAAGGGTTGCATTTTACTTTAAGACGCCTTCCTCAGTCTCCCATCGGTATGCCGCGTGATTGATCACGCGAGTCGACCATTCCTATCCGCTCTCCACTGACTTCGATCCGCGAGCCGACCCTTCCAATCTGCTCTCCGTTGACTTTGATCCGCGAGTCGACCATTCCAATACGATGTCCCGGCGTGTTGTTGTGCTCTTGAAGAACAAGATTCAGAAGGTAGGCACAAAGGTCCAAAGGCACAGAGGCACAGAGTCGGAAAGGCAAAAGGCAGGAGGCAGAAGCCGAACCAGTCTCGTTGTTACTCCCATCGCGAAACACGCCGACGTGTTGTTGGGCTCTTTAGCACTACTCCCTGTCAGCGCTTACAGGTACACTAACCCTCCGCTCGGGTGCCTCAAGCGTACCATAGCCGGACCTTCTATCGGCGGTTCCATGATCCTGAACCGAAGTCGTCGCCCTGAGCGTCTCAATCCCAAGTAGCAGGTTTAACCCGCTGACTTCTTCGCGCAGTGATTCTGCCTGATGAGTGACATCTTGAATTGAGGCGGCGCTGGTTTGCGCATTTGCCGCATTGGCTTTGGTGACAGAGTCCAGTTGCTCCATGCTGGAGTGAATTTGTTGCAGGCCAGCGCTTTGGGATTCGGAGGCTTGGGAGATATCCTGCACCAGGCGGTCCACATCGCGGGCACGCATGAGTATCTCTTGCAGGCTCTTTTCAACTTTGGCTGTGAGGCGCACGCCCAATTCGGTCTGCTTGGTCGAGGCTACTACGTTTGTGGCTGTCTGCCGGGCGGCTTCTGCGCTACGAGCTGCGAGTACACGTACCTCTTCTGCAACCACGGCAAACCCCGCACCAGCTTCTCCACAACGAGCGGCTTCGATTGCGGCATTCAGCGCGAGAATGTTGGTCTGGAATGCCACTTCATCGATAGATTTGATAATCGTGGCAATCTTTGCACCCGATTGTTTGATGCCCTCCATTGCTGCCATCATCTCCCGTACATCCTCCGCACCCAATTCAGCGGCTTTGCGCGCTGTGGCAGCCTGCTCCCGTGCGTGGATGGCATGCTCGGTGTTTGTGCGGGTCGTCGTTGTTATTTCCTTTAACGAAAGATTCGTCTGGTCGAGGCTGGCTGCTTGCTCATTACTCTTTTCAGCGAGTTCACGGCTGAGTTCCAAGAGATTACTTGTTGAATCGACGGTGATCGTTGCGGTCTCACTGAGGGACTGCGACATCGTCTGGAGTCGGGTTACCACCCTTTTCATCAGATACCAGCCCATGAGTGCGATGACTACCATGCCGAGTAGAAGGATGGCAACCGACAGTGTCCGCGAATGCAGATACTGGTTCTGAACCTCGAGCGCCAGTAGCTCCTTTGAGCTGGTTGCGAGCGCCTCGACTTTCGCTTGCAGTGAGTCATGCTGCTTCGCGCAGACATCATTCATTGCCGCGTATGCTTTCTTGGTCTGGTAGTCTTCATGCTGTGCCATCACCGCATCATAGCTTTTCTTGAGCTCCTGGTGCAGTGCCTGAATCTCTGGGTTATTAAGCCGATTAAGAGCGGTTTCGAGAGAATCACCAGCCTGCTTTTCCAGTTGCTTAATCTTATCCAACTGATCTGGAACAGTAGTCCCCAAGTACTGGAAGTGGACTAGTCGCCAGCGGTCTAGAAGCAACTGTGCCAGTGCACTCCGCTCCGCCTGAAGTGCGCTGTTCGCATTGATGCGGTTCAGCGTCTTCTGGTAGTGCAGCCCGGATAGTCCCTGCCCCGCGAGGAGCAGGATTATGACAATGAACCCCAGTGATAATTTGCCTTTCAGCCTGTGCGGGTCCAGCCAGTCAAAACTTATGCCCAAGAAAGTCATCCGACTACTTTTCGAGTTCTGCTGCCTTGAGGATAGCTTCGGTCTTGATTAGGTCAGCGCCTTTGAAGTCTCGCTTGAGCAGATCGTTTTCTTTTAGAAACTCACGAAGCTTATCCAGATAGTGCTGCGTTCCAGCATCGGGGGCATTGATCTTCAGTGCAGATTCCGGTGTATGCACGATGACAACCTCGGTCATCGCCTTGAGTTCCTCATCAGAGCCGGGTTCATCGTCCTTAAAGGTCCTCTCCTTCATGATGGTTTGATACTCGGCCCAGTTGGCAGGGTCGCGGGTCCACTTCACAGCCTTGAACCAGCCTCGCATGAATTTAACCAGGTCTTCATTGGAAGTGCTCTTGAACTTGTCCGCCTTCATCGCAAACCCCTCTGGAATGCTTCCGGGAATATCCGCCGAAGTGGCGAGTATCTTCCCATGGCCTTCCTTTACCGCGCGCGTGGCATGCGGGTCGTAGTTAAGAATAAGGGGGAGCCTGCCTGAGATGAAGTGATTGCTAAGCTCATCCGAGTCCACTTCAGCCAGCTCGAAGTCCTTTAGCTTCATGTCCTGTTTCTTCAGGTATTCGGAGAGAAAGAAACCCGTGGCTGCACCGGCATCATACACCCCGATTTTTTTTACTTTGAGGCTTTTGACGTCCATACCCTCACTTATGATCAGTTTGTCACCACCATTGGACCAGTCGCTCTCGCCGAGGATGACGAGGTCTGTACCGTCCTGATACGTACTAATCCAAGTGCCCAGCATATCCATGCCGATATCTACTTTCCCGTTGATAAAGGCTTGTGTGGATGAGCCATCGCCCGGGATGCTAATGACTTGCACGTCGAGTCCTTGCTCCTTCCAGAACCCTTTGGCATCTGCCACGTCGAGCGGAGAGAAAGCAATCCAGCCCACTGTGCCAATTTTTAATGGTGCTGCGAGCAGGGGTGAAATGCACAGGAACCCGGCAAGAAGTTGGGGTAACGCGCGGATTAGTTTGGTTTGCAGGCGAGTGGATTTTAACGAATGCATGGCAGTGGGGTCGTGAAACAACATCGAATTGCCCATCCTAAAATAGATAGGGGGTACAGATTATATCGGTGAAAACCAGGCACTACTTAAGGGCTCTCTTAACTTTTTCTCCTGGGAGGCACCGCTATGCTTGCTTCGGCTGCAAGTGGCAACTCTGGCCCAGAGTGCCATCGGAGATTAGCCATTCGGGAAACCTGGGAACGCCGACGTCCCCGTCGGCTCTGGCTCTCCGGCTTTTATCCACCTAGAGCCGACGAGGACGTCGGTTTGTGTTTAGGATAGACGTCATGGAACTATCGTCCCAACGGGGCTGACAATACACAATGCCTTTGCATGTTTGCAAAAATGGCCAAACTTCAGGGTGTCCCAGAGGGACACAAATATCCCGATTACGCCCCAAAGCGGTTGCGCGCGGAGCGCGCTACCCTGGGTAAGCATGTGAAAAATACCTCAACCCCAACGGGGTTGCGTCGTCCGTCTTTGCGCTATATATCCCGCCCATAGCAATGCGGACGCAACCCCGTTGGGGTTGTCCGGTTTCTTACATTTACCCGGGGTAGGCCTGCGGCCAACCCCGGGCTTTGGGACGTAATCCCTTTGGGATATTTTCAAGACAGATAAAGATAGGCAAAATCTACGCTAAACACGCCCTCATTGGGACGGCAGCGCCGGGGCTGGGGTTAAATCCATTTTGTGCGATCGAATTCATGGCGGTTCTGGTACTGTGCGGGATATATTAACAACTTCGAAATGCCCTGAGACAACAACAGTGCATCTCGAAGTCATTGTACCTTCGATGAAAAGCCGATGGCTCGTGCGTGGCATGGCGTCTCGCCTATGTTCGGGTTCTGTGCTGATCGCGGGAAGACACACGGGCAAGATGCCCGTACCACTAAAGACCGTCCAACAACTTCGTAATGCACTGAGATAGAATTTATCGCTAAAATTATTCTTGCCTACGCACAAAGCCAGATATTTGCTTGCTCACTAGATCACGCAAAACCGATGCCTCAATGTCATCAACAGCACGCGGTAACTTACCGCCAATATCTTCTCCCTGCAAACAGGGTGTCGGTAGCTGTTGCTATTAAATCTGACGCCATGTTTACAGGGGTGCGGCATACGCGCGATGGGTTCACTAGAACCTAATAAACTTAAAGTTTAAAAAACCGCGTCCCTGCCCACCCGTTGAGCAGGGATTTTTTGTTTTTACACCTATCCCGCCCATTATGAAAATCGTATTGCTACAGAAGTTAATAGCCGAATTCCGTGCCTTACCCCGCGCTGTTTATGTTATCTTTGCCGGTAACTTTATCAATCGATTCGGACACTTCGTAATGCCCTTTCTGACCTTATACCTAACAGGCAAAGGGTACTCGCTGGGGCAGGCAGGCATGGCGATGGCAGCCAATGGCATGGGGGGCCTGGTGGCCTCGTTTATCGGGGGTTTTCTGGCTGATACCATTGGACGTCGCAATACAATGTTCATCTCCCTGGCTGGAAATGGACTCTGCATCATGGCCTTGTACTTTGCCAATGCCTTTCCAGTCATTCTGCTACTTACCGCGTGCTGTGGGTTTACCAGTTGGATATATCCCCCGGCAGCCAATGCGTTGTTGACCGATTTGGTTGACGAAGACAAACGGGTCACGGCTTTCGCCGGAGTTCGGCTATCTATAAATGCCGGATGGGCATTGGGACCAGCGGTGGCAGGATTCTTATTAGGTTACTCATTTCTTGCTTTGTTCGTGGGAGACGCGGTGACATCCATCACCTATGGGATCATGACCTTGCTATGGTTGCCCCATGGGCTATGTGCGCGCAAGTCGTCGCGTAGTGCATGGCACGCGGTGACTTCGGCGTGGGGAACAACATTCAGGCACGCCATCAGGAACCGCCCTTTCGTAGTCTATGCTCTGGCACTGCTCCCCATCGCTACGTTGTTGCCAATGTTGATAGTTGTGCAGGGGGTAGCCATGCGGGACCGTGGCCTTCCGGCGAGTAACTTTGGATTGGTCATGGCAACTAATGGCGTATTGATCATTGCCTGTGAATTAATACTCACGCAGTGGACGCGGCGTTTCACCCCTAGTAAGGTAATTACTATAGGGTTTGGCCTTTTCGGTATTGGGGCCAGTTTGATGGCTTTTGCCCATACGTTACCGGAATACATGAGCGCCATGGTAGTTTTTACCGTGGGTGAGATGACCGCCTTTCCCATTGCCATGGCTTATACAGCCAAGCTGGCTCCGCAAGACATGCGTGGCCGCTATCAGGGGATACTTTCGTTGATGTGGGCTCTGGGAAATATGATAGGCCCAGTACTGGGTATGGCGCTTTACGCCCGTTTTGGTCACATGGCCTGGTTGGCGGGATTAATACTGGGTGGGTTGGCAGTGGCTATTCTCCGCTTGAACGAAGTCCGTGTAAAAGCTGCACCCACGTTACTGCATGCAGTTCCCATCAACGCAAACGATCAATAATAGAAGACATCATGGCGTCACGGAAACGCCAATTTCGTCTCAAACCGCAGAAGACTCTCCTCGGTAGCGGTAGAATTCTTTAGGGACCTTCAATTGCCCCGTTGGGGAAACACGATGCCTACGGCATGTACGTGTATAGCGTCAAAACGAGTGTTTTCAGAATCAGAAATATCCCGAAGGGATTACGCCCCAAAGCCCAGCGGTTGCGCGCGCAGCGCGCTACCCTGGGTAAGGGGGTGAAAGATACATCAACCCCAACGGGGTTGCGTCGTCCGTCTCGGCGGCGTATATCCCGCCCATAGCAATGCGGACGCAACCCCGTTGGGGTTGTCCGGTTTCTTACATTTACCCGGGGTAGGCCTGCGGCCAACCCCGGGCTTTGGGACAGAATCCCTTTGGGATTCCGATGCACCTTCGGTGCGACAAAATGCCATGAAT
>JANRLC010000055.1:0-28742 GCA_033762955.1 Verrucomicrobiota bacterium | reverse complement strand
GCACTGGCTTTTGCCTTCCGTTCGTTGGTTCTTTTCCTCACCTTCTGGGTGCTCATCTTTTCCTGATGAAATCGGTTGCATTGGCCCATTAATCAACCCTTTATCCGGCTAGTTCAAGTTTTCTACTGCCGTTTTTAGGATTAAAGAACAAATGGGTTTAGATTTACGAGGCGTTTAGGAAAAATGCTACAAGCATTGATGATGGCACGTGATTGCACGTCGCGCATCTCACTTTCTAGACATTTTGGTGGATTATGACAACCCCTCGGCTAAAGCCACGTATCCAAAAGCTGAGATGCACCCGATCGCACGGGAGTTCCACCCGTACGAGTAGTTGCTGGCATCATCTCTATCCCTTGCGCTTCGGATTGAGCCATTGCTTTAACAGTTCGCTACGCGAGCCAAGGATTGCATGCAGCTTGTTTAGCTCTGCGGACTGCTTCGAAAGCTCGGTCTTCATGGTCTGTAACTCGGTTTGTGCAGTCTGGTGCTTCTTCTCCGTGCGAGCTACTTGATGATTCGCCTCGGCGAGGTCCTGCTTTAACTCGGCGTGGCGGTGGAGTAGGTCTGCATGCTCGGTCTTGGACACGCCTTGTTGCTCCGCAGTCTTTGGCTCTGGCCGTACTGTCGTGGCCGCGATAGCTTGCATAAGCTTTGCGTCATACTCAGTGCGGGTCTGTTCGAGTTCGGCTTGGAGTTTGTTGATAATCCCGTTGAGGTGGCGGACTTCCTTCATGTTCCATTGGAGATCGATCTCCATCTTTGCCATCTGGCCGGGGTCATCATAAACCTTGGCAATGAGTTCCTCGATGGGTGCAACCCAGGGAGCGGGTTGATTCCACATTTGCCCTGGGCCATTGGCATTCTGTAGTTGGAATAGCTCCTCTCCGTACTGTTGATAGAGCTTGGTATGGCGGGTGGCTATGACATCGTAAAGATACTGCATCTGGTTACGACTAATCGTGCGGTACATCGAGGCGGGGCGCACTCGGTAGCGGGCGAGGACTTCTGGAATTGCCAGGCCTCCGCAGCCTTCACCGAGCATGGCTATCCAGGCGTCGTAGTCTTCCAGTCCGAAGACCATCTCGGGCCGGTTGCGACCATGGGCGAGGTAAGCATCCCTGCGAACCATGCAGATGGGGATCAGCATGTTATGGGCCAGGAAGAAGGGGAGTTCGGCATTCCAGGTGGAGAAGATGCCGGTAATCTCGCCAAAATACCGCACCCATGAGTAGATGAAATGGACATTGGGGTAACGCTGGAAAAGAGCGACCGCCTTGGTGGCAAGAGCAGGCTCCACGCAATCATCCGCATCGCATAGGATGAGGAACTCGCCGCGCGCGTGCTTGGCGCCGACATTGCGGGCATTCGAGAGTCCGCCATTGGGAATGTCAATTATACGTATCTCCGGCCGGGCCTCCTGGCGGATGCGCTCCAGGACGGCGAGACTCTTGGGTTCGGTGCTGCCGTCGTTGATGATGAGGATTTCTAGCGGGCGGTATTCAAGCTTGAACAGGGAATCGAGGGTCTCGTCGATATACTCCCCAAGATTATAGAACGGGACGATTGCGGTGACCAAACCGCTCTCTCCACGATCCGCCATGTCAACCCTGGGAAGCGGACCGACACGCTGCTGGAGATTGACGAATGGGTAGCGGTCACGTGAGCGTGCCTCGCGAATGGTTTGCTCGAAGTGTGCAATGCGCCGGGGTAGAACGACTTCCGGAGCGCAGAGGGTGGCGATCTTTGCGCGGGCAGACTGACCGATGCTTTGCCGCATGTCCGCAGGCATTTCGAGGGCTCGCTGAAGCTGTCGCTCAAAGTCTCCCGGGCGATCCCAACTAAATAGGAGACCGCAGGATTCATCGTCGCCAATCATTTCGGCCTGACCACCGTGGCGAGAGGCTACTACGAGTTTCCCCAGTGCCATGGCTTCGATGCAAGTATTGGGAAAATTCTCCCAGATACTGGGGATCACAACAAATCCGGCACGACTAATTTCGCTCAGCAATAGCGTGTGATCCATGGCGCCCGGGAGCTGGAGCTTGCCATCCTCTATCCACCGGGCGTATTTCGCCTTGATGAATGCGCTCATGGAGAGATTCTTACCCGAGTAATGGGTGTCACCGCCAATCATTGAGAGGCGGAAAGTCTGCCCCTCGCGCCAGAGTTTATCGCAGTGCTGAAGGAGGGAGAGGACGCCCTTGCGGTACTCGATGCGTCCATAGTAGAGCACCAGAGTGGGGTCAACTTCAGCCACAGGAAGGGCAGAGGTATCTGTCCAAGGCAAGTGCTCCACGTCGATCTTCACATCGGGGGAAGCAAGTATGGCCGTAACCTCATCGGCCATGTGGCGGCTTGGACAGATGAGTTTGTCCGCTGCCACAATACAGTACTTTTCCATCTGCCCAGACCAATACATGGGCAGTTGAAAGCGTGCGTCCTGGTTGATCTGGCGTAGAATGAAATCGGGCGAGTGCAGGTTGAGCACTACCGGCACATTTGGAAGGAAGGTGGGGTCAGTGTGTTTGCGGTGGAGCAGGAAATAGGCGATGCCCATGTATTCCTGGCTCTCGATCACATCGGGTGGGCCTTCCTTCGCGGCCAGCTTAGCGACGGTCTCTGCATAATCCCAACTCGCAGCCATCCAGTAGGCCAGTATGTTATACGGATAGGAGGGATGCTCATCCACGGCTTTGCTCTCGACCTCCATACCAACATCAACTTCCCGGGTACGGAACGTGATGAGCCGGTATCCGGGAGCGATCTGCTGGTCCACCGCATTCGCGTCGCGACAGATGACGGTTACCTGATGACCGGCGGCCCCCAGGAACTGTGCAAAGTTATGCACGTAGCGGGCGATGCCACCGGGTTGATTAAAGGGAGTTTCAGAAGTAAGAATCCAGATTTTCACTAGTTACGGAAGCGGTTGAGTGGTCAGCACCGGCATGAGCGTCGCCTGTTTAAGACGATTGATCTCAGCATTCTTGAGACCGAGGGTATGGTTAAAAGCGTTCTCTCGGTCCTCGAAGGGCGGATTGCCCGCCGGTCGATTCCATGTATGTGCCGGGCCATTGGCATTTTGCAGAGCGAACAGTTCGCCGCCCCAGCGCTGATAGAGCGCAGGGTGAAGGCGTACCAATTGCTCGTAAAGGTAGAGCTGTTGGTCGCGTGTCGATGCCTGCCAAAGCGAGCCGCTGCGAATACGGTACCGCACCAGAATCTCTGGCAGGGAAACACCACCAAGCCCTGCACCAAGCATGGCAATCCAGGCCTCGTAGTCCTCGAAATTGTAGGGAAGCGTCCGGGCTTGATTCCGCACGGCATGGAGAAAGGAATCCCGCCGCACCACTGGCCTTGATGGGCAGAGATTATGCCCCAGTAAGTAGGGGAATTCCAAGTTCCAGTTCGGCCAGACATCGTGGCCATCCCCGAAATAGCGCTCCCAACTGTAAACCAGATGGATATTGTCCCAGCGGTTAAGCACGTGGAGCGCTTTTGCGATGTAGGTCGGCTCTATCGCATCATCTGCATCGCAAAACAACAGGAACTCGCCGATGGCAAGACTAGCTCCGGTGTACCGCGCGGCTGCCAGACCATGATTACTGGTGGTATGAACGCGAAATTTCTCCGGATAGCGCGTGCGTAACTCCTCCAGTTTTACCTGACTGGCTATGTCATCACTACCATCGTTAACAATCAGGATTTCCAGATTCGTATAGGTAGAAGCGAAGATCGATTGGATGGTTTCTTCGATGAATGCACCCATGTTATAGTAGGGGATCACCGCGGTTACCCGGCCAGTGTTGGTTTGCGAAGCCTCTTTAATAGAAGGCGGTGCATGGCATTCGCTGTTTACGAAAGGGAACACCCGGCTGGGTTTGTTCGCTCCGCCTTCAATTAAGGAATGGTAGAGTTTCATCCGCTCCGAGACGACGACCTCGGGTGCGCAGAGCGACTGGATGCGGGCTCGCGCGTTTTCACCCACACGTTTGGCATCGGGTGTAGCCAGAGACAGTGCCTTGGTAAGTTGTTGCTCGAAGTCGCCTTCAATCCCCCAGTCGAAGCGAAAGCCACAGGGCTGGTTTCCCTCTGCAAGGATCATTTCGGCCTGTCCGCCGCTGGTGGATGCCAGCACTATCCGCCCGGCTGCCATGGCTTCAATGCAAGCATAGGGATAGTTTTCCCAAGTACTGGGCACTACCTGAACTGTGGCATTAGAAGCGATTGCCTGTGCTTCGGCGAATGGCAAAGCCCCATGAATACGGAGACGGCCTGCGTCTATCCAGCGCTGATATTTTCGGCGAAGGAACTCTCCGAGCATCATCCCTCGTGGTGCGTAAAGCGTATCTCCGCCAATAAGATCGAGTACGGTTTCTCCACCAGCGCTCCAGATTCGACTAAATGCCTGAACCAACTCAATCACTCCTTTGCAGACTTCGAGGCGACCGATGAAAACGACTTGGTTTGCGTTGCGCTGTGGCTCCGTCTGAGCCGGAAGCTCGTAGGGTAGGGGGACTGTATGGAACTCCAGCGCGTGCCCGGGTAGAGCATCGCGGAGTTGCTGAACGAGAAACGTGCTAGGTACTACTCGCTGGTCGGCCCCGATTATGCAGGCTTTCTCCATTTGCCCGTGCCAGTAATGAGGGAATTTATAAACAGACTCATGATTGGCAGCCCTGCGCAGAAAATCTGGTGCGTGGTGTACCATACAGAGTGGTGCTTTTACCGGATAGTCCGCATTCAGGAGTTTGCGCTGGAGATAATAGTAGGCGATGCCGAGACACTCCTGGCTCTCGATAACATCTGGGGCACCATTTGCACCTGCAAGTCTGGCGATTTCGTCCGCAAATTGCCAACTCAAGGCAGTCTGGTAGTCGAGCATGTTATACGGAAACGAACCATGCGTATCCGGCGCTGACTGGTAATCAAAGGCTGGAGACACCTGATTCCGGGTCACGAAAGTATGGTTAACCCAGCCGTCGGGCATCTTGCTGGATGCATTGCTGTCCCCAGGCGCAATGACTGTCACAGCCACACCGGCCTTGCTGAGCAGAGTTGCCCAGCGCTGGACATAGCGCCCCATGCCGCTGACTGGCTGAAGTGGATTCTCTGAACTAAGCAACCAGAGTTTCATATTCGTCGTAGGGTTAAGGCGCTCTTGACTCCAATTCGGCAATGCGACGTTTTAGCTGCTCACGTTCCGCTTCCAGAACGGCAATGTAATCCACTTTGCAGTGCCAGTCCTTGCCGACATTAACCAGTTCATCCCAGATTTTCCGGGTGCGATCTATCTCGGACTGGATGGCGCCACCGAGTTTATCCTTCTCGGCAGAGATCGCTTCCAGCATGGTTGTCTGGTGGATACGATACGCCTCTTGTTCCTGAATCGATTGCTCGGCCCATTCGCGATATTCGGTGTACTTCGCCACGATGGCACCGGCGAGCAGTTGTTTCCAGTAATGGACCTGTAGCCCATCGCTCCCACCTAATACCGTTTCGAGAAGTGGCAGGAGCTGCTCCCGTTGTGCGGCATTTAGTTTCGATACCACCGGGGTGAGTAACTCGATCCATTGCTTGATGGGCGCATCCCGGACGGGGTCAGAGGGTAATGGATTGGGTATGGCTGAGCGCGACTGAAGCTCATCGAAGGTTCGCGCGGCATCGGGGAAGATAAGGGCAAAGAGATTGTGACCTTCTTGAGTTAACCCAAGCGTCTTGAACTCTTCCGCATGGAAGTCACCTGCACGGGCCACCTGCTCCTGTGTAATTTCCAGGAATGAGGAGAGATGCTGGTTAAGCAAATCACGTTGAGCAAATCCGCCATTCGCATTGAATACGAGAAAGCGCGAGGGATTGGTAGCGATCGAGGAAAGCAGCTTTTTGTTATAGAGCGTGTAGGCGTGTAATGCCTGCTGCGGTTTCAGTGCCAAGTCGAGATTCACTCCCCGGCGGAGGTGAGAGAGATGCACTTCGAGCGGATGGCGGTAGATGACAATGGAACGCGCATCCGGGATAAGGCTGGTCCAGAAATCTAGAAACAGGCAGGTACGCGGCTCTTTCCAGCCCCACCATCCTTGGCGACGGCGACCTTCGATCAGTTGTTTTGCGCGGGAGAGTTCGTCATCCGTAGCTACATAGTCGAAGTGTTCCAAGCCAAGCGTACCGTCGTCGAAGAAACGCCAGTCTTTGTCTCGCTTTCGTGAGAGCGCGGCGCAGTGGAACTCGTAGATGTCCCGGTCTTCAAAATGCCCGCGCTGGTTCCCTACTTCTGCACCGATGAGATGCTCGCCAATGAATACTCCGGCATCCTGTAGCAGGCGGGCCAACATGGATGTACCGCTGCGGTGCATCCCCAGGATGAATAAGGGCTGAGATCGTGTATCCGTCATGACTTCAAGGTTGCTGGCTGACAGGCAGGCTCAGCCGAAGGTTCAATTAAAAAATCTATCAGTGCGGTGGTTTGTGTCCGCCCGCTCGATACCACGCGAAATACAGCAGCATCTACAATGCGGTGAGCATAGGTACGGTCCTCGCCGCGCGTGCATTCCACGCCAGCATTCAGATAGTAAACCCACGGCACCAGAAGGCACTGGAAACGAAACTTGACGCGATAAGCCATCCCGACTTCGACACTGGGCAAGTGCTTGTATTGGGTCACTGCACCACCCAGCTCCTGCCCCTTCAATGTCTTAATCAACATCGCGAACGCCACATCTTTGCACGCTGCGGAAAAATGAACGGTGTAGCAGAATGAGTAGAATGCCCTCGGCTTGAGTTGATTCACCTGTATGCCACGCTCGTTGAATATACCAAACTCTGAAATCGTAGCACCGTAGCTGTCGTAGTGTACCGTAGTGCTCGGTTGCAGATTGGGGTCGTAACCCTCGAGTTCATCCTTAGCAGGGTGAGTACTTTCGGGGGCATAGTCTGCTGTGAAAACCATAGCGTTCGTTGCCGTACCAGACTCGCTTTGCAATACATCATCGGATGCAGTCGGACTTGTGGGCTGTGTTACCATCGCTTCCTGGCGGAAGCTTTCCAAAAGAGCATCGCATTGGTCAGGCTGCGCATGGCAAAGACGCTGGTAGCGGGTAACAACATACTTAGGGTCTCCGTCCAGGATTAACTCGCCCTTATGCAAGAACAGTGCGCGGGAGCATAGATTCACCACACTCACGGCATCGTGGGAGACGAAGAGAATAGTCGTCCCCCGGGCACGAATCTCTTCCAAGCGGGCAAAGCACTTGCGTTGAAACACTTCGTCACCCACGGAAAGGGCTTCATCAATGATTAAGATATCGGGCTCCACTGCGGTCTGCACCGCGAATGCCAGGCGCATCACCATGCCGCTGGAGTATGTTTTTACCGGCTCATCAATGAAGTCTCCTATATCCGCAAACTGGGCAATGGTTTCAAAGCGTTCAGCAACCTGTTTCCGGCTCAGTCCGAGGATGGTGCCGTTCAGAAACACATTTTCCCTACCAGTGAATTCAGGATTGAAGCCGGAGCCGAGTTCCAAAAGCGCAGCTACTCGACCGTGGACACCGACTTTGCCGGTTGTTGGCTGTAGCGTACCTGCTATAATCTGTAGTAGCGTTGACTTCCCTGAACCATTCCGCCCTACAATGCCGACTGCTTCCCCGGGCTGTATGGCAAAACGCATCGGCCTCAATGCGAAAAACTCTCTGCAGTTCGCATGATAATGCGCGGCTCCCTGCGCCCGAATCCACGACGGAAACCACTTGGAACCAGACAGACCATGAGCGATTCCACCAGTCAACCGGGTATGCGGTGCAGACCATATATTGTAGACCTTGGATAAGTCCTCTATTGTAATGACTGCATCTTTGATGGAATGCATATCAGTTTAAGTAATAGGTGGTAGGCACTATGGTAGGCACAAAGGGGGGAGGCAGAAGGCAGGAGGCAGAAGGGGGAAGGCGGAAGATTCCAGATTCCAAATTCCAGATTCCGAAAGGTAGAAGGTGGAAGAGAGAAGGGCGTGGGCAACTTTGCATTTGGCTGAAGGCTTACGGCTGATAGCTGATAGCTGAACGCTTATGGCTGACCTAATTAGCCACGGATTGCACGGATGAAACACGGATAAAGACAATGACAGGTAGTTGAATCCCTGTAATCCATGAAAATTTGTGAGCGGACAGTGCGTTGCCTCGGGCTCATGAGTGGTTGCGTCTTTGCCGCGGAATGTGTCCTTAGTGCATTGGTGAATGCTAAACAGGCGCGAATACTTCGGGCGGTGTCGCCACGCTGTAGCAGGGCATCTCGGAGACTCCGAGATATCTTCCGGCGCTATCGTAGAGCATCTCGGAGTTGAGATGTCCCCGCTATTTCTGCTCCAACAGTCGCTTGGAACTTCCGATATGCGGTGCCTGTTCATCTGATTTTCAATTAACTGGGTGGCGCTCTCTGTCACAGAATGCCGGAACGCACTCTCTCCAGCGCATTATAAGTTGTTGGGCTGTTTCAAGTGGCACGGGCATCTTGCCCGTGTGTCTTCCCGCGATCATCACAGAACCCGAACATGGGCGAGACGCCCATGCCACTCTCTCGGGAACCTGAATCGATGGTTGATTGACTGCATGGCTATACATATTCTTATGCAAAAACACGATAACACTTCACTTTGCATTGATTACAACATAATAAACGATTGTGTTACGATTCCCTTATGAGTCAACCAAGGCAAATAGCATCAATCCATCCCAGTTGTATGCGGCTGTGGTGCCTGCTGTTTGGTATTCTGATTACTGGAGCACATAGCCCTCTTTCCGCACAAAACGCCGGTGTTGCCCTCGGGTCCACGGCCAATGTCTATACCTATGAGTTCTCCGCAGTCTATCAACTCGGTGGTAAGTGGCACTTCTTGCTGACGCATCGCACCGACACGCGCAGCTTTTGGCTTACTCCGCAAAATCCGGCGTATGGTTGTAGTGTGGTCGATTTCAACCCGGACAGGGGCTTGCTTACTATTGAATACAGTGGGCGCAAGGAGATACTTGCACTCAAGAAGACGGGCGAATGGAAGCCTATGGAGGTTGCCGGACAAATACTTCCAGGCGATCGAGCAGAACAATCCGAGACAGTAAGCGCGAGTACGGGTACTACACCAAATAATGTCCAGCTCCCCTCGAGACGCAGTGCTATTAGCAAAAATCCTGCCCTGCGTGCTAATAATCTACAGTTTAAAAGAGACCGGGTAAGACAACAACAAGCGGAATCCCAGCGCTCGGTTAATAGCACCAATGCGACACAGTCCATTCCCAATGCTCCAGGCAACAGGCTTCCCGAATCGGCAGCAAACACGAATGACACCAGCGAAAAATCTGCCAGACCAGACTTTCAGAAGTATAAAGAAATGCTAAAGCGCGGGGAAGCCCCCCCAGTTAATATTCCCGTCCTCAAGGAAGGCCCACCAGCGACAGAATGAGTGCTCCCAGTGCTATGGATTACCCCTCAGTAGCTATAATAACCCGCACAAAGAACAGGGCGCTATTTCTTCGTCGAGCAATAGAGTCCGTAATTCACCAAAATTACACGCATTGGACGCATGTGATAGTGAACGATGGCGGCGATCCTGCCCCTGTGGATGCTCTGTGCGCAGAGTTCGCCGATGCCTACGCTGGCAGACTACAACTTATTCATCTACCCGAGTCCATAGGCATGCAGCCAGCGGCTAATCATGCCATTCAGCATTCGGCTTCAACATTACTTGCCATCCATGATGACGATGACTCCTGGGACCCCAAATTTCTAGAGACGTGCGTCGAGTTCCTTAATAAGGAAGGCGATACCTCAGGCTATCAGGGAGTTATTACGCATACCCTTCGTGTCTGGGAAGATGTACTTGAAGATGGCACGGTGAAGGAAGTAAGCCGGGATCCTTACATACCCTTGACACAAATAAGCTTGTTCAGGCTGGGCTACGAAAATCCCTTTGCCCCCATCGCTTTTGTCTATCGCAGGAAAGTATACAACGAATTAGGCGGCTATAATCCGGCTTACTCCTATGCAGCAGACATGGAGTTCAACCTCCGCTTTCTCCAGCGCTACGATATTGGTGTAATTACCGAGAAACTGGCCTTCTATCACTGGCGACGCACCTCTCCAACCGAGGCCTTGGACAATACTGTCACAGCCAAAGCAAAGGATCATGAGCGGCTCTCCAATGAGTTCATGAATGCGGTGATGCGCGGCGGTGACAATCAACCGGTCGAACTCGGATTAGCTTTAAATATTGCTCGTTTTGCAGTCGAAAATCAGTGGATGACAGTGGCGAACTTGGAGAGAATAAGAAATGTTGATGCAGGTTTGACATTGTTACGGTCCTATTTTCTTGGTGATTCAGGGCAGAACAGTGCGCCACTGACGCAATCCCTAAATGAGCTATCGAATCGTTCAATAAGACATGAAAGCCAACTGGATGGAATCTACAAGGCGCAGGTAGATGCGAAAGCGCATCTCAATTCCCTCTCCGGACAACTTGACGAATCCTTGTTCCAGCAGAGACAGCTCTCTGTGTCTTCGGGTGGGCAACTGGAGGGAATCTACAAGGCGCAGGTAGATGCGAAAGAGCATCTCAACTCCCTCTCCGGACAACTTGACGAATCTTTGACCCAACAGAGACAAATCTCTGTGTCTACGGGTGGGCAACTGGAGGGTATATACAAAGCGCAGGTCGATGCGAAAGAGCATCTCAACTCCCTCACCGGACAACTTAACGAATCCTTGATCCAGCAGAGACAGCTCTCTGTGTCTACGGGTGGGCAATTGGAGGGTATCTACAAGGCGCAGGTAGATGCGAAAGAACATCTTAACTCCCTCACCGGACAACTTAACGAATCGCTGCTCCAGCAAAGACATCTCTTGGAGTCTACGGGAGGGCAACTGGAGGGAATCTGCAAGGCGCAGGTCGATGCGAAAGAGCATCTTAACTCCGTCATTAATTCCATTACAGCGATGTCCGATACTTTGAGTACATGCATGCGCCTCTCATCTGAACACTCCGCACAGCTCCGCGCAATTAATGACAAACTTACTAACTTAAGAACAATAGAAGATACCATTTCTAATATCCACGAGCAGAACAAGCAATTCGCATTAGAGCAGCGTAAAATCATGAATAAGCTGCTTGATACTACTCTATTTCAGGTTGGGCGGCTCAAACTTAGTTGGAAAAGAATCACCAGTAAGAAATAGCACTCCGCTGCGCCATCTTCTATATTGCATGTTGCATTTTTTCCCATGATAGAACCCGCATCTCATATTCCAACCCAGTATTGCTTGACTAGAGGCCAAGCCTCTTCTGTGAATCGTTATCTGGAATTGATCGATCAATCAATCAGTAGGTCCGTCCGTTGCAACAGCACTTGTTCAAACGTGTCTCCCGAAGCATGGGAAGAACTAGACTGGCACATCAATGAGGCGCGCTATTGGAATACACGGCATTCCGATGCATTGTTCTTCTTTCCACGGTTGCTGAGAGCGCAAGGGAAAATTAATCGATTACTGATACATGCCATCAAAAACGCGGACTTCACCAGTACATGCCTGGCTACGGCATTTCGCTCGTCAGCACGTTTGAGTAACACTCACAATTCCTGCTCATTCAGTGCTCTGATTTCCGATGACATCGAAACGCTTAGCCAACTGAATCGAACCAAGGTTCATGGCAGTACTGTATGGAAACGAATTAACCGTGACCAACAAGAAATTAACCGGCTTTTACAGCGAGTTCAGACTAATATCTTAAACAAGCTGGAACAAACCACGTCTCAGATTAAAGAGATGCCTGCATATACCGCCATATACAGCGATCCCATACTGGAAAGGCAACTCAAGGTAGATATGCCATGGCATGTTCGAGAAATCGATCATCTCATCGGTCTGTCCATGTCGCGCTTTAAGTGGATTTCTCGTCTAAAAACGAGGCAAATGGAAATAAATCGACTAAGTTATTCATTTCTTGAATTAGTCTCGCGACAACTCAAAGCACAAACGCGAGTTTTGACAAACAGATCGTGTGCAATTTCAAAGGCAGAATGAAAATCCTCATCGCTACGACCCAAGTGCCATTTATAGATGGTGGCGCAGAGCGCCATGCTAGATCGCTTCGCTCTGCGCTAATCCGTGCAGGCCACGAAGCAGACATAGCAGCCATACCATTCAAATGGTATCCGCCTGAGCGAATAATGGAGCATTTACTGGCATGCCGGTTATTGGATGTTACAGAAACCTGCGGTACGAAAATAGACCGCGTAATCGGTCTGAAGTTTCCGGCGTATCATATTCAGCATCCGGATAAAGTACTCTGGGTGTTGCATCAACATCGAGGAGCATTCGATCTCTGGAGTGGTCCTAATTGTGATTTGGGACATTATCCCAATGGCCGCGCCATCCGCGATGGGATTGATCACGTAGAAAAAAAACTGCTGGGAGAAGCAGGTGCAGTTTATGCGAACTCGAAAAACGTAGCCACCCGCCTGGAGAAATACTCCGGAATAGCGTCTACTCCGCTCTATCACCCACCAGAAGGTGCTGAACGTTTCTATTGCTCCGATGCCGGTGACTATTTTTATTACCCAAGTCGAATATGTGTAATGAAACGCCAGGAACTGGTGCTCCGGGCATTGGCTGAATGTAAGGCCGATGTGCGCGTCATTTTTAGCGGACATCCAGATAGTCCGGATTATTACAACGAACTCAAAACACTTACCACACGACTAAAGCTAGACCAGCGTGTGCAATGGCTGGGGGCAGTTAGTGAAGAGGATAAGCTTCGCCTGTACGCAGAATCCAGGGCTATTTTGTACGTACCTATAGACGAAGACTATGGGTATATTACACTGGAATCCTTTTTGGCAGGGAAACCACTTATCTGCTGCACGGACAGCGGCGGGCCACTCGAATTTATTGAGGATTCGGTTAATGGATGGGTATCAGAACCTACGCCTGGTCATCTTGCTAAAATATTGGATGAAGCCTGGAACCAGCGAAGTGCATGCAAGGCGTTCGGAATGGCAGGCAATGCGAAATTGAATGCCATGGATATTACATGGAAGAAGGTTGTATCGACTTTGACCAAATAACATGCATATCAATTGGTTTAGTCCTCTGCCCCCAGCGCGTACTGATATATCCAATTATACCACTAGACTTCTACCTGCTCTGGCGAACTGCTGTAGCGTAGGAGTATGGGTTAATCAGCCAGACTGGGATGTAAATCCACCTGCCGGTGTGAGTATCAACAAGGTGGATTCAATTCCAGCGGATTGGAGACCATTTAATTACCAAGACCATAATATTATCAACTTGGGGAATAATGCGGATTACCATTCCGCTTTTGTAAAGATCGCTCGCAAAATGCCTTCGGTGGTGATCCTTCATGATCCGAATTTGCATGAGCTGGTACTGAATGTGATCAAGCCCCAAGCCTATAATAGTGAGGACTATCTGCATGTTCTCGAAACTTATGGAGGAAGTGAGGCGAGATTGATGGGGCAGCAATTTCTGGATGCAAAGTTATCCATCGACACCTTGGCCACTGCATATCCTCTCTGGCAGTGGGCTTTGGGTAATCCGCTCGGAGTCATTATCCACAATCCACAAGTGTTGGATTATTTCCGTCCCCACTTGGATTGCCCGATCTTACTCACACCTCTCCCCTATAAATCAGCAGCACAGCTTCGTGTCGTGCGACAGAGACAACCTCGGGCACCACATGATGCCTACAGGCTTATAATTTTTGGATTTCTCAACTCCCCCAACCGGCGATTGCGAAATGTACTGCATGCACTTGCGGAGTATCCGCGGCGCAATCGTTTCTATCTCGATATTGTCGGAGACATAAAACAAGCTGATGATTACAAAAAGTTAGTAAACCAATTGGGCCTGAATCAAATGGTCAATTTCCATGGGTTTGTACGGGAAGAAAGGCTGTGCAAACTACTGGACGAAGCTGATTTGGCCATCAATCTTCGCTACCCGTCCCGTGGAGAAAGCAGTGGGTCGCAACTTCGAATTTGGGAGCATGCGCTTCCAAGTGTGGTGTCCGGAGACGGCTGGTATTCCGCACTTCCAGATAGTGTTGTCACAACGATAGCTCCTGATGATGAGACTGCTGGTCTGCACAGGCTATGGGACGCATTTCTAGCAAATCCATTGCCTTATTATGATCAAGGAAAACAAGGACGTATTCGACTGGAGGCCGAACACACAGTAGAAGTATTCACCAAACGTCTTGTACCCTTTCTTGAGGAAACTAATCGCTGGCGAGGTAGGGTGTGTGCTGCGGATCTTTGTTCAGGTGTAGGCAGATATCTCTCAGGATTCCCTGAGGCCTCACAACTATTGCTTAAAGAGCGCTGTGCCCGGGAAATCCATACCCTTTTTGGCGATGTCTAGAAGTAGTGTATAAAATGCTTCTTCTTGATGTCAGTCATACATCACATACCGCTGCAAACACGGGGATTCAGCGGGTTTGTCGCAAGCTCCATGCCGAGCTGGTTGACCGGGGGTTGGCAGTCGGCATCGTCTATGATCCGTATGCACGTCACTGGAGAAAGCTGGATACCGAGGAACGCCGGTTGATGGCATTCGACGCTGAGGACAATCTGGGAACTAAACGGAAGGCGAGTTGGTCCAAGGCGCAACGCTGGCGGGGTCGTTGGTGGCGTGTCTGGCGAGCGCATCCGCTGCGAATAACCGGCGTGTACGACAGCCTAATCGCCCCGGAATTCTTTAGTCCTACTGTTTATGCAGCGTACTCACAATTGTGTGGTATTAGCGGTCCGCAAGTGGCGGTATTCCATGACATGATTGCACTGCACTTGCCGCAATTTGCTCCTGCAAAGACATTGCTACGCTATCCCGAATACTTGAGAGAACTCGCACGATTTGATGGAATTGCAGCGGTCTCTGAGTTTAGCCGTGCGGATATGGTTTCATGGTGGTCAAAGAACAACGTACGCGGCCCGTCATCCACTATCACGGTTCATCTGGCAAGCGATCTTGTTGAGTCGCCACCTGTCTCCGCCACTTGTAGGTCCGGCAGTAAGAAACTGCTTTGCGTGGGCTCCCTGGAAGGGAGAAAAAACCACGTATCCCTGTTGGACGCAGCAGAATTGCTCTGGAACAAGGGTATGGACTTCGAGCTTCATCTTGTCGGCATGGTTAATAGGGAAACGGGTGCCGCAGCACTGAGTAAAGTCCATGCCTTGCAAGCCGCAAAGCGCCCATTGTATTACCATGGCGCGGTGACGGATGCATCACTCGCCCGTTTGTACCGTGAAAGCTGGTGTACGATACAGGCATCGCTCATGGAGGGCTTTGGTTTGCCGATTATCGAGAGCTTGCGTCACGGAGTGCCCTGCATCACCACACCGGGTGGCTCCCTTGGCGAGGTCGCACGGGGTGGCGGTTGTTTATTATTAGAGAATGCCACGGTTGATACGATCGCCGGTGGTATCAGGCGGCTTTCAACTGAACCTGATTTGTACGACAGGCTTCGCCGGGAAATATCCTTGCGAAGCTTCCGTAGTTGGTGGGATTATGCACAGGATATAAGCCAGTATTGCTACTCGCTGAAACCCTCTGCCTAGGCCAACCATGTTCTATTGGGATTACACATCTTGCGCTACCCGTACCCATGCATCCGGTTTACAGCGAGTGTCCAAGCGCCTCCTCCACGAACTGCAGCTGCTCTATCCCGGCAGGGTCACCCCTGTTATATGGAACGCTCGCAGACAGACTTTGGAGAAGTGGCCAAACTCCCTGCTCGGTCGTGACAAGGTTCAGTTAAAATCGGGAAACATACTGGTCACCCCATCGGTGTTCGCGGAGAGCGAGCGCGAAGGGTGGAACCAAAATGTCCTTCAGACCAATGCACGATGCTACGCGGTTTATCACGATGCCATTCCGCTACGGCATCCAGAATTTACCTGGCCGCACAGTGTGGAACGGCATCCCTATTACATGCAGGAGCTTTCCCGCTACAAGGCCGTCTTTGCAGTAAGCGACGCCAGCGCGAAGGAATTACTCGGTTACTGGAAATGGCAACAGCTCGCCAGTCATCCGCCTGTGGTATCGTTTCCCTTGGGCGCGGATTATGCAGGACAACCAAGACAGTCACCAACAGGGTGGGGCGCACGGGCAGCGGAGCTTGTTTGTGTAGGGATTCTGGAACCGCGTAAGAACCAGACTAGACTGCTCGAGGCGATGGAAATTCTCCATCAGCGCAAGCGTCGCGTGGTGGCGCATCTGGTTGGCCGCGCGAATCCGCATTTTGGTAAGCCCATCGTTAAGTACATTGAATCCCTCCAAGCTAAGGGAGTAGGTATCGTGTGGCACAGCCCGGCGACGGATAACCAAATCCACGCGCTCTATAAGCGCGTACGCTGCGCGGTCTTTTGCTCACTGGCAGAAGGCAACGGATTGCCGGTGATGGAAGCGCTGTGGGAGGGTGTGCCAGTAGTCAGTAGCTCAATTCCAGCCACGGATAAGCTTGGGCCGAACCATGGGGTCACGAAAGTTAATCCGCACGACGCCCAGGAACTGGCATCTGCGATTGAAAGTATTCTGTTCGATGAGGACCGCTATCAGGAGATGACGAAAGGTATCATGCGGACACAATTGCCCAGTTGGAGTGTCTCGGCGGCTGCACTGTGGAAGCTCACCACTGCATCTTGATGCTATGGCACTGAATAGGTTGCCGTACCGAGGACGCTCTAAAACGTGATCAATGGTTGAACGGGGAGTGCCAAATGGTCGTGGAAAAGGGAGAAACAGCCTCAGAGGAGGACCAAATGGTAAGCGGAATTGGATTTTTAACCTGTGAGGAGTACAAAATGGTCGTTTTGTCGGGATAAAAACCTGCGGGATCGGAAAAATAACCTGTGAGGAGGGCTAAAAGGACGATTTACTGCAATAAAACCACGAGAGGAGGCGCAAAAGGAAGATTTATCGGATTAAAACCCTGAAAAGAGCACCTAAAGACGTGATGTATCGAATTAAAAACCTGTGAGGAGGGTTAAAACCACAAGAGGAGTGCCAAAAGGACGATTTATCGCAATAAAACCACGAGAGGAGGGATAAAAGGACGATTTATCGGATTAAAACCCTGAGAGAGGGATCAAAAGGTGGAATCATCGTGTTAATTACCTGAGAGGAGTGCTCAAAGAATCAAGAAGCGGGCTAAAATGGTTGCATGGACGGCAGAAATATTAGAGACCTGATCTCTCGACAAGCAACGAGTCTGCAAGTGTCCCTCGGGACAGTTCAGAGGTTGCTGCTCTTCGGTGCTCTTTGATAAAAGGAACATCCGTTCCTCTGGCGTTCCCTGGACGTTGTATGAACTGAAGAGTTGATGCACCTTCGTTGCGTCAGATTGCCATGTAATCTACGATATAAAGGTACTACAGCACCCATTATCACTCTCTGCCAAATCACCCTCTTGCCGGACACGAACCGCCGTGCTCCCAGGTCGCGCTGAGGAGTACTTTGCGGGGCTGGCTGTTAAAACCGAAGGTGCGATGACGGATAAGCTGGTCCATGTGGTCGATGGCATAGGGTAGGATGTGCTCATCCATATCTGTCAGGCCTGCGAAAGTGAGTCCGTTTATGATGTCGCGCTTGATGAAATTATGCAGGTTGGCAAAGGCAACGTCTTCGGGAATTCGCACGCCATTCTTGATGAGGTTCCATGCTTGGAGAACGTTAAACCCGATAATCACCTCGGGTTTGTGTCGCTTATACCAGTCATTAACGGCTTGCTCCTCTTGAATTTCTGCATCCCAGAGCACAGGGATGCGATCTCGTATCGGTGTAGATTCCACACATTCATTGGCAGCACCGCGCCGTACTCTGTCATCATGCACTTCGGGGTCGTGGCGCATAATCGCCCACCCGATGCGCTTATAGCCGAGAGCTTTCACTTCAGACCATGCCTGGTAAACGAGATCGTGATGATCCACATAGACCGGGTGGAAATGGCGAAAGGCAGGATTATTACTCACCATTACAAGCGCGAATCGATTCCATTCCTCGCCCAATGGTGGGATCGGATGAATCCGGGGAAAAATCACGACTCCCACCACACCCCGGTTATAGAGTGTGCGTGCCAGTTGTCCCCAGTGGGTAATCTTGTCCAGATGCCATACATGAACTCTGTAGCCCAGTTTGTTCGCATACTGTATGGTGTCGCCTATGTTGGTCTCATAGTCTACTTTGGGCAGGTCCGGCGGGAGAATTAGGGCCATTGGTACCCGGTTGGATTCATCGTCGTTGCGAAAGTGTCTCGCAGCTAGGGATGAGAGCAGCGCGTTTGGGGTGTAGCCCATCTCAGTGGCGAGTTTCCGGATGCGTTCCGAAGTAGCTTTGCCTACTGTACCGCTTTGTCTTAGCGCCTGGGAAACGGCTGAAATACTCATCCCGGCGCGCTCAGCTATGTCCTTAATGGTTACTCGTGCCATGCCAGTATGTACGATTACATTTTATGCGCCATTGTGTGGCAAGGGAATCTTTAGCACCCTGTGTTGATTGTTCTTTAATTGTTACTACCCCTACCATCCAATACTTCACCTATGCGCACTAAAACGATTACTCAATCGTGTCACTCGCGCACATCTGCTACCCGCGCTCATTGGCGCTGGCTTGGCGGTGTGTTTGCCACCTGCCTGATGGCAGTTAATGCGTCCGCTGCCCTGGGCGGTGGTTATACCGATGCCGGTATCCTTGGCGATTACTACTCTAATAATGCACTGACCGGTTCTCCCGCATTTTCCCGGCGAGAAGTGCGGCTGGACTTTGACTGGGGCAGTGTACTCCCAGTGGGTGGCTCCATTGCCGAACCCTACAAGTCGTTTCCGCTGGATAATTTCTCTGTGCGTTACACCGGGCAGGTTATTGCCGCATTCAGTGAGACTTACACGCTCAAGGCAACTTGCGATGATGGCGTGCGTGTCTATCTGAAGGTGGCTGGTGGCTCTACCTGGACCACGGTAATTGACCAGTGGAATACGCCTGGTACCTATACTGGTACGTTTGGTATGACCGCTGGCTCCCGGTATGATATTAGGGTGGAGTACCGCGAATTGACGGGTAACGCCTCGCTCTCGCTCAAGTGGTCGAGTCCGAGTACCCCGGAGGAAGTGATCGATCCTGTGATGGATCTTGGGTTTAATGTCAACGGTAGCTGGAGCCAGGCCTATGCAGACTTGGTGAAGTGCGCACGCAACTCGTGGGAGGGTGTGGACGGAGGCGCCAAACCTGCCATGGATAGCAATGGATGGCCTCAGGGTAATGGTGCTTATATCTTCCAGGAAAGCATCAATCAAGGGCTGAGCGTTGATCCTCTCGCACGTGGCACAATTGCATTTAGCTTCAATGGCAAGGCGGATGTAGGACTATTTGGGAACGTCGATTACGCAACGCTGACTTACAGCTACAACAGCGGGTCGAACACAACAACAGGCTCCTTCAAAACCAAGGAACTTGGGGTCAATGCATCATCCATTCAGTTCCGCAATACGGATAAAACGGGGCAGGTACCCGTGCGCAATAACGGGATATCCAATCTCCGACTGATGCGCCCCACCGCACCCGATGCCACCACAACGTACGCAACAGACGCGATCTTTAACACCAATTTCCGTGCCGCCATGACGAAGTACACCGTACTGCGCATGGATTTGAATAACGCCAACCAGGAGCGATTCTGGACAGATAGGACACTGCCCACCTACTTCAATCAATCCGGTGGGTTGGGCCGCACCAATGTCTATCTGCCAAACTATGGAAATACCTATAACAATGGGGCTTCACTGGAGTACAAGATAATGCTCAGCAACGAGACCGGCCGCGACCTCTATATCAATATTCCGATGATGGCGAGTGGCTGGACCGCCGCTGATACCACAAGCTATGTCTATAAACTCGCCCTGTTGATCAAGTACGGTTCAAATGGTGTCGATCCTTATACTGCGGTGACTGCAAATCCAGTGTATCCCCCGCTGAATCCGAATTTGCGCATCTATCTGGAGAACTCGAACGAAGTCTGGAACTTCTTCAGCGACGCGTTCCGGCAATACGGGGACTTGACGAACATGACCCGGGCCGATGCCGATGCCAGCCTTGGATCCAGTTCCGACCCATTGGCCAGAGCGGCCGATTTTGCCATCATCAATTACGACGGGCTCTCCACCGCAAAGGACGGAAACGGCGAATATGTTTCCATTAATACATGGCGTATCCGCAAGAATATTTTGCGTGGCATCCAGTTCAGCAACATCTTCCGGAGTATCTATGGCGATGCTGCAATTAACACCCGTGTTCGCACGATGTATCAGTGGCAGTACGCGGATGTAAACGGAACCGCCAGTGGTCCCCTTAAATTCGCGGATGACTACTTCAATAACGGCGACGGCATCGCCCACACAGCCACACCGCATCCGGTCAATTACTACTTCTACAGCGGAGGCGGGGCTTCCTATTATGGCGCTACCAATGGTTATGGCACAACCTCTGTCCTAAACAACCCCGGCTTCGAGACTCCGACGATTGGCAATGGTTACTCGCAGGGTACTGCCGGTGCTACCTGGGTGTTTTCTGGAACCGCAGGCATGGCACGCGATGCCGGAGCAGGCGACGATATCCCGCCACCCTTCCAGGGCGGGCAAATGGGCTATATCGACGGTACTGGCAGCATGAGTATTAGCGTAACCATTCCCTCCACGCAAACCTCGAACATTTATGCATTCATCTTCAAGGCTGTACAACGCGTCAAGACGAATGCTCCCCTCGATGGCAATGGCAACCCCATCCCCGATGTACAGAAGGTGAAGCTTTATGTAAACGGAGTGGCGGCGAATGCGCCGTCCTTTAATCAGAACAATGGCTACCAGCCCATCCCGTGGAATAGCGGCAACCCATGGGAATCTCACGTCGTGTACTGGACCCGTGGCACACCGTACTATTCATCGAGTACATTCACCGCAACGGCAGGATCCACCGTGACTCTGCGTATTGATGGCTCTGCCGCAGCCGGTAATATTGCATTCATTGAAGATGTCCGTCTGGCTTCAGTGGATCAGATGTATGCCGATGGTTTTCCAGGCGGTGGAGAAGCAAATGGGCAGCCTCCGGGTTCTGGTTATCAGAATGAACTGAATATTCAGGCCAACTGGGCTCTGGCGTATGGGTTGAAGTACAGTACGTATGAAGGTGGCTGGTCTCTCGGTGGCGATACTGGAGGCTCAGCGATGCAGAACAAAGCGAAGTATGGCGACAGCCGTACTGCCAGTGTTAATGCATCCGCCATCAATAGTTTTCACCTCGCGGGCGGTGTGCTGAACACCCTCGGGACCTATGCCCAGTGGCCAAGCTGGACAGACATCTATGCCGAGGAGGGGCTGATCAATCTGAATAACTATCCTCTAATTCAAGGGCAGGATGACCGTTTCCGAAACCTCCGGGCTGCTCCGACGAATGGAGTTATCGCTCCCGCCTTTCTGACCGTGGCAAATATGAAGATCGCCCAGGGCAACAGCAATGCGACCTTGAATAACAAGGGGTGGATGAGCTGGAATGTGATTATACCGAAGACTGGCAGTTACACTGTAGCTGCCACTACGACAACGGGCGGTACCGTCCGGCTCGGTGCCGATGATGCCACCCTCATCAGCACCGGTACGAGTGGCACAGTGGTTTCTGGAAACGTGACTCTGACTGCTGGCATTCACTCGATAAAAGTGAGAGCCACGAGCGGTAGCTTTAACATTACTCAGGTAAGTATTGCTGCAAACGGAGCACCCGCTGCCCCTACCATCTCCAGTCTGGTTGATGGGAATCTCACCCTCGCATTGAGCTGGAGTACCGTGAGTGGTGCAAGCGGCTATCGCGTGCGCTGGGGCACAACCAGTGGCAGCTATACCCAGACGGCGGATGTCGGTACTGCCACGAGCTACACCATCACAGCACTCACTCATAACACCACTTACTACATTGCCGTGGGCGCCTATAATGCCTCGGGCGAAGGTTTGCCCTCGGGTGAAAAAGTAGCGGTGGCATTGGCTGATGGTCAGAGCGGAACTCTCGCCGCCTGGGACCTGCTGGCCGTTGGTAGTATTACGGGCAACGCGGCTACGGCCAACGTTTCGGCCTCCTCTTCGCGTGTAACTGGAGGAGCGCTCACCCGGGGCAGCGGATTCACCGCCAACACCTTGCAAATCGCCAGTAATTCCGGGGCCTTTAATACCAGTGCCTCCAGCAATCCCACCACGCTGGCAGCAGCGAAATCCGGTAATTGTTTCGCCCAGTGGACAGTAGTCCCCGTATCCGGGTACAAGCTTGGTCTCTCCACCCTGAAACTCTATGGCTACAGCCAGTATAATACTGGTATCGTCGAAGTCGAATACAGCACGAATGGTTTCACCACCGCTGGAACAAGTGTCGGAACTATTGCACTTACCAACGGGTGGAACGGTGTCTTGGGTTCGTTGGCACTGTCGAGTATCTCTGCGTTGCAAGACACTACCGCAACCGTGACCTTCCGCGCCTATTTCTATAATACGGGGGGCTATGCAGATCGCGGAATCGGGCAGGTCTCAGGTAACAACAAGGACATTGAGATCATCGGTACAATAACGACTACTGGCGGATCATCCAGTAGTTCAAGCAGCAGTTCGAGTTCCAGTAGTTCGAGTTCCAGTTCGAGTTCAAGTTCGAGTAGCTCGAGTTCGAGTTCAAGTTCGAGTTCCAGTTCCAGTAGCAGTTCGAGTAGTTCGTCTGGTGCAATTCTTGCCTCATGGGATTTGCTGACTTCTGCGGCCGTGAATGGCAGCGCGGTCACCGTCAATGCCACGACCACAGCGGCAAATATCACCACGGTAGCGCTTTCACGCGGCAGTGGTTTCCCTGCCTCGGCTTTGCAGGCGTATTCAGGCCCGGGGGCACTGAATGCCAACCCGTCGGGAAACCCAACTACCCTGGCTGCAAGTAAGGCCGGAAGTTACCACTTCCAGTGGGCTGTCGCTCCTGCTTCAGGATACAAAACATCCCTCTCAAGTCTGAAGCTCTCTGCATACAGCCAGTATAACACTGGTGTACTCGAAGTAGAGTATAGCAAGGATGGGTTTGCCACTGCGGGGACCAGCCTTGGTACACTGGCCTTGACAAATGGTTGGAACGGCTTGACCACTACCATTGCGTTATCGGGGATTTCGGCTCTGCAAAACAACACAGCGACAGTAACTTTCCGCGCCTATATCTATAACACCGGCGGCTGGGCGGATCGTGGACTGGGTCAGATAGCAGGGAATAACAATGACATCGAAGTGAGTGGCTCCGTAACCACGGCGAACTCCATCCCTTCGGTGACAACCGCATCCCTTCCGAATGCAGTTGTCGGGACTGCCTACACCAGCCAACTCCAGGCCACCGGCGGCGATGGCACTCTCACGTGGAACATCAGCGCTGGCTCGCTTCCCGCGGGTTTGGTGGTGACTGGCTCCGGGCTTATCAGTGGCACGCCGACAACGGCTGGCACGAGTAACTTCACCGTGCGTGTCGCCGATGTGGACGGTGACGCCGGTACCAAAGCGCTAAGTATTCTTACCCAGAACAAGGTGGCAGCACCGAGCTTCACGCCTGCCGCTGGCACCTACTCTTCCACTCAAAGCGTTGCGATTAGCAGCGCCACCAGCGGCGCTTCCATCCGCTATACTACAGACGGGTCCAACCCCACTTCGACCACGGGCACCCTCTACAGTAGCGCAGTGAGTGTGGCCAGCTCGCTCACCTTGAAAGCGATTGCCTATGCATCCGGGCAAGTCGATAGCTCCGTCAGTACGGCGGCCTACACCATCAACAGCGGACCAGTTAACAATAACCACGGGGCCGCGGGCTACATCACCCGACAGTATTGGACAGGTATCAGCGGTACCGCTGTGACAGACCTGACGAGTAACGTAGCCTACCCCAACAGCCCGACGGGCACTACCAATCTGACCAGCCTGGAGGGCGTGAACTGGGCCAATCCCACACAGGTATCCGATTTCGCTGACACCTATGCTCAGCGTATCTACGGCTACCTCATCCCCGATGTTACCGGTAGTTACACCTTCTGGATCAGCGGCGACGACAACTGCGAACTCTGGCTCTCGACCAATGAGAACGCAGCCAGCAAGGTACGGATTGCCCTGGTAAGTGGGTGGAGTGGCTATCGTGACTGGAACAAGAATGCCGAACAGAAATCGGCAGCCATTAGCTTGACGGCTGGTTCGCGCTACTACCTCGAAGTCCTCCATAAAGAAGGCGGTGGTGGCGACAGTGTCTCTGTCGGTTGGGCGAAGCCCGGGCAGAGCACAACCAGCCCAAGCGAAGTAGTCCCCGGTACCTGCCTGGCACCGATCACCGAGACAGCCGTGGGCACCATCACCCGAAGTTACTGGACAGGCATCACTGGCACCAGCGTAGCGAGTCTCACCGGGAATGCAGCCTACCCGAACTCTCCGACAGGGACCACCGCTTTGACCAGTGCGGAAGGTGTCTACTGGACAACTCCGGGCACGACCTCGAACTTCGCAGACAACTACGGTCAGCGTATCTACGGGTATCTCATCCCACCGACCACGGGCAGTTATACATTCTGGGTTAGTGGGGATGATAATTGCCAGCTCTGGCTCTCAACCAGCGGCGCAGTTGCCAATCGTGTTCAGATTGCAAGCGTTTCCAGTTGGACGGGTTACCGGGATTGGTCGAAGCTGTCAGAGCAAAAGTCCGTTGTGATCACGCTGCAAGCCGGTCTTCGCTACTACATGGAAGTTATTCAGAAGGAAGGCACCGGTGGCGACAGCCTATCTGTAGGTTGGGCCAAGCCAGGGCAGTCCACAACTGCGCCGAGTGAGGTCATACCCGGCACAGCACTCACACCGTGGGGTCAGTAGAGTATATTATTTGGGTACAGGAAACGTAGTAGGCTATACATCGGCCTCCGCTGTGAAAACGGCGGAGGCCTTTTGCCGCTTTATGACTGTAAGCAAGTCCAACCAATATTTGCTATTTTCCTTTTTTGATAAATGTCAAATGACAGGGATACACGAAAATGAAGAAGGGACACCTTGCGGTGTCCCTTCTTTTGTAGGTCTAAACTAAAAACTATGATTCGACTGGCCCGTCAGCGTATCTAGTAGCGGTAGTGGTCGCTCTTAAATGGACCATTTACCGGCAGTCCTAGATAGTCTGCCTGCTTCTGTGAGAGAACAGTCAGCTTCGCGCCGATCTTTTCGAGGTGGAGGCGGGCGACTTCTTCGTCAAGGTGCTTTGGCAGGATGTACACTCCGGGGGTGTACTTCTCCAAGCTCTTCCAGAGATCGAGCTGGGCAAGAACTTGATTCGTGAAGCTATTTGACATCACGAAACTGGGGTGCCCACTGGCGCAACCGAGGTTGACCAGGCGGCCTTCGGCGAGGAGGTAAATCTGGTTACCACCGGCAAAGGTGTAACGGTCCACCTGCGGCTTGATGTTATCCACCTTCACACCGGGGTAATTGTTGAGCTTGTCCACTTGGATTTCGTTGTCGAAGTGGCCGATGTTACACACGATGGCTTGATCCTTCATCTTTGCCATGTGCTCTATCGTGATGATATCTGTGTTCCCCGTAGTGGTAACATAGATGTTACCCCAGCCGAGTGTGTCCTCAATGGTTAACACGCGATAGCCTTCCATCGCTGCCTGGAGGGCGCAGATGGGGTCGATTTCGGTTACTACGACCTGGGCTCCCTGCCCACGAAGAGCGGCAGCGCAGCCTTTGCCAACATCGCCATAGCCACAGACGACCGCGACTTTACCAGCAATCATTACATCGGTAGCACGCTTAATTCCATCCACCAGTGACTCACGGCAACCATAAAGATTGTCGAACTTCGACTTGGTTACGGAATCGTTTACATTGATGGCGGGAACGAGGAGTTTACCCGCTTCCTGCATCTTGTAGAGGCGGTGCACGCCAGTAGTAGTTTCCTCGGAAACGCCCTTCCACTCTTTGACAACGTTGTGCCAGTGGATGGGGTCTTCACTGAGAATTTCGCGGAGCTTTGCCTTGAGCGTTATCTCGTCCTGACTTCCACTTGGGGTATCCAGCCAGTTATCACCGTTCTCAATCTCGTAGCCCTTATGGATCATGAGGGTGGCGTCGCCTCCATCGTCAACAATGAGTTGAGGGCCCTTGCCATCCGGCCAGGTGAGGGCTTCGTAGGTCGTCCACCAGTACTCTTCGAGGGTTTCACCTTTCCAGGCGAATACAGGCACTCCAGCGGCGGCCACGGCCGCTGCGGCATCATCCTGTGTGGAGAAAATATTGCACGAACACCAGCGCACATTGGCGCCGAGAGCGACGAGGGTTTCGATGAGCACAGCAGTCTGCACAGTCATGTGCAGGGAGCCCATGATGCGTACTCCGGCGAGCGGCTTGGTCTTGGCGTATTTTTCGCGCACGGACATGAGTCCGGGCATTTCTTTCTCACCGATTTCAATACGCAGGCGACCGGCGTGGGCCAGTGAAATATCGCGAACTTTATAATCCGGACGGGTAATGGTTTGAGTAGACATAGCGGTCAAATAATTGATGGATTAAAACAAATTAGCGGCACACGTGTGCTACGATTGTGTATTACACGTGTGCCGCTGGATAAATCTGATAAGACTACTTGGCAACAGCCTGGAGTTCTTTCACGCGGTTCAATTCTTCCCAAGGAAGCGTTGACTTCGTGAAGTGTCCGTAGTGGGTCGTCTGGCGGTAGATCGGCCGAAGCAAGTCGAGTTGCTTAATGATGTCCGCAGGCTTGAACGAGAATACCTTTTTCACGGCTTCGGCGATTTTCTCGTCGGAGACTTTACCAGTGCCCATGGTGTCGATGTTAAGGCTGGTGGGATTCGGGTACCCGATGGCATAGGCTACCTGAAGTTCACAAATATCGGCGAGACCAGCAGCTACGATATTCTTCGCAACCCAGCGGCACATATACGCTGCCGAGCGGTCCACTTTCGACGGGTCCTTACCCGAGAAAGCGCCTCCGCCGTGGCGGCCCCATCCTCCGTAAGTGTCTACAATGATCTTCCGCCCGGTGACTCCCGCATCGCCTTCCGGTCCACCAACCACGAAGCGTCCGGTGGGATTGATGAGGTATTCCGTCTTGCTGTTGAGCAGCTCCGAAGGAAGTACCTTCTTCACAACCTCATTGATGATAAACTTCTTGATAGTAGCGTGAGAGACATCTGCGGTATGCTGGGTGGAGACAACTACATTGACTATCTCCACGACCTTGTCGTCCTCGTAACGCACGGCTACCTGTGATTTGCAGTCCGGACGAAGCCACTTAACATCGCCTCCATGGCGAATTTTCGCGAGTTCGCGATTCACGCGATGCGCAAACATGATGGCGGATGGCATCAGCTCGGGCGTCTCTTTGCATGCATAGCCGAACATGATTCCCTGGTCGCCAGCGCCCTGCTCCGCAGTGTCCTTACCCTCGGCACCTGAGGCAGTGACACCCTGGGAGATATCCGGCGACTGGCGGGTGAGAAGATTGGTTACGAAAATCTTGTCGGCATGAAAGACGTCGTCATCGTTCACATAGCCAGTAGCACGCACGGCATCGCGCACTACTTGCTCATAGTTAATGCGCGCATTCGTGGTGATTTCACCGGCTACGACCACGTGATTGCTCTTTACGAGCGTCTCACAGGCCACACGGCTGTGCGGATCTTGTTCAAAGCATGCGTCAAGCACGCTGTCGGAGATGAAATCGGCGACTTTGTCTGGATGACCTTCGCCGACGGATTCAGAAGAAAAGATGAAGGATTTTGCCATGGCTAAAGACATGAAAGTAACTCCATGCCAGAATGCGTTCAAGCGAAATATCAACGTATCTTGATTTTTAGATGCGTGGAGTAATCGGGCACTTCTTGTAGCAGGACTCCACTGAGATTCATGAGATTAGACGTTCAAGAATTCTGGTCCCAAGAAGCAGTGTATTTCAAAGTCAATGACCGGTCCGGATATACTCCTTGAACCGCAAACTGGAGCCCAGACAAATCCTGTCGGGGTATTTCAATCGTCTGAGTCCGAAGAACCGAGACAAGATTGTCTCGGCTACTCTGGGCCCTATGCTGGATCGGTTAAATGAAGTGATACCTTTTGAGAAGTTTCGTGCGCAGTTGGAAACGAAGCTGGCCTATAAGAATGATGGCAAAGGCGGACAACCACCCTTCGATCCAGTCTTTATGTTGAAAGTGTGCGTAGTGCAGTACTTCTATGGATTGAGCGATGCAGAGACCGAGTTCCAGATCAAAGATCGGAGTAGTTTTCAACGTTTTTTAGGATTGGGCCCAGTGGATGCTGTACCCGATACGCGTACAGACCGTTGTAATCCACGTTTACGAGCGTCCGCACAGACTACCCGGTAGCATAGCAGTAAAGCTGGGCTCATCCACGATTGGTCAAACGGCAGGCCAATTCGGGGGTGGATGACAACGCCAGCTACTCCGTGGGCATCAAAATCCGCCAATTGTTTGAGTAGCTCCACTGGATCCAATCGATCATTCCAGAACCAGAATGGGATTACACCAAAACGTTGTGGTGCATGGGCAAACGCTTGAACTGTGGCATCGGCATCCGTGGTATGGAGCATATATCTCGGTGGGTACTCTCTAGTAAAACATTACATCG
>JANRLC010000054.1:0-25761 GCA_033762955.1 Verrucomicrobiota bacterium | reverse complement strand
GTGTTGAAGGGCAAGACTATGTTGGTTTTGCCTTCGGTTAAGGGCGTTTCACCCATGGTTGAGAATGGCACCTACAGCACCACAACTTCGAAATGCACTGTTTGCTAATGTTGCTAGCAGACCATTTCAAAGCCGTTTCACCGAATATTATGCATATGTGTTCCGCTAGGGTTAATGGAGCTCCCACCTTTCGCAAGGGCTGAACACAGTCAGCTATCCACATTCTCCATTTTCCATTCACCATTTTTGGCAAGGGCATTCCACCACAATTATCCCACGTCCGTATTATTTGCTTTCCAACCATCCTAAAAATATCCGATTCATGTTACTTACATGAAATACACCCCCTTTCTTCTTGCTTTAGGCCTATCCCTGTTTGCCGCTCCATTAAAAGCAGAGACACCTGATGCACTGGTCGATAAGTTCTTCGCGCCGTGGATGTTCGAGGATATCCAGCTCTCCCCCGGTGCCAAGTACCTTTCCTTTCGGTCAAATTCAAAAGGACCCTACGGACTCTATGTTTACGATTTGGAGACCGAGGATAAACGGGTTATCAGCCCGAGCGCTACGAGCGATGACCATGTCTATCGTTTTTATTGGATCGATTCAGATACCATCATGTATAGACTCTCTGATGGTTGGAACTACCATAAAGAGACGAACATTATCAAACCTGACCTCCGGTACCCAAAGCCACTGGAAAATAAGGATGAAAAGTCCAGCTACTATGTCTTCGATACCCTACCCATGGTGAAAGACGAGTGTCTCGTAATCTTGAGGGACTGGTTCCGTGCAGGGCAAGTTTACCCGGATGCCCACGTGCTGAACGTGCGCCTTCGCTCCTCTCATGTAGTAGCAAGGAACCCGGGTAACATTACCGATTGGATGGCAGACACCAAAGGCACTGTCAGAATTGGTATCGCCAAAATTAAATCCGGCGAGCGCACGATACTACACCGGGTGGATGAGAAGTCCGAGTGGACCAAAGTCGATATTGCTGGTCATACAGAAACCCTCAGCTTCGATCCCACAGGAAAATTCCTGATGGTATCCACGACCGATGGGGGGGATAACTATGCGCTGGCTACCTGGAACTTGGAGGCGAACAAATTCGCAGGGAAACCATTCCGCGATCCTCCCTACGATGTCGGAACAAGCGATAACGGCTGGCTCGTTAAAGCTCCACTGACAGGAGCGGTTGCCGGACTGTTGTACAATGCGGACAAGCCACGATTTATCTGGTTTGACCCTAGCTATAAACGCGTCTCCACCGCTCTCGATGCCGCACTCCCAGGGATGACAAACCATATCCTGGGTTTCACTAATGAAGGAAAGCAAGTGATTGTCGAATCCTCTAGTGACCGGGATCCGGGAGGCGTGTATCGACTAGACTTAACGACCGGAAAGATGAAGGCGCTCTTCTACGCCAAACCCGGCATAAAGCCATCCGAACTCTGCGAGATGAAGCCCATCTCATTCCCATCAAGCGATGGCGCCACCATCTACGGGTACCTCACCTCGCCCAAAGCGACCTCAGATAAGCTGCCTCCGCTGCTTGCTATAATTCATGGAGGTCCGAAATCTCGCGTGACATGGGGCTATGACGATGAAACCCAGTACTTTGCAGCGCTGGGGTACGCAGTGCTTCAGGTAAACTATCGCGGCTCTGTCGGCATGGGCCTCGCCTATGAAGGGGATACCATCGAGTTAGCAACACGCTGTGTCGCTCCAGATGTGGCAGCAGGCGTGAAGTGGGTCCTCGCCCAGAAACTAGCCGATCCCGACCGTGTTGCCGTTTATGGAGCCAGCTTCGGTGGCTATGGAGCGCTGGTCAGCGCCGCCCAATATCCCGAGTTATATAAAATGGCGATCGGTTTTGCCGGTGTTTACGACTGGAAAGAGATGCGCAAAGAGGATATCCGCGACCGCTATAACTCCTTGGATATGTACTACGGCGACGATCCCGAGGTTATTGCCAAAATTGATGCCATCTCGCCCATCAACTATCCAGAGAAAATCAAGTGCCCGGTCATGCTCTTCCACGGTACCGGTGATCGCCGCGTCCCCATCTCACAAAGCAAGGACATGGCCACCGCCCTCGAAAAAGCCGGTGTCGATTGTAAGCTCGAAACAAAGACCTGGGTCGGCCATGGATTCAATGACCCCGAGAAACGAAAGAAATACTACCTCTCCGTGACAAAGTTTCTCCAAGAGAAGATGCCCTAGTCTGTGTTAGAAGCGTCTGAATCGATCAGTCCATAGTGTCCCTCAGGTCCATCAGATCCATAAATTCTGACCGCAGAGCGTTGACCACTCCTGTACAATATCGCCCAAGATCACTCGTAACACGATCTTTACACCAGCATGCTTGCATTCTGGTACGCGTTGTGCTTTATTTCTAGTGAGATCCGTGAGGGTCTTGCACGTTCACGGTCCAAGCGGATCTCGCTTAATACAAAGGACCAATGAAAACATCGACATACCTGAAGCTGGCTGTAGTAATCGCGTTCGGTGCGACTGGCCTCCATGGAGAATCTTCTCCAAAGACGCTCGCCCTGCCGGTTCCGACCTACACCGTCGAGCCTACGTTCTCTCTGGGGCAAGTGCGCCGGGGGGATCAAGGAGAGGTGAAAGTTCTGTTCCGCATCGATGAACAGGGCAACGTCCGCGACCTTACAGTCGAGGAAGCCACCGACCCGGATTACGCTCAGTCAGTCGTCAATGCCGTTCGCAACTGGCGATTCGCGCCGGTGACCAATGCAGAGGGACAGGTTATCACCCCCCTCGTGCGGTTACCAGTGAAGATCAACTAGCCTGCGAACCTTAAACTAAAATAGAAAATCAACGGGGGGCGCTTTTCGCAAGAAAAGCGCCCCTTTTATTTTTCTGAATCTCTAGACAGCCGGTGTCCCTCATTAGGTCCTTTGCGTCGTTTATGTCCTTTAGGTCACTTATATCCCTCAATCTCATGCATCGTTGCTCTACTGAACTGCGGAAAATTCTTTCAAACTCCATAGAATAAATAGCCGACGCCTGCGTTGTTCCTAGTGAAAGGAATGACTGTATGAGAAATAATGTACAACCCACCCTGAAACCCGCGCGCGTGGAAATCATCCCGCTGATAGATGTTATCTTCTTTCTACTGGCCTGCTTCGTCCTGATTAGTCTGACTCTTACCCGGCATCTAGGCATGCCTCTGGAGTTCCCCGCACCGAGCAGAGAGGGAAGCCCTGATAGTGTAACCATCCAAGTCACAGCCGAAGGCAAGCTTCTCTGGAATCTGGACCCCATAGAATCCATGGAAGCTCTTGGCGTAGCTATCACCGCCTATAAGAACGCGAACCCCAATGCCCGAATCCTCATCCAAGGCGAGGCTGCAAGCCCCTTTGGCATGGCCGTCGCCATACTCGATGAAGCCAGGCATCTGGGTGTGCGGCAGGTCTCAATGCAAACCAAGGTTGTCGAGTAGGTGCTATGAGTCCCAACCAATAGATCCGATTGGTCAGATAGGTCCGATCGATCCAATCGGACACCCGCGCCACTTGCTCCCCAAATCCCGCAAGCCCTCACTGCATGATTGACTCCGTGCAAACAGACAGCCATGTTTCTCGTTTTTAATTTCATGAAGCCCGCTACACCTGCTACGCCACAATCGGATTCCAAGCCCACGAAGGCACTAAAAGTCACCAAGGAAGTGGATGCGTCCACACTCCCACCCGACGCGGACTTTGAAGACAGATTCTTTGAGTTCTGGAAGAAAAGTGGAAGTACGGTGATAGTCGCAGTAATCGTTGTGTCGGTGGCTGTACTCGGTTACCAGACCACGAGATACTTCATGCAAAAGCAGGCTGAAGCGGTAAGCGCAGAATTTGGGAAGGCAACGGATGCCGCGAGCTTGCAGAGCTTTGCCAATGAACATCCCAATCATGAGCTCACGGGGCTGGCCCATTTCCGTCTCGGCAATTATAGTTTTGAAGCAGGCAAGTATGCCGATGCCGTCACCCAGTATGAGCAGGCTATCAGCATTTTAGGAAGCTCCCCCTTTGCACAGCGTGCGAGCATCGCCAAGGGCGTGGCACAGATTCGCAATGGGCAGGTCGATGCTGGTTTAGCGTCACTCACCGCCGTGGCCGATGATACTACCGCTTTCGATTCCAGCCGGGCTGAAGCTGCCTATACAGCGGCTATCTGCCAGATTGAGAAAGGTGATATCCCTTCAGCTCGTATCGCGCTGAAGAAGATTGAAGTTCTGAAGCAGTCGGGTGCATGGGGTCAGCGCGCGAATGAGTTGAAAGACCGGGAGCGTCAGTTGGTGGAAGTTAAGTAGTGGGATACCCCCCCGACCCAGCGCTCGGGGGGAAGTTTCGATTGCGCTGATTTCACGTACTCCGTCGGATTCTTCGTCCAATCTCCCGTGCCTTATGGAACGGTCCGCGCCTTCTGGGCTGCGGCGTCCCAGAGGGACACAATATCGGTAGAAAGCAGGCGTCATAACACCCCCGTCCCAAATGGACGGTCTTGAGTTTGGTCATCTTCCCAATTCGAACCTTCCGGGATTCCTTCATCCCGTTGAGGCAATCACAGCGTCACCCGCCTTCGCGCGGCTAGTTCAGCAACCCATCTCTGCGTAGTAGTGCATCCGGGTCGGGATCTCGCCCCATAAATGCGCGGAAGAGCGTCTCAGGTGGGGCGCTGTTGCCTTTACTCAGTATGGTATCGCGCAACGAGGCTCCGGTGGCTGGGTTGAGCACGCCTTCATTGAGAAAGCGGGTGAAGCAATCGGCCTCCAGGACTTCAGCCCATTTATAAGAGTAGTATCCGGCGGCGTATCCGGTGCTGCTGCTGAAGAGGTGCCCGAAGTTCCGGATATTAAAGGGGGCTTCGCTCTTCGTGCGGGCGCGATAGGCGGCGAGGAGGCTGCGCAGGGTGGTGTCGAGGTCCTGCCCACGGATTCGCTCAGGGTCGAGGTGGAGTTCCAGGTCCATCTTGCCGAAGAGAAGCTGACGCATGGTGGCGCGGGCGGCGCCATAGGTGCGGGCGGCGAGCATCTTATGGAAGAGATCTTCCGGGATGGCATCGCCTGTCTGATAATGTCGCGCAAAGAGGTCGAGTGAGGCCCGCTCCCAGCACCAGTTTTCCAGGATTTGAGAGGGTAACTCCACGAAGTCCCATGCAACATTGGTGCCATTGAGCGTGCGTATCTCCACGGTGCCGAGCAGGTGGTGGATGAGGTGGCCGAACTCGTGAAAAATAGTGGTGACCTCGTCGTGCGTCAGCAGCGCCGGCTTGCCTTCGAGAGGCGCGGTGAGGTTCCCGCAGATCACGCCGAGGTGGGGCGACAGTTGCCCATCCGCCTGCATTTCTCCGGTGATAAATGAACCCATCCATGCCCCGCCGCGCTTGGATTCGCGGGGATGCCAGTCTGCGTAGAACGAACCCAGATGCCGTCCGCTCTTATCCCGCATTTCATAAAACTTTACTTGCTGGTGCCAGACCCCTGGCTTGGTCTCACCAGTGCGCTCGATGATTTGTACCTCAAATAGTTTTTCGGCGATGGTGAAGAGTCCGGCAATTACGCGGTCAATTGAGAAGTAGGGGCGCAGTGCCTCGCTATCGAAATCGTAGCGGGCACGGCGGAGTTTTTCGTTAATGTAGGCGAAATCCCAGGGCTCCAAGGCCTCGGGTGCAGCATTGGCGAGAGTGGCTTTGTGGGCTTCAAGCTCACCAAGTTCGCGGTGAAAGGCGGGATGGATGCGGGAGTGAATGCGCTCGATAAAGGCGAGTGCGTTGCCGCCATTGCGAGCCATGCGGCGCTCGGTCACTACATCGGCAAAGTTACTCTTGCCAAGGAGCGCAGCTTTCTCGGCCCGGAGCGCGAGTATCTCGCGAATCAGCGGGGTATTGTCATGCGGGGCTTTGGCGGCGATTTCAAAATAGGCTCTATACAAACGCTCGCGTATCGAGGCATCATCCAGATACTCCATGGCGGGCGAGAAAGACGGTGCGTGCAGCGTGAATCGCCATACGGGGGCGGCATCCGTACCCAGGTTCTTCGAGCGTGCGCTCTGGAGTGCTGCCTGGCGGGCGAGGTCCGGCAAGCCTGCCAGCTTTGACTCTTCCGTAATCAGCAATTCGTAGGCATTGAGCGAATCGAGTGTGTTCTCCGAATACTTCTGCGTGATACGGGCCAGGTCCTGCTCAATCGCGAGCAACCGCTGCTGCTTTTCTGCCGGAAGGTCTGCCCCGGCTTCGCGGAAGTCTGCGAGCGTTTCATTGCGGAAGCGCGCTTTCACCCCGGTCAGCGCCTGAGTCTCCGGCTTGTCCGCAGCCGCCTTGAGCACGCGCCATAACCCTGGGTTTAGCGGAATCTGCGCGTAGAAAAGCGAGACCGCCGGGAGCATCGCGTTGTAGGCTTCGCGCAGTGCTGGTGCGTTGTTCACGGAGTCCAGGTGGTTAATCAGCCCCCAGGCACGGCTCAGCGGTTCGGTTGCTTTTTCGAGTGCTAGAAATGTGCTCTCGAAGGTCGAATCGGCATCCGGAAGAGCCGCAACGGCATCGATCCTCGACTGTGCCTGCGCGAGTGCCGCAGTGATATCGGGCTGCACCTGCTCCGGTGTCAGTTCGTTCCAGTTAATTTCAAAGTCTCGGGTGAGAAACGGGTGGGCCATGGTAAGTATTTGTTGAAAATCTAAAGGATAAATCGAGTGGAATCAGAGTCCAAAGTGGATCGCATTTGCGACCGTATTCGCCGTGGCTCGGTCATACAGGGCTTCGATGCAGGCGAGACCAAACTCGATGGCAGTACCTGCCCCGCGTGAGGTGATGAGGGTGCCATCGACTACTACTTTTTCCCGCTCTTCAATCGCGGGTAACTCTCCCTTTACAGACTGGTGACCCGTTAACCGACGCCCAGCCAGCACACCGGCATCTTTCAACACCAAGGGAGCCGCACAGATGGCGGCGACAATGCTGCCAGCCGCTGCGTGGGCTTTGACCAGTGCCAGCACGCGCGCATCCGTCCTCAGTTTCGCAATTCCCGGTCCACCGGGCAGCAAGACCATCGAGTAAAGCGTACTGCCTAGGGCATCCACGACAGTATCGGCATGCAGCGTAATCTTGTTTCGCCCGGTAACGTGCATGGTGCCCTCCGTGGATGCCGTGGTGACTACCGCCCCCGCCCTGCGCAGGAGATCGATTGGCGCAACAGCCTCCAGCTCTTCAACGCCTTCATGGAGAATAACAAGGACGGTCTTCATGCCACTGACCCTAGCGCACGTTCTTGTTTTGCTCAAGGACTGTCTGTCTAAATTTCTCCAGCGCTTCCCAATAAGCCTTGCCTGCAACCTCCGCCAAGTCGTTGTGCCGGGCTACTTCCGACCATAAGTGTTGTTTCGGTCCAGGAAAAACCGCTTTAAGCTTCTCGCCGTGCGCAAAAGGGATGACCTCATCCCGCTTGCCATGCATAATTAGCACCGGACACGCGATGTGCGAGGCTCGTTTCAGATTGTCAAACTTGTCCCACGGTAGCGGGTTGACTGGCAGCATCACACGGAAAGTCGAGGTAAAAGCCGACTCCAGTATGAGTCCACCAACAGGCTGTGTCTCGGCTAGGTAGGTCGCAGGACCGCTCCCAACCGAGCGCCCATAAGGAATGATGGCAGCAGGCGAAACTCCTCGCAGTGTAGTGAGATAGAGATAGGCGGCATCGATTGCTTGATAGCAGCCTTTCTCACTGGCACTTCCCTGGCTATGCCCATAGCCAGGGTAATCAATCGCAATGACGGACCATCCCCGGCGGACAAAGTCGGTGAGCATGGGGGCGACACTGCCCAAGTCTTCGCCATTGCCGTGACAGTAGATGAGCCATTGCTGCGGGACCGGCTGTTCCCGTGTAGTGGCGGCGATTTCCGAGCCATCGGGAAGGGTGAGCATAATCAAGTTTGCACTTCGCGGGTAGCCCACAGGCGGTGCCGGGAAGATCATCTTATCCGCCATAATCAGCGCGAAGCCCATCAGCGCCAAGTACGACAGAAGTATTACGGTGCCGAGAATCTGTAGAATTACAACCATGGGGTGCCTGTGTTTCATAGAGATGAGGTGCCCAGAACAATGCTAGCTATCCAGTAATAGCTGGTAGCTTGGGTTGCCAGTTAAATGACTGGCGGACGCGACTAAAAAGAGCACGTTCCGCACTCGTTGAAATCTGGATTCTTGACCACGAAATACACGAAACACACTAAATATGTAAATGCAGTCCATACCTACTGCGTTCCGCACGGACCCTAAATCTCTTTCGTGTATTTCGTGCATTTAGTGGATAAACTGCTCTCCTTCAGCCCCCTTCAATCCCTGCATGATGGCGCATCTCACTTTCTGGACATATTAAATAGGATTAGCCGCAAAAAGTCGCAAAAAGATACAAAAATGAAAGACATCAGCTCGCATCGAACGTATGCCTTGAGTGTTCGTAAACCTCTGCATTCATTTTTTAACTTTTTTGCGCCTTCTTGCGGCTAAAAATCCTTGTCATACATAACATAGATTACGACAACCCCTCGGCTAAAGCCACCTATCCAAAAACTGAGATGCGCCCCTTCATTAATTATCGTAACAATTGGATTGCGGACTTTCTCAAATTGTCTATTTTGAGTATTCGTAATGTGCTGAGTGTTATATTTTAGAGTCCGACCATTATCTGTCTAACTGAATCGCTGTACTGCCGCCGGATGGTGAAAACTATCCGGCGGTTTGTTTTGCTTGAGGGATTAATTGCTTGGGCAATTATGACACGGTAGAAAGAAGTACCGAGGACGTCGCCGAAAAACTTGGCCGGTATCTTTCAGTCTCTACCATAGGCCATTTTCGTTTCCAGTTCCTCTCAGAAATTGTTTTATCGCTCCGCATAGTCCGTATTATTTGAGTTGTCTCATGATGCCATGGTTTGTCTTTAGCGTATACCAGATAGACCAAACCAATGCCATGAGCGCTGAATTCGCGACCATTTATTGAGCCCTACCAGCCCCGGGAAACGCCTATGCAACACGCATCCCCGTCCCACCCTGCTTTGCGCGACTAATGCGCCGCTATCATCCCTTCTCTACTCCTGCGCTTGGTCGGGGAGAGCTGAGGCAGTGAGAGCCGCAGCGGATGATCCACCGGGTACTGTGAAGCGACCAGGAGGCGGAAGCAGACCAGTTGCGGATGGATACGCTTCTTGACCAGGAATCTGGCATCCTGCCTGCTCACCTTCAATTGGCGTGCGAGTTCGCGGGCTCTAATTGTGGTATTCTCCAACGCTGTCACCCGCTCTTGAAACTCTGCGTATCCAATGTTATCCCGGATGATAATTGGTGGCTGCGACAGGGCCGCAAGCCGTTCGTCCTGCACTCGCCACTCATTGCACAGCACTTGCGCATTGAAATTGAAGGTCAGTATCCCCGACCCAATCGACGGGGTACGAATGATTACCTTCTTGAGGCGCAGTTCTGGAGGTTGTGACCGATAAAGCTGATTAAACGCCCCAAACAGTTCAAGTACTTCCCTGCGTTGACGTCCGCGCACCCCCCTAGCCTCTGCGCATTGCACCATGAGAACACTCTCCTTCTCCAAAAGGGCCTCCAGCTCCAGGTACTGGGCCATAAGTTCTGGCCGTCCGTAGTTTTTCGCAACAAACAGCCTTCGACTTGGACCACGATCCTCATCTGCCAGAGCCCACGACTCTAGAAATTGTTTGATCAGCGGTAACCATGTGGACTTCGGATTATTAAACATCTTGTTTGATTGTTGTTGAGGGGCTTACGGCTCGGTAGACGGTGTCTTCAGCTAGGAGAAAAGCGTGTTCGATATGGTGGATGGCGAGTTCGACTGTTTTGGCGTGGCGTTCGGTTCGGTAGAAGTGGCGTTCGGTTTGGGAGAAGTGACGTTCGGTTCGGTAGGAGTGGCGTACGGTTCGGTAGGAGTGGCGTTCGGTTCGGTAGGAGTGACGTTCGGTTCGGTAGGAGTGGCGTTCGGTGCGGTAGAAGTGACGTTCGATTCGGTAGGAGTGGCGTTCGGTGCGGTAGGAATGGCGTTCTGTTCGGTAGAAGTGGCGTTCAGTTCGGTAGAAGTGACGTTCGGTTCGGTAGAAGTGGCGTTCGGTGCGGTATTTCTCGTGGCAGCCAGATAAATTCACCCAATCAGGATTAATTTTCCCAGTCTCAGCCTTGCAGGACCGGGATTCAGCGTTTCGCAACCGGTCTTCGGCGTTGGATTTGTCATAAAGACCATCCGCAACGGGCAGTCAAGCTTAAGAAACGGCCCATTCTCTAATTGTGTGCACTCTAAATGATGTTGTTGGCTCTATCAGACAGTTTTTTGTGTTATCCGACTTATTATGAACATATTCCGGTTGGTCATTAGCCATGTCTGTGTTGTTGTGTGTGTCTTCCAGACAGATTTGTCGCTATTCCGGTATGTTGTTTGTGTTTTCCAGACTCTTGCTAGCCATTTACAGAATGTTTTATTAACTTAACTGCTTCCCTATATGTAAAATTAGACAGGTTGTGTTGGCTAACAACTGCATCTAAATGGAAAATAGGCTCTACTAATGTCTTAACCATTAGGGTTCTTATACTTACTACCAGTTTACTGTTCACCATAGCCTGCCATAAATGGCTAACAATCGTCGTATATGCCCGCAGATTTGCCTGGTAGTGGCTAACTATTTGTGAACGCACCTTTTACGACGGCGAAGAGTACTTATTCCTCATCGGTTGAAGGAAAATTTGACACTGGGTTGCAGCGGGAAGTCCTGAGGAGTGGAAAATCTTCGGTGAACCTGCCTTTTCGGACAGTGAAGACGGCATGTAATTCATCGATTTACGGAAAATTATCTGTTGGGTTGCCGTGTAAAGGACTGCGGATGAGAAAATCTTCAGTGAAGATGCCTTCGCAGACGGTGGAGACGACTTGTAACTCATCGATTGACTGAAAATTATTCCTTGGGTTGCCGTCTAAATGACTGCAGGCGAGAATATCTTCAGTGAAGATGCCTTTGCGAACGGTGCAGACGACTTGTAATTGTACAAGGAAATGGCGCAAATCGTAGCTTATCCCTGCGACATCCTTTGTTATGAGTGCACCCGCTGCGAGTGAGGATATCGTACTCGTCACTTTCTGGATGGATGCATGTTTACTCATGAACCCGTCACGGTAGTTGTTATCCACGTGGTATGGCATGTGATCATGGCCATTGCCGGGCAAACCAACGGACGGTCTTTATCGAGGAGCAGCTCCTGCGTGGTGGAGCCATGCTATCCAGTATCTGGTTAACGGCTTGGAAAACCGCTGGGGCAGACACGTACCTGAAGAAGTCACACGCGAAACGGAACGGAACAATAGCTGAATGAGTGGCTTTTGTATCCGAGCGACTTCATAACAAGTTCGACAATAAATCCAAATTGCGGAAACTAGATAGCAACCCTATCGCAATTCACTTGCGAATCAACAAACACCATGCCAACTGTAGCCACCTATAATAACAGCGAAGAAGCCTCCCTTGCCATGGCACGATTGGAAAGCTGTGGGATAGATTCTGCGCTACAGAACGAAAATCTAGTGGGCATGAACTGGCTTTTCTCAAATGCTGTCGGTGGCTTGCAAGTCGTCGTTGCCGATGAAGACTTTGAAGCTGCCATGGAAATACTCGGCGAACCCCCACCAGAGGAAGGCATCATGCACTGCCCCTTCTGCGGCTCTGGCAACGTGCGTCAGAAAACACTGGGCAGCGCCTCGGTGATAGATGCCTTGGTCATTGGGAATTTTGGCATTCCTCCCAGCCCCATACATCCCGAAGTCGAGTGCGCGGACTGCAAGCAATCCTTTACTCTGGACCAGGCCCTGGCTGCGGAGCCGAAGGATACAGAGCAGGGATGACTTGCTGCTTGTCTGTAAGCACTCTCTGGTTGCCCAGGTTTCGCCCCCGCCTCTCCTCACCCAAGCCCCTCGGCACACTCCTCCAGCGGATAAGTCCATATCTCGGACAAGGTCGGGTGGTACCAGTGGGCTTTGAGTAATGTGCGGACATCGCCATGCAGTGCGATGGCCACGGCCATCGCATGGATGAGTTCGCCAGCGTCCTTGCCCACGCACTCGGCGGCGAGGAGGAGCCCGTCAGGTTTGCGAGCCCAGGTCTTCACGTAACCGTAGTTGGCCTCCATGACTATGGACTTGCCGTGATCATTAAACGGGTAACTGGCAGTGACAAAGTCCCATCCACGCCGTTTGATTTCGACTTCGGTCAGGCCGCAGTACGCCACCTGCGGATCGGTAAAGGTCACTGTCGTCAAACCATCGTAATCGACAGGCAGCGTGGGCTGGCTGAAGGCATGCTTCGCGGCGCATTCGCCTTGCAGTATGGCAACGTGCACGATCTCGTGGGGTCCGCTACAATCGCCGCCAGCGTAGATATTCGCAGCGCTGGTTTGTTGGTACTCGTTAATGCCCACGAACCCTCCGTCCGAAAGATTAACCCCCGCAGCCGCAAGGCCGAGGCTCGCAACATTGGGCTCGCGACCCAGGGCGTTGAAGAGCGCTTTTGCTTCGACGCGCCTGGCTACCCCGTCCTTCTCATAATGCACGGTGACCCCGGTTGCTGTCTTCTCGATACGAAGCAGCTTTGTCCCCGTAATAAGCTTTATCCCCTCATCGCGAAAGGCACGCTCTACGACAGCCGATGCCTCTGGTGAAGCTTCTTTAAGAATTCGCGGGCTGCGCTGTATCTGGATTATCTGCACGCCCACGCGCGAAAGATACTGGGCAAGCTCACAGGCGACAACACCGCCGCCGAGTACTATCATGGACTCGGGTAGTTTCTCCGCATCCAGCACCTCATCGCTCGTCCACGCACCACAGTCTCTCAGCCCGGGAATCGCTGGCCACGAGACTTTCGACCCCGTAGCGATCATAAACTTGTCTGCGGTCAACTGCGTACCATCCGCAAGTGCAACCGTATGGCTGTCTGTAAACTGAGCCTGTTGGGTAAACAGCGCAAACCGCCCATCGTGCAACTGCTTATCGCGGAACTGCGCAAAGTCGGCAATCAACCGGCGCTTGCGGTCGATAAGTGCGGGGAGATTCGCCCTCGCCTCTGGAATGCTCAACCCAAACACCCCACCCTGTTTTGCCAGATGGAGCACTTCAGCCGCGTAGATGAGCGTCTTCGATGGCATGCACCCGCGCAGGATGCAGAGCCCCCCAAGCTCCGCCCCACCATCCACCACCGCCACCCGCTTGCCAAAGCCGTGCGCTGTCCGCGCCGCAGCATAGCCTGCACTGCCGCCACCGATTACCAGAAAGTCAAAATGCGTGCTCATGCGTCGATACATAGTGAGAATTCCACGTACGGCAAGCTTGGTAAGGAAAAGCGTCAATAGCTTCATCGACGTCAACAAGTCACTAAAAGCTAAAAACAAAGGGCCAGTGCATCTCGCAGTCGTTGGACTGTTTTGAGTGGCACGGGCATCTTGCCCGTGTCTGAAGTTTGGCTCCGACTAGATAAATCAATGCACCGTTGATCGCAACTAGGCGGACAAGAATGTCCGCCCTCCGTTGGGTGTTTGAAGCAAACGGAGAGCGGGTTTTCTAACCCGCTCCGCACGGGCATCTTGCCCGTGTGTCTTCCAGCGACCATCACAGAACCTGAACATGGGCGAGACGCCCATGCCACTCCCGAGCCATTCGCTCCTCGCTCAAGGCACAATGTACTTCGAGATGAACCGTATATTAACCATTAGCTGACATTCAATTTGACAAACAGCCATTGTCGTGTACTTATTCGAACAATGCGCAGGTTGGGTTTAGTCACATTTCTTCTGGCACTGTGGTTCATTTCTGTGAACCACTGTTCCCGCACCAGTATATTCTCTGGGTGTGACGCTGTATCTACCTGCAATGCGACTGGCAGCAATGATGAATGTCAGACGCATTGCACCCCTGCTTGTCTTGCCAAGACGGGAACTGTGGCACCAACAGAATCGCGAAGCACAGCAGTTGCTCCCCTGTTCTGCGTCTGTTCCCTGCTATTGGCACCGGCAATCGATGTTTCTGAAGTTCGACAATACCCACAACTCGTGCACCGTCTTGCTTGGGAAGAATGGGTTTGCCGATGGCAGTTCATCACTCGTGCGGCGTGTCATCCGCGTGAGCCCAGCCTGGTCTAGGTAACGGCAGCCGTCATCGACGGTTGCTTTGAAATCGCTGCGTACCTCGTGGGTGTAACCCATCGGTGGTACTCTCGCATGACACGACTTGTCATGCACCGCACCATAAACAACCAGACTTACCATGAATTCATCATTCTATATTTTTCCATTTATCACCTGCTTCGCTGCATCCTTTTGCCATGCAGCGGATATCATTAACCCCACTGCGGAGGCCACGGCTGCGCCCACTACCACCGTGGAGTCCCGGTCACTCGAGGAGATAGTCGCCGACATCATCGCGCGCAATCCAGAGCGGCAATTCTTCCAATCGGAGATTGAGGCCTGTGCTTCATTTGTTTGCAGCTTGCTCAGCCGGGCATGCTGCATAACTCCGCTTTGCTGGTGTCGGACCCAGAGCATCCGCTCGATTGGGTGTCCACGTGGCAGTTTGTGCCTCGGGCTGCGCCGCTGGCGCGGGCTCCTTCGCTGCTTGGTTGATTAGTCACTGCGCGGACTAGTCAGCCCCTTTCCATCCATTCTCAGTCATTTTTCGCCATTTACTTTTCATGAAATCATCGGTTTCTCCCCGTCATTCTCTCGTCAGCCCGGCTTACGGGTTGATCTTGTTTGCCCTCGCCACGGGCTTGCGCGCCCAACCTGCGCCTGCCGAGGCCACTCCCGCCGTCTCGCTCTCCGCACTTGTCGGTGAAATCACCGCCAAAAATCCCGAACGCCAGTTCTACCAGGAAGAGATCAAAGCCGCCAAAGCGGGCGTGCGCCTCTCCTCTCGTCTCAACGACCCCGAACTCTCGTTCGATGTAGGCCGTAAAAGCCTCAAAAACTACGCCGGCGCGCGCATCGACGACGGCGCGGTCTGGTCGGTGTCTATGACTCAAACTTTCGAGTGGCCCGGTCGTCTTTCGCTGCGCAAGGCCATCGCCAACCGACAGGTCGAACTCGCCGAACTGGGTGTCGCTCGTTTTGAAAACGCGCTTACCGCTCGCGCCCGCAGCCTCGCCTTCGGTCTCTATGCGGCCAATGCCAAGGCGGGCGCGATCCGCGAAGTCTCCGACCGGTTCGCCGCTCTCAAGGAAACCTTCCTCGCTCGTGATCCGGCGGGAGTCACCCCGCTCTTGGAGACGCGTGTGATCGAGGCCAGCGAACTCACCCTCCAGCGTCGCGCTACCGAGGCCGAACTCGCCGTGCAGAGCGCGCTCATCGAACTGAACCAACTCCGTGGCGTCGAGCCGACCTCGACGCTTCGTGTCGCCGCTCCCGCGATGACTTACAACACGGTGCCTGAAACCTCCGCGCTGCTCGCCGCCGCGCGCGAGAACAACTTCGATTACAAGATGCGTCTCGTGGAGCTGGCGCAGCAGGGCTTCGCCGTGAGCCTCGCCCGCAACGAGCGTTATCCGGGTATCAGCGTTCGTCCGTTTCTATCGAAGGATAACGTCGGTGATCGCGAGACCATCATCGGCGTCGGTCTGAGCGTTCCTTTGCCCATCTCCGGCCGCACGGGTGCCAACGTGGAAATCGCCAACTCCCGTCGTCGCCAAGCCGAGACCGCCGTGCTCATCGCCCTGCGAGAACTCGACCGCGAGGTGCTGATCGCCGCCCAGGCTTTCGCGACCAAGCGTGCCGAGTCCGGTCGCTGGACGCCCGACGCCGCTCTGAAATTCCGCGAAGCGGCCGAACTGGCTGATCGTCACTACCGCTTGGGTGCGGTGCCCATCGCCACCTACGTCGAACTGCAAAACAGCTATCTCGACGCCGTCGAGTCGCTGCTCGACACGCAGAGCGAAGTGCTCGCCGCCGGTTTGAAGCTCCAACAGCTCACCGGCCTTGAAATGAACCCCGTCGAGATCACACGATGAGCTATCCACGACGCACTCTCATAATCGGTTCGCTCGTGGTCTCCTTGTTCTTTGCCGGCTGCGGTAAAGAGAAGGCCCACGATGAAGCCAAAGAACATGGCGAAAAGGAATCGGTGTCCGAAGGTGAAGGTGGCGGTGCAACCACCACTTTCAAAGAAGGCAACGGCCTGCAATTCGCGCCCGAAGTCGTTGCCGCACTTGGTGTGCGCACGGCCGAGGCCGAAGAGCGGAGCCTTGCCCGCAATGTTAGCCTTATGGCCCAAGTGTTTGCCGGCGGGAGTAAGCCTCGCGCCGTCGCGTTGGTTTCCACCGCGCAAGCTGAAGACCTCAAGCCGGGATTGAAGGCGACGGTTCAGCCACCTGCCTACGCGGGCACCGCTGAGTTGATTACGATTTCGCGCATTGCGGAAAAGGCCGCCGGTCAGGTCGAATTAATCTTCGCCCTGCCTGTCGCAGCCCCTGCCGATGACGTGGGCGATACCCTCAATCTCAGCCTCACGTTGGCCGCCGATTCGCCGGCGCTAACCGTGCCGCGTTCAGCGCTGCTAGACTCCGCCACTGGCACGTTCGTTTACGTCGTCAACGGCACGTCCTACCTGCGCACCCCGGTCAAAGTCGGGGCTTCCAACTCCGAGTTCATCGAGATCATTGAAGGACTTTACGCAGGCGACACCGTTGTGACCACGCCCGTCAACCAACTCTGGCTCTCCGAACTGCGCCTCACCAAGGGCGGCGGTCACAGCCATTAATCCAGCCTTCTTACACCATTTAGATTCTTTCCGTTATGATTGATAAAATTTTGGAGTTCGCCCTCCGCCAGCGCGTCATCGTGCTGTTGTGCGCACTCGGCCTTATCGGCGTCGGCCTATGGTCCGCCTTCCGGCTGCCCATCGACGCCGTGCCCGACATCACCAACGTGCAGGTGCAGATCAACACGTCTGTCCCCGCGCTCGCTCCGGAAGAAATCGAAAAACTCATCACCTATCCCATCGAAGTGGAAATGGGCGGCATCGAACGTCTGGAAGAGGTTCGCTCCATCTCCAAATTCGGGCTCTCCCAGGTCACCCTCGTCTTCGAGGAGGGCACCGACCTCTACCGCGCGCGCCAACTCGCTGGCGAACGGCTCCAAGCGGTCTTGGAGGAACTCCCGCCCGGCGTCACCCCGAAACTTGCGCCCATTTCCACCGGCTTGGGTGAGATTTATCACTACGCCGTGCGCTACGCCAAGGATGCGAAGGAGGCTCCCGCCGATCCCATCGACCGCATGCGTGAGCTTAAGCTGGTGCAGGACTACCTCGTGAAACCTGCCCTCCGCACCGTCCCCGGCGTGACCGAGGTCAACACCTCCGGCGGCTACGATAAGCAGATCGTCATCACGCCCGATCCCGCCAAGCTCACGAACCTCGGCATCACTATCAACGAGATTGCCGACGTGATCGGCGAGAACGTCTCCAATGCCGGCGGCTCCGTCGTCGAGAAAGGTGGCGAAAGCGTCACCGTGCGGTCCATCGCCCGGGTGCAAACTACCGAGGAAATCGCCAATCTTCCGCTCAAGTTTGCAGGACGCGCCGCCGCCCTGCGCGTGCGCGATGTCGCCACGGTGGGCATCGGTTCCGGCGTGCGCACCGGCACCGCCACGCACGACGGCGAAGAGGCCGTGTTGGGTTCGGCTCTCATGCTCATCGGTCAAAACAGCCGCATCGTCTCCGTCCGCGTGGACGAAAAGATCGCCGAGCTGCGCGACAAGCTGCCGCCCGGTGTCGAAATTGAGACCGTCTATGACCGCACCCATCTCGTGGACGCCACCATAGGCACCGTTGAGAAAAACCTCTTCGAGGGAGCGGTGCTCGTCATCGCGGTGCTCATCGCCTTGCTCGGCAATTGGCGAGCGGCACTCATCGTCGCCTCCGCCATCCCGCTTTCCATGCTCTTTGCCATGACTGGCATGGTGCGCTACGGCGTGCCGGGCAACCTCATGAGTCTCGGCGCGGTGGACTTCGGCCTGATCGTGGACGGCGCGGTCGTCATCGCCGAAAACATTGTCCGGATGCTGGCGCATCGTCAGCACCATCTCGGACGTCTGCTCACCAAGGAGGAACGGCTTCACACGATCCTCACTGCATGCAAACAGGTCGGCACGCCCACCGTGTTCGGCGTGGCGATCATCACCATCGTTTACCTGCCGCTTTTCACGCTCACCGGCGTCGAGGGAAAGATGTTTACGCCGATGGCCTTCACCGTGGTGTTCGCCTTGGTTGGCGCGCTCATCCTCGCCCTTACCCTTGTGCCCGTCCTCGCCTCCTACTTCATGACGAAGAAGGTCAGCGAAGAGGATAATTTCGCCATTCACTTTGCGAAACGCCTCTACCTGCCCGCGCTGACTTTCAGTCTGCGCATGCGTTGGTTGATGAGCGGAATCGCCGTGGCGATCTTTGCCTTGTCCTTGGCGGTGTTTGGCAAGCTCGGTGCGGAGTTCATCCCGCAGCTCGATGAAGGCGACATCGCCGCGCAGATGATTCGCACCACCAGCATCGGCCTCACCCCTTCACTGGAACTGCAAGTCGCCGCCGAAAAGGTCATTTTGGCAAAGTTCCCCGAGGTGACCCACACCTTTTCCCGCATCGGCACCTCCGAAGTCGCGACCGATCCAATGGGCGTGAACGTAAGCGACTCCTACATCCTGCTCAAACCGAAGGACCAGTGGCGCAAAATCGATGGACGCCCGATCACCAAGGACGAGTTGACTAACGTCATGGCGAAGGAGTTGAGCATTCAATTCCCCAGCCAGTCCTATCTCTTCTCCCAACCCATCGAGCTTAAGTTTAACGAATTGCTTTCCGGGAGTCGCGCCGACATCGCCATCAAGGTTTTTGGCGACGACTACGAGACGCTCGAAAAAGTCGCCGGCGAGATTCGCGAGATTGTCGAAAAAATCCCCGGCGCAGCCGACGTGGAGTTCGACGCGGCCGGCAAGGCCCCCGTTCTGCAAGTCGCGCTCAACCGCGAGGCCATGACCCGCTACAATGTCCACGCTGAAGAGGTGAACAAAGTCATCGAGACCGCCTTCGCCGGGGCCGAAAGTGGCGTCATCGTGGACGGCAACCGTCGCTATCCGATCGTGACCCGCCTGCCGGAAACCGCCCGCCAGGATTTCGCCGAGGTGGCTCGTCTGCACGTGCGCACGGAGGATGGCGGGATCATCACGCTCGGGCAGGTGGCCACGGTGAGCATGACCGAAAGCGTCAACACCATCAGCCGCGAGGCCTTTCAACGCCGTATGGCCATCCAGGTCAACTTGCGTGGCCGCGATGTGCAGAGCTTCGTTTTGGAAGCACAGGAAAAAATCGCCGCCGGGGTCAAGATGCCCGCCGGATACTTTGTCGAATACGGCGGAGCATTTAAGAACCTTCAGGCCGCAAGCAAACGGCTCGCCATCGTGGTCCCCACCGCGCTGGCGATGATCTTTCTGCTGATCTTCATGGCCTTTGGCAGCGTGCGTCAGGCGCTCATCGTTTACACGGGTATCCCCTTGGCGGTCACCGGAGGTATCTTTGCCCTGTGGGCACGGGATCTTCCCTTCTCCATCTCGGCGGGCGTGGGCTTCATTGCCCTCTCCGGCGTGGCGGTGCTTAACGGTGTGATGATGATTTCCTTCATCAATCAGCTTCGTGAAGAAGGCAAAACCGTGCGCGAAGCCGTGATCGAAGGCGCGCTCACCCGCCTTCGCCCCGTGCTCATGACTGCGCTGGTCGCCTCGCTCGGCTTCGTGCCAATGGCCCTCGCCAACGGTGCCGGCGCCGAAGTCCAACGTCCTCTGGCGACCGTGGTGATCGGCGGCATCGTCACCGCCACGTTCCTCACGCTTCTCCTCCTGCCCACGCTCTACGCCTGGGTGGAAAAAGACCGGGCGGGGACGATGCCGGCTGAAACACCCAAACCCACAGGAGGACACGCATGAAAATGATGAGATTGCCTCTGATACTTGGCGTGGTCGCCCTTGTCGGCTGCGCCACGCCCCTCCGCCCACCAGCGGATGTCGCTCACATTCAGCTTGAGCGGATCGACTCACCCGTTGTCCGCGTCGAGAAAATCTGGTTGGAGCGGAAAAAGGGTCCGTTGGTGGTGACCGGCTATATCATCAAACGTCCGGAATCCACCGACACCACGCTGACTCATCTCGACGTGACGCTATTCAATGCAGAAGGCCAAGTGCTCCGCGATACCGTGGAGCATTTTGAACCCAAGCAGATTCCCCGGCGTTACCGACGGCCTGACTACGCCACCTATCGCGTGACGCTCGACCCTCTGCCAATCGGCACGGTCCGCATCCTCGTGCGTGCCCATGAAGGCAATCACTCCTGAAACTTAATCGCTTTGTCCCATGAAAAACATCCGTAAACTCCTCCTCACTTCATTCGCGCTCGTGGCTGCGGCCACGGCGCTCGTCGCCAAGCCGATTCCCGGTCCCAAAGGCGGTCGCATCCTCACCACCGAAGCTCCGCACGCGGAATTCTTCGTTGAAAAGAACCGCACCGTCACGGTCACGTTCTACGACAAGGATATCAAGCCCGTCGCACCCGGCGAGCAGGTGGTCTCCGCCGTGGCCGAGGCCAAGACCGGCAAGGTGAAACTCGAATTCGAGAAGACCGCCGCCGGGTTCGTCTCGAAGCAAACACTGCCCGAGGGCGATGACTTCACCGTCGTCGTGCAAATCCGTGACGCCGCCGGGGCCAAGCCCAAGAACCATCGCGTGCTCTTCCATGACGAGGTTTGCCCCGAGTGCAAACACGCCGAATACGCCTGCATCTGCGATGAGGCGGGCGGCCATGAGAAACATTAAGGCCACCCGTATGAAAACCATCGTAGCTTTTATTCGTCCCTCGAAAGAGGAATCGGTCCGCGAAGCCCTGCACAACGCGCCGGGCGTTACCGGAGCCACGTTCTTCGATGTGCGCGGCTTCGGGCGCGGGCGTGGTCACGACCATACCATGGGTGCCTTGGACGAAGTGCTCGTTGGCACCCTGCCCAAGGTTCGGCTCGAGGTCATGGTGCCGGATGAGCACGCCGATGCCATCGGTAAGGTTATCGCGGCTGCCGCTAAAACGGGCAATCGTGGCGATGGTAAAGTGTATGTCCTGCCCGTCGATTCCGCGCTTCGCATCAGCACGGGCGAGTCCGGTGACAGTGCGATATAACATTAATCGCCTGCCTGTTTGGCGTGGTCGCCGTCATACGGCGACCACGTCGAATCGGTGGCATCCATCCTGATTGTGACGGATGCAAAGCTTCCCGCTCCAAAAAACGCAGCCCCCCTATGGCTCACATGGCCGTTCTGAATCTGCGGCCTAATTTTTACTCTAACAACCGCCACCATGACATCCCCCGAACATACCGAACATGACTACGAAGGCTCCTGCGATCACGATCATGGCGAGGGAGGGAATCGTTGGGAAACGATCAGCTTGGCGGTCTCCGGCGTACTCGTCACCGCAGCCCTGGTCAGCCAATGGCTGGACCTATTACCGGAAATTGCCACTGCCGGGCTCGCGATTGCCGCCATGCTTGCGGGCGGTTGGTTCCTATTGCCGAAGGCTTGGAAAGCCGTGCGCCGACTGCGCCCCGACATCAACCTTTTGGTCATCATCGCAGCAATTGGAGCTTCGGTGATTGGCGAGTGGGTGGAGGCCTCGGCTGTCGTATTTTTGTTCGGTGTGGCCGAGTGGCTCGAAGGCTGGGCGGACCGGCGCGCGCGCCGCGCCACCGAGGCCCTACTGCAACTCGCCCCGAAGATCGCCGTGGTGAAGCGCGACGGCGCGTTCATCGAAGTGCCGGTCGATCAAGTCGCGGTTGAAGAGACGGTCGCCACAAAATCCGGCATGGGTATCCCGCTCGATGGGGTCGTCATCAGCGGAGAATCGGCTGTAAACCAAGCGCCGATCACCGGGGAGTCCGTGCCGGTGGACAAGAAGCCCGGCGACACCGTGTTTGCCGGCACGATCAACGGCGAAGGCTCCTTGGAAATTCGCGTCACCAAAGCCGCCGGTGATACCACACTGGCGCGCATCATTCGCCTCGTCGCAGAGGCGCAGGAACAAAAAGCGCCGACCCAGCGTTTCGTGGATGTGTTCGCCCGTTACTACACTCCCGCGGTGACGGTGGTGGCGTTGCTGATTTTTCTCACGCCGCCGCTTTTCATGAATGGTGACTGGAGCATATGGCTCTACCGCGCCTGCGTGTTGCTCATCATCGCCTGTCCGTGTGCGTTGGTCATTTCCACGCCGGTCAGCATCGTCGCGGGGCTGACTGCGCTCGCCCGGCGCGGCGTGCTGGTGAAAGGCGGAGCGCACCTCGAAACCGTCGGAGGGATCAAGGGGCTAGCGGTGGACAAGACCGGGACCATCACGGAAGGGAAGCCCAGAGTGCAAGAGGTTGAGTTGGTCAACGCGCAGTCTGCTTCGGATGTGCTACGGATCGCCGCCGCCATCGACGATCATTCGGCCCATCCGCTCGCTAAGGCGGTGGTCGCTTACGCCAAGGAGCAGAATGTCGCTTTTAATCGCGCTGAAAATTACCAGAACCGCAGCGGTCGCGGTGCCGAGGGCACCCTAGATGGACACGCTTACTTCGTGGGCAATCACAGGTTCGTCCACGAACTCGGCGTGTGCAACGAAGACGTCGAGCGCCGCCTTGCGGTGATCGAAGGGCAAGGTCAGTCGGTGGTCGTCGTCGGGCATCGTCCGCACGATGGCTGCAAAGGTGAGGTGATTGGCATCATCGCCATCGGTGATACGCTTCGCCCCAATGCCAAGGCGGCGATTGCCGAGTTACACGCGGCGGGCATCGTGCAAATCGTGATGCTCAGCGGCGACAATCAGCGCGCCGCCGATTTCATCGCCCGCCAGGTTGGTATTGATGAGGCGCGAGGCGATTTATTGCCCGACGACAAAGTCGCCGCCGTAAAAGCGCTGCGAGAGAAGCATGGCGTGGTGGCGATGGTGGGCGACGGGGTGAACGACGCACCGGCGATGGCGACCGCGAACATCGGCATCGCGATGGGAGCGGCCGGCACCGATGCCGCCATCGAGACGGCGGACATCGCTCTCATGCAGGATGACCTGGTCAAAATCGCCGAGACGGTCCGGCTGGGCCGGCGCACGATGGGGATCATTCATTTTAACATCACTTTCGCGCTGGGATTGAAAGCGCTGTTTCTCGTTCTCACCCTGATGGGCCATGCCAGCCTTTGGCTGGCGATCATGGCGGATACGGGCGCGACCCTGCTGGTGGTCGCTAATGCTCTGCGCCTGTTGAGGAAATCCGAATCAGTCTAGTGGCCTTGGGGCCTTTGATGGCTTGACCTGGTTTTCAAACCATAGGTCCAGCACCGTGTGCAGGTAGATGTTGCTTAGCATCGGCGAGATGACTCCGCCTTGTGGGGTTCCTGTGTGCGGCTGGGCTTGCGGCGGCGAGGCTTCGGACAAAGTCTTGGCTCGTCGCAACATGGGCGACCCCCACGGCCAGTACATCCGCAGGGCGGGAGGGAAGCGGGCCTGTCCACGCGAGCGCTGTATCCACGGACCAGGACACGGCGTTGCGGTCTTCGGGAGACATCCCGGCGCGCAGATGGCTGCACACGTGCCCCGGTTTATCCGCTTCGCCCAGGAGAGTGTGTTCGAGTATCGCGTAGGCCCCGTAATTACTGCTGTGTTGCAGCGCGGGTAGTCCACTCAGAATCGCCGACCCGCCATGCTGATCCAGATACCCATCATCAAAGGCTGCGCTATGCCACCATGCACCGAGCTTCACCGTGGGCCAGCCAGCCGAAGGGCAGAACGCCCCTTCGCTTATCACAAATACTCCCTGCTCTTCGCTCATTGAGTAGTGGAGCCCATGGCGGTTCGGTCCATCATCGCCATCACGGGAGTCAAAACTGTCGCCATCATAAACGCCCAGCTTCCATGAGGTCCCAGATTCGCTTTCCCACGCGATGCGCAGACCCAGTGCCGCAGCATAAAAAGCTGGCCCTGTATTCACGGTGTTAGCCGAGATATAGGCAGGCCAGCCAAAGGCAGAGTTCATTAAGTTCCCGCCTGACTCGGTACCGGCGAACTCCTCATCCGCCAGCAGCGCACCAGCTCGGGCCGACCATGAGCCTGCATTCCCCTCGAGCCACCAGGAGTATAGGCGCACGGTCTCGAAACCCTCAGAGTTACTCGCCGCGAGTGAATCATTCAAGAACTCAGCAGTCGGTCCCCGCCCCTGTATCCACAAGGCACTGGCATACGCGCTCCAGGCTACTCCCCTACCCTCTGCTGTCGTTGGCTGCTGTTGCCAGAGCACATGCCCAAGAGCATTGCCATGGAGCGAGCCCTCACCTTCTCCCGTGCCATGGAGCCCCACCGCACCGTCAATCGACACATCCAGCCCCGCAACTACCGGCGCCGCAGGCGTCTCTTCATTCGCAGTGAGCGAGACACCAAGCAGTGGGATGAGTAACCCGGGTACTCTTACGTATCTTGTTAATGTGAGGAGATTCATAGGTGGACAGGATGTCATACTTTCACTTTTTATCCATGGCACCTACTAGATTTAAGATAACTTTAGGTCCAGTGCATCTTGAAAAGGGGTACAGAATGATGTTGGGCCACATAGAGTCGTGATCGTGGACATCGATAGCGAATTTCAGCTTTAGCCTATAGCTAATTATGCTTTTAGCCTTTAGCTAATTAGCTTTTAGCATTAACCTGTTAACTTATCGCCCAATTCCATCTGCCCATGATCCGCGCTCTATTGCCTACAAGTTTCACCTTTCTTGGCTTCGCTGCCTCCGTCTTCGGGGTAGTATTCATCAACCCGGACACAACGAATACCACAGCTCCCACCGGCCAGTACGCAAATAGCGGGTGGGACTACCAGGGCCAGTGGGGTAGCTTCCTCGGCACAGCGATAGCACCGAATGCCTTCGTCACCGCAAAGCACATCAACTTTCTCTATAGTGTTGGCGACACCTTTACCTATCAGGGCACGAATTACACCACCACCGCAAAGTTTGAGGACGCATCAAGTGATCTCACCATCTGGCAAGTGAGTGGGACATTCCCCAACTACGCCCCGCTATACACTGCAGGTCAGGAATTGGGAAAAGAGCTAGTCGTCTTTGGTCGCGGTCGCGAGAAAGGGAATGCCGTCACCGTAAACGCTGAACTAAAAGGCTGGGAATTCGGGGCATGGCAAAACACCCAGCGCTGGGGCACGAACACAGTAAGTGGCTATGCCGATGGTGGCCTCTACCTCACCGCTGATTTCAACCAAACCGGTGGTGCGAACGAAGCCCACCTCTCCGAAGGCGATTCCGGTGGGGCAGTCTTTATTCAGGAAGCTGGCATCTGGAAACTAGCCGCTATTAACTACGCAATCGACGGCCCCTACAGTACCAGCGCAACTGGAGCCGGTTCGTTTAACGCAACACTCTTTGACCGCGGCGGCCTCTACCAGAGCGATGGCGTGGGCTGGCAATTGATAACCGAAAGCATCCTCGATAAACCCAGCGCGTTCTACAGCACTCGTATCAGTGAGCGAATCGACTGGGTCCAGAGCACGATCCCGGAGCCCGCACGCATCAGCTTCGGGTATGCCATCGCCATCGGCCTGGCCGTGATCCTGGGCAGTCTGTTTCGCCGGGGATACCGGAGGTAGTGTAGCCG
>JANRLC010000053.1:0-97906 GCA_033762955.1 Verrucomicrobiota bacterium | reverse complement strand
AATATATATTTAATTTATCCCTGCATGAGAAGCAGTGAGCATAAAAATGTGTCAAATTGAAATCAGGACGTGACAGATGACACGGATAAAGGCAGGTAACCGAATCCGTGTCATCAGTGAAAATGTGTGAGCGGAATAAAGGTATCGCTTCTGACTCCTGCCTTCAGTGCCGACTCCCTACACCAACTTACTATAAAGTGCATGAGTCTGGGCGGCAATTGTTGTCCATGAGAACTGGTTGACTGCACGAACGCGCCCGGCTTTGCCGAGTCTTTCGCGCAGGGCAGGATCGGCCATCAGTTTGTTGATCGGCAGTGCGAGGTCGCGGGCGAATACATCCGGGTCATACGGCGTAAACGGGCTTTCATGATGCTGGGCTAGCGGCACGAGGAACCCGGTTTCCCCGTGCACGACGACTTCAGGAATCCCGCCAACGGCGCTTGCCACGACAGGCACTTCGCAGGCCATGGCTTCGAGATTAATGATGCCAAAGGGTTCGTAGATGGAGGGGCAGCAGAATACAGCTGCATTGCTATACAGCTCGATGACGCTGGTCTTATCCGCCTTTTCTGCAATCCAGATGATCCCATCCCTCGTGCGCTGAGCCGCAGCCACCGCTTCCTTCATTTCCGCAGCGATTTCTGGCGTATCCGGCGCACCGGCACAGAGCACAATCTGGAAGCCCGGATCCATGTACTTGATGGCATCGACGAGATAAGTAATCCCCTTTTGCCGTGTAATACGGCCGACAAAGAGCACATAAGGCTTCGCCGGGTCTATGCCATAGCGCAGAAGGGCTGATGTCGTGGACACCTTATGATACTCGTCGGTATCAATACCATTGTAGATTATATGCAGCTTCTTCTTGTCCACGTGGAAGTGGCGCAACACATCCTCCTTCGTGCCATGGGAAACGGCTACGACTGCGTCCGCCATCTCCAACGCGGTCTTTTCCACCCATAGGGAGAAGTCGTACCCGCCACCCAGTTGCTCCCGCTTCCAGGGGCGCAAGGGTTCCAGTGAATGTACTGTGACCACAAGAGGAATGCCGTAGTTGAGCTTCGCGATGATGCCACCCAAATGCGTGTACCATGTGTGGCAGTGAACTATGCTCGCATCTGTACCGGAACTATTAAAATCCAGACAGCGCTGGGCTGCGGCGAATATCCCTGCCAGCTCCTTTGGACAGGTAAAGTTTGCCGATGAGGCATCGTAGCCTCGCACGGACAAAGGTCCATCGGGTTGCTTCTGGTCGCCAAAGCAACGTACTTCCACCGGCATCAAGCGCGATAGTTCACGGCTCAGGTACTCAACATGGACTCCCGCGCCCCCATAGGTGTATGGCGGGTATTCGTTCGTCAACAAAAGTAATTTCATGGAATATATTAGAGAAGTTCTGGCGACTGATTACCTTAAAAACGGATTTACTCCTGTTGCCAAGCACGGAAGGGCACCGGCAATAATAGGGGGAGTATCTTGAAACAGCCGAATGACCTCGTAATGTTCAATTGGCATAAGATACCACTAATTAAGGCTTGCACGATGTCCATGGGCAATGATTACACTGTATAGCCTCCACGGTATCCCCCATGGATAGGTTTAAGCTCAGCAATGTTTACCATTCATCGCCCCCTGCTTACTCAACAGCCAAAGATTCCATTCATCTGGCTGATCTTAATTAATTCAACTTGGTTTACTGGGTTATATACCATGTTCGTCTCAGGCACTGCGCTGCCGTTGACTTTGAGACGATTTACCGATGATACGAGACTTATAGGGTTACTGACCAGTGTGGGCTTATGGTTCGGTATCATATTGGGTCCATTGGTTAACTATATCAGTGATCGCCTCTGGAGTCGGTTTGGGCGCAGACGACCGTTTCTGTTGATAGCTGGTTGCGGCACCATGATTGCGATGGTGTTAATCCCCTTCGCGCCGACCCTGGGAATACTCATTCAGCTTATCGTGGTGAGTTCCATCCTGGGGGATGTTGGCAGTACACAGGAGCCCCTTTGGCTGGAGGTTATTCCGCCACCGCAGCGCGGGCGTGCTATAGCGATTCGTATTCTCATGGTGAATATGGCTAGTATGCTTTTCTTTCAGGTCATGTTTGCCCAGTTCGATGAGAAATATTACATTGATGCCACAGCTCTCTGGCCCGCGTTTATTCTGACTGGTGAGCAGATGTGCTATCTCCTGGCGGCAGCGCTCAATATTGTGAATCTCTGTATGCTTGCCTTCGTAGTGCGCGAGGTGAAGCCGCCAGGGGTTCATCTCATCTCCCTGAAAGAGATCCAATTCAGTAAGCTCTTGCGGTTTGTGAAAACGAATTTTGCGCAACCCAGATGGTGGGACTGGGTTTTATTATTGGCCACAATACCACTGATATTGCCCATGCCGGCTTCCCCTGTAGCACAGTTCGGATGGCGCCCATGGATATACATTCCTATTCATGGGACAGACTTTATGCTTGTGCTCTTTTTTATGCCAATCCTGCTGATATACCGATTATTCAGGAAGTATATTGGCGACGGAGAAAAGAGCGCGTGGAGCTACATCATCTTTTTCCCGTATGCCTTCATGGCAAAAATGTTGCGGGATGTTTTCTGTGAAAAACGCTGGTGGTGGATATATATGTACTACTGCTCCGGCACATTTATAGGACCAAGCCTCGGTGCTTTCAACACGCTCCTGCTCGTTGAGCAATTCCAGTACAGCAAGCCCAACATTGCACTCACAGGCGTCCCTACCATGGTTTTGGCCAACTTTTTGGTGACACCAGTCATGGGCTGGTTTGCAGACAAACTTCCTCGCCTGAACTTGTGGTACATGCTGATTATTTCGAGCGTTGCGGGATACGGTACCTACTTTACCTATCGTACTTTCGCAGTAATGGATCCCATGGACCTCCCACCCTGGCCTGCCATGATGGTACTGTGCCTACTGGGAACTGTGGCAGGTGGAGCCACCATCTTGATGTGTTTTCAAATCCTGCGTAATCTCGCTCCAAACGCCAATCCCCGGCTCTGGGCATGGGTATTGGGAACAGTCAATACAGTGGCCCTGGCTCTAGTTACGCTCCTCTGTATCAAGGTGTTCTCGTCGAATGGGGTCCCCAGTATGTCCCTGTGGTTTTTAATCATGTGCATCAGTAGTGGCACTGGTTGTCTGGGTATAATATCCGGCCCCTTGCTCTACGAGTATATGCCACGCGATAAGATTGGGACACTGAGTTCTGGATTTGGGATGATTAATACTGCACTGAGCGCGACCATGCAAGTCGCAGTGGGTAGCTGGATATACTACTACTCCAAATGGTTTTCCGATGGTACCACCAAGGACTATTCGAGTGCCTATGTCTTGCAACTCATCCTAAGTGTAGTGACTTTCACCTTTGTTGGGCTCTTTCTCTACCAAGCCATGAGAGGGCGGATTCCTGAGTACGGCAGACTCGGTCTGAACTCCACGGAAATCGATGAAGCCACCAGGCGAACGTCTGAAGGTAAGTAGGGGGCGAGACACCTTGTATGCATGGGAAATGAGGTGAGTCTAATTTCCCTTGGCAGCGCTGAAGGCGGGACCCAAGGAGATGTCCCGCGACTCCCTTGTGCCGCGCCTTCAGCGCTCCCGATCTTGTATAGTACCTACCTGGGCCGCTGGTGCGCGACGCTGGCGCTCTTGAAGGTAAACAGAGTTCATCTCATTTCCCACGACTTGAGGATGTCTACACTTGTGTTTAATTGAGAGTTCGAGCCAGTACTTCCCGCTGTACATCTTTGGGGAGTTCTACGAAGCGGGCACTAAACCCTCCTACCCTGACCATTAAGTTGGGGTATTTCTCCGGTTCATGCAGGGCGGCTTCCAGATCGTCTCTGGCCAGAACTGTCATCATTGCTTGAGTGCCTCCCTCTCTCCAATACACCCCTAGCATCGCATCCAGCTTGGGTCTTAGTGCGGGCGTAAAATAATCCCGTCCAAACTTCATATTCTGAACCGCTCCAGCGTGGATGGTTGGGTCCAGTTTGAGCAGGGAATTCAAGAAAGCTGTAGTACCAGCCCGATCCATTCCGGGAGCTGGGTTATTGGCATTGGCTAGATGGGAACCTGAAAGTCGACCATCGGCAGAGGCAAGTGTATTTCTGCCGAGAATTGTGTTCATGAGGTTGTTGATTATAACCACCAGATAAGAATCCAGCCCCACGCGAGCAGCCTGGTTGCGCGTGGTATGGCAGAGGTGCTTGTGCACGCGCACCTGCATCAGATCAGCAATGGTGTCATCATTGCCGTATTTTGGAGCATTCACTAATAGTCGTCGAATATCCTCTGCATCTTGAAAGTTTTGGTCCAAAGCCTGCATGAGTGTACGTGTTGCAATCTTGCGCTGGCGAAAGACCAGCTCATTGATGGCGGTCAGGCTATCGGCGGCATTAATCTGGCCATAGGCTTCGAGAGTCCCACCAAGGTGATGGATTCCGCCAGCAAAGAGATTGCGTCCGCGCTGCAGGCAATCCTCATACAAGATACTGAAATAAAGCCACCCAGCGTTGGCGCCCACGTAGTCGTATTCCCATTTTTGCTGCTCAGCCAGGTGCGTCACCCAGTACTCGACATTGCTGGCATACGCATGCCAGAGGTCTTCAAATGTTTTGAAATCTTCCAGTCGCCCCATGGGAAGACCAATCGTGCGCCCGCTGAGTTTTTCTTCACCGTTTCGCAGCACGCATTCCAGTACCTTGGTCAGGTTTATCACACCACTGGGAGTACCAAAGCTCTTTTTGTACAAGACGTATTCACCACAGCCATAGGGCACATATTGTTCGGCATCCTGTAGGGGCACGTCCATGGCTTTTGCTACGGCAGGTATATTTACCCGATCATTATAGAGCAGTGGAAAGGTGCGGCCTTCACTTAGCGAGGTCATCGCCAGGGCATATAGCTCTCCAGAAGACTCGGGGTCGAAGCGAAGCGATAACTGTGGCAACGGCTCCTTGACCAAGCGGGTTGCTTCCAGTGCCAGGCGCGCAAATCGATCCGCTTGTGCGGGATACTTACGACCTGCCCCCCCAATGATGATTCGATTGTCAAAAGGTGCCCCACAATCCGCGATTATCTGCCACAGGCTGATGACCAAACTGAGGGCTTCCTTCTCTGTGATGGTCGCATTCGACAAATCCTGCTCCAAGAGATTACCGAGGTAATCGTCCATTCTCCCAAAACTGTACGCAGTGGATAGGGTGGCATAGAGAAGGACTAGTTGCATCGCGCCACGCAGACCATCCGGAGCCTTTGACGGAAGCTGTTCCAAAATTACGGCCAGTTTGAGCATATCCGCACTCACTTCAGTATCTGTGGTATTGGAGGCCATTGACCGGGATTGATTCGCGTAGTGGATACAGACATTCGACAAGACATCCAAGCTCATCAACATCCCTCGATACAGTTGCGTGGAGTCGTTGTTAGTCGATTCCGAGAGCAAGTGCTGAATCTCCTCACGCATTCCAGGAATGCCGAGAACGATTAGTTTCTCGAAGTCCAGCATTGGCCCGGTCATACGGATGAGCGGATAGGCGGGATGGGCGGTTTGTGCAGAGTCGAGATTGGTAAAGGGTAACACATCCTTAAGGGATTGTGGCATTGCATCCAAACACACCTCCACCGGCGAATGCTCGCGCCAGAAGGCAATCAGATCCTCCAGTTTGTTTAACAGCGATGGATCGGAGAGTTTGGCCTCCTCCATTTTCATATTTAGGATGCGCTCATCGAAGAAATACGGCGTGGATGAGCCCCAGCCTGGGCGCAGAGCGGCGAACCCCAGTGCTGGCATGTTGTACTTCATCGCATGCCACGGCATTTGATACCCGCGATGCTCGCGCACGGGTTTGCCTACTCCTGGAGTCGCATAGTAGCGTCCTGCAAATCGATCGCTTGGTTCAATAGGAGACAGACAGGCAGGATACTGGGCCGCAAGACAAGCTGCCTCCCGAATTGCCGGGTGCGCATACTGATGAGCTAACCAAGCCTCATGGAAGTTTAGCTCTGCCTTAAACACATTCGCTTCATCGACAACTGGAGCAGCACTGGGTAAGTTATTTGTATGGCTCATGGCGTTTAGGCATTATGCCTGAAATGCGCATGATTATCCTCCCCATATTCTGACAATATTGTTGTTTATTTTGATGTGCCGTCAAATTATCCCGCCATTCACAATTCACCATGCAGCTACTACGATGGAATGATATAGCTGATACCAACGAGGTATTTCATTTGGTACGCGTATCCTGGGGGAGAAATCATTTACCCCGAACCCATGTTCATGATTTTTACGAGATATTTTGGATAGATTCCGGAGTGTGTCTGCACTGCGTTAACCAAAATAAAGTCGCTCTTCAGGCCGGGGACATCGTCTTTATACGGCCTTCGGACGCCCATCAATTACTACCAAACGGAAGCGGTGGATTTAGTTTCACCAATCTGGCATTTCCACAGGCGTTTATGCAGCAATTTATCACGCGTTTTCCGGAGGAAATGGCAGCCTTTTATCCATCTGAAAATCCCCTGCCTGTCACCAAAGCTTTGCGCCATTACTGTGATGAACTCGCTCTTGCGGTCACAACTCTGGCGGAAAGCCCACACACGAAATTCTACTTGGAGCGGTTCTTACTGAATCTGATGAATTCGTTAATCGTCCGGCAATTGAATTTACCCCATCCATCAATTCCAGAATGGCTGAGCGATGCCTGCTTTAAAGTCCGGGAGCCGGAAATATTCTGTGGTGGTGTGGCTGCCTTTGTACAAACAACCGGGCGCTCAGCCGAGCACTGCGCCAGGACAACGCGTCACTATTTTGGCAAGTCACCAAGTGAACTCGTAACGGAGGCACGGATGGAGTTTGCCGCGCGAGCTTTGAGGCTTACTACGAAAAGTGTCCTTGAGATTGGCATGGACTGTGGTTACAAGAACCCGGCCCGTTTCTTTGTATGCTTTAAAGCGTATTCAGGAATGACCCCTCTGAAATATCGCCAAACCCAATTAAGCGCTCTGGGTCTGGCCGACTGATGGCGTTTCCCGCTCGATAGTTGCCAACGAACCTAAAAGTGCTCCTCTCCTTCACCCCAATAACACACCGGCGAGTTTCACGATGGGAGTAATCAGGGAAGCTAGCAGCCATTCGCTATCAGTTTTTTAGCTTTTTGTTGACGCTATTGACCGAGCTGTACAGACGTCTATCCCTTCGTCGGCCTCATTCCTTCGGGTAGAAGTGCAATGAACTGGGCTTCGTCCAGGACGGTGACTCCGAGGGAGCGGGCCTTGTCGAGTTTGGAGCCTGCGCTGTCTCCGGCGATCACGTAGTCGGTTTTCTTGCTGACGCTGGATGCACTGCGGCCTCCGGCGCGCTCGATGAGGGCTGTGGCTTCGTCGCGGGAGAGGGTGGGGAGGGTGCCGGTGAGTACGCAGGATTTCCCGGCGAATGGGGAGTCTCCGGTGCTTGCCGGGGCGGGTGCCTGGGGGTTCACTCCGGCGGCAATCAGCCTGTCAACCAGGATGCGGTTCCGTTCATTTCTTGAAAATTCCACAATGCTTGCAGCCACCACTTCGCCAATGCCATCGATTTGCATTAACTCGGCTTCGGTGGCGTTCATCAGAGCGGTGAGGTTGTGGAACTTTCGCGAAATATCCTTTGCAGACTGTGCGCCCACATCCGGTATGCCAAGGCCGAAGAAAAGACGCCACAAGTCGCGGTTGCGACTCTCTGCGATACCAGCCAGTAGGTTTCGCGAAGACTTATCGCCGAACTTGTCGAGTGTCATGAGCTGGGGAAGTGTCAGGCTGTAGAGGTCGGCAATATCTTTTGCCAAGCCCTTGCTCACGAGTTGTTCTACATTGGCCTCGCCCAGGCCCTCGATGTCCATGGCACCACGGGCGGCGTAGTGTTCGATGCGGCGGCGCAGTTTCGGAGGGCAATCATCATTCGGGCAGCGCCAGACCGCTTCCCCGGCTGAGCGGGTGGCGGGGGAGCCGCATTCCGGGCAGACACTGGGGAATATGTAGGGTACACTGGAGGCCGGGCGTTTACCGAGCACAACACTCACTACGGCCGGGATGACTTCGCCGGCTTTTTCGACCAGCACCGTGTCGCGTTCGCGGATGTCCTTACGCGCGATTTCGTCTGCATTATGCAGGGTGGCACGAGCGACTGTGGACCCCGCGAGCAGGACGGGGCGAAGATTGGCCACGGGAGTGAGTGCACCTGTGCGCCCGACTTGTATGGTAATACGCTCGAGCAAGGTCTCCACCTGCTCCGGGGCATACTTGTAGGCTATTGCCCAGCGTGGGGCTTTGCTGGTGAATCCCGCCTGTCGCTGCAGGGCTAGATCATCCAGCTTAACGACTGCACCATCCGTACCGTAGGCGAAGGTGTGGCGAAGTGTGTCGAGTTTGCAGATGGCTGCCCACACGGCATTCGCACCTACTACATGCTCCGTCCATTCCACGGTGGGCAGACCCCACTCTTTATAGTAGTCACGCAGCTCGTGTTGCTGTTGCCACGGTGGATTCTCACAGTAGCCCACTCCATAGAGGACAATCTCAATGCGCCGCTTCGCCACTTCGGCTGGGTCTAGCTGCTTGACCGTACCGGCAGTCAGATTGCGGGGATTCATGTAGGTCTGCTCACCGGCGAGTTCGCGCTCCCGGTTAATCCGGTCAAACTCCGCCACGGTCATGTAAACCTCGCCTCGGATTTCCATCAACGGCGGGATACCACGACCTTTGAGTTCGCGGGGCAGGGTAGGGAGGGTGAGTAAATTGCGCGTGACATCGTCTCCCTCAATCCCATTTCCGCGAGTGACTCCCCGGGTGAAGCGGCCATTCTCGTAGGTAAGACTGATTGCGAGACCATCTATTTTGGGTTCCACACAATAAGCCAGGTTATCGCGGTTGAAGAGTTTTCTCAATCGGTCATCAAAATCGGTCAACTCTTGCTGGCTGTAAGTATTATCCAGACTGAGCATTCCCTGGCGGTGTTTATAGGTCACGAAGCCCTCCAGTCGGTCATCACCCACCTTGGTGGATGGCGACTGTCCTGTACCCAGATCAGGATGGGAAGATTCGAGTCGTGCTAATTCGCTCTTTAAGCCATCGTAGGCGAAATCACTAATTTCAGGGGTGGCCTTCTTATAGTACAGGTCATCGTGATGAGCTATGTCTTTACGGAGTACGGCGATTTTTTGGGAAATTTCAGCGGGATTCATAAGATGAAAGGTGAATAAATTCGAATTCTTGTGAAAATAGTGCAACCGAGGCATCCAGACGTCAATTTTTCGCGTATATGTTGGAATGGGATTACCCGGCATACTGAAACACTTTAGTCGGCTGCAAAAAATACTATTTACACTCTCGCTCTGTACTATTATTGGATACAGCTTACAAAGATTACAGCTTTTCCTCGTCGCATAAATAAACTGGTCATCCCTATCCCCAAATCATGACCACAACCATACAACCACCAATTTCATCGGACTTGAAAACAAATTTCAACGAAACCGAACTTCGTGAGGCCCTGAAACGGTGTTCACCACAAACTATTGAGGCCGCCGTGACTTACCGTCACACTGGTAACCCCGATCTGGTGCCGACCATAGTTCTGGGCATTATTGAGCGTTTTATCGAGCCTGAGTTTCGTCCCGTAGTCCGTGAAAACCGAGATTCTACAAGGCTTTTCGAGGATCTGGGTATAGACTCACTCCTAATGGTCGAAATTATTATGCAGGTGGAGGAAAGCCTGTCATTAACTATTCAGAACGAGGAACTTCGCGGATTGCGCACCATAGGAGATTTAAAAATGTATCTGGATTGTAAGGTGAAGGGTTTACCGATTCCGCAGAAACAACGTGCGCTCACCATGGAGGAAATCTCCGCTGCGATGCCACAACAACCTCCGTTTCTCTTCCTTCAGGAAGCTCGGATAAACCATGAAACCGGGGAAGGAAGCTATCGAATTTCTGGTGACGAATCTTTTCTTGAGGGCCATTTTAAGGGGAATCCCATCTTTCCTGCATCCATAATGATGGAGGCATTGGGGCAACTTGGAGTGCTATTTTTACTTAAATCAGAGCGTGAAGAGTTCGCCGGCAAGGTGGACCCGACTAAAATTTACTTCTTTGCCTCCGAAGGCGTGCGTTGTCATCGGCTTTGCCGCCCTGGAGAATTTCTGCATCTTAAGGTGAAAGTGAAGAAGATTCACTACCCATTGGCCGTCTTTGAAGGGACGATTCACTGCAATGGGGAGCGGGTGTGCTTTGCCGATGAAGTCACGCTGACTTATGCGATGCTGCCGACGGTGGTGTAGTGTGTGTAGGCACTGAGGTGCAAAGTCGGAAGGGGAAGATGCGGAAGGAGTCGGTAGAGTTTCATGATCGTCCAGGTCATGATCAGAAATTCCATTAAGTCCTTCTTGTCCATTGAGTCCTTTGTCGGACTAGGTTGACCCTGCGCTGCGGAAGACGACCTCTTCCGTCTGGTAGATCACCCCGGCGGTCTGGAAAAAGACTCCCAAGGTCTGGAAAAAGATACCCAAGGTCTGGAAAAAGATACCCCGAGTCAAGAAATCCACTCCCCGAGTCGAGAATTTCACACCCTGAGTCGAGAATTTCACTCCTTGAGCGGAGAAATCCACACCCTGAGTCGAGAAATCCACACCCCGAGTCGAGAATTTCACACCCTGAGTCGAGAAATCCACATCCCGAGTCGAGAATTTCACACCCTGAGTGGAGAAATCCACATCCCGAGTCGAGAAATCCACTCCCTGAGTCGAGAAATCCACCCCCTGAGTCGAGAATTTCACTCCCCGAGTCGAGAATTTAGCTCCCCGAGTCGAGAATTTCACACCCTGAGTCGAGAAGGAGTTACCTTAGCAATGAAATGAGCACCGACGGCACGGCATTTTTGCTGTTAAGGAACTTCCGTTTCCCTCGTTTCCACCTGCTTGCCTCTATTCCGGCTTGTTTAACTCACCGGTTTCCTCTCTTATCAGGGAATGCGTAATGTAGTTGTAACAGGATTGGGATTCACTACCTGTGTGGGCTTGGATGCTGCTACGGTAACTGACCACCTCAAGCATCTCCGGCATGGTATAGTGATGTATCCGCCTTTCGTTGCACGAAACTTTCCAGTCAAAATCGCGGCTGCGTTGGAGGGGTTTAATACCGAGTCCAATGAGCCGGAGGATTGGGTGTTCCCGGCTTCAATTAAACTAAAGCTCGAGGTACTGCGAGGACTGGCACCGCATGGCGTTTATGCCTATCATGCCTTTCAGCAGGCCATGTTGGACTCCGGGTTGGATGCTGATGCCATAAGCAATCCGCGCACTGGACTCTATACGGCATCGGCTGGTTCCCCGGCACGAATCTACTATAATCTGGACCGCCTGCACAAAGTAGGGCCCCAGCGCTGCCCGCCCTTGGGGATAGTATCATCCATTGCCGGTACACTCACATTTAATCTCGCCGCCACCTACCATATCAAGGGCTCTTCTGTGGGGTTTGTTTCTGCATGCGCCAGCTCGGGGCATGCCCTTGGCGCAGCGTGGGACGAGATAGCATTGGGCAGGCAGGACCGGATGTTCGTGGTGGGGGCCGAGGACTTGAGCATAGAGACGATTATCCCATTCGTAAGCATGCGAGTGCTGACTACTTCAAGTAATCCAGACACCGCATCCCGCCCCTTTGACAAGAAGCGTGACGGCTTTGTGGGAACGGGAGGTTCGGTGGTCATGGTGCTTGAGGAAGAGTCCATCGCGCGTGCGCGTGGAGCAAAGATTTATGCGAAGTTACTGGGTTGGGGGCAGGCCACGGATGGGCACCACGTAGCAGCCTCGCATCCAGAAGGGGACGGGCTTGCACGAGCCATCCGAATCGCGCTGGAAAACACCAAGGTAAGCACCAAGGAGATCGATTACATCAATGCGCATGCCACCTCGACCCAGCATGGCGACCAATCCGAACTGCGTGCACTGAAGACTGTGTTTGGTACGGATGGCAAGGGGCCTGCTGTGAGTAGCACAAAGGCATTGACCGGACACGGGCTATCCCTTTCCAGCATAATGGAGGCTGCATTCTGTTGCCTGGCCATCAAGGAAGGTTTTACTCCTGGTTCTGCCCATATAACTGAGATGGACCCCGAGGCTCGCGGGGTAAACATTATTCAGGAAAGCCGGGAGACGGGACCGCGCACCGTACTGTCCAACAGTAGTGGTTTCGGTGGGGCTAATGTAGCCCTTCTATTTCAAGCACTCTAGCCAATCTGCATGCCTGTAACTCCGCAACCCGGCGAGGTTGAACAGAAAGCTATTCGTATTCTGGTGCTGACTTCCAGCACCGGTACGGGGCATGATCGCCGGGCGTATGCGTTCAAAGAATGGGTTGCACAATCACACGATGCCGAGGTATCGGTGCGGGTGGAGCATATATTAGAGAACAGCTCTGCAATCACTCGTTTCGGCGTCTGGGTGTACAATGTCATCCAGCTTCGCTGCCCCTGGCTGCATAACATTTATTGGTGGGTGGCGGAGGGCTTTGGTATTCTACAAGGAGCAGGATTGAATGCTGGTGGCACGTACTACCGCCAGTGCCTGGAGACCTTCAAACCCACCCTCATCTTTAGCGTGCATGATAGCACCAATCGCGGATACTTCGAGACCGCCCGCGCTGTGTTAGGGCCACAGGTTAAGTGTGTGACATACTGTGGCGAATACTCAGGGGGCTTTGGGTACAGCCGCATCTGGTACTCGGCAGCCGTGGATCGCTTCTACTCACGTAACCGGGAGGCGGAAGCCCATGCAAAGAGTCTCGGTCTTCAGGCAGAGAAGTCCCGGATATTCTCAAACTTCCTGCCGCCTGCCTTCTTTGAACATGCGGCGATACAGGAAACTCCAAGGGATATTCGCACGAAGACTCTGGGTCTGTCGCCGGATCGGTTTACCCTCTTTTTGGCAACCGGTGGGCAGGGTGCTGCCAACCACATTCATTTGCTGGATGCACTGGATGTCATGGCGGACCGCCTCCAGATTATAGTGGTGTGCGGGCGCAATCAGAAACTCTATGATGCTACGCTTGCATGGAAAGCGACGCACAGACTTACACTCCATATTGAAGGCTACAGCACGCGTATGCCTGAGCTGCTCACTGCCAGTGATGTTGTGATAGCTCGTGGTGGTGCCAATCTCACCACGGAAGCGCTCTATATGGGATGTCCCATTCTCTTTGAGGCACGGGGTGGACTTATGCCTCAGGAGCGGCTGACTGTAAACTATTTCTGCAAGAAGGGTGCCGGTAAATTCGCCATGACAAACCGCGGGCTGATTCACCAACTGCGTGAGTGGCTTGATAGACCGGACGAATTTGCTATATTAAGGGAACGATTCCGTGCTTTGCGGCAAGACGATCACCCGGACCAGTTTATTAATGAACTCGTCGCTCTTGCGCGTATCTGAACTCCGCATGAATAGCCCGCTCAAAGTTGCCTACCTCTTCACTACATTTCCACTCAGGACAGAGACATTCCTGCAACGTGAAGTGCGGTCCATGCGGGCGCTCGGTGTGGACGTGAGGCTCTATTCTCTGTGGGGAGGTGCAGACTCCTTTGAGGGGCTGCCCATCCGCAGGCTGCACATCCGGATGCTGCCACAGGTGCTTTTCTGGTATGTGCCACTCGCTTTGCTCCGTGACCCCCGCGAGTTGCAGCGGGTGCTGGCGCTACTTTGGTCCAGGGATATGACATCGGCCCTTGATGTCTTCGAGAACCTGTGGGGATGGGCGGCAGCCTTGATGATTGAGACAGCTCTTAAACGGGAGAAGCCGGACTGGATTCATGCGGTGTGGTCCACAATGCCCGCTGCCGCGGCATTACTTCTCTCACGAAAGCTGCAAATACCATGGTCATTCGGCGCCCATGCGTACGATGTGTTCGAGCATGGGGGCGATATGCTCCTCAAAGATAAAGCAGCCGAGGCGGCGTTTATCCACACATCCACGCGGGCCACGGCGGATGGGCTTGTGAACCACGCGGTGCCAGCACGCAAAATTATCCTTATTCGTCGCGGGCTGGATACTCCCATGCCCGAGCTTAAATCCCTACGCGCCAATCGTACCCCGATGCGACTCCTCAACGTCGGTCGACTGGTTCCGAAGAAAGGACACGCCCTCCTCCTGCGGATATGCGCTGCACTCGATGCGGCCGGGGTTGCGTTCGAGGCTCGAATTGTGGGTGGCGGCTCGCTTCATGCGGAGTTAACTCGCGAAATCGAGCGACTGGGGTTGGTAGGTAAGGTTACTCTCCTCGGTGCCATAGATGCCGTCGCGGTTTCTACACATTATGAATGGGCGGATATCCTTCTCTTCACCGGCACCGTAGCACCGAATGGGGATCGCGATGGGTTACCGAATGTCATCCCAGAGGCCATGGCACGTGGGCTGCCAGTACTGGCTACGAATGTTGGCGGCGTTTCCGAAGCTATAGACCACACGATTAATGGCTTTCTCCTGGACCCCGATGATGTCCAGGCCTGGGTGCTGTTGATTCGTCTCCTCTCCACCTATGATGAGCTTTATGAGCGGATCGGCAGCAATGCGCACGAGTGGGCGATCACCCATTTTAATGCCATCTACAATGCGGAGAAGCTTCTCTCCAATTGGTCAAAGCACGTCGGCAAACCCCGGCTTTAGCTTGCGAAATACCCAGTAACCCCCGACGAAAGTCAATCCGCCGAAGCCGTACAGATAAGCGAGCGACATCATATCCACTGGCAGATTCCAGAGCAGCACTTTCCGGGTGAGGTCGATGCCAAGTAACATGGGATTTAGTTCAAACAAGTTCCGGAATGCCCCCGGGATTCTAGATGGAGAGAAGAAGATGGCGCTGAGGTAAAAGAAAAGCGTGGAGAAAAATCCGGTGATTTGGGAAATGTCCCGGAAATACACACCGAGTGCCGAGATTAACCACGCCAACCCCAGTGCCAATAGAATCAAGGGGAAGAGAATCACCGGGACCCATAGCGCGTAGAGGGTCAGCCCTGGCCCCAGGAAAAGCAGACCCAGACCACATAATAGCATGGCTATGCAGAAGTGGTAAAGCGCCGCCAGCACGGTGGCCACGGGTAGAATCTCGAGAGGGAAGACCACTTTTTTAACCAGGTTGGTGTTGCCAATGATTATGAATGGAGCCCCGCCAAAAGTCTCTGCCACCAGCCCATAAATACTCATGCCGATGAAGATACCGAGGGCATAGTCCAGTGTGGTTTCACCTTCCTTGACATGGAATCCGCCCTTCATGATCAGGCCGAAGGCCACGGTGTAAAGCCCTAGCATTAACAACGGATTGACCAAGCTCCAGACTATCCCCAGATAGCTTCCCTTGTGCCGCAGATGAACGGTGCGTAGGGTGAACTGCCAGACCAGACTTCGGTTACGATAGATGTGGCCGACAATCGGTAACTTTTCCAGCCAGCCTGTTGATGCGGTGTCGTGCATACTCATCGCATTAAGCATTGGCAGACCCAAGATGTATGTCCATCACGATTCGCGTCCATCTCCTCCATTCTTGTCCATTCCGCACATCCTCGTGTATCCCGTCCCATTGATATTCGCTTAGTTATCGCCAGCAGTGTGTTTCCTTGCATAGTTCTAATTACGCTATGTCTTTTACCAACTCCATTCTCAAAGTCCTCCAACGCCGCGGTTATGTGCCTTCGACCGCAGAGGCCCTCCAACGAGCTATCGATGTGCCCGGTACCGCGCAGGAGCAGTTCCGCGCCGACCTTGAAACGCTCCTTAAGACAGGCGTGGTTGTGCGCACCAAGGGCGAACGTTACATACTGCCAAACGAGGCCGGACTGGTCACTGGGATCATCCGCTTCCGGCAGAATGGTGCGGCGATGATCATCCCGGAGAGAGGGGGGGAGAGCATCTCCGTGCGCCCCGAGGACACGCATACGGCACTGCATGGCGACCGGGTGGTAGCGCGGTTGGAGCATTCAAAGCGGCCAGCTTTCAAGGCAGACAAACCAGGAGGCCGCAAGCCCAGCCACGCACCGGAAGTGGCGAGTGCGCAAGTCATTCGCATCATTGAGCGCAACCGTACGACCCTGACAGGTACGCTCCAGAAGAGCCGACTCTATTATTATATTGTCCCGGATGACCCACGGATCGTGCAGGACATTCTCGTGCCGGACCCGCAGCGCAGCGGCTTGAAACCACCGCCAAAAGTGGACGACAAAGTTGTTGTGAAGCTCCTTGAGTGGGAACACCGCCACCTCAACCCACAGGCGGAGTATGTTGAAATCCTCGGTGCCAGCCATACTCCCTTTGCTGAGTATAAGGCGATCCTCCACACCTACGATCTGGACCCGGAGTTCCCGCAGGAAGTGCTGGCAGAAGTGGCTAAACTCCCGCGAACCGTGCAACCCGCGGAGTTGGTGGGGCGCATGGACCTGCGTACGAAGAACGTTTTTACCATCGACCCGGATGATGCGAAGGATTTCGACGACGCGCTCCACATAGAGCCTCAAGCGGATGGTGGCTGGGTGGTCGGTATCCATATTGCGGATGTATCCTCGTATGTCAGGGTGGGCACCGCCTTGAATAAGGAAGCGAACCAGCGCGGGAACTCGACCTATCTCGTAGGCACGGTGATCCCCATGCTGCCCCATGTCCTCTCCAACGGCTTGTGCAGTCTGGTGGAGGCCGAAGACCGGCTTACGAAGAGCGTGTTCATCACCTACTCGCGCGAGTTGCGGGAAGTAAAGGTGGAGTTCGCCAACTCCGTGATTCGCAGCCGCAAGCGCATGACTTACCGGCAGGCTATGGCACTCATTGCGGAGAACGATTTCGATAAGATTCGCGCGCTCCCCCTCCCCGCCGCCCATCAGACCGGGTCCACGGGGCGTGCCTTGAGCAGTCTGGCCAACGAGGAGCTCGCCTCGCTTCAGCGCGATGTGCGCGCCCTCTGGGACATCGCTCGCAAGCTCCGCCACCGCCGCATGACGCAGGGCTCACTCGACCTGGACATGCCCGAGTTTAAGATATTTGTGGACAAGGATGGCTACGCGGACCGCATCGAAAAGATCGAGTACGACGAGAGCCACCAACTGATTGAAGAGTTCATGCTCGCTGCGAATGAGGCCATCGCGCGCCAGCTTACCCGGGAGAAATTCCCGTGCATTTACCGGGTCCATGAGGAGCCGGATGCCGAGAAACTCGGCGAGTACCGCGAGTATGTGGCAGGCTTCGGGTTGACTGTGGGCGACTTGACGAAGAAGAAGGAAGTCACCCGCCTGCTCGCCCAGATTAAGGCCCATCCACAGGGTTATCACCTGCGTACGATGTTCCTTCGCAGCCTGAAACAAGCCAACTACCGCGCCACACCCGATGGTCACTTCGGGCTCTCGAAGCAAGACTACACCCACTTTACCTCACCCATCCGTCGCTACGCGGACCTCGTTGTGCACCGCGTACTTCAGCGCTATCTGGAGAAGAATCATCTCACCACCGCAGCGCTGGGGAGTGCAGAACAGTACACCCAGGAAGCTCTCGAACAGATCGCGAAACATATCTCCGATACCGAGCGCAACAGCACCGACGCCGAGCGCGAATCCCAGAAGATCAAGCTCCTCGAATTCTTCGATCGCGAACTCGCAAAGAAGGACAAGACCGCCTTCGAGGCTATCATTACAGATATCCGAGGCCATGGGTTCTTCATCGAGTTAACCCAGTCGCAAGCCTTCGGCATGGTCCATGTTTCCACCCTGCCTGATGATTTCTATGATGTGGTGGATGACGGGAAAATCCTCCTAGGCCGCCGCAAGAAGACCCAGTTCCACCTCGGCGCTACGATCAAGGTAAAGATTCTCAAGATAGACCGCTTCAAACGGCAGATGGACTTCGCCCTCGCTGAAACACCAGACACAGCGAAGCAGGAAGTCCCCGGTAACATCCAGAAGATTTCTTTCGAGTCCGCCCGGGAGACCAAGAAATCCAAGCGAGCCAATCAGCCCCAGCGCCGCTCTGATGGCTCCGGTCCCCGCAAGCCAAAGAAAGGCCACAAGCCACCCGCCTCAGCCAAGAATACGCCCAAGCCCCGAGGCAAGCGCAGGCGGTAGTCAAGTGTAGCCGAGACAATCCTGTCTCGGTTCTGTCGCATGACCGCCGATGTGCTCCCACAAGCTATCTATTAGGTTCCCAGGGTAGGTGCTCATACCTCGCACCTACCCTGGGTTTTGGACAAAATCCTGTTGGGATTAGCTGGCCTTCCCGCCTACAAAAACTACTAACTACTGACTACTGGCTACTGACTACTGACTACTTCCCGTCTGACTACTTCCGCCTAGCTACCGCACTTCTTGCGGTCTATCAGCAGTTTGTAGAGCAGGGAGTCCCGGAGCGCTTCCCATGAGGCCTCAATGACGTTCGTTCCCGCACCAGTCGTCCACCAGGAGTCCACGCCATCACTGGACTTCACGAGGACCTGTACGATGGAATCGGTGCCGCACCCGCGCTCTAGAATGCGCACTTTGTAGTCGCGCAGTATCACATGGTTCAGGCACGGGTACTCTATCTCCAGAGCCTTGCGCAGCGCGTGGTCGAGTGCGGCTACGGGGCCCTGCGCCTCGGCTACGGTGTGCCGTACTTCGCCGTGAACATTGAGCTTCACGGTGGCCTCGGATACTATGGCACCGCTCTCGCGGGCGACTTCCACGATCACGCGATAGCCGATGAGTTTAAAGCTGTCGGCCATGCCATGGAAATGCCGGTTCAGCAGCACTTCAAAAGAGGCATTGGCGTTCTCGTATTCGTACCCCTCGAACTCGCGGCGCTTCAGCTCTTCCACGAAGGTACGCATCTCCGGGGACTTCTCATCCAGCTCTATGCCAAGCTCGCGAGCCTTCATGCGCACGGAGCTGCCGCCAGCCATATCGGAGAGCAGGATGCGCTGGCGGTTCCCCACCAGCTCTGGCTGGATATGCTCGTAGCTATGGGCCACCTTCTGCGCAGCATTGGCGTGCACTCCACCCTTGTGGGCGAATGCGCTCTGCCCCACGAAGGGCTCCTTGTTATGCGAGTTGACGTTGGCCAGGTCATCCGCGAGGAGCGAAAGCTCGCGCAGGCGGGGAAGATTGTGTTCGCAGTGGACTGCGCGCTTCATCTTCAGCACCAGGTTGGGAACGATGGTGGTGAGGTTGGCGTTCCCGATGCGCTCGCCAAATCCGTTCAGCGTACCCTGTACCATCGTAGCCCCGGCCTCGACACCGGCGAGAGACAGCGCCACGCCCAGACCACCATCATTATGGCAATGCACGCCGATGGACATACCGGGGAAACGGCTCCGCACCGTCCGCACGGTTTCCATGAACTCACCGACAAGCTTCCCCCCATTGGTATCGCAAAGGGTAAGGTTCCCCGCCCCGCCAGCGACTGCGGCAGCCAGTGTTTGCAGCGCGTACTCCGGGTTATTCGCGTAGCCGTCGAAGAAATGCTCGGCATCGTAGATGACCTCGCGCCCCTGCGAGACGAGATAGCGCACCGAGTCCTCGATCATGCGCAGATTCTCCTCCGGAGTCGTCCGCAGCACCTCGGTTACATGGAGCAGCCAGCTCTTCCCAAAGATGGTGACCACCGGGGTCTCCGCCTCGATAAGGAGCCGTAGCTGGGAGTCGTCCTCCGCCTTGATACCCATGCGGCAAGTGGAGCCGAAGGCAGTGAGTTTCGCATGGGAGAGCCGCAGTTGGCGCGCCTCCCTGAAGAACTGCATGTCGCGCGGGTTCGAGCCCGGCCAGCCGCCCTCGATATAGTCGAAGCCAAAGGCATCCATAGCCTCGGCGAGTTTGAGCTTTCCGCTGACAGACAGGGAGATGCCTTCCCCCTGGGTGCCATCGCGTAGCGTGGTATCGTAAACTATTACAGGTGATAAAGTGGTCAGAGAATTCATGCCAATGCTGAAATTGAGCGTTATACGAACGGGTTGAAAATGCCACTTGTGGGAACAGCTCGGTCTGACTGTAAAAGTGGCATGGGAAACGGGTAATAGGAGCCGGGGAACCGGAAAACCGTCGGCTCCTTACCTAATTCGTAGCAGCGCTCTGAGTATGCAGCAGAAGACCATCATTTAGCGGCACAATGGAGAGCTTACCGCTTCGAGTCAAGCGGTTTGGCAGCAGGAGATGATGCGGCAGGTGCCGCTGGTGCTGCTGGAGCTGTAGATGAAGTCGATGGAGAATCAGCCGATGCGGACTTGGCATCCGTCGCACTCTTCTCGGCGGGCTTCGCATCCGTACCGCTCTTTGCCTCCGAATCCTTCGCCACCTTCGGCTTGGCTTCAGGCTTATCAGCCACGTTCTTATAGTCCGTCTGATAAAAGCCCGTGCCCTTGAAGATAATTCCCGCACCCTTACCGATCAGGCGCTTCAGCTTCTTCTTCTTGCAGGCCGGGCACTGCTGAAGCGTTGCATCCTTCATACTCTGGACGATTTCAAATTCATGGCCGCAGGCTGTGCACTGGTATTCGTAAGTGGGCATGGTGATACTTTGTAAACCTGTAGATGAAGCGCACCCAACCACTAGTGTCAATGAGAGAGTGTGCGATGCCTCGCACTCCAGGGCATCTCGCGGTCATTGTGCCTTGAAAGAGGAGCGAATAGCTCGGGCATGGCACTGGCGCCTCGCCCATGTTCTGGTCCCATGATGATCGCTGGAAGACACACGGACAAGATGCCCGTGCCACTAAAAACAGTCCCATTATTTTCGAGATACACCGCTAGCACTACTCGGCTACCCGAAACGAGAGTAGCGCATGCTTCCAGCTTGAGCCATTTCTCCCCGTAACACCCGATCCCTGTCCTGTAACAGTCGTCCCCCTACCGAGTGAAACCCTTTGCCACTCAGTAGGTCCCATAGGTCCCATTCGTCCTATAGGTCCCATAAGCTACCCCACGAACACTGGTCACCGTTCACCGAACACCGAGCGCAGCAGCACCAGCTATACACGGAGTGCGGAGACCTTTGAGAGTAGTGCGGACACCCTTGAGAGTAGTGCGGACACCTTTGAGAGTAGTGCGGACACCCTTGAGAGCAGTGCGGACACCTTTGAGAGTAGTGCGGAGACCTTTGAGAGTAGTGCGGAGACCTTTGAGAGCAGTGCGGAGACCCTTGAGAGTAGTGCGGAGACTATTCAGAGCCAAAAAGCACGCCGGCGTGTTTCGAGATCACCCCACGCACTCCGCAAAGACTATCGATGCCTGTTCGTCCCTGGAATTTGCCATGGATCCGGGAAACACATGCAGACCCGTAGCAACTGACGACATTCGCCATAGGTCGGTCTGGGAAACACATGCAGGCCCGTAGGGCCGACATGCATCTTAGCCCCAGGTTTTAACCTGGGGAAACGCAAATAAAACAAACCAAAGTCCCGTAGGGACGACTGACAGAACCGTACGGCGAATCGAATCACGGTATGGAAGAGAACACATGAACACACTTACTCGCAATAATGATCCGACACGAAGGGCCTTGACTTGATAGACCACAGAATACCCGGACTTCCTGCTATTTACTGAGAAAAACCGATTGTGTTTTCTGTAAATTACAGTAGGTAATTAAGCCTGATGGTAATGACACCTGCTGTATAATATGCAATTGGAGCGATGATTTGCTTATCAAATACTGTATTTTGGAAGCCTGCTCCCCTGTTTCTTCTCTCGTCCCCCATTTTCGTCCTCTCTTCTCCGTGTTTTTACATCTGAATTCATGGATATTTTTAAGCAAACTAATTGCCATTTATGCAAATCAATAAATCAGAACGTTTAGGAGCAATCAAAGACGAAGTTAACGATTTTCATCCTTTACTGGAACTTCTTCTACCTAAATTATCAAGAATAAAAGAAGTACAATATACTCATGGATCAAATGAGATGGGTGCCGATTTTGTCATTTCACGTATGGATGACACGTTTGGAGATATTGAATATATAGGCATAATCGCAAAAGTAGGTAAAATTGTACAAGATTTTATGTCAATAGAGCGTCAAATCGATGAATGTGCAATTGAGCGATTCTTTCTAAACGGCAGGAAAAAGATTTATATTTCTGAAGTGTGGGTTATAAACAATAGTACAATAACACAAGGGGCACAGGCTAAAATTCATGAAAAATATAAAACGCGTAAAATTATATTCATAGACGGTGCGCGTCTGATTAATCTTATAGAACAGCATTTGCCTAATTATTGGTCGAATGTCAAATTAGCTATTGGAGATTACCTTTATTCGATTTGGAATGATAATGAAAAGACTGATAAAGCTTTAAGTTTTCAAATTTGTAAACACTCATTTTATATCAATCAAGATATTTATGAGGCCGATACAATTGATAAAAAGCACAGAAAAAAAGCCAAACTTGTAAATATCTTTGATGAAATAATAGCTAACAAAATATTACTAATTGAAGGTGGCATGGGGGCTGGAAAATCCAAGTTAATGAGAAGAATTGTTGATCATTTCGCGCATCCCCAGGAATACTTAAAAAACAACTTAATTCCACTAGTTATAACATTCAAAGATTTCATAGGTAAATACAATTATAATCCACGAACCGTTATAGAATCATTAGTTCCGCCTAAAATCAGAAACGATGATACCAATAATTGTCACTATTTATTCTTGCTGGATGGTGCTGATGAAATCAATCAAAGCGCCGCCGAATTAGCTGCATCTGTAGTAAAAGTTGCTAATATAATAAAAAGTGAATCAAAAATCAAGGCAATAATAACATCGAGATGGTGTGACGCATATGAAACGAATCCGGAATTATCTAAATCCTTAGCAAGGCTCGAGATACGACCGCTTTCTAATAATCGTATTATAGAATTTATCGAATGTTTATGTAGTGGACTTGATCTAAAAACGAGACTATTAGAAGACTTAAGAAAATCCAGTCTCTTCCGTGAGTTACCCAAAAGTCCAATAGCTGCTATATTATTAGCCCAACTATTAAATGAAAACTCAAAAGAACTACCTGCTAATCTTACGGAATTGTATACGAAGTATGTCGAAATATCTTTAGGTAGATGGGATATAGAGAAAGGGTTACAAACACAAAAAGACTTTGAGGCATTATTGAATATATTAACCAAATTAGCAACTTATTTTTTAGAAAACCAAATACAAGGAATTGCCGAGAACGACGCCCTACAGTTCTTTAAAGATTATTTAGATGTGAGAAATTTCGATATTAACGTTGATATCCTTTTCAGAAATTTAACTAATCGCTCCGATATTGTCGTTTTGGATCAGAATAAAATATTTAGATTTAAACACAAAACTTTCATAGAATATTTTTATGCCCGTAATATGTATAAGCAAAGCATAAAAATTGATAGCAGAGTTTGGAATCCATATTGGACGACAAGCTATTATTTCCAAGTGGGTTTACGCAAAGACTGCCCTGACTTACTGGAGGCTATATTAAACGTTAAAGCTACCAATGAAGGCGAGCGTTGGATGCGTCTTGTTAACATTCCAAATTATTTACTTGCTGGGTTTGCAAGCCCATATAATATAACCCAAACAGCAATTCAGATTGCAATGAAAGAAGCAACTGAACTCTATCAAGATATACATAATAAAAAAATAGTCTCACCATTCACCCTAATTTCGCCAATGCGATTTCTCTGGTGTATGCAAATGCTTATTAGAAAAAACTATGGATATAATTTTTTTAAAAATGCTCTTATACCGGCCACAATTGAAATAGAAAGTAGCGGAATATCTCGAGAAGATTGCGCCATATCCTTATTTTTCTTAACTATTGTAAGCAGAGAGTTGGGTGTAAAAGATTGCTTTGATTATCTATTAAAGCAATACTCACATGATCTTCCAATAGAATTCGAGTTAGGCATTAGTCATGAACACGAAGGTGACGACGATAAATCTATTCTGCTAAAAAAACTTGAAAAACAGTTCACTCGCTCATTAAAAGGAAATCCTAGGCTAAGACAACAAATTGAAGAATTATATAGTAGCTCAATTTGTAAAATTAAATAATTAACAATGAGGGATACGCAAAAGGAACAAAAGGGGGCAACCTACTAAATAAAGTAGCGGTAAGTGAGATAAAGACAACAAAAGACTATGAGGCATGTCGCCGGGGAAGGTCCGCGGTCCGCACCGAGTCATTTTATATGGCACTATGGACAACAGTCAGATACGATTATCTGTCCAAGCACATCCCTTACCTAAACCCTAAACCCGGACACGCTTCAGCGTGTCTGTACTCTGCACTCGGCGTGGCCCCGCTGTGGTAGTACCCCGACACGGTGCATCCCGGTTCATACCGATTAAGGAGCCGTAGATACGAAATACGAAAGTGCATCTATGAGAAAAGAACTGGGAAAGCCAACGCGTGAACTGTTCTTCAGAAGACTTGGTGAAGTCGCACCCAAATTCCAAAGGTGCGGGATTTATGACATAAAAGGCTTTACTTGGTCTTTTCTTAACCAAGATAAAAACCTTTACCAGTGGATCTGTTTCCAGCGACACAAATACGAAAATGCCTTCACGATCGAATTGGCGTGGCGTTTATCTGCCGGGGACCCTTGTGAAGTGGTCTTCGATGCACCCACCAAAAGTTTTAGCCACAAGGGAAACCGCTTTCGTTTAGGCGGCTTATGGGGTAATCAGCGAGATTACTGGTGGTACGTTACCGATCCTCTGCCTGATATTAGTACTGCCTCTATGGAGGACTATTTACAGATGTGTATTGCTCCACCTGAAATAGACATCGAGAAAGCCCTCCCCCGGATTCATGCAGTCGTAGACGATGCTATTAGCCGCATCCAGAACCATGCGTTACCTTACTTTGAAAAAGTTTCCGAATGGGTTGTACAGCAAGATATAACGGATGATAAATAAGACAGCATTTTGGATGAGTGTTCCCCTTCGTGGCTGGTATGAACGGTACGGCGGGCAACAAGGGGTCAGATAAGATGCGGATGCTCTTTTGCGGCAACTTTATCCCTATCACACCAGTGGAGATAAGATGACCAAGGTGGGGAAATAAGTGCGGAGGTAGCCGCGATCGAGGGCGGCGGGGCGATCGGCCTGCACGCTGGCATGAGCGGCGACAAGGAAGTCTGGGATGAGGTGTTGGCGTGGCCCGCCCTCTCGCTGGTAGCGCAGGAACATCTGGCCGGCGAGGTATTCGCACTCTGGGGTGAATTCATCATAATCCGTTCCCAGGGCGTTGCCCGTTGCCCTGAGCTCATGAGCTGATGCACCTTCGGTGCGGCAGAGTGCCATGAATTCTACGCTAAACTGATACGAGACAACAGCCCAGGCTTAGTAGACCCAAATATATCCATGAGCGCTGAAGGCGCGACCTAAAGAGATGTCTACAGCCCGCTGGTGTCGCGCCTTCAGCGCTCCCGATCCTTTATATATATCGTTTTACCTAGGCCGATGGCCTAGGCTGGTATGGGGTCGCGCCGTTGACGCTGCATGGAGAACATCGCGCCTCTCCCACAGTCCTTTGGCCATAGCCTCAAAAAAATAATTCATCCACTGTACAAAATTATTCTTGCACTCCGTCTTAAACCCCCTATGTTCATCTTCAGTTTCGATTGCTGATCCGTCGTTCGTCCTGGCGGGGTAGGCATGAAGGAGCCGCCGACGGTTGAGTGTATCGCCGTCCAGCTCGCATTATGGGTTCGTCCGCGGGCTGAGGTATGACTTGGAAACAAGCTTCGTATCGGCCCCGTCAGATCCAGCAGGCGGTGGAAGTGCTGGAACTAGTGGCGAGAAATCCAAGAGGGATATTTTATGCACTTTCACCAACATCATCTGCACAGTTAAAAGGCCCTGAAGCCAGCCATTCAGCCACCCAAGAGGGTTTCCGCCCTGGCGTGACATACAGGTGTACCAGCCCGGATTCTTTCCGCCACCGACCCGAAAGGGAAGGGGAAGGTAATGGAGAATGGATAATGGAAAATGGAGAATGCCGACGTGGCGTAGCTGCGCCTAGTTCTCTACCGAATGGCTAAACTGCGGATGGCCGAGTGCCAACGAACATGAATTTAACCTGCGATGCTATCGCATTAACGCTTTTGTCACACTATGGTGAACAAATAAACAACAATAAATACAAAACAAAGGAATGAACATGAAAAAACTAAGTATCATAAACGCGCTGGTGTTTCTATTAGCAATGCTGAGACACTGGCTGTCAGTAAACGACCTCCGCGGAGCGGGGCACGAACTCCTGCTGAAGCTCCAGTACAGCCTCGTGCTGTGCACGGCAGATGTGGAGGTGCTCCAAGGCCTGGTGGATAATCAAATAGTCCTGCGCAACCAGATTGCCCTGCTGGTTCAGCAACGGACCCTGAAACGAGCCTCCATGGTGAATCACATCAATGGCTTCATAAGGAAGGTGCGTAGCTATGAGGCACTACTCAAGGAGTTGGGGTTGATGCCTGTGCTGCCCAGGTCGGTCAACATCGGGCTGAGTACTATGAAAATCGCAGAAGCGGGGGTCATTGCCAAGGAGGCGTGGACGAGTTTGATGGCTATCACGCATCCGGACCTGCCCAACCCGTTCGTGTTGAATGACGGCACCACGCTGGCCGCCTTCGACACGGAGCTGGGCACCTTCCGCCAGAGCGATACGGAAGTAGAGAACGCCCGCCTCGCAGCGAAGACCAACCGGATACAGCGGGATAACCTGCTTTCCCGCAAGCTCCATGCTTACGTGATCGAGTACCGTAGAAAGATACAGGACCAGTACCCCCTGTACTCGGAAATTCGCGAGAGCCTCCCGCGCCTGACCCCGCCCGCCGGTACCACTCCAGCCCCGGTCTTCCTGACCGGCTCATGGAATGCAGAAACGGGCAAGGCCGTGCTCAACTGGACTGCCTCCGCCCACGCCGATCTGGCGCGTTACCAAGTCCGCGCCTGCTTCGACGGCACCTACGCTACAGATGAGGACACCGTAGTCGCGAATGTAGAGAAGGGTACGCTGACGTTTGTAACCGACGTCGGACTGGCGACCAGCGGCAGTATTGCCAGCTTCAAGGTCTATGCCATGACCAACCGCGGTCGCGAGCGCGGCAGCAACACCGTGACCATCACCCACGACGCGGCCCAAGTCGCCGCGTAATGAGGAAACCCCAACCTATAACCTAAACACATCCCAAGCGGGTAGGACTGACGAAGTCCTACCCGCTTTTTTTTGTGGGGTGGGGGAGGTAGGCACAGAAGGCAGAAGATTCCAGATTACAGATTACAGATTACAGATTCCAGATTACAGATTGCAGATTGTAAATGGTGGAAGGTGGAAGGCAGTAGTCAGTAGACAGTAGTATAATGCAAATAGTGAGATGGTCTGAGTGAGCTCCTCCACACCACCATCACATCATACACCGCATCGCCGCCGCCCCCAATCCGCTTGACAGGACCGGGTGCCCGGGCGCATAGCATATTACTATTCCCCGATTGCAACCGAATGCTACCATCCCCTGTACCAGCATGAACTCAGCCCGTGCAACAGCAGCCCTACCAGCTTGGGTCCGGATGCCTGCGGTTGCGCGCACGATGGAGCTGGCGGGGTACATGGCGCTTTCCGTCTTCGCGCCTTTCCTGACACACTTCCTGCCGGTGATGGGCGATGCGCGCTGGGGAGAGCGCTTGCTGCCGCTCTATTATGCACCGCTGCTGGCTGCACTGCGTTCGCCACTGTGGTTGGTGGCCGTGCTTAGTCTTGCGGCACCGTGGGTGAACTTCGCCATTTCCAATTCTCCGCCACCACCGATGGCCATGCTGTTGACGGTGCAACTCACCGCCTTTGCCCTTGGGATTCGCTGGATGCGGCTTGCGCGCGGTGAGCATTGGTGGTTACCGCTTGCTGGGTATCTCGTTGCTGTTGCCATGGGCGCGGTGCTGCTTTTGCTGTGGCCAGAGCTCAATCCACGCACATCACCAGCACAGTTTCTACTGCGCGCATTCACTATTCCCTGGCCGGGGTTGCTGGTACTGCTTGGACTCACCTGGCTCACTCGCCGTATCCCTCCGAACGCATCCGCTGCTTGAGTGACATACCCCCAGTACTTGAATTTCAGACCATCAGTGAAAGACTGCGCACCTTCGCATTCCCCGAAGTGCATGCGGTGGTGGGTATTCTTATGGGGGGAATGGTTCCCGCAGCGCTGGTTGCTCAGCGCCTCGGCAAACCACTCCATTACCTCCAGATCAATTACCGCGCTCCGGATAATTCCCCGCAACGACCGCAGGCTGAGCTGCTCAAAAGTGTGTCAATTCCCCAGGAACTCCGCCGAATCCTCATTGTTGATGATGTGGGGGTTTCCGGCAGTACCTTTGCAGCGGCCAGAGAGGCACTAGGAGGGCGCGAAGTAATCACATTTGCCATTAAAGGTCGCGCAGATCTGGTGCTGTTACCCGAAGTCCGTGGGTGCGTGAGCTGGCCGTGGCCGCGGGTGGAACGGGTATAAGGTAAAAGGCAGAAGGAAGAAGGCTGAAGGCAGAGGGAAGGCAAATTGAAGATTTAAGATTTAAGATGACAGAAGGAAGGCAGAAGGCAGAGGGCGGAGGGAAGGCAAATTGAAGATTGAAGATTTAAGATTTAAGATGGCAGAAGGAAGGCAGAAGACAGAAGGAAGGCAGAGGGCGGATTGCAGATGTAAGAAGGCAGATTGCAGATAATCGGTGAGCTGAATAAATGCATCGCCACTTCTGATGCAGAAGATAAAAAGCTTGTTCCCCTAATCACGAAACACGCCAGCGTGTTTTTGGGCTCACAACTGACAACCTACAATGACAATCTACAGAACTATTCCAGTGCCTGCTGCGTACCGTCGGTCATCTATGCGCTTCCTGTGCCTGCTCGCAGTAGGAGTGACCGGAATCTTGTACGCAGAGCAGTTTGAAGAGATAGAAATCGTGGATCCCATCGTGGAAATGGATACTGTTACGGTCAACGCAGGCCCGATTATTGATGCAGTGGACATCCAGGACACCGGAGACAAAGTCAGTGTCATCCGCCGGGAGACGCTGGACAAACTGAACGCCGGGGACCTTTCTGCCGCGCTACGGCGCGTGCCGGGTGTGACTGTCTCGCGCTACAATCCTGTGGGCGCCTACGGTGGGAGCGAGGGTGGTGGGGTGTTTATTCGTGGACACGGAGCTGGCCGCCCTGGCGCACAGATAAGCACCATGGTGGACGGCATCGCACGTTTCACCGGAGTGTGGACACATCCACTGCTGGATACCCTAAGCATGGATGCCGTAAAGAGTGTGGAGATTTTTAAGAGCCCGCAGCCGGTGAACATGGGCAACATGGCCTTCGGTGGGGTGAATCTCATCTCGAAGCGGGCAAGCGGTGTCGGACTGCACGGTGCCATCAATGCGAGCTATGGCAGCTATGACACTACAGCACTTGTAGCTGAAAGCGGCTATATCCGAGGCAACTTCAACGGCTATTTTGTTGTCTCGGACCGCGCCAGCAACGGGCATCGAGACAATGCAGACGGCCACACCAATGCGCTTTACGGGCGTCTTGGCTATTGGCTAAACAATCGGTGGAGCGCAGCTTACACTGTGCATTATACCAGCGCATGGGCACACGACCCCGAGGATGTCACCGCTGCAAAGCTTCCCATAACTGAGCGCTTCGAGGTGCGCTCGCACCTGCACACCCTCACTCTCGCCAACGTCAATACTAACACAGACCAGTCCAGTGGTGAGATCAAGCTCTACTACGACACGGGTGCCATGCGATGGCGACAGTACCACTTTGCCCCGCCGGCACCATTTCCCTCGCAGACCAACCACACCAATACCGACTACGCGAATCGCGGACTGCGTGCGCATGAGACGGTGCCATTTGAACCAGTTGATGTCACCGCTGGTTTTGATGCCGACTGGTACGGCGGCGAGGTGGAGAATACCTACGCCTTCGCACCGACAACCTACAATCCGAAGCAAACTTTCAGCACTTATTCGCCATACCTTTTGCTCAGTAAAACCTATGCCTTGGGTGGTGCCAGCTACTCAGACGCGCTGAAACTCACCCCATCGCTTGGGGCACGCTACACAATGCATAATGAGTTCAAGGCAGCCTGGGGTACGCAAGCGGGACTCAAGGCACAGTGGCATGAGCACACCCTTTATGCGAATGCTGCACACGCCTATAACTATGCCGGCGTCTATGCAGCCATCTTCGCCGGAGCCTGGGGCATGCGCGCCGACTGGCGGGATATTGCCCCGGAAACCGTTGACCACGGCGAACTCGGTTGGCGCTGGGATTTTGCAAAAAAAGCTTTCATCGATATCAGCATCTACCGCGACGAAGTCCGCGATGCCATCCGCTTCTCTCCGCCCCCGCCATTCCCCGGTACCATTCGCAATATCGGGCGCTACGACCTCACCGGAGCCGAAATGCAACTCCATTGGGCTGCCACTGAAAGCCTCAGCCTCTTTGCCGGCACCGCATGGCAGGAAGCCGATGATCCACAAGTGCCGAATGTTCCTCGCTGGACAGGCTCTGCCGGGCTTGACTGGACACTGCATAAGCAAGTGACATTCACTGTGGATGGTCAATATGTGGACTCACAGAACGTGCTCAACGCTCGCTTCCCCGGTGGTCAGACACGCGCCAGCGCCTACGCACTCGCGAACGCACGCCTCGCCTGGAGCCCTAAGATAGCCAGTGCATACACAACCGAACTTTACCTAATCGTAGAAAACCTCCTGGACCGCGACTACAGTTATCGTCCCGGCTACCCCATGCCAGGACGCACACTTACTGGCGGAGTCAGGGTAGGGTTTTAGGAAAGGCAGAAGGCGGAAGGCAGAAGGCATGGGAGCAATGGCGGGGAAGGTAGCCAGAGCGTCCCGCTCTGGTTCCCATATCCCATCTCTAGGTATTCCGCCTGCGAAGGGTACGGGTCTCTCGCCCATGTTCGGTGCCTTCGCCGATAGCGGAGGACAGATTGGGCGAGATACCCGTACCACTTACAAATTGCCAATCGCTTCTACCAAATGGAAGACGTGGTGCTACTAATAGCCGGAAGGTGTAGCCGTCTTGCCATCGAGCTGGGGATTGGGCAGGCTGCCTGCGAATCCGCGGGCGATGGCCTCGTTGAGCATGACCTTCGTGGCCGTGGCCCCGATGCGTGTGACCCCTATTTCCCGTACTGCAAGAAGGTCATTGAGAGTGCGAACGCCGCCGGCTGCTTTGATCTGGATATGGGGTGCCGTATGTTTACGCATCAGGCGCAGGTGGTCCATCGTGGCGCCCTTGTAGTTGTACTGCCCGTCCGCCTGCTTCACAAAGCCATAGCCAGTCGAGGTTTTCACAAAGGCCACATTGACCTCCGAACAAATCTCGCACAACCGGATGATCTCCTTTTCGACCAGGTAGTCATTCTCAAAGATGACCTTGAGTATCGCCCCTGCCGCGACCACCGCCTGATTGATCAGATCGATCTCCCGCTTCACGTAACCCCACTCTCCGGATTTCACTTTGCCATTGTTCACAACCATATCGATTTCGAGCGCACCGGCCAGTGCCGCTGATTCCGCCTCCACCACTTTAATGCCGGTCGTGCTGTTCCCGTGTGGGAATCCAATGACTGCACAGGCCATCACGTCTGTGCCGGCAAAAATATCCAGCGCCTGCCGGATTGAGTAGGGTTTCACACACGCTGTGGCTACTCCATAATCTCTCGCAAGAATGCAACCAGCTTCCACTTCCGCATCGGACATGGTTGGGTGCAATAGCGAATGATCGATCATTTTGGCTAATTCGTTTACGGTTGGTTGATTCATATTACTGCTAACTTTAAGTTGGTGACTGTTTACTAACTGAAGAATTGGTTACGGGAAGTCCGCAAAAAGAAAGCCGGGTTTCGGGGAAGGAGTCGCCTGGGTTTGAGACGCTGTGCAATTCAAAGCACTCTCCTGCGTAATGCAGGCGCTGATACCAGAGCGGGCAACGCTTGGCATCGTGCGCCGTGCCCTGTACGAGCAGGCATGGTTGACTCCATGACACACCGGGCAGCGATGGCGGGGTAACCGCTCGAATCACGACTGATTCCGCGGATGGGGTTATCCCGTACCGCTCTCGGCACAATTGATAAAATGAACCTTCCAACTGCTTCCGCCTGAGTCCGGGATACAGCGAAGCGGCAAGCCAGCGCGTTTCATGAATCACAGGATACCCCGCGAGCAATCGGAGACGGTCAATCCGAATAACTTCACCGCGTCCTGCACGCACCGTCAAACCCAATCCCTCCGCTACAACAGCGGAAAGCGCCGCTTCCTTTCGGAACGTCAAAAGCTTCGTTTGAGGAGAGAGTCCCAACTGCTCCCCAAAGTGGGTAAAACTTTCAAAATGCCGCAACGACGCAAACAGCGTCGGACGATCCGCCACAAAATTACCAATCCCCCGTCGATGCTCTAACCACCCTTCACTCCGCAGCCGTGCCAGCACTTTGTTCGCCGTCGCCCGGCTGATCCCGTGCTCCTTCGCCATATCCCGCTCTGATGGAAACTCATCTCCAAACGCCCACTTCCCCGCTGTCAGCGCACGCTGACACTCGTCAAGCAAACGTTCATGAAGGGGAAGGGTTTCGTCCATGAGCATAAGGTGACAGGTGGACTAGCCACCTGCAAGAAAATTGCAGAAGGCAGAAAGGCAGACTTAAGATGGCAGATTTAAGATTTAAGATGGCAGATTTAAGAAGGCAGAAGCGGCGGAAGGCAGAAAGCGGAAGGTGCAGAGGGCGAGGGCAGGGGGCAGAAGGCCTCTCTCGTCAATCCTGTCAATTCGGTCAATCACGTCCATCTTGGCCCTTTCACCTTTTCAGAAATTCGAGACTCACCGCCAGAAACATCAGAAACACCAGAAGCCCCAAAAGGATTAGCAAAATTAATTTCTTGCATGAAATCCAAAATAGTAGTGTTATGGGTTTAGTTTGGCGGACGTGAGTACTTGGTTTTACCTTTACTAGCAGCGTTCGGCACCCTTCAGGGCGTCATACGATGAGTGACTCTTCAGAAGAAATAACACTCATCGGATTCCAGACTCTGGAACAACCATAATGCACCCATTCGGTGGGTGCCCACGGATTGCGCGGGTTCTTTTTACCCCGCACCTCCGCTCATATACCTATGAATAGCAGTACAGTTACGTTCGAATCGCTCGGTCTTATCGAGCCCCTTCAGCGCGCGCTGAAGGACAGAAAATATATCAATGCATCGCCCATACAGGCCCAAGCCATTCCATTGCTGCTCGAAGGCAGAGATGTTATGGGCTGCGCCCAGACAGGTACAGGAAAGACGGCTGCGTTCGCGCTGCCCATTCTCCAGCATCTCGTAAACCGCCCGAAGACACGCAACCCGCGTCGTCCTCGCGCTCTTATACTTACGCCCACGCGCGAGCTTGCAGTGCAAATTGACGAGAGTTTCGGAGCCTATGGGGCTCATTTGCACATGCGCCACACGGTGATCTATGGCGGAGTCGGCCAGCACCCGCAGGTGCGTGGATTAACTCAGGGCACGGATATTGTCATTGCAACACCCGGGCGCTTGCTCGACCTCGAGCAACAGGGACATGTCCGTTTCAGCGAAGTGGAATTCTTCGTACTCGATGAAGCCGACCGCATGTTGGACATGGGTTTCGCACCCGATGTTAAGCGCATCATCGCCAAGATTCCCTTGAATCGGCAGTCGCTTCTCTTCTCGGCCACCATGCCGAATGCGATTATTGACATCGCAAACAGCCTGCTCCGCAACCCGGTGCGGATCGACATCACTCCAGAGACGCCCACGGCGGAGCGGATTGAGCAACGCATCTGCCACGTAGCACGCGAGAACAAGATCAATCTCCTTCACCACGTCCTGAATCAGCATCCTGAAGGGCTCGTGCTACTCTTCGCCCGCACCAAACATGGTGCCGACAAGGTCGTGAAGATGCTTGCCCGCGACGGAGTCCGCTCGGAAGCCATTCATGGAAACAAATCTCAGAACGCGCGCCAGCGCGCATTGGAGGGCTTCCGCAATGGACGTGTTCGCATCCTCGTGGCAACGGATATTGCCGCACGCGGGATCGACGTCAAAGGTATCGAGCTGGTGATCAATTACGATCTGCCCGACGAGCCAGAATCCTACGTACATCGCATAGGCCGCACTGCGAGAGCTGGAAAAAGTGGTCTGGCCTACTCGTTCTGCGACCATGAAGAACGCTCCACCTTGCGCGTGATCCAGAAGATCATCCGTATGGCTATTCCTGTCGTGGCGGACCATCCCTTCGCTTTGCCAGCACCCGATGATCGCTCCGCTGCACCAGCGGCGCATCGCCCTGCTCCACGCGGTGGACGCGGCGGTCGATTCTCTGGTCGTGGCTCCTCCGGTGGTGGCGACGCTCCCCGCGGTCACCGCCCCCGCTCGCTGCATACGAGGTAGGCGATTCTTGTACGCGGCACTGACTTTGGTCCTACAGGCCTTCGGGTTTGTAGGACCTTTTCGTTTACAGCACCAGGCATGTCGATGAGGTAGGAAACACAGGATACGTATCATTCCCAAGCATCGGGCTTGATTTTAACTCTTTCTGCCGTAAGTTTACCCGATGCCCGTACAGAGTAAGCCCCATTCGCCATCCACAGTTGCATTACAAAACTTATTGCAGCCAGTGGAACTCCATTTGGAAGCATTGCGCACCTTTCTTAACGGACAGGTGGAGGAGTTTGAGGAGGAGATTCGCGAGCACGTGGCGTATTGTTTGAAACACAGTGGCAAGCGTATCCGGCCCATGTTGCTCTTCTACGGTGGGTGGAAAGGGGAGGGGATAATCAATCCTGCGCACGTGAAAGCAGCGGCGGTGGTAGAACTCGTCCACCTCGCAACACTGGTGCATGACGATATCCTGGACGACGCACACATCCGGCACAAATCGCCCACGCTATCGCGCCTGGCTGGTCCGGAAGTAGCCGTACTCGTCGGTGATGCACTCTTCGCCCATGCGCTTAACCTGGCAGCCGATTTTCCCACCACGGAAGTTTGCAAAACGGTTGCCCTGGCTACCCGCCGGGTGTGTGCCGGAGAGATTGCGCAGAACTTCCAGAAAGGGAATACCGAGCTAAGCCGTGCCCTCTACTACCGGATAATTGATTACAAGACGGCGGAGCTTTTCCGTGTCTCCTCGCTACTCGGTGCCCTGCTCGCCGACTACCCCGCCGCGTTTGTAGAAGCCGCCGGAGGCTTTGGTCGCCATCTCGGCATAGCCTACCAGATTTTCGATGATCTCACAGACATACTCGGCAAGGAGGAGAATGCCGGCAAGACACTCGGTACCGATGCAGCTAACTGCAAATTAACTTTGCCCCTGATGTTACTGGCCGAGAAGTTCGATGCGCCCGAACGCGCTGCATTTGTGCAATCCCTACGCGATGGCCAAGTCTCTGGTGAATCCCTTCGCGAGCGCTTTGAGAAGGAACACATTGCAGAAGCAGTCGCAGCCGCATTCGACCACGAGATATTCCTGGCAAACCGTTGCCTCGAACCCTATGGAGCACTCCCTCCCGTGCATCGACTGCTCGAGATTAGCCACTTTGTCGCCCAGATGGTGAATCATCTGAAACACTAGAGATATCCTAAACGCAGTCATCCTTCCCGAAGTCGTGGGATGTCGGGCAACGCCTTGGGCTCATGAGTGGTTGCGCCTTGGGCGCGGAATATGTCCGTTGTGCTTTGATTGTCACAAACATAACTAACAGCTAAAAACCATGCTACCCCTGCATATACGTTTTCCCCTTATAGCGGGATGCGAGAACGGTAAAGATGATCGCAGCGAGTGCCATAAGTCCGGCGAAGAGCCAGAAGAAGGTGGTGAGTGAGAGCTTTTGTAAGGGTGCAAGGAATGCCACCAGTACGTTGCCAAAGGTGACACACAGCAGCCAGAAGCCCATGATTGTGGACTTCATTGCCCGGGGGGCCTGGGTGTAGGCGAATTCCAGACCGGTTACAGACACGAGGACCTCGGCTGTAGTAATTAACAGATACGGGATACATTGCCAGAGGACGTGTACATTGCCTTGCCCGGCAGTCTCTATTCGCGACTGCAACACGGCCACGGTCGCGAAAGCGACTGATGCCAGGAACAGGCCTATCGTCATCCGCATGAGAGGCTTGAGTGGGCGTCCCCGGCGCTCTGCTGGTTTATAGATTAGGATGTTTAGCAAAGGGATGATAGCCATCACCATCAGCGGATTCAGTGCGGAAATTTGCGCGGGCAGCAGGTGTATGGTGCTGGTACCTCCATTCATCATCTGTGCGACTGCAACCCCTAATCCCCAGAGGCCCAACACGGCTAGTCCGATTAGCACGGTGCGCTTTTGGAGTGGTTTATTCGATACCCAGAGAAAGAGCCAGAGAGCGCCACCGATGGAGGCTGCGATAGTGGCGGGGAGTACCCACCAATACCATAAGAGATGGGGTACAACCAGCGTGAGATTCATGGCTTTCGCTTGTTCCACCCAGGTTGAGGAGTGTTGGTCAAAGAGAGCCCAGAATACGCTGACCATGGAGAAAACGACTATGATACGAAACACTGCCGGGGGACCATCGGCGGCTTCCTCTCCGAACTTTAGCCGCGCGGGGGTCCAGAAATCTTCGCCCGGTTTACGTGTGCGACGGTGCCGGATACAGTACGTTAATAGCGAGAGGAATCCGTTGTCCTCTTGTAACTTTTGGCGAAAGAAGAAGAGCACCGCACCGGCGATGAATGCTACTGCTGCCCCGAGGGCGAAGTGCCAGTAAGTGTTCATTACGTGCTGGAGGGACTTCATGACAGCACCAGCTTCGGGGCCCATGGCTGCCTGCACGATCTCTTCGGCCACTCCGGTTCCCAAGCCTACAAAAACGAGTAGTGGCGATGCCAGCAGGGTGGATGCCGAGAAGTCCATCAAGCCTAGTTTGCCACCTGGTTTCGGAGGTACTCGGATGAACCGCTTTCTCCCCATCCAGAATACGATGGTGGCTACTCCCATCAGTATGCCCGGGACGCCGAAGGCTACTTCTGCGCCGTATTTTTTGAAGAGCCATGGAGTCAGCAACGAGGCAAAGAACGAGCCGAAATTAATCATGAAGTAGAAGACCTGAAATATCCGCGTCACCAAGTGCGCATTTCTCGAGGTAAACTGATCGCCTACGTTCGCAGAGACACAGGGCTTGATCCCCCCGGAGCCGAGTGATATTAGAATCAATCCGGCGATCATAGCCGTTTCCGCCAGCCCGAGGTTGCCCATCTCACCAGCCCGTCCCCCAATGGCCAGCACTGCATGCCCGGCACAGTAGATCATGGAGACCCACAGAATCACCCGGAACTTTCCGAAGAGCCGGTCCGCCAGGATAGCTCCAATCATGGGGAAGAGGTACACTCCGGCCATAAACAAGTGCGTCCATTGCGTAGCTTGGACCTTGGCGTTCGCTAGCATTTCCGGCGCTACAGTACTCTCTACTGCGAACCCAACAAAGAGCGATGTCAGGTAAATATAGAGAATCTGTCGCATCCCATAGAAGCTGAACCGCTCAGCCCCTTCGTTACCTACTATGTAGGGGATGCCTTCGGGAAATCTATTATCCTTCGGCGCGTTTATACTCGTGTCATCAGACTTCGGAGAGGGGGCAGAACTCATACGGATGCCCGTTTCTACTGACTTCTTTGTAGCTCTGGCGAGTGAAAAGGGCAGAAGGTAGGTACAAAGGTGGCAGAGGGAAGGCACAAGGCAGAAGGTAGAAGGCAGAGTTCCGTGTTCGGTGTTCCGTGTGTTCGGAGAGGTGACAGCCTTGCAGTTCGGTAGGTCCCAGAGGTCCCATAGGTCCTTTAGGTCACGGCCCCGGTACCGCGATCCCCGGACCCGATCAGGCGATCCCCGACAGCGATCCGACGATCCCCCGACCTGATCAGCCTATCCCCGGACCCGATCACGCGATCCCCGACACCGATCAGCCTATCCCCGGACCCGATCAGTCGATCCCCCTACCCGATCAGCCGTTCTCCGAGAGTGCCAGAAACAGTAGTGTATGAGACCTATGGGATCTATTGGACGAATGGGACCTACCGAATTGGATTCTCTGAGTTCCTACATCTGCCTTTGTCTCTAAATTATGGTAGCCATAAGAAATTGTGTATTAGTTGACGTCCTGTCATTACATTAACTGATGCATTGACACTCTGTATCACCAGGCATTCGAATCAGCGTATGATGTTTTTCCCCACCCCGAAACTACCGACTCGTATTCAAGTGCAATGCACGTTGATTGCGGCACTAAGTTTTGTATCCACGCTCCATTCCCAGAAGGCAGTGGAAAGCAATCCACTGCTATCGGAATGGACAACGCCCTTCGGCGTGCCTCCCTTTGAAACAATTAAGCCGGTACACTTCATGCCGGCTTATGAAGCAGCGCTTGCGGAGCAATTGAAGGCGATTAATGTAATTACCGACTCGAAGGACGCCCCTACATTTCTAAACACAGTTGTCGCCCTGGAGAATAGCGACCTGCTTCTTCGGAAAATACGCCCTGTCTTTGATGGCATCTCCTCGGCAGAAACCAATGAGGAGCTGCAGGCCATTGAGGAGGCACTCGCCCCCATTCTCTCCAAACAGAATGATGACATCACTCTGAATGCAGCGCTATTCCAGCGGGTCAAGACACTCTGGGATGGCCGGGAGAAGCTTGGATTAAATGGCGAAGATGCCATGCTTCTAGAGAAGACATGGAAGGGATTCGTGCGCGGTGGCGCATTACTCGATGCCGCGAAACAGACCCGTCTGCGTGCGATCAATTCTGAAATGGCGACCCTCTCCGTTTCCTTTGGGTCGCGCAATCTCAGCGATACCAATGCCTTTCGCTTGGTTATAGACAACCCAGCCGACCTCGCCGGCTTGCCAGAACCAGTCCGAAGCGCTGCGGCGGATGCAGCCAAGCAGGCCGGGCTCAGCGGTAAATGGGTCTTCACCCTGAAGTATCCGAGCATATGGCCCTTCCTGCAATACTCCGAGAACCGCGAACTCCGGCGTAAACTCTTTGCGGCCTATACTACCCGCGGTGAGTTGGGTAACGCAGCCGATACCCGTGAGATTATTGCGAAAATGGCCGCACTTCGCGCTGAACAAGCCCAATTACTCGGGTATGAGACCTGGGCAGATTTCGTGCTGGATGAGCGCATGGCGAAGACACCTGCCCGCGTGTATGATTTGCTTAACCGCGTGTGGGCACCGGCCCGCGTCAAGGCTGAAGAAGAGGTCAGGGTGTTACAGGCCGCTATCAAGGCAGATGGCAAGGACTTTACCCTCGAACCTTCGGACTGGTTTTACTACACCGAGAAAGTCCGCAAGAGCGCATACGCCATAGATGAGTCGGTCGTTCGCCCTTACTTCGAGCTGGAGCGCGTGCGCGACGGAGCATTCGAGGTGGCCCGTCGTCTCTACGGCATTACCTTTACGCCCTTAAAAGACATGCCGGTCTATCATTCCGAGGTGAAAGCCTTTGAAGTCAAAGACCGCGACGGCTCCCACCTTGGCGTCTTTTATACCGACTTCCACCCTCGCCCCGGCAAGCAGAGTGGTGCCTGGTGCGGTGGTTATCGCGACCAGAACTACCTTGATGGTAAGAATATACGCCCCATCGTGGTGAATGTGTGCAACTTCACCCGTCCTTCGGGAGACACGCCTGCACTGCTCTCTCTCGATGAAGTGGAAACCCTCTTCCACGAATTTGGCCACGCCCTACATGGGCTCTTATCCCAGGTACATTACTCGACGACTGGCGATGTGCCCCGGGATTTCGTAGAGTTACCCTCCCAGATTATGGAGAACTGGGCCACCGAGCCCGAAGTTCTCGCCCTATATGCCCATCACTGGAAGACTGGCGAAGTCATTCCCATTGAACTGGTGAATAAGATACGCAAAGCGCGCCAGTTTAACCAGGGGTTTGCCAGCGTGGAGTATCTCGCCGCCTGCTATCTGGATATGGACTGGCATACCCTCACGAATGCAACTCCCGCGAATGCCGCAGCACTCGAGCGCATAGCACTGGCCCGCATAGGCATGCCGTCGCAGATCGTGCCACGCTATCGCTCTACCTACTTCCGCCATATCTTCTCCGATGTCTTCGGCTATTCCACCGGATACTACAGCTACCTGTGGTCGGAGGTACTCGACGCGGATGCCTTCCAAGCCTTTAAGGAAACCAGCCTGTTTGACCAGAAGACCGCGACCTCCTTCCGTAAGAATATACTTGAAGCAGGTGGCACCGAAGAAGCCATGAAACGCTATCTAAAGTTCCGGGGCAGGGAACCAGTGATCGACTCCCTGCTCATCCGCAGAGGATTGATGAACGATGGGCAGACGAGGTGATAGGGAGGCCATTACTCCCTCATATCGGCGTGGTCGAATCGCCAAAGATTACCGTTGATCTAGCGCCCCTGCAAGGGTGGGGTATTTGAAGGTTGGAAATTCAGACACCCTGAAGTCATGGGAAATGAGTTGACCCCAATTTGCCTTGGTAGCGCCTTTAGCGCTGCATGGAGAACATAGCACCTCTACCACAGTCCTACTGGGGCCATCCTGCTTCCCGTGACTCGCCCGGAATCCCTTCGCTTTCGTGCTGAGCTCAGGATGTCTGAAATTGGCAAACTCCAGAGAATTATCACCCAAGTTGGGTGACCCTAAAGAGGAAAATGGAAAGATGGCAAGAACCGCTAAAAATGGCTAATTTAGCGAGCATAGAGGTGCTGTCGGCTTGAAATGACATTAACCCTAAAGGTGAGAAGGAAAAGCCGAGTGGCAGATGGTCAGGTTGAATGCCTTATGCATCTGTTTCCTGGATGCAGGAGGCAGGACGATGCCTACGGCATCCTGGGAAAAGCACAAGATCCGGCACACGCCATTTCCTATTTGGGGTGACGGGTCGCCTACCGCATGCTGCTACAGCATCGGATTACTCCCTATCATTCACAAAAGTCCCTAGCTCCGCACTATAGACCGTGGGATAAAGATCGGCCTGCGTCCAGAGGAAGCCGCGTTCGGGATTCCAGAGCCAGAGATTATCCGTGGAAGGACCGAAGCTGAAGTACCAGCGCTGGGTATCGAAAAGATAGATCCAGGGGAAATGCGCGGTATAGCTGAAGCCAAAGTTCTGACGCCAAAAGATGCTGTTGCCCGCTGCAAAATTCGTCCCAAGAACGAATGCCGCCTGTTCTGGTGCGGCAATCAGGGTGCCGCTTGCGGTATTGCCGTTCACATCCTTTGCAACGATCTGAATCTCAGTACGGCTTATGGCTGCCGCAGGGAATTCCAAGGAAAGAAACGATCCGCGCAGGGTTATCACCGCGTTGCCAGGATTGCTTACATTACCTATCTCGAAATCCAGGAGTGCATTATCTTCGTTGGTTGCTGGATATTTGTTGATGCGCCGGATCGAGTTAAATTTTATAAACATGCTGCGGGTGGGGTCCTTAGTTGTATCGGTGTAATTCGACAGGGGGAGTTCGTTTAACGGTGAACCAAAATTATACCGCTGTTTGCCGACAATGGTATCTGCCACGGTCATGCCCGTGCCGATGACCCGGCCAAATACCGCGTAGCCTCCACCATTGGATTGCCCCAGGTTTGTGGTATTGTCGGCTGTGTTGATGAACCACTGACTCGTGGCACTGTTTAAGGCACTTGTCCTCGCCATGGCTATGGTACCGCGTGCATTAGGGAGTTTATACTCGAGTTCAATCGCAGCAAATGACGCTACGTTGTCGACTAGATAATTACTCGACTCGGGAGTGAGTTTAAAGCCACCACCTTGAATTATGCCAAGGCCGCTGTTGGGAATGCTGCGATGGATTATTGTGTTCTCGTAGGCGTTCGCATCGCAATAGCGGAGGAAGTTGGCAACAGATTTGGGGGCATCGGCTGGGAATAGCTCCACATTGAATTTGCCCAGATTGGAATCAAACTGCACGACCTGGTTGTGTACGTCAGGTACATCGAAATACTCGCGCAGATCGATGTTGATTATATTCGTCCAGTTAGCGGCATACTTCCCCTCAGGAAGAATCTGCCCGAAATCGTGAGTGCGAACAGGCAGTGTGTTCTCAGCGAACACTGTGCATGCCGTAACTAGCGTGATGAGGAGTGCGATGGATTTCATGACTTTATATATAAAGGTAAATAGCGCTCTTTCAGGTAGCGAATGAGGGATTGCGGACCGAGTTCTTCCCCGGTTACGCGGCGGGTGATTGCGCGGGTATCTTCCCGGCGACCATGGACGTGGATGTTTGTGCGCAGCCACTTCAGTAGCGGCTGAAAATCATTGTGGGCAATTTGGGAATCCAGATCAGGGATGGCTTTGCGCACTGTGTACCACAGTTGTGCCGCCATCATATTACCCAGACAATAGCTGGGGAAGTAGCCGAAGCTGCCACCGGCCCAGTGTACGTCTTGAAGGCACCCTTGCTTATCACTCGTGGGGGTGTACCCGAGTATCTCCTTGGAGAGTTGATTCCATGCGGAGGGCAGGTCTTTGACAGCAAGTTTGCCCTGAAAGAGTAGCTTTTCTATTTCGAAGCGCAGAAGGATATGAAGGTTGTACGTCACCTCATCGGCATCAACCCGGATGGGTGAGATTTCCACCGTGTTGATGGCCAGATACAACTGGTCGGAAGTGATCGCTTTGAGCTGCTCGGGGAAAAGAGTGCGGTAGCGCGGCTCCCAGTACTGCCAGTACGCACGACTGCGCCCCACTTGATTCTCCCAGAGCCGACTCTGGGACTCATGCACCGCCATGCCTACGTGCTTACCGAGTGCCGTTCCCGGGTGGTTTGCGGGTAGCCCCTGCTGGTACAGCCCGTGCCCGGTTTCATGCATGGCGCTACTCCAGGAATCAAGCGGGTTGTTCTCGTCAAACCGGGTTGTCAGCCGGGTGTCCCCGGTATGACCGCCACAGAAGGGATGCACCGCACGGTCGATTCTTCCCTTCGTGAAATCAAACCCAATAGCTGCTACGGTCTCGCGGAGAAATTGCTCCTGCTTATCGACAGGAAAACCCTTGAGCAGGTGCGAGTCGCCCTTGATGGGGGCACTGGTAATCTGCTGGACGAGAGGCACTAGCTCCGCCTTTAACTCGGCAAACTGTTTCTCAACGAAAGCCGCATCCAGACCGGGGTCATGAAGGTCGATGAAGTAGTCGTAGGCCTCACTGTCGCTCTTGCCCAGATAACCCGCCTGCTCTTTGGCCATCTCGAGATTTGCGGAAAGGAATGGAGCGTACTTGGCGAAATTCGATTCTGCACGCGCTTCCACCCAGGCATGATAGGCATTGCTATGAAGCGTGGCACGACGGGCGATAAACTCCGCGGGAATCTTCACCCCCTGATCATAGTCTCTGCGTGCCTCGCGCACTACAATCTGTTGCTCATGGGTCAATTCGCCACTGAGCGATTCCAGTTGGTTTAACCATTCGCCAATTTGCGGACGGGTCGCCTCGCGATGGATGATATCCGCCAGAGCGGATTGCTGGCTCGCACTGGATTCTGCACTCCCGCTGGGAAGGTTTACCTGCTCATCCCAACCCAATAAACCCAAGGTATGTTCCAGTTGCGCAATTCGGTTGAGGTCTGTAACCAGTGAGGTGTAGGTTGTCGTTGAGAGCATGGCTTAGACTATATATACGTAACAGAATCAATTTTGGACGCAAAGAAAACTATTATTTTTCAATCGAAGCGGAAATGGGGAGGAGGGGAGGAAGCAGGCACTAAGGTACAGAGGCTCAGAGACGGAAAGGAACAAGGATAAAAGGCAGAAGGCAGGAGTACCAAGCCACGAACCGTCACTAAAGGCATTAAGGTTAATAATGTCCTAAGAAGCCTGTCACAGGCAGTCCGTCTACAGCCCCGGGACCGTCACGCTCAGCGATTGACCTGCTTTCGGAACTCTTATTCGGGTCGGGGACTGCCGTCAGCCCGCACCCCCGACCCTTGTTCGGGTCGGGGACTGCCCGTTACTTCCGCCAACAACTTTTTCGACTTTGTGCCTTTGTACCTTAGTGCCTACCTACTGACTACCTACTGATTACCTACTGCCTACTTCGCCCACACCATGCCAATATCATTTGCAGCCACCCATCCTTGTTTGCCGCTCTGGCTGGTGACGAGGTAGTAGCCCATATGCATTTCAGAATAGCTGCCCATTTCGCCAGCGGCCATATACCCTGCCTTCGTACTGTCAGCCAGCGGTGATACACGCAGCGGGGTTTCTTTGGACAGAGCCACCAGACGCTTGGTCATGGGGTAGGCTCCGGTCAACCCTATGATACTCACGATAAGAACTGCGAGTGACAGGGTGAGGAAAATGCGGCAGACACCGCCCCATTTCTGCGAGAATTTTGGAAAAACTACAAGGAAGACACTTAGCCAGAAGGTAGTTCCCAGCAACCAACCCCACTCGTTAAGGGTGAGACGCGAGGCCAGCCGTTCAATCGGCGAGTCGAGGTCGCTTTCTGGTGGTAGTGATGATGAGTGGCGAACGAATTGTAGATTATGCCGGGCTTCCGCCAAACCGGGACGCAGAGCCAGTGCCCTTTCATAAAAGAGCACCGACTGGCCAATGTTCCCTTGCTTATAATAAGCATTGGCCAGGTTATAATAGACGGTAGCGGACGCCCCGCCCTGCGTGATGGAATCCTGATAGAGTTTTATAGCCGTCTCGTAGTCTGCCTTTCCATATGCTTCGTTGGCACTTTGGAACAGGTTCTGAGCCACATCCGCGCGCAGATGCGTAATTGCGATGAACAGGAGACCAAGCAGCACAATAAGCGCGCGGAAATGGAAGCGTGTTTTATCTGGGATAGTTTTCATTTCAGGCTTCCAGCAACTTTTTGGTGGCTGTAGTGATGGACTTTAAGAATGTTTCTGGCTCCGAAGGCAGGGCAGAGGGACGTCCGGCAAATTGACGGGCTTCATAGGCGTTGAAGACGTGTTGAGCTGTGCTCAGGCATTCCGGGTCTGCGCAGCGTTTAGTCAACACAGGTTCAATCTCCGACCAAGTGAGGGTTTCCTCGCCCATGGCTTTCGGGAAATGTTTACATGCAGCAGAGAGCAGGGCCTGCCGGCAACCCGTATAGAAAGCCTCGGCGTCTCCAGCAATGGCGCTTCGGCGTGCCTGGCCTATCGCGGCTTCAGCGCGCGTACGAGCTTGCGAGAAACGCATTAGATTCGGGTCTTTGAGCAGTCGCTGACGGCGAATATTCCAAAAGATGAGACCACCCAAGAGCAGAAGCGGTGTACCCTGCGCCAGCCAGAAGACACGCTGCTCATAGAAAGGTACTAAACCTGTGCCGAAGTCGTCCGCCAATAAACTTATATTCAGTAGGTTTGGTGTTTGCTGGAGCGCAGGCTTGCCATCGGGGTGCTTCGCGCTGGGCGATGCCATTGATGGACTTATTTCAGGCACATTCAATCCCGGTTTGACAACCACTGCTTCGGGCTTGGTGGTGAGGTCCACATAGGTGCCATCCTTGGGTTCGAAAAAAGAGAAGGCAAGGGTGGGGATGGTCTTTGCTGCTTCAGATTCCGGACGCAGAATGTATTCAAAGGTCTTCGTTCCTGTGAAACCGAGAGTATCCGTGGGCTTGAAGTCTGACTTCGGCGGATAAATTCGCCAGTTTGGGTCTTCGCTTAAGATAGGGGCTGCAATGCGCTCAAAGTTACCTTCACCGGTGAGTGTTACGGTGAGGATAATGGGCTCACCGACAGTGGTTTCTTTGCCAGAGAGCTTCGATTGCAAACTGAACATGCCAATGGCACCGCTGAATGAGGCTGGCTTACCCTCGGTGGGCAGCTCCTTCACCTCGATGTTTATATCCCCGGAGTAAATCGTCCGGCGTTCCTGGCGCCCGAATCCCATTGGGTCATTAAAAAAACGATTAAAGAAGGGATCATTGCTCATTTGCCCGCTGCGTTGCTGTTGGTCGGGAAGCGACAGAATAAGGTCCTCTTGTAGGTTGAGCATTTCTTTGCCAACTTTTAAAGGAGTCAACAGCAGTGGCCAGGTGAACGTGTCGTAGGCGACTCCCTTTATGATCTGCCGGTTTCGTTCGCCATTATCCTGTGTGAATTGAGCCGTGGTAAAGGCGTCGCCAGTCATTTGAGGGAACGTTGCCAGTTGGTACTGGATGTCATCCCGTATTCGAAGTTGCACCTTTACGGGGAGACTTTGCCCTACATAGAGTGTTTCAACCTTGGGGACAATCTCGAGAACGATTGCACCGCGGAGGGTTTCGCCGGGGGGCACGACTTGTAGTGTAGCTGCGGGGATGGTATACTTGGTACCTTCTACTTCCACTACCCAGGCGGGAACGGTGTAGGTGCCTTCGCGAGTAACCTGAGTTGAGAAGTTGAAACTGACGGTAACGCTGGAAGTCATTCGCCCATTGATGATCTGCATCTGTGAACTCTGCGAGCGCTGCGGGGTGCTACCTATGACCAATCCCTCCACCGCGGGAATCTTGCCAGCGATCTGGACATTGCCACTTACGGAGCCCTCCAATACCACCACATAATTTGAACGCTGACCCAGATTGGTTACCGGTGGAGAAAACTGCGCGGTGACTTTAAGCTCTGCAGCCCACCCGATAGTGGTGGTGAGTAGTAGCGCCAGAATGCAGTAAACTTTTTTGATAGATAGATTCATTACCAGTCGCGACCTTCGGTCGAGGTGTCTTTGTTATCTTCAGAAGGAACGTAGAGCGGAAGCTTTTTCTCTTTGGAGCGGCTGGCTTCGAGCAAGCGGACGGCTTCTTGTCGAGTCATGACACCGGCTGCACGGCGTTCTTGGTCCTCGGCTTTCTGCTGCGCTTCATCCGCAGCCTTGGCTTCTTCGGCCTGCTGCTTTTCCTCTTCACTTTTCTCCTTATCCCCGGCTTGGGCTTTCTTTTCAGCTTCCTTCTTCTCTTTCTCCTGTTGCTCGGCTTTCTGTTGTTCGGCTTGTTTCTCTTCAGCCGACTTCTCATCCTTGCCGTCTTTCTTCTCAGAGGATTTGGAATCCTCCTTTTGATGTTCGTCCTTGGAGTCGGATTTATCCTTTTGATCCTGCTTCTGCTGGTCTTTCTTTTCCTCGTCTTTCTTGTCTTGGTCCTTCTTCTCATCCTTGTCGTTCTTCTCAGGACGGAAGACAGCGATGATTGTCTGCGTATCTCCCGAGGCGAAGACGGCGGTTTCGGGTTTGTCGGGGTCGATGATGCCCTGACCTTCCCAGTGGTCGAAAAGGAAACCTTGGTTTGGGGTTGCGGTGATGGGGACTTCCTGACCGTGGTAGGGGTCGCATGTGCCGGTAGTCTTCCCTGCCTGACGACTGTTGGGGACAACAGCTAGCAATGCGTGGCGGTCGAAGTATGCTTTTATGGTCTTGTCTTTATCCATCAGAACCGTCGTTTGCACTGCGGCCTTGTCTGTCAGGCCATCGCCCTCCCACCGATTGAATGTAAAGCCTTCGTTGGGCTCTGCGCCCACAGGGGTCTGGGAATTCTCTGGATAATCGCCTGTATTACCAGCAGCGCCACTGAGTGGATCGTCCACCTCGACGGTTAATTTGTACACGCGCACAAAACTGGCAATGAGCGCGGTATGCTGCTCCACAGTCAACGTGGTCTCTGCTTGTTTGGCGTCGGCAACTGTGCCACCCGTCCACTCAACAAACTGGTATCCAGGAGCGGGGGTGGCTTTAAGATTGAGGGATGAGCCTTTCAGATAATGATCCGCTGTGGCGGCGTTGTTGATGGCCACCGTTCCACCTTCGGGCGGTGTAGCTTTTACGCTGATGGAGCAGCGATTCGCAAAGTATTCATGGATGAGCTGATTAAACAGCGCTTGGGTTGTGTCATCGCTGCGCAATTGCAGGGACTTGTAGAGTGCTTTGAACGACTCCTTATAAAGCTTCTGTGCATCATCTGCTTTTTCCTGTTCGTGGAGAGCCAGTGCTTTCTTATAGAGAATGGCGGAGAGATTATAGTAGGCGTCTGCCTGTATGGTAATGTCCTTCGTCCCGAGTAGATCCCTGAAGGAGTTTTCCGCATCATCAATGGAGCCTGCCCGCAACTGGCTGACGCCTAGATTATACTCATACTTGGGGTTGGACTTATCCTTGAGGAGTTCCTTGTACGCTTGTACAGAACCGGGGAAGTCCTCCTTTTCAAACAGGCTTTGAGCTTGGCGTGGCGAGGCCGCTTCGACGCTGGGAGTGGTGAAGGCGAATCCTGCAGCCAGTATAGCCACCACAAGTCCGGCCCTTCGCGGTGCCCGCCTCAGTGATTCGACCGCAATCTCAAGGCAGAAAAAGGCAAAGGCGAGGGCGAGTGGCCATTGGAATCGCTCGATGGGTTGCCGTTGTAGTTTTGCCTCGCGTTCCTCTCTGGGGATGTCCGCCAGGCCATCGTCCAGAATGCGCGACAGGCCACCGGTCTGGCTTAGGTTGATGTAGAAACCATTCGTACTTTCGGCGATTGTCCTCAGTGCTGCTTCATCCAGTCGAGTACGTACGGGCTTGCCGTCTGCACCTTTCATAATACTGCGTCCCCCTTGCTCTTCGGGGACTAGAATAAGTTCACCGTTCGCGCTACCTACACCTACCGTGAAAATCTTCATGCCCCCGGCTGCAGCCTCTCTGGCCTTTTGAATGCCCCTGGCTTCCAAATCTTCGCCGTCTGTGATTAGGATTAACAGCCGGTGGTTGTCTTTGCTGCTGAAGGTCTGCTCTGCCTCGCCTATGGCCGCGGCGATATTAGTGCCCGGGCGCCCAATGGTGGACGTATCGAGTGAATCCACCGTCTGGCTAAAGGCGTCGTAGTCGAGGGTGAGTGGGCATTGGGTAAAAGCGTCACCCGCAAAAGTGATTAGGCCCACGCGGTCACCCTGGAGCTTCTCCAGCAAGTCGTGGATGGCGAGTTTGGCGCGTTGGAGTCGATTGGGTTTCACGTCCTCAGCAAGCATGCTGCGCGAGACATCAAGGGCGATGAGGATGTCTATTCCCTTTGCCTTGACTTCCTTATACTCAAACCCCCACTGCGGTCTGGCCAGCGCCACGAAGAGCAGTGTTACCGCGGTGATCCGTAGCGCATAAGCCCACCAGCGGCGTGCCCCGCCAGCCTGCACCAGTTTTGATGCCAATGGTCCGTGATCGATGAAGCGGGCAAGCTTCTTCTTTCTTCTGGTCTCGGCCCAGAACAGACCGACGACCATCACCAACAGTGCGATGGGCAATGCTGTGTACAGCCAGATGGGTTGTGCAAAGGTGGGAAACATTACGGTACGCGTTGGTAGCGAGTGTGGCTCAGCAACTGTTCAAGGGCTAGCAGGAATAGTCCCGCTAACAGGGGCCATTTGAACATGTCATTGTAGTTGATGCGCAGCTTCAGCTTATATTCCGTCTTCTCAAGCCGGTCGATTTCCCCATAGATCGACTCCAATTCGTTCGTTTCGGTAGCGCGATAGGCGGCTGCCTTGGTGATTGATGAGATTTTCTTCAGTGTTTCGAAATCAATCGAAGACTGAACACGTTGAAAGACGAGTTGACCCAACCGGTTGCGCGCTGGTTGCCCGTCATGGTCCATGACAGGCATGGGTACCATACCCTCTTTGCCAACGCCAATGGTGTACACCTTCACATGGAAAGCAGAGGCCGCTTCGGCTGCCGCCACGGGGGTGGCATTGCCAGTGTTATTCACGCCATCGGTCAACAGGATGGCGATCCTGGATTTCGCGGTCTGCTCCTGCAAGCGGCGCACCCCTGCGAGCAGTGCGGTGCCTATGCCGGTGCGGTCCGAATTGATTGAGCCAATCTCCAGGCGGTCGAGATTTGTCAGCAGCCACCCATGGTTCAGTGTCGGTGGGCTCACGAGATAAGGTTCTGTGGCAAAGACCACCATGCCGATGCGGTCATTCGGGCGTTTCTCGATGAAATCATGCACGACTTTCTTAACCACTGTCCAGCGGTCAACCGGATTGCCGTTCAGGTCAAAGTCGTGTGCCCACATGGAGCCGGACAGGTCGAGTACGAGCATGATGTCCACGCCGCTGGATTCCTTTTCCTGCGTTCCCTGGCCAAATTGAGGACGGGCGAGGGCACAGACAATCAGGACCAGCCCGATGGCGCGAAAGAAAGGCAACAGCCGCCCGTAGCGTCCCCTGGCTTTGGTGCCAAGAGCCTTGACGAGGTCCACCGACGAGAAGAGGACGGCGCCGCCAGCCCCGGTCTTTCCCCGCAGCCAGAAAAGTAGCGGGATGAGGGCCAGGAGCCAGAGCCATTCAGGTTGAGCGAAACGATATTCCATGGGTTAACGCTTGGTGTCTGTACCAGCCAGAGATACGGGGGCCACAACGCCGACGCCAGTCGCAGCGAGTTGAGCTTGTCTGCTATTGTGCGTGGAGTTCACAAAACATTCGGCTTCATTAATGAAGACCCCGGCGCGTTCATGATCGAGGGATTGTCCGGCAAATTTAACCAAGTCTCCGGTTACGAGGACATCGCGAAGATTAGCAGCCACGGCTTTACCAAGCACCGGGTGAGTCGTCGCGCTCTCCATGAATTCCTCGGTCGTCTGCTCGAGGGCACGGATGGTAAACGCCCGCTCGATATAGCGGCGAAGAATATCGCTCACAGTGATGACGAAGAGTTTGGACTCTCCGTGCCATGGGGAGTTCTTCAAGCGCAGCAGTGCAGCGAGTGCTTCCTCCTGCGGCGGGATTTCGGGGATGGGTTCGGCAGCCTTTCTCTTCTTAAATCGCAGCCAGAGAATGAGACCGATGATGGCCAGCACCACCAGCCCGGTAAGAGAGCCCCAGAGCCAGTAGTTCGGTAGAACAATGGGACCACGGATGGGGAACTCAGTGGCCTTCGGCCCTGCGACTGCAGCGGCTTGGGCAATGGGAAGATGGAGCGCGGCGAATGGACTTGTGGCTAAAGCGTTCATGGTGGGTTACCGGCGGCGTGAGCGATTCTCGAAGAAGCCGCGCAGTGCTTTCTGGTAAGAGTCCCCAGTGCTAATGGTGATCTGGTCAATACCGAGTTGTCGCAGTGCACGGTGTAGCCTTGTGCGGCGCTGCTCATTGAGCTGGCGATAGGCGGTGCGTACAGACTTGCGGCTCGTATCGACTTCTATCCAGTTGCCCGTCTCCGCATCCTCAAGCACCAGTATGCCTGCATCGGGCAACTCGGCTTCGCGTCGGTCGTGCAGTTCCACGCAGATGACGTCATGCCTGCGCGATGCGATCCGCAAGGCATGCCACGTGGCACCGCCCGGGAGGCCGTCGTCCTTTAGAGAAAGGCTTTCCTGAAGGAAGTCCGAGATGACAAACACGACCGCGCGTTTGCGTTGAAGGCGGGCAATGTTATCCAGAGCATGGGTAAGGTCAGTGCCGTGCTTCTTCGGCTGGCGAAAGAGAACTTCGCGGATAATGCGAAGGATGTGGCCGGTGCCCTTGGCTGGTGGGATATAGGTTTCCACTTCACTACTAAAGAGAAGCAGCCCCACGCGGTCGCTATTGCGCGCTGCGGAGAAGGCGATCACGCTGGCAAACTCCGCTGCCAGTTCGCGTTTCGATTGCACCCTGGAGCCGAATCGCCCGGAACCGGAAAGGTCCACCGCCAGGATCAAGGTCATCTCGCGCTCTTCGCGGAAGCGCTTGATGAAAGGCTTGTCCATGCGGGCGGTGACATTCCAATCGATGGAGCGCACGTCATCGCCGGGCTGGTACTCCCGTACCTCTTCGAAGTTCAAGCCCTGTCCCTTGAAGACACTGTGGTAGGCACCCGCGAGCGCATCCGTAACCTGGCGCCGGGTGCGAATTTCCACCTGGCGCACTTTCTTCAGTATCTCGCGGGTTATGTCTGCTTCGGAAGGCATGGTTATATAAATAGCTTCAATCTATTCCTAAACTCGAACCCAGTTCCAAACATTGGCTTGAACTCGGGGTAACTGGATTCGGTGCTATTTCTAGGGCACGGGAATGGTATCAAACACCCGCTTGATGATGTCTTCACTGGTGATGTTCTCCGCCTCGGCCTCATAAGTCACAATGATGCGGTGCCGCAGCACATCCGGGCCGATGGTCTTGATGTCTTGCGGAGTCACATAGGCGCGACCCTGTAGGAATGCCCACGCGCGCGCGGCGAGAGTTAAAGCAATGGTTGCACGCGGGGATGCTCCATACTGGATGAGTGGCTTAAGGTCTTTCAGCTTCGCAGCTTCGGGTTCGCGGGTGGCGAAGACCATATCCACAATATAGTCCTTCACCTTGTCATCCACATAGATGGTGCTGACCAGTTTGCGCGCCTCGAGAATTTGTGAAAGCTGGACAACCGGGTTAACTCCCAGGTCGGGAGAGGTCACTGCCATGGCGTCGAGTATCTTACGCTCCTCCGCACGAGTCGGGTAGCCGATCTTCAGCTTGAGCATGAAGCGGTCCACCTGGGCCTCGGGCAGGGGATAGGTGCCCTCCTGCTCCACGGGATTCTCCGTGGCAAGTACGAGGAACGGCTCGGGCAATGCATAAGTGGTGTCGCCGATGGTCACTTGGTGCTCCTGCATCCCTTCGAGCAGCGCACTCTGGACCTTGGCAGGGGCGCGATTGATTTCATCGGCCAGAACAAGATTGGCAAAGATGGGGCCACGCTTGGTCGTGAATTGCCCATCCCGGGGATTGTAGATAAGCGTTCCCACGATGTCTGCCGGCAGCAAGTCTGGCGTAAACTGGATGCGGGAAAACTTCGCGTCTATTGCGCGCGCCAACGTGCGCACCGTAAGCGTCTTTGCCAGCCCCGGCACACCCTCCAGTAGCACATGCCCATTGGCCAGCAGACCCACAATCAGCCGGTCCACCAGATACTTTTGCCCGACTACGACCCGCCCGATTTCCCGTTGCAGGAGGGATGTCCATGCGGATGCATCCCGGATTTGTTGGTTCAGTTCTGTAAGATTTAATTCTATCGGCATAGCGTTAGGTGCATTTGTCAGCAAATGCAGATAAACGTTCCATAGTTTTTTGGGGGAAAGTGGCGGGGTGTGGGACAACTCCACCCCCCTTCAGCGCGGTGACAGATTCGTGCGATTCCCGAGCGTAGCACCAGATTTTCACGAACCCCGAGCACAGCGACCGCTTTACATGGTCCCGTTCAGGCCATTCCTGGAGGTGCGGAGACCTTTGAGAGCAGTGCGGAGACCATTGAGAGCAGTGCGGAGACCATTGAGAGCAGTGCGGAGACCATTGAGAGCAGTGCGGAGACCTTTGAGAGCAGTGCGGAGACCCTTGAGAGTAGTGCGGAGACCCTTGAGAGTAGTGCGGAGACCCTTGAGAGTAGTGCGGAGACCATTGAGAGTAGTGCGGAGACCCTTGAGAGTAGTGCGGAGACCATTGAGAGCAGTGCGGAGACCCTTGAGAGTAGTGCGGAGACTATTCAGAGAGGGGAGGAGACGATCCCCGACTGGTAACATACGGCACCCTGAGAGTAGCTCATGCTTCCAGCTTGAGTTACTCTAATCCCCGGGCAAGCATGGTACGCGTTTGGCGTATGCCAAGGTGCAACGGGACACATTCCGCGCCGAAGGCGCAACCACTCTTGAGCCCAGGGCACCGCCCGGGCACCGCTCTGGGTATCGATTATATTTTATTTATTGAGCCCTGTAGGGGCGATACCCGTCTTTCATCAATCTGGGTTTTGCCCCTACAGGGCTTATAGATAAGGGGGTTTCTATTCCCAGGGCGATGCCCTGGGCTCACGAGTTGATGCACCTTCGGTGCGACAGAATGCCATGAATTGTACGCTAAACAGGTACCAAGCAGGTGCTTGCACGACTCTTTTACTTTACTCAACCAGGAATCCGTGGAAAGAGAAAAATCGTGTTATTCCCAGTACTATTCATGCAGGATTCCGGAGGAGTCCGGAAACGTTTACCTATGATGCTGATGGGAACATGACTGCGGACGGTCGCTGGACATATACCTACGATGCAGAAAACCGGGTCACAGTCATGACGCCGATACACAATTTTACTGGTAACTACAAGCTAGAGTTTAATACGACTATCTTCGTCACAGAATTCGAAAACGCATACATCCTGATGTCTACACGAAAACAAAGGAATTCCAGGGAGTGGGGCGAAGATCAATGAGCCTTGCGGATTGTCTACTAGGTGCCATGGTCTCCATACAGCGCTGAAGGCGCGACCCTAAGATAGCCTGGGCCATCGGCCCAGGTATTACGATAAAAATAAAGGATCGGGAGCGCTGAAGGCGCGACCCAAAAGGGCACAAAAGGGTTGTATGTTGTATGACATCTCATTGGATCGCGACTTCAGCGCTACAAAGGCATTGGGATCAACTCATTGCCCATGACTTCAGGATGTCTGAAGTCCCATCGCCCGAGACAAGTGTAGCCGAGGCAATCCTGTCTCGGTTCCTGCCACCCCATCAGCTTTCAGCGTTCAGCCATCAGCCCACTGCCGGAAAGATCAGCGAAAACATGCATGAAAAGTTCCTACCTCATCGGTACCAATTGTGTCCTGATATTTCTACTGGGAGATCCCCCCACGCACTCCGCAAAGACTATCGATGCCTGTTCGTCCCTGGAATTCGCCATAGGTCCGGGAAACACATGCAGGCCCGTAGGGCCGTCATGCATCTTAGCCCCAGGTTTTAACCTGGGGAAACGCAAATAAAAAGACCAAAGTCCCGTAGGGACGACTGACAGAACCGAACGGCAAATCGAAAAGCAAATGGTCTATATGGATGCGAACCCCACAACAATCATCCGACTGGAAGGGATTTGACTTGATAGACCACAGAAAGCAATGCCCTCGTAGCTTACAAAAACGAACTCTATCCGGTTCAAATACGCATTGTGCTTCGCAGTAGATAGGAGTAAGTAGTTAATCCTCATGGCAATCATAGCTGCTATAAACACGTCCCAATCAGAACGATGATTTGTTTGCCAATCACTTTATTTAGGATGCCTGTCCCATGTGTTTCCTGACAGCCCTTTGCAGACTGCCCAACCCTGGGTGGAGACCACGTAACCGCCCTATCGGAGCTACCCTGGCGGCCCGGAGGGCCACCGGAAATTAGCCGGTGGTGAAAACCACCGGCTAACAAGTGCCCCCACAATATATCCGCTCCGGCAGGGGCGGTGCTCTGCGGTCGTCCGCGCGGTCGAATCGCCGATGGGTTTCTCACCGAACACGGCACACCGGCCACTGAAAATCGCCCAAAGTTTTTTCGATTTGGGATTGACCAATGAGAGATGCATTGTAATGGTTCTAACGTCAACGAACTGCCACAACATGATTAGCTGGTTGGTTAATTTTATATGAAAACTAAAAAGCTTCTATTCGTATTAATTCTCACATTAACGTCCCTAGCATTCGCTAAGACCCCCTCATATTCCAGATTTGTAGGACGCATGTATTATGATATACTTGGACGTGCTCCAGATCAGAGCGGATTTATGTCTGCATTTCAAACCTATTCAGATCAGCTCAACTATGATGATTACAATTATAATAAGATTCATATATCCGTGTTAGCTTCGCAAATAGCATCAACTCTGTCCTGCACTGAATTTAAAAACATTGGATATAAACCACGTGCAAAAGCACTTGTTCTAATACGAGCTGTCTTGAATAGAGAGGCGGATGAATCAAATCTCGAACTTTACGAGAACAAATTTAAACTATTAGACAATCAATCACTTTCGGATACTGCTTATTATAACCAAGTGTTATTAATAGTAAATGAACTAATGGCTACTACTGAATTTTTGGGAAGTAGTAATGAACTAATCGGAGTATATGGTGCATTAATACATTGGCAGGCCGATCTTTTCAGAAGTGGATACCCGTTAATTTGCAAACCTTTGACATCAGATATTAACAATTTCGGCGGGTTGTATAAGCGCCAATCAGAAGAAGTATTACAAAGACTGCTTTTTGAAAAAAGCAAAAACGGCGGTGGAATTGTTTATCTGGATCAAATGTCTGTTACATTCATCACTAAACCTTTAATTATACCTCCGAAAGTTACAATTAAAACTAAATCTATCACTAATAACACGATGTATGCTCAAATGGGCCGACTTGTACAGGTTTCAGTGCCAGAAGAATCATTCAATAATTATATGGTAGATAAGCAATCTACCATAATATTGATGCCGTCAGCATCGATACAATACGTGTGGATTGATGGTGGCGGTTCTAATATTAAGAAGGATAATCCAATCCAAGCTTCAACAGCTTATTGTATTACTTGTATCGCTACAAAAACATCTGAGAGTAGCTCGAATAGCACTTCCGTACAAAATTGCAGAATCTCAAATATCAGTGGTAACTCAGCTATGAAAATCACTAATCCAAGAGCTATTGATTACCCAAATGTAAGTGATTATGATAACGTTGAGTCATACATCAACGCTTTAATGAATTATACTTCTGATAGTTTAGTTGAAGGCAGAGCGAATATTACTAATAATATAATAATTGGCGATAATTCTCCTGAAGATAGACGGGACTATTGGGAATATGCAGATCTAACAAATCAAATATTCAATAATCCGTCTTTTTCAAATAATAGTCAATTAAGTTATGCTACCGCCAGATATAACACACCAGGAGTAAGTAATGGTGCTTGGGCCGATGGTATTTCAAATGCAGCAAGCAAGGCATACATTGCATCAAATTCTATTATTGATGCAACGGATTGTGGCATTGTCAATTTTCATACATCTGGCTCCACCGCAGGATATTTACCTCAGGTATCAACGGTTGAATACAATACAATTGTTAACATTGGCTTCCCTATATTTGCCGGAATCGTATGTGATACAATCTATGCGGAGCTTTCTTCAGGTATACATGTACCTTTCGCAAAAGGTAGTGAAATTGGTCCATATACGGAACGATTATCTATTAAGAATAATACGATCTGGAATAGCCCACTATTATATATGAGGTATGGAATTTCTGTAGGGACGAGGAATAATAATCAACCTTACAATAATACAAAAACTGGATTTGGTGCGGATGTTGAAAATAACATTATTGGAACTAGTACTACTAAAACCAATGCACTATATGGAATCATGATTGGTGGTATGAACTATACTACATGTATAAATAATTCCATAACACTCAATAATAATTTTGATTTGAGGCTTATTTGTAAACAAGATACCTCAACGACACCACCTACAACCCCAATCATAACAAATATAGTAGTTGATATATCTAATATAGGGGGAACGATTACCCCAAACTATACGTCATTAGATGTAACAAAACGAAATGCCCAGAGAGAAATCGCTGAACTTCCTGCATGGTCATTACTACCAATAGACTGCAAAACAGACTGTAATAAACGACATGCAGGATTCGGCCTTTTCTGGGAGTTTCCAATAAATTACAGTGATGATGGTTTGGTCATAGGAAAAACTTCGTACTTGGATTCATTTGGCTGGGTTAAGCTCATTACCAATTCGTGGAATTGTCAGGAGATATTGCTTCAGAGAACAACGGATAGTCACTATTTATACGTAAATACTAGATATTTTCCTCAGATTTACGATCTTACTACCCACACGTGGTTCACGTGCCCTTTATAGTTACGAACTATTGATAAAATAAGGGGGTGTGGCTACCTAAATATAGTAAACTGAGGTTGTAATTCAGCTATAACTTGGTCCATTTTACGACCGTACCAAGTTAGAGCTGGTTCTCCTGTTACAGAGTATTTGCGGACGTTCAACATCCGCAAAATATTTCAGTACTTGGAGAATGTGTGGAGCTTACTCCTTTCGTAGTATTAACCTGGGGCTAAGCAAATATAAAAACAAAGTCCCGAAGGGACGACTGACAGAACTGTACAGCGAATCGAAGCACGAATGGTGTGGGTGGCTGGTTGCTGAGACTACGTCTCGCTTTCATCTTGCATCAGCCGGCCCTAAGGGACTTGACTTGATAGACCACAGTAAGTAATGCCCTCGTAGCTTACAAAAATGAACTCTATCTTCAGCGTCTCTGTAGTCTGTGCTCGGTGGTGTGGTCCCGGTGTGGTAGAACCTGTACTCGACGTGATACCCGCTGTAGTACTACCCCGACAAGATTGTCGGAGCCACAGAACCATATTACACATTACACCGAGACAAGTGTAGCCGGGGCAATCATGCCGATGCTCTCTGAGGTTTCCCGCAACTCTATTCCTATGACGCCAATGGAGATAAGATGTATCACCAGCCAAAATTACAGTGCAAATGGCAAGGGAGCAGTCATTATGCTAACTCTATATACTATATTCCTGGTCAGCGGGGTCACGGACATGCAGCCTCATCCAGACATTCATTTTTCCCTACACTATGCAAACTCAGACTTCTTTCATACCTGATAAGATAAAATACAGTCTATTATGTATTTTAACCACCCTGTTTGTCGTCTTGTTAACGTATTCACAGCTTCTGAGTACACCGTATTTTATATCAGAAATTCCGGCGTTTTATCTTCAAAATCAAACTATAACTCCGACTCAATGGTTAGCTTCCTATAACCCATTGCAACCCGGAGATTGGTACAGGCCTACAGGTTTTATCACATTTTTCCAAGTAATGAGTAAGATTATTGCTTGGAATAATATAGCTGGCTGGCAATACAGTGCGATGCTAATGATGACTGTGATAGGCTTCGTTTCTTATCTTTTCTATAGCAGCCTATTTACCGAAAAGAAATTCTTTGGATGCCTAATTGCGGCTTTGGTGGCTATGCATCCAGTGTTCTACAAATACTGTGCGGATTTGATTCATTTTGATGGATTATATATAATAGCACTTGTCCTAAATGCTGTTATGATAATGAAAATAATCCAAGGGCACTGTAGGCGAAAAATATTACTATGGTTCTGTGTGACAGTACTATATATATTTTCTCTCACTTGCAAGGAACAGAGTGTAGCATTTCCCTTTTGGATAGTGTGGGTATTGTTGGTTGATTTCATAGTGAAGAAGAAAAGCCCAGGTATACTCAATATTTGTTCAGTATCTCTGCTCATTTGTATTTCGCTAGTGTTCGCATTCATGCGTTATAAAGTAACTACGCTGGCCTCAGGAGAGTATCGAACGGGTGCTGATTTTGATGTCATTTTTCATAATATAATATCCGGTACTGGGTGGCTCTTTCATCTTTTCATCAGTGATAGCAAAGTATGGAGTGGATACAATGCTATATTAGGACATCCACTTAGCCAACTCTTTGGGGTGACATGCCTATTACTTGCGCTTTACGGAATCTATAAAAACTACTTTAGCACCGATAAGGAAAACCGCGGAAAGTGCCTATATTTATGTGGTTGGATAGGCTTGTTTTCCGTACTTCCGTTTTATAGTGGAGGACGGACATGGCATTACGCTTTGCCAGTACTAGGCACTATTATATTTATCGTCGAAGGGTTGAGCTATTTTGTGCAAATTAAAAAATTCAGAAAACTGGCATTTTATCTTGTGACGGGTTGGTTGCTGCTTGGAGTTGGTGTCGCCATTAGAAATGTTCGCAATGATCAGAAGTTCAGCATATCGATGTATAGGATAAACTATGAAGCAGTCTCTTATCCGCCTGTTCCAGTCAGTGATATGCCAAAAGGTTCAACAGTAGTCTATTTCACAAATAATAATATATGGCCCTTTGGGTGTGGTGCTCTGTTTCGCTTTGCCTATCAGGATATAAGTATGAAAGAGTACGCATTGGGTGACAATGAGATGCTGACGCCAGCCTTTGTGAGTGAATTGACCAAGACCAAGAATCTATATTATTTTCGTTATGCACCAGATCGTCATCCTGCATGGCAGAACGAAACAGAGAAATTCAAACAGCATCTGGCAGGTATTCTCACATCACAAATGGAACTTCCATTGAATGGGTTCTTAAAATTCCAAACCGGTGAAAATGGGCTCTATTATCTTCGGAGGGGGTGGTCGGATAGCGAACTATCGGGTACATGGACAGCGAGCGTGGATAATTATATCGAGCTGCCTGTTCCGCAGAATTGGAAAGGAGGTTTGGAGATAACTGCTCGGTGTGTACCCTATCTTCCTAGTAGCCAGAAACAGCAAACAGTAAAGATTTTGTGTGCGGGAGAGATTCTCCATGAATACAACTATGTCCTGGGCGACCCATCTCAGGACCAGTCGCGATTTGTGGTTCCAGAGCGATTACTGAATCCGGGTGGTACCATTATACTGGATTTCAAGATCGACAGTCCTCGCTCACCTCTAGAATGCGAGGGCAAGCCGGATGGCAGAAAACTAGGTATAATGCTTATATCGCTTGAGTTCAAAAAGCAAATTTGATCGAATATATAATAATTAAATGACTTGGTTTATTAAACGCTTTGCTTTTAGGATAAATCGCGGGCCGGAAATAGCTGCCGCCTGCATGGGGTTGCTGATTGCGCTGACTTATTTCAACTTGGATTATGTTACAGGAACGGCCGATTGGCTGAGTTATGTAGGAGATCGGTTGCAGCATGTCTCTGGTGGTAACTATTTTATTCAAGACTCGTGGCGTTTTCCCTTATTGGACATAAAGAATGTGAACACGCCCGAAGGGGCCAATTTGGCGATGATGGACGGTATTCCGGTTGCTGGTATTTTTTGTAAACTAGTTGTCGCACTGTTTCATCATGGCCCATTTAACTACATAGGTTATTGGCTTGTTTTTTGTTTTATGATGCAGGGCTGGTTCGCGGTGCGACTGATGCGGGCACTTGGGCATACCGATTGGCTTGTCCTTTTAATTGCCGCTCTCTTTGCTCTGTCTTATCCACCGTTCATTTTTCGATTTGGGCATGCAGCCCTGACAGGCCATTTCCTTTTACTCTGGGCACTGACCCTTTATGTTGAAGGTGCTCGAAGTTCGTACCCGCGTGTTCAACACTTAAAATTTGCTCTACTGGCCATGCTGGCAGTGATGGTGCATATCTATCTGATGGCCATGATCATGGTCATATATCTGGGTTTTACCCTACAACAATTCTGGAAGGTGAAGAACTATCGTTGGTGGAATGCTGCATTTTACCCCATATCAATCCTTGCAGTGATTCTGCTAATGATTGTGTTGGGAATAATTCGATGGGGTGAATCAATAGCTACTATGGGGGGGTACGGAATCTATTCGATGAATCTGCTTTCCCCGTTCTGGCCACAGTGGAGTGGGATTTTCAGATACTGTGGTATACCTTTGCTCGATCCAACCAATGGCCAGTACGAAGGCTATGCTTATCTCGGTTTAGGGGTGATCCTTTTATTCATCGCAACACTGATTATGCACAGAAGGCACTGGCAAAACTGGGTTAAATCGCATCGGTATCTGTTTCTGCTCCTAGTTGCTTTGCTATTTTTTATTGTATCGCACCGCATCTACTTCGCCGAATGGAAGTTGGTTACATTACCTAAACTTGGTAGTACAATCTGTGACCATTTTAGATGCTCAGGGCGTTTTATCTGGCCAATAGGTTATTTGGTAATCTTTCTGAGCCTGCATCTCACTGTCGTTCACGTCCGTCGGGTAGTAGCAGTCTGTTTGCTCATTCCTCTTGGACTTATGCAGCACTATGATTCACAGGGTGTACCTAGTTTGGCCAGTAGAAACCTAAGGATAGTTTCTGGGCATGAATCTGATAGCTGGGTTGATATAAGTAACATCATTGGCAAGCATGCCCATGTTGATATTTTTCCCTATTTTGGCTGTGGCGATAATCTGACCAACGAGATTCTAATCAGGTTTGTATACCTTTCATCTGTCCATAATGTATCTATTAATGCCGCATACCTTGCACGCAACATGAAGTTATGTACAGCGCAGGCAGCGGATATCGATGCGACAAAACCAGGCAACGATAACTTGATTGTTCTTCTAAAGCCCATTTTTAACTACATGGATGCCCTTCGTATGGCCGAAAATGCTCAGCTCATTCGAGAGACGGAGTTAGCATTTCTTATCAGCAACCGCTGGGATCAGTTGCCAGCCATGGCTACTGTTTCTAGTCATGAAAGTATATCACAGAGTGAATTCGGTGATTCCGTTCGTGGCTGGAATATACCTATAAATGGAGACAGTTGGCTCAGGCAAAGTTTTATATCACTAAGGGAGGGGTTCTCAGCCCCTGAAACATGGGGTGTCTGGACTAATGCAGATGAGGCTATACTTTTAATCGATTCGCAATCTCTGCCGGTCAATGGATGTCGATTAACAATAACATGGCATGCGTTTATTTCTAAAGTACATAGGAAACAATCGGTAAAATGTACGGTGAATAATGAAGTGCTGGGAGCTTGGAGCTATGAATGGCCGAATGATGAGGGTGAACGCGTTGCCGAGGTCATAATAGCTGAACCACTATTGTCGAATGGACGATTATTAACGGTACATTTTTCTTTAATGGATGCCGTTTCACCGAAACAACTTGGTCAAAATGATGATTCCCGCATGCTTGGGATGGGTTTTAGAAAGATTGCCATTCATCCGCTGAGACAGTAGGTACCCAATCTGCTTAGTATTATCTCATTTTATTTCCATGGAATCAGCATCCACTTCACTCGCATCCCCCCATCCCACCCTCTCACTTATCATCCCCATGCGCAATGAGGAGGAGGGGTTGGACCTGCTTTTCTCGCGATTGGAGACAATCCTGGACGAGCACAAAATAGACTATGAGTTGCTCACGGTTAATGATGGCAGTACGGATCGTACAATGGAGTTCCTGCTAAAGCACCGGCAGCGCAATCCGCGTATAAAGATACTTAATCTGACGCGCAATTACGGGAAGGACAATGCGCTCTCCGCCGGGTTGGACTATGCCACGGGAGATGCCGTGATCCCGCTCGATGCCGACCTTCAGGACCCACCTGAGCTTATCCCGGCCATGGTTAACAAGTGGCGGGAGGGATGGGATGTGGTTTATGGCAAGCGCGTCGATCGTGCTACGGATTCGGCAGTTAAGCGAATGAGCGCGGGCTGGTTCTACAAGCTTTTCAACGCGGTGTCTGAAATCTCCATACCCGAGAACACGGGGGATTTCCGGCTCATGGACCGGGTCGTTGTCGAGAAAGTGCGGCTCCTGCACGAACGGAACCGCTTCATGAAAGGGCTTTTCGCCTGGGTAGGGTTTCGCTGCACTTCCGTGGAGTATGCCAGACCAGAGCGAGCCGCCGGCACCACCAAGTGGAACTACTGGAAGCTCTGGAACTTCGCACTCGGTGGGATCATGGCTTTCAGTACTCTGCCCCTGCGCATCTGGACCTATGTAGGCGCACTGATATCGGTCAGTGCCTTCGGCTATGCCCTGTTTCTTATAGCACTTAAAATAGGGTGGGGGATAGCTACGCCTGGTTACGCATCCATCATGGTTGCCGTGCTTTGCCTGGGAGGATTACAGCTCTTGACGCTCGGGATTATTGGCGAGTACCTCGGTCGTATTTATTTGGAAGTTAAAGGCCGTCCGCTTTACCTCGTCCGTGAGACCCACGGTATCGACCCAGCGAATGCGCCGCGAAAGTAGCAGTCAGTGATTGGAAAGGGGGAAGCAGTTTATCCACTAAATTCACTAAATATCACGAAGCGAGACCGGGTCTGGACGCTGTAGGATGCCATTGGTATTGTCTACATGTACATTTTACAATTTTGTGTGTTTCGTGAATTTAGTGGTTGAGGATCCTAATCACTGTCGAGAGTAATAGGTCCAAGAAACTGAGATGCGCCCGTGTCTGTCAGCACGCGGGCAGATATGGGGTTGAATAGTACGCGTATTGTTTCATAGTCTCCGCCATGCTCGTTCGCCCGCTACAGCTCCATACCCATATCCGTTTGCCACAGATGTGGCTGGATCCCGTGCCTTGGATAAATGTAGGCCTGCTCGTGCTGTTCTGGGGTGTGATGGAGACACGGTTTATTTCCGCTCCAGGTCTCACGCTCGATCTACCACGCTCACAAACCACACAGTTGGCGGGGTTACCTGTATCCAGTGTACTCACCGCAAAAGCACTTGGCCCGGATGGCGAGCACCTTCTCCTTCTTTTCGAAGGGCAGATAGTTCCGTATGACAGGCTTCTTGGGGTTTTTACCGCACACAATACAGCTGCCGCATCGGGTGCCGTTCCCGTGCTCTTATTAAAAGCGGATCGCAATGTACGCGCCCAACAGCTTTTCGCTCTTTGCGAAACGGCGAGGATGGGTGGCTTTGAATCAGTGCAGATGGCCGCAGAGGTGGAGCAACAGGCACCGGCTGCATCGGGATCAGGGATTCCTCTGCGTGATTAAATCCCAAACCTGTACCTATGAATGATACGGGATTCAACCTGTTCCGGAGAGCGGTACGCGCTATCGAAGTGAAGTGTGGAGCGAAAACTTCCATCTTTACCCGTATTGGAGCCATCGCGCTATTGGTAATTGTCGGTGGGTTGAGCGTGCAGCTTGTTATCTTTGGCCTGGTTCGCATCACCGGGCTCCCCAAGCAATCCCGCCCTGGACAGGCGCCTTTTGTCAGTCTGGCTGCGGCAGACACGACCCAGCGACACAACCTGCTCGCAGAACAGGCGCTCCTCTACGACTCTGAACCGCTCTTTTTTCCAACCAGTGTAAACACCGCAAGCGCAGGCCAGGGACCTACGCTGCCGACATCCGCCCAGCTCTTTACCAACTTCCCAGAACGCCTGACCATCAATCCCACAACGCTCGATCCTGCGGCCAGCTTTGTGCGAACCGCCAGTGTGGACAGCATCGCACTCCTTCATGCGAAGTACATACAACCCTTTGCGAACCTGCAAACAGCCGGGCATGCACCGAAACGTGCCGATGCTGCCCTGATCTCCTTCAGCATTCACAGTCTGGCAACGAACAGAATTAGCGCAGGCACCCTGCCATGGAACGCCTTTCCAGAAACCGAACAGAGTCAGTTCTGGGCACCTGCCGAGTTTGGCTTGAGTACACGCTTCGGCTCCATTGTGGGCGATTCGCTAATCGTGCAGTCAAGCGGTGTTGAGACAATCGATATGGCAATTCAAGCCACACTGGCATCCCCCGCCTTCTGTGCCGCGCTTGATGACGGTTACCATATTATTACCTTCGGACCGTGAGCCCATGCCGCGGCGTTGCTCCGCCCTGGGGCTTTCACATTGCTCCCTGTTGAGGCGACCTGCACCTTAGCGCCAGGTTCTGCCATCTTTCATCTGCCATCTACTGTCCCTATTAGAAATATTCAGGGAATTGTTTTTTAACGCCCTCAAGCTGCTTACAGGCGCGTTCAACGACGCCCGCGCGGGTATGATTATACGCTTTCTTCAAGAGCGCAGTGTGGAATTCACGTAACACCTGCGGGAGTCTGGGTAGTTCTCGAAGAAGATTTGCCAACTCTGCATTAAGGGTTTCAGGCTGCCGGCTTATGCGATTGCCTATTTGCGCGAGGTCCACGATTAAGCGTTCATCGGGATGGACAGGATGTGCCGGAGATGCCTGGCAGGCTAGCATGCGCACTTGTTCCAGTCTTCGGAGCAGTCCGGGCAGGGCAGAAATGGATTTGGATTTCACTCCGGGAGTAACGATGAGTGTCGCACCAGCCTGAAGATTAATTATGCCCACATCGACCACTATCTGGCACTCATCACCCTGGTAGGACCAGTGTCCAGCCTTGGGCCGATGAGACCAGGGAATCTCCTTGCCGTCTATGCTGATACGTTTCGGTGCGACTGCGCCTGCGAGAATGAAACGCACTGGTCGGTTGGTGTTGTACCCGGCGTAGTTACCGTTAACGGGCTTGATGACCGTCGTCCACGCACGCGCAGTCTCCTTGTGCGTTATAGCCAGCTCGGTAAACTGAGCATTCGCATAGTCCACTGTAGCTCCATCGTCTTCATACAGCGAGTAGGCACCATTGGCACCTGTATATATACGGAATGTCAGCTCTGGGTAGCAGGGCGCGCATAGATTTTGTACCTTGCCCTGCTCAGGGATAATGGTACCGGGTTTCACAAATACAGGGACTTCCTCAATCAAGTACCGGCGGTTCAGCCAGCGGTTGCCCTCAAGCAAGTCTCCCCAACTGGTATCTATCCACTCACCGGGCGGTAACCAGATACGACATGCGGCCATACCATCTGCCTCGACGGGCGTAGTGACAGGGGCAACCATCATGTGTTCGCCAAAAAGGTACTGTCCCTTTGCCTCGTAAGCCTGCTTCTCTTCCGGCCACTGGTAATACAGTGGACGCAGAAGGGAAATGCCGCTCTCCACGCCCCGCCAGCACTCACTGTAGATGTAGGGGACTAGTGCATAGCGACGGCGCAGAGTGCTCACCATGGCGGGACCGTAGGGGTCGGGGAATGCCCAGAGGCGACGCTCTGTAAGCGCGTTTGCCTCCTTCGTGGTATGAGTGCGCACGATGGGCGAGTAGGTGGCAAACTGCATCCACCGGGTATACATCTCGGCATTGAAATCAGTGCCCATGTGTCCACCGATATCATGGCTCCAGTAACCGAAGAGTACATTCGCAGCAGTGGCAGTGAAATCGGTTTGGTAGGCAAGTGAAGCCCATGACGATGCCGTGTCTCCGGAGAACCCGATGGGGTGGCGACCGGAACCGAGTCCACCATAGCGACTGAAAATAATCGGCCGCTGCCGGGGGTTGGCTTTGTGGAGATCGCGCCAGTGGAGGATGTTGAGCCAGGGGAGTGGGTCGAGTCCTGTCATGCCAGAGTTGCTACCCTGCTGCCAGTCCATCCACCAGAACGCGACTCCCTGCTGTTGCAGCGGGTGATGCAGGTGCTTGAAATAGGCATCCATGTATCGATGGTCGGTGATGTCGAAGGGGATGTTTTTCGTACTGGAGGGATCGAGCCCGAGTTCTTTACAGAACGCGGTGAACGCCACTTCGTGCCCGGCTACACCATCCGCCGGATGGAGATTGAGCGTCACCTTTACTCCATGCTCAGCGAGATAACTAAGATGCTCCTTCGGATTGGGAAAGTAGCGGCCATCCCAGGTGTATCCAGTCCAACCCGGTAGGTGCCAGTCCATGTCGATCACCATCACGTCCAGCGGGATGGTGCGCTCTCTAAACTCTTGGACAAGCGCCTCGATCTCGCGGTCGGTATAGGCCCAGTAGCGCGAGTACCAGTAACCGAAGGCATAGCGTGGAGGCAGTGGCTGGCTGCCGAATACTCGTGAGGCATCCTTCAGTGCTGCGGTGTACTCCAGCCCGGAGTATAGAAAATACCAATCCTGTTTATGGTTTGAGGAACGCGGATGTACCCAGTCCGTAGAAGCTCCGGCAGCATCGTGGGGGCCGATAACCACACTGCCCGAATCATCAAACACACTCCACCCCGAGCGGGAAAGCAGCCCCGGTGGGAGATCCTTCTTCTTGCTCGCGGTAGGCCCCCAGTCGCCACTCCCATCGTTCAGAGGTTGCCATACGGTCTCTATGTCGCCATTCATGCCGTCCAAAGTGCGCAGGGTGCCACCGAGATTGAGTGCATCAATCTGGCCGGGTTTCCAGTGTGCGGCTTTTCCTTTGTGAGTAAATGAGATGCGAAGATTCTTCGGATGAAAAGCTTTCCCATCGTCCTTGTACTCAACCTTGAGGTGGGTGGTTTCTGAAACCAGTTTGCCCTGCTCCTGCACGGTGGTGTGTTTCACAGCAGGGGTACAGCGATTAGCCACCGCTAGCGTTGGCCGGTCTTCAAATACACCGTCAGAAGCCCACTCCAGACGGAGCAAACGAGACGTAAGCCAGGTGAATCGCGCCTGGCCATGAATAATGGGAGAATTCTTAGACGGGGATTTCAAGGATACCATAGTCAACTACCCGAGCTACAGAAACTATCGCCCTTGTACAAGCTCCGTAAGCAGGAAGTGGATGGAAAAGGTATCGACGGTATCTATTTTTCGTATTTCCCGCTGGACAGGGATTAGTAGTTTTGCATTCTGGATGAATCGGAGTCTTCTCCGCAACCCGAGGAATTTTTTGGCTACCAGTGTCACAGTCCAGACCCACGATACGCGTTCCCGCAACGGAATAGCTGGGTTTTAACGGATATTGATACATACCGTTTCTACCAAACAGCCGCTCCCAGCAGGGAGCGGCTGTTTGGTTTATTCGATTCTGTTTGGTACCATTACAATTTCTTTCACAATGTCCAAGTCTGGCATTCAATTTCGCAAGGCAGAACATGCCCGTCAGGAAACTGACTTCCGTTGCCGCCACTGTGGCACGATGATCCCCTTTAACGCCCCAGGTACACGCCATCGCAACCATTGTCCGCGATGCTTGTGGAGCCTGCATCTCGACGATCACCCCGGTGATCGCCTGGCCAACTGCGGCCACCTCATGGAGCCCATCGCCATCAGCCTGTGTGCCGATGGCGAGTGGCTGATTCTACACCGTTGTTGTAACTGCCACGTCATCCATGCCAATCGCGCCGCGGGTGACGACCATGAACTGACCTTGATGTCACTCGCTGCTCGCCCGCTGGCGAATCCGCCGTTTCCGCTGGTGTGAGTATTCCCCATCGCACAACGGACACATTCCGCGCCCTGCCTATATAGTTCCTCATGTCTGCCGAGTTACGTGGCTCGGCGCGCAACCGTACGCCTTGCGGAATGCCCAGGCAAAGTAGCTTGCGCTCGTGAAGCCAGATTGCACAGCAATCTCGGCAATGGGCAGCGTGGTGGTCTTGAGTAATGCTTCCGCACGGGCCAGGCGATGGCGGTTGAGCACGGTGTTAAACGACTCGTGCCCATAGCGTATGTACAGGCGCGAGACGTGGCCCGGGTGAATGCCAAAGACATCCGCCACGGTCTTGCGCGAAAGCGGATGGTGGGCATTCTCGCGTATGTAGGCTTGTATCTCCATCCACGTTTGCCAGGGTTTGCTCCAGTCGGCTGTATCAGGAGTAAGCAGTAGATCGTGCAGGTCTGCCAGGATCAGGTCCATTAGACAGCGGCGGCGAAAAGGCCCCATTTCATCACTGGCGGGGGTACGCTGCATCTCCGCAATCCTGTCGAGTGTGACTGGTGGTACGGGACGGGGTAGGGTGCAGGCGCGCATATGGAATCCCACGCTGGAGTGACCCCGTGGCTTTCCGCGCAACCGTGTGGAGACGATGTACAGAGTCAGATCGGATTCCATCGTTACTCGCAGGTAGGTTTGCGCCTTCTCCTCATGGTTGTTTACCATGGAGCCGGGCGCATAGAGAATGGCATCGTACGCATGGAGCTGGTCTCGAAAAGGAATCGACTCATCGGTACTACATGGAAGGCTGATCTCTCCCTTGATACACCAGATCAAGAAGGGTACCCGCGTCAATCCACCAAATGGAACTTGCGAGTTATGGAAACCATCGCTTCTCCATTGGGCGGCATTTACGCCACCTTCTGCCATTTTATTGCGCATCCAGTCGCGCATCCATTCCCGGCTGACCGGTTCGTGTGCGGGTATGGGCATTACAGGCATATTGGTTACATTTTCTATAGAAATGTATCGGTTTCGAGCTATTTCCGGGGATCTTTGTAGTGTATTCTTTAAAGTACATTTAGAACAAATATTTCCCATGAAGACCATACACCGAAATCCCCAAGTAGAAGAGGGCAGGCATAACATCGTACTCCAAAACCGTTGTGGCAACCGGGTCACACTTCTGTGCCATGAGGATCGGGCGGAGTTTGAATTCGTTTACAAGCCCAATGCCTTCCGCCGGAAAGACTTCCGCGCCCGGAACTTTTCCTGCCGTGACAACCAGACCGAACTGTTTGCCTCCTTTCAACTCCCGGACCTGTGCGCATCGCACATCAGAAAGTTCGACTATGATCCGTTTGTCACCCGCCTGCACACGGAGACTCCATCGCTGGCGCAGAATGCCATTACGGTCGTCAATGTCATCGATGAAAACTGTTTTGCCATCGCTGCGGACCGGCCATTGACCATCGCCATCAAGCCACGCGGGGCATTCGTCTGCACCGATGGTTTGCTCACGGAATCCTTTGTCGACCGCGGCGAGGATATTGTTTCCTTCATCGCCTTCGCGAGCTATGAGGCCAATCGGTTCCGGGTCATCGCCGATGGCACGCATGTCCTCCAGATTTATGAGAACGAGATCATCTGGGTGGGCGGCGAGGATTCGATCGGGCGCGTGCATGCCACGTTGGAAAAGTTACGTCCACACAGTCTGGATACACTGATCGCCTACAACGAGAGACAGATCGAGCCGGTTATGCGCAAGGGGCGCACTCGCTTTAACGATGAAGACTTTCAACGCGTGATCGATTTCAACAAGCGGATCATATACTCCGGGATGGATGCGGGCGGTGCCTGTTTCGGCGCGCTGAACCGAATCTATTATCTGATCTGGAATCGCGATGGATCGCAGACCGCCAGCATGACTGCGCGCGCGGGCAATCTTGAGCTGATCAAGCTGTGGGCTCCATTTATCCTGGCGAATCCCGCCATCCGCCGGGATGCCAAGGGGCAAAAGATGGCCGAGTGGCTCCAGATGCTGGGTACGCGTTGGACCAAGGCCGAGGATGATGGCATTTATTATGCATTCATCAGCCTTTTTGCTCTCTACCAAACCACGGCGGATGACAGCCTCCTCCACACGCCAGATTTCGAGCGTTTGCTAGGCGCCCTTGATCTTACTATTGCCACGCGATTTGACGAGAAGGAGCAACTCTTCGGTAGTGATGTGCGGGGCGAAGACGATCTGCACGGCTCTCCGAACTTTGGCTACGATACTGTTAATGGCACGATCTCGCCGACAGTACACCGCAAGAACCTCGGGCACCGGCGAGCCTATGGGCTTTACCATAACGTCAACCTCTACAACACGCTGCGCATGGCCGCAGCCCTCATTGCTGTGGTGCCCGAAGTAGATAGCGGGCATCGCGAGCGGTATGCGAAGCTAGCCAGTCGGCTTGCTAATACCTTGAGCACCCGATTTGTTAACGCTGTGGGCATATTTCGCTCAGAGTACACAGTACTGACGGATGGCACCTCGTACTACACGGAGTTCACCGACTCCGATTACTGGGAGTACTGCTGGGCAGTGTCTGTCGGTCCTTTCTTCCCGGACATCAATGTCGCCCTGCGCTCAGCCCGCCATGTCCGGGAGAACTGGCCCAAGATTAAAGCCTATGGCTATTGCCCGTGGAACACCCTTAGCCGTTTCCTCAAGGAGTGGGGCACACTCGACAGCGTTGCCTACCGCGACATGCTTGCGGATGAGGTCCGTGAGGCGCGGCTTCAGTCAGTTAAGTACCCGATGAAGGATGCACTCACCGAGTATTACGGAGAAACAGAGGGCTGGCGCCCGTTACCTTTCTCGGCTGGCAGTTTTCTGTGGTCTACATCGAGCCTGTTGCTTCAGTCCATGCCCTGTGGTTTGGCAGTGCGTGCGAGCACCTGGGTGGATGCGGTGGATGACTACTGCTTCAAGCAGTCTCACTTGTTTGCCAGCGCAACAGGGCAGGGAGACACTGTGCAGTCTTGGTTGATTAACGGTGAAGTAATCCAGGATACCCTGCAAATCCCGGAGAACCTGCTCCGCACCGGACACAACCGGATTGTCGTAACCCGCGGACAGATTCCCGGTACGCCCCGCCTCTATAGTTCCGATGCCCGCTTGCTCCGTGTACAGCGCTCTGCCGGCACCATCAGCTACCACTTCGAATCCTCCGGCCACGCCGATCTTGTTTTCGAGAACTGGAGCCAGGTTAAGCAGGTGTCAGTGGAGCCCGTCGCAGCAAACCGGGTTGCCACACCGGCGGACAACCGCATTCAGGTTAGCGCCGTCGAGGGCACTGAATTGACTCTACTTCGCGTGGCGCTGGATGGGGAATTTATCCTGAGAGTTAATGCAGGATGATTGGATGAAAACTTGCTGAAGAACTAAGAACAAGGGTACAATCGTTCGCTTGGGATTGTACAAGATGGCAACTATCAGCCACGGATTTCACGGATAAAGGCAGGTAACTGAATCTGTGTAATCTGCAGGCGCTTCCGATTACTGGAGTTCTTCGAAACTGGAACGCTCCTCGAAGTAGGTTTCGAGTGTATTGACGAGAGGCTCGATATTCTGTTGCGTGATAGACCACACGATCTTGAAATCCACAGCTCCATAGTCATGCGCGATGCGGTTGCGCATCCCGCGGATGCTCTTGAACGGGATGCCCGGCAGTGCCTCCTCTGTGGCCTTATCGATCCTGTGTGTGAGGACTCGCCCAGCACGGAAAGGCGCAATGCAACGGCATCACGCTTCTCGCTGTTGTGAGAGAATTCCTCGAAGGTTACGCCAGCCATGTAGTCTTGAATGAGTCGAGCTGCCTCGAGCATGTCGTGCAGGTAGGCGTCCTGTGATTTGGCCGCTGGTTTAGCCATGATAAATAACCTTCGCATCCGCGAGGATGGAGGCGCGGCGATAGGGGTTGGACATCTGCTCCACGGACTCACGCGTCAACAAATGGACCGGGGTGCCAAGGATTTTGGCCATGTCATCTTCCATTGTGAAGAACTGAAGGCCTGGATTTACGGCAAATGTCGCCAACAAATCTACATCACTACCACGCTTGCCCTCACCGCGAGCGGTTGACCCAAATACCTCCATGCGCGTAATGCCGACCTGCCGACAATAGTCGACGAGCAGTTTAGCGACTTCATCGGGAGCTGGCGGCATGCGCAAACGGCGAGGGGCAGGTTTTTCGCCTGTGCGAACCGCGTTCCAGAATGCCACAGCCTTGGCCCTGTTGGCTACAGTCTTCGCCTGCGACCGGGTCTTTCCGCCCTTTCGACTAAAAGTCGCGTGATTCATTTCAAGAAGCTAAGCGCTTAGCACATTTATGTCGAATCTAATGCAATGATTGCTCTCAATTCTAAGTCACCAAGCTTCGTGAGTTAGCGTGTTTTGAATTATTCAAGCATACCGGTGTATCTCGAAGTCATTAGGCTGTTACAGGTGGTACGGGCATCTTGCCCGTGTGTCTTCCCTCGTCATCAAAGACAGCGAACATGGGCAAGTGCAAGAGGCCATAGCATTTACCTTGTACTCGACGAGTGGCTTGCTGCCGGGAAAGTCGCCGACTACGCTGAGTTGCCGGACATCACCGGAATGGACCGTTCAAGAATCACGAGGATACTGAACTACCGGCTTACGGGCTGCTGGAACCTGTACTGCAAGAAGGGTTGCGCTGCGCTTCATCGTCGTCAAAGCTGATGAATAATATCGCGCACTCCAAGCGATAGAGCCAAAGCACCCACTAAAATCGCACCAGCAGACCACAGGTCCTTTCTTCTTCTGAACGCAATCAAACCAAATGGTAGCGCAATCGCTCCAGCAAGGAACATATAGTAGACGAAGCTAGTTCCGAAAAGCTGGTAGAAATGTTCGACTCGGCGGTATCTGACTGCTGCAAAGTCCGGCGCAATAAAAAACGTCACCGTTGGAATGACGTATGCAATGCACATCGGCCAATCCTTTCGGATAAGTGATAGAATCGATGATTTCTTGGGCGTAGTTGGGGTAGTCATTGATTGCCTGAAGTAAAATATGTGTCGCGACTTGGGCTGCGATTCATCCTCATTTCGTTATCTTTTTTCCCACGAGGATTCCGAGCCACGCCATTGGGAGATAGGCGACGAGTAAATCCAGGACGAGAAACCACATCGGCGCCGGGATCATGAATGCAGCAGCGATTCCACCCGCAAGATTCAATACGCCGATAACAACGGCGAACGCAGGGCGAGAAGAGGCTGCGAGTAGAAACGCGACCACTGATCCGGCAAAAGTTCCGAGTGCGTGGGCTATGAATGGAAAGACAAAGTGCTTCGCTTCGAAAAGATGGATGGCAGCGCGGACGCTTTCCATGTCGCCGACGTTGACGCCATGGGGTGGCGGAATGACATGCGGTCCCAGAAGAACCAAGCTCATATTGACGCAGCTTCCGACGATGAATCCGACGACGACCGCAAGAATGCCTCTGAGGATTGTTTTCATAGTGGTTTGGCCTATAGTTTGTGTTCTCCTTGCTGGCAAGCGTTCAAGTGTTTCGTTTCTTTTTCGCTATTGGTGATTGACGTTATTGTTCGCCCTATACACTTGTTTCTTCTTTATGCATACATTGCTTATTTATGCAAGGAAGCACTAGGTGACGGTAGCTTCGACATACAACGGCGGGAATGCGATGTAAATCTTCACAAACAATCAAGTGCGTGAAATATCTCAGTGGCTGAATCCTCACACAACTATTATGAAAGAACAAAAGCTTGCTGATCCATGTAACCCACTTCATTCCAATGAACTGCTTGCAGCTTAGGAACCAGATTCAGACACTGTTCAACGGCACCGCATTTCGCCGTCCACTCTTTTCCCAGTACCAAGGTGGTCTACGATTTGAGCTTTCGGAAGGTAGGGATTATCTACATCAATTTCTTACAGCACACCGTAAAGGAATGGAGATATGCAGAGCGTTGTTTACGGAAAGTGATCAGGTTACTCTTTGCGTAAGAATTCATGCGGGCAAGTCATCCCTCTCCTGCCTGCAGGCGATTCGAGCATTACGCGAAGTACGCCTGTTTCCTGTTGGATACAAGGATTACTGGACCGAACCGGACGACCATGATGAAACCGCAGACGGGCATGAAGTACACCAATGGCATTGTTTAGCCTTTCAGATGCCAGCCCATCTATTGCAGAATGTACTCTGGTGTGCGTTCGCCTGTGATTTCGGATCCATCAAGCCCAGAGTTCAAGCACTGTTCTATATCTTCGACTTCGATAGAGAAATCATGCTCTTTCCCTACGACGATCGAGGTATGGATGTTGTTTGCCCAAACAAGCTATTACTTAAGGATTTATATCAAAAGTTCAGCCATTACCTCTTGCCGTCTGAGAGGACCATCATGGATGCGACATTTGCTTCGATGGAATTTATTGAAATCGTTGACAACTATCTTCCACACACATGAATAACATCCGTAGTACCGTAAAGGCTATAATTATAAGGAACGACCCGGTGCTTTAGCGTGGAGAGAGGGGAGGGGACGGGTTTCCCTTTTACCCATCGCCATTTCGAACAACAGGTGGGTGTGGATCTCGGTGTCTATGATCAATCGCAGTATATTTGATAAAGACTAAAGACCGAGCTGGAACCTGCTAAAGCAGGAACTCCAACCCGATCCTGTTGGAGTTCCTGCTTTTACAGGTTTTGTCCGGCACTTCCTTCTGGCTAACTTCCCGGAATTTCTACATCACGTCCGTAAATATAGGTCCCCCAGTCACTCCGTATACCTCGCCGACTTATCACGTACTTGAATACCCCGCTTTCTTCTGATTCATGTTTCCCATAGGTTTCCAGGGTATAAGATGCACCATCTTGAAAATAGTAGGAGATGGTCTCGCTTTCGGTAGATGACCACCCGGGTTTCGCAGCACGGACTACAAGAGTGCATTTGCCGGCAGGAACCTTGATATAAGCGGACTTATTATAAGTTAATCGATGCAGATTCGGATCCCGGTTGCCTTGCACTTCTACAAGCATGGGTAATATTCCCACCTTCAAGACCGCCGACCCTGTTTGGGAGTAATCAATCCCCTCTATTTCATAAGGGGCATTATGTGTGGTCACCAGTTGCGGAGTGGTTTTGCAGCCACCCAGTATGAGCACCATTAAGAACGAGGTAAATTGGACCGTGTATTTTAGCGAAATACATCTCATATACGTAAACGTATTGTTATCCTGATCCGAAATGTCAATGCGTTACTTATGCCTTTGTAATCGTAATCAAGGTTGGTGGGACTGCCGTGTAACACACGCTTCCAGCTTGTGTGCCTTTGTGAGCCATTAGCCACGAGCAAGCAGGATGCTTGCACTACACTTGTATGAAGCGCATGTTTCAGCCTGAGTGTCCGCGTACGCAGGGCGACGTGTGAACAAGGGAACGCGTTTAGGTTGGAGTTCACGATTTGTACCTGTTTCGGTGATACCTACCCCCTATTCAATGAGATCATCTGGCCGTGTGCATTTCCTGACCGCTTATGCTTACTGTATCAAGGGTCGGAAGCTCATAAACCAAAGTTTGACATCCTCTGGGCGTAGCACATAGCAAGTATTTGCGATGCCCCAATATAGTATAAAAAAATACCGCAAAGTATTCCTCAGTACTTTGGTTCTGCTTATCTCTAATGTCTTGTGGTCGAATATTCTGATTACGGAATTTATGGCCTCAAATCAGCAGGGACTGGAGGATTTCGAGGGAGATACTTCTGATTGGATCGAGCTTTATAATGGTGGAGCCGATGCGGTTGATCTCGAAGGATGGTTTCTGACCAACGATAAAAGCCTGCAGAATACCTGGGCATTTCCGGTCTCAACGGTGATTGGGCCGCAAAGCTATATTCTTATATTTGCCTCGGGTAAGAGTCTGGTCGCGGCCGGGGGGGAGTTGCACACGGATTTTAAATTGAGCAGCAAAGGGGAATATCTGGCATTAGTTCAACCGGATGGGGTTACGATAGAGCACGAATACAAGGACGCCTATCCAATACAAGTGAGCGATTATAGTTATGGATTGGAGACGAATCTGGGCAGCATACTGGAACTGTTACCGGAGAACGCGGCCCTTCGCTATTGGATTCCAGTCAACGGAAATTCGGATTCAGTGTGGATGCAAACATCCTTCAATGATTCCTCCTGGAGCACAGGCACCCAAGCGTTTGGATTTGAAGTCTCCGGGACGAATTATAGACCGTTCATCCATGCCGATGCGCCAGCAATGTACAATCAGGCGACATCAGCCTATGTGCGAATTCCCTTCACGGTAAGCAATCCAGGCGCAATCAGCACCCTCACTTTGAGCGCACGTTACGATGACGGCTTTGTCGCCTTTTTAAACGGGCATCCAGTGGTTCGGGCAAACGCACCTATTGATCTCACCTACAAGTCGGCTGCAACTGCAGCAAACGATGATGCCTATGCAGTGGGTTATGAGGATTTTGACATAACCAAAAACCGGTCTCTCCTTGTCGATGGCCAAAACATTTTGGCTCTGCAGGCATTAAACCTCAATGCCAGCAGTTCAGATTTACTGCTACAGGTTGAACTGACAGCGGCAGTGGCAGGAACGATCACAAACCAGGAAAGCTACTTTGCGCAACCCAGTCCAGGGAGGGAAAACAGCTTGGGTCTTGGTATCATCGGACCTCTGATCAATGATGTCACGGTGCCGGATGAGCCGATTTTTCAGGACGACGTGCTGAATATAACCGTGACTATCAGCCCATCACTGAGCGCTGTCGCCCCTGAAACAGCCATGCTGCACTACTTCCCAATGTTTGAGGCGGAGGTGAGTATCCGTTTATTTGATGATGGAGGCCACAACGATGGAGCAGTTAATGACGGTATTTACGGCGCAGCGATACCTGAAGGAGTTGCAGCACCAGGTGAAATGTCACGGTGGAGGATATTGAGGGAAATCTCACGCGAAGTCCCCGAGTTTACGCGGTTGATCCTGTCAGTAACAATGGGGGACCAGAGTATTACGGAACAATCATCATTGATCCTGACGTGGAGACTTTTCTGCCTGTTCTTCACTGGTTTATAAAGACTCCCGCTGCCAGCAATACAAGAAAGGGGACGCGATGTTCCATTTACTACCTGAATCAGTTCTATGATAATGTTTACGTCAGAGTAAGGGGAGGTTCCACCGCGGGTCAGGAAAACCCAAGCCATAAGTTTGATCTTAACCCCTCTGACTGGTTTCTGTATGATCCAAATGAAGAGCGAGTGGAGGAATTTAACGTAAATTCAGGTGTCAGCGATAAATCTTATCTCCGAAATATTCTCGCAAACGAGTTATATAAGCAAACCGGAAGCCCCTATAACATGGCCTTCCCCATCAGAGTTGATCAGAATGGAGAATTTTATTCGCTGGATACCTTTATCGAACAAACCGATAAACGCTTTTTGCGCAGACACCACATTAATGAGGAAGGCGTACTGTATAAAGCAGTGGGCAACGGGGGCGGACTACAGGCAGACCGACTGGATCCCCCGGATGTGGAAAAGAAAACGCACCAGGAAGAACTAAGTCATCAGGATCTGAAGGATATGGTAGATCAATTCTGGGCATTGGGAGCGGCCGGTGAAACCTACATGTTCGACCACTTTAATATGGCAACCCTCATCAACTATATGGTGGTCAACTGCCTGATTAATAACACAGATCATGGGCATAAGAACATCTATTTGTATTACGACCGTGAAGATACCCAGGAATGGATGATTTTACCCTGGGATCATGATTTAACCCTCGGAAGAACACAGAACCCGACCGTTTTCAGTGATGGAATCAGCACCAACAGCAGTGCCACAGGTCCATGGAATCGGATCATTTCCAGCGTCTATGATTCAGGCCGGAATCACCCCCAGGCGAACCAGATGTTTTGGCGCCGATTACAGACGCTGACGGATCAATACTTCATCGATAATACCTTTTATACCGGAGAAATAGAGCGATTGAGAACACTCATGTACCCTGATGTCGCGTTAAACTATAATAAATGGTACAACCCCTGGTCATGGGGAGAGGACCAGTCTTTTGATTATGCATTAAACCTGATCACCGACAATTTTATGCCGGGTAGAGCAAGTTATCTGGATGGTCTTTCGATAACGCCTCCGACTCAAGTACTTCATCCTGGGGATGTCTCTATCAGCGAGGTGATGTCTAATCCCATTTCCGGGAATCAAAACGAGGAGTATGTCAAAATTTCCAATAATACCAATTCGGCAGTGGATCTATCGCAGTGGACACTGTCAAATGAGCACTTTCACTATGTGTTCCCTGGAGGCAGTGTAATCCCCTCCAATAACAGTCTGTTTGTCGTTCCCGATAAACCCGCATTCCGGAATCGCACGACCAGCCCGAAAGCTGGAGAGAAGCGTTTCGTCATCGGGCATCACCATCAATATATCGACAATGCCGGCGGGCTGTTTTCCCTTAAAGAGCCTAATGGAGTGGAATGGGCAACAGCATCCTACAGCGGAGTGATGACGGAATTGCGCAAGTCCTTGAGGATAAAAGAAATCATGTACAACCCTCAAGAGAATGATGAGCTCTATGAATACCTCCTCTTTGAAAACATCGGAACAACAACCATTGATCTAGGGAATACGGCGCTAAGCACAGGGATTCAGTTTACTTTTACAGCCCCGACTCTATTGGAACCAGGCGAACAAATCATCCTTGTCCCGTTTAGTCCTGACGACCAGGAATCAAAATTCCAATTTTGGACGCATTATCCAACACTCAAGCGAACAATCGCAATGGCTGGACCATTTGAAGGAAGACTCGACAACGAAGGTGAGCAGATTCAACTCATAGACCAGAATTTCGATCCAATCCAAGATTTTGCCTACCAGACCATCCCTCCGTGGCCGATGACTCCAAACGGAGGCGGAAGCGCACTAGTGGTCATTGATCCCACCGGAGATTATTCTGATCCAACTAACTGGCAGAAATCCAGTACCGAACAAAGTTATCTTACCTGGGTAAACGAGCGATTCACGCCTTCTGAAACAGAGGACCCGTTAATCACAGGAATGCAGGCAGACCCCGACAAAGATGGATTTCCCAACCTATTGGAATATGCCATGGCGCTTAAGCCCAAGATATACGATACGGGGGGGATCCCAAATATATCGCTGACCGTAAATAACGGAACAATAATAAGCTTAAGATACCCACGAAACGCCAAAGCTGCCGAACTATCAATGACTCTTGAGCAATCAAATGAACTAAGCACATGGAATGCCGTTGGTGCGGCCTGGCAACGGGTTGAGAGCGCAGATGCGGTTACATACACCTCGCCTGCCATGGCAGATACCAGCAGCTTCTACCTGAGGATTGTTGTGAGATGATTGGAAGGAGAGAGTGAGCTTAAGAGGCCGGCCCATTCTTCTCAGTCTTGGGTAATAATCCTAAATAGGAAAATGGTGGGTGCCCAATCCAGCCGATTCGGTGGATGCCGTAGGCATCCTGTTGCCCCAGAGAGGCAAAATGTCGGTTGAAAACACAACGATAAAATCCCCCTGCGTCCCATCGGAACGCACCCGGTCGCGATGGACATTGGTTCGGTAGTGCTCGGCGTTATGATTGTTACGTGGCTATCGACGTTCCGTCCCTCTGGGACGGGGTGCGTTATGATGCCTGTTTCTACCGACATTGTGTCCCTCTGGGACAATTCCGACTCACCTGTGAACAACGAAACGAAACCACGCCAAAGTTACCGGATATAAACCCAGCCAGCGGTTGGCTGGGTTTATATCCGGATTTTTCTTGTCTTTTTCTTCCCGCATTCAGTTAATCCAGGTAGTTAATTCAGGTAGCTTACGCGGGAGGAGATCAACGATCACCCCACAGCTTCAACGGGGCGACGCCAGTTTTGGAGTTCCTGCTTCAGCAGGTTCTGCCTCCCACTACTTCGATGGGACCATGCAGCGGAGTTTGAGAGAGATGGGAAATAACTCAATGAGACTCACGTGGAGGCGCGGAGAAAGCGGAGGAAGAAGGCGTGACGAAGCCCGCACCTTCAATGGGGCGACGCCAGTGTTGGAGTTCCTGCTTTAGCAGGTTCTGTCACCTTCTACTTCAATGGGGCCAGTGATGGCGTGGAAAGGCGCGGGCTCCGGCTTAGCGGTCGATGACTGACTTAAAGCTTCAATGGGGCCACGCCAGTGATGGCGTGGAAAGCTGCGCATGCTGTACACCCACTATAGAGGGCTGGCGACGCTTCAATGGGGCCACGCCAGTGATGGTGTGGAAAGAGCGTCCTTCTGCAAGCCACATAAAATGGGCTGCATCGGGATGCTTTGCGTGGGTTCTGTCTGCGTTCAATGAACCAATCGGGTTTAGGTGCTTTTGGCGGTTTTACCCATTGCTGTGAGGGTGCGAGCGGGTATGGCGGTTTCTTCACCACTTGGGTGCTCGCGTAGTAACAGACTGTCAAAGAACTTAATAAACTATGATGATGGGCATCGGGTTGGCGTACAAATTGGGTTATGGGTGGGGATGGGTTGTGCTATGGGTTGTGGTCGGTGAGTTGGAGTTCACGCTTTAGCGTGTCGGGGGTTCTTCTCTATTCTTAATTAGTGGTGTGAAGGTTTTAGAACCTGCTGAAGCAGGAACTCCAACGGGGGTTCCGACGGGGTCCCAGTCATTACCGTAGTCATCGATGGGGTATTCTTTCCAGAGGTGGGCGGTGGTCTCGCGGCCATGCTCTTCGAGGAAAGCGGTGGCGCTGGACCATTTCCAATCGGTCCATTTTTCGACATATCGGTGTTTGACGGGGTTGTGGTGGATGTAGTTCAGGGTGGCGGAGAGGTGGCGGTCGCTTTTCATGTAGGTCTCCGCAGAGCCGTGAAAAACGCGTCGGGCAGGGCGGGTATCTTCGAGGTTCCATTGGCGCGAGGTTCTACCATGAAGCAGCCCGAGGGTTTTTCGCATGCGCTGCACGTCATCCCCGGAAACCAGCACATGGTAATGGTTGGGAAGGAGAACCCAGGCCACGATCTGCGAAACCACAGGCTCAAGGCTCTCCAGAATGGCATCCTCAAAGGCGTTCATGCGCTCCTCCGTTACGCCGATAATCGGTAGATGCTCATAACACGCTGCCGTGAGTAGGTAATGGCGGTGCCCGCATTCCCAGAGAGGTGGCACGCGCCAGGGCACTTGATTGCGCACACGTTGTTCCAGCATGCGAGCCCGTGCTTCGGGGGTTAATTTTCGCCATATGTACATGCTGCTACGTGAGAGGGTTATCAGAGTTGGAGTTCATGGAGTTGGAGTTCACGCGTTGGAGTTCACGCTTCAGCGTGTCGGGGGGACTCTTTTATTAGTGGTAAGGTTGACCGAGCCGGAACCTGCTAAAGCAGGAACTCCAACGGGGTGTCGGGGGTTGGAGTTCACGTTGTTGGAGTTCACGCTTTAGCGTGTCGGGTGGTTTTCTTTATTAGTGGTGGAATGGGGATTAGAACCTGCTGAAGCAGGAACTCCAACGGGGGGAACTCCAACGGGAAGCGAAGCAAATAGACCCATGCCGGAGTATTTACCACCACCGATGCATATTGGGCCGGGAATGGAAATCGGCGCGTGATTGGCGTCTCGCCATGTGATGCGTACATGAAGCCTTCGATAGCGACGGTGTTGTTCAGGGACGGCATACCGGGATGCAGATTCAGTCCCAGGCCAATATCCGGCGCCACGCCAATCGATCTCCGCGTTTCGCGATAGTTCCGGGGAGAAGCCAGACTGTACGATAGCTTTACGCAGAAGGTAATCTATTCGTTGATCCAGTTTCTTAAGTATAATCTTTTTCTCCTCGGTATCCAGTTCTGATAATCCCTCAGGTGAGAGCCTTCGACGCAACTTGCGAGGATCATCGTAACCTGGTAAAACAACTGGCGTAACCGTAGCCCATGTGCTGCTTGGTTCCAGATATCTACCCAAAACTCGGTCGGTAGCAATACTCTGTATGCGGGAGAGCACAGCGACTGTTTTTGGCGATTTTTTCTCAATCAGATCCTGCCCATCAAGCAGTCTGGCCAGATCAGATAGATATCCACTCTTTAAACCGGATCCGAATGGAACTACCAGGACGCGGCGAACACTCCCAACCACCTTATCATTGCTAGTTTTATTGCGGGACTCAATGCTAGGCACCGGAATAAATGCAAGCCTCGGGCCAGCTACGGGTTGATGAGGAGCACCTCTATCTTCTGCATGGCCAAGGATAATGCGGGAAACATCTTCCTCGGGCCATCCAAGTGAATGAATCAATTTTGGGGAGGATGAAGCGTGCCTGACCATGGCTGCTACTGTCATGCTGTGTCTTGCAGTGTCGAAAGCACTGAATCCATGATCATCTGTCTGCCGCAGGCTGAATGCAACGAAAGGTCGATTCGTAGGTGTAGTGCTTAAATGATAGCCTGAAGTAGAAAAGGTAGCGAGTGCGGGGACAGGCTGGAATAGTGATTCAGAGAGACTGGTTCGTTTGAGAAATGCCGTGTGCCTTTGGATAAGATTATCCAGAGTACCCCGGGTGGGAACACGCAAAACTGTACCTGAATCGTATGGCCCTGGTTCCCAGCGCAATCCACGAAATTTGACAAGAGAATCGATGGGGCGGATTTCAGCATCAGCCACCACCATATCTATACCCCACCCCAAGTGAGTAATCGAACGTGCTGCAGTGAGAATGGTTGTGAGTGCTGCCTCGCTGTCGGCATCCACTACTACCGGCCAACAGTAGTGAACTTCATCATTGGCATCAGCAAGCCTCATGGGCTCAACATCCTTTTCTGTGCGATACTCAGAGAAACTGGCAGCGCCACGCTTTGACCATGATCGCCCAACAAGATCACCAACGTTATCAGGCACATAGATACGATAGCGCGCACCTTTGGCGCATGATGGGGCTATTATCATGGGGGAGCATTGTTGCTCCAACCAGCGGAGAGCGGGGACGGCATAGCCAAGCTTCTCCCGCTCATTCCATCTCGCCGCTGCGGCTGCAACTAAAGCTTGATACAATCGAAGCGGAGATGGTGGCCATTCAGGTTCCCCTCCGTCTGCCCTTCCATGGAATGAATCGTCAAGGAAGCGGATAGTAACGCATAGATAATTTTGCATAGCCGGATGAATGATTAGGCCTTTTTAGCATCCTTGGACTTATTCTTATCCTTTTTGGCATCCTTGGATTTTTCCATATCCTTCTTGGCTAGTTCGGTAGTAAAATGAACCGAACGATTCTCTCCTACGCCGAATGCCTTTGCTGCAGCCAAAGCATATTCTGTAGCCTGTTCATGAGTAATAGTGCAAGGAGTACGAATGCCGGTTGGCAAAACTTCTACAAATTCAACAGGTTTGTCTGGATTGATCACCAGCAGGCAACCTTGGCGCAGATAGCCTCCCGAAGGATGCGTAAATGCAGTGAGCGCCAACCCAAGAATATAACGACGGAGTGCAAGTGTTCGCGATTCATCCTTGCCAGCGGTTAATAGTCTGACTGCTGCAAGAGCAAGAATTGCATCGCGACGAATGCCACCATCAGCCAGGACACCACCAGCCACACCAACAGAAGGGACATGGATAAAACCTCGTTCAGAATATTCTTTCTTTTGTGCTTCTGATGGCTCATCCAAGAGCTTGTTTGCAACGTACTCCGTAGCGGGAACGTACTGGGCTGAACGTGTAAGTTTTCTCACATTATAGGCACGAATGGTAGAGGCGATCACGCGGGGGATTTTAGCCTGAGTATCACGTGAATCCCATACCCCAAATACCAAAGAAGTAGGTGATACTTTAGCGAGCGCTTCACAGTCTCCTTTCAAAACATTCTTGAAAGCTTGATTGAACAGAGTTTCAAGTTCCGAGCAGCGGACAATGGCATCTCCCGCGCGATGTCCAGCGTCAAGCAAGTTAATGTCTTTTTCTCCTGCTATAATAACAACTTGGGGCACCAAACCGCGATACGGCTCTCCTTTGAACATCGGTTCTATGCGATTAGCTTGCGATCCAATGCTATCTACGAGGCATACATTGGTGCCATCATCAAACTTATCGATATTGTAGCCGATGTCTGTATAAGTAGATGGAAAAACTACACCATCAATACCTTCCACGGGCATGAGATGTTCACGTAGTACGATTGCAGAAGGACCGCTATCTTTGAGATAATGATCGAATTGGGTGAGAGTGCTCATATTATTTTTGTTTTGAGTTTAGCGGGAAGAAAGGCTTTGTGCTTACGTTGACCCGTGCGGTACCAACTTTCGAATCGGTAGCCTTGATCACAAAATGGCAGTAATCCAGAAACGGCACATGGCAGTAGAATCGGGGGCAATGGTTGAGTCCACGTATGGTAATCAAACATGCGTCGAAATTCGGTGGGAGACGGCTGGCATCGTTGTAACCCAACCAAACAAAGGAACTCTACAGCAGGGCAAGCAGTGGTTGTCAGGCCAAGATCATTTGCAGAAAAGCCTACATCGCGGGAATGCGCATTTGGCCCACGACGGGCATCGAAGTAGAAAGGTTCAACTTTCTTTTCCAAATTATCAGGATCGTAAGCAACCGCCCCTCTATCCAACAACCCGTTTGTATGAAAGGCAGCATCGCGCATGGCGTTTTGCATTGCTCTAGCAATGCGGAAACTCTCCATTGTGCCGGCCCAGACCTTCAAACTTGACGCCGTACGATCGCTAGTTTTCCACCAGTCAAGGCGCAGATCAAATGGGGGGTGGATTCTGATGGGAGAAGCGGTTGCATCATCCGGGTCTAGTTGTTCAAGAACAGCGGTACAGATAGCTTTAAGCAGTTCGCTAAGCGTTGGGGTGTTAGCTAAACAAAAGTTCTTATCTTCAAACCAGCCACATACATTGTCGGACGTTCTTGCAGCCAATTCCAGCAACCCACAGCAGGCAAAATACTGACCGGGATTGGCCGGATCGACATTAATCCTAATCGTAGCTGTAGACTGTGTGGTGCTCATGGCTTTAACTCCAAAGTTGACGAAGGATTGATACTGGCAGCTCGGTCGGCTGCTCGCAGAATGGACTCGAGCAATGCCAGGCCCCAGCGACCGTAGCGTTGCTGGAGACGGGCGAAGCGAAGCGGAGTATCCATCGCTATTGCCCGGGTGACCTGAGATCGATAATCGGGGTCGAAAGATTCGTCCAAAGTAAAATGAGGCCGTGCACGTCCATGATGGGCAGCAATGATATGGAGCGCGGCATCACGCAGCTCCTCAGTCATAGCCATAAGAGTTGCATCGTCAGCACTGTTCGCTAATGAGCCAAACTCATGGCGATAGTTCTCACCTACCTTCCGCGGATGCATACCTGGACCAGATTTTGCAAGCCAGCGGGTTTCTCCAGCAGGACGTCCGATGCTGCGCTGCCAGAGATCACGCTTCTTACCTAAATCATGATTCCGGGCCGCGAACAGAAGGGCACTGCGCAGTTCGGTAAAGCATCCCAGTTTATCCATGATTAAGTCTGTTTGTCGCGCTACATCCTGATGATGGACAGCTAGTTCAACTGGAGCGCTGGCAAAACGGGACCCCTCTGCATCAGCACTCTTTGGAAGTTCATACCATCTCCAATAGCGGTCACTGACTGATGAATCATCTTCGGCTTCTTCCGAAACCTCTGTGTCGCTGTTGACATGAAGATCGATTTCACGAATCAAGCGCATTCCACGCGCTGGCTTTTCGTCACCCCACAAGCGATCACGATGATGATTCTCTTTATCAGGCCAGTGACAGGAGACGTCCTCGCTGTAATTTTCAGAAGATTTCTCTGCACCTTTCAGAAAGCCATCCTTTAATCCACCAGCACAGGGCGGAAGAATTAGGGTGCAGTTTTGGATTTCTCCTTTATCCCCGCTTGCGATTTGCTCAAGCGTATTTGAGTAATTAATCGTACCATCGGATGCGACAATCCATACAGGCGAGTTACCGGATTGCTTGGCAAGTATTTTGAGTTGTTCAAATATACGGTCGGAATTGTCGCGTAACAACTCGTGGGGTTTCAATGGGAAATCTTCAAGGAGCGCTTCCGGTGGGTAAACACTGGTAAGTGATCCAGTGATCAGCTCAACCTCTGTCCTCCACGCAATGGTAGTCTGGGGAATCTCGTCTGATATTCCATGAAGGTATTCAGCTACAGGTGGTCTGCCTGGTAATCTACCCTGAATCGACGTGAGTGACCAGGTATCGAAGAGAATATCCGATGTTTCCAATAGTGTTGGAATGGGTGCAAAAGCGCTGAGTACTGCATTCTGATCTTTTCGGACGAGTTTGCGCAATGCATTGGGAGAGGCATCACCATCAAGCTGACGAAGCAAGGCGAGTGTGCGCACACGACTCGCCTCAATCGGCTTATCCATGTCCCATTCCGTAGCATCCTGCGTATCATAATCCTTCGGATGAACGAAATGGACTTCAGAGTCTTGATGTATGCCGAACCGGTTAACGCGACCGAACCGTTGCCCCATACTCTCGAAGGTGGAAAGATCGCAGATCAGATCAGCGGCAGACAAATTTACGCCGACCTCTCCAGCACTGGTACAAATAAGATAAACTGTCGGATAATCACGAGCATCCTTCTTATACGAAGGGAGAAATCGCATAAAGCTCTCCTTTTTAAGGAGTTGCTCGCGCTCGTACCCACGCAATGTTCCGGTAAGAACTTCCGTATTACATTTTGGAATTTTGGCTTTATCTAAAAATTCTTTAACTTCCTCCACAGCTTTAACCGTTCGGGCAAAGATAAGAACTTCGCGACCGGAATCCCGGCGACTGATTGCCAGGGTAGCCAGAGATTCGGCAAGCTCTTTCTTCTCGTCACCTATTGGATGAAAATAGATCCGTTTGTGAGCATTTAGGCGCTTTAAAACTTCTGGATGAGCTTCGTCTTGTGCATCCAATGCGAAGGGAACACCCGCACTTCTTCGGGTAGCCGTGAGTTCCAGTACTGTGATTTTTTTGGGACCGCTGGATTTTTCTTGTTTGGTTTCAATTGCGGTTAGCAGATGCTGGAAGGCTGGTTCTAGATGGGCTTCGTCGTGAACGAGCAATACGTCTTGTCCCAGAAACCCGGCATGGAGAGGGCGAGACTTAAATCCGATGCCGTAGCCAGAAAAGAGTAAGCGGCTGCCAATCATGTCCACCGTGCCAGCGATCACAGCGGGACGACAGGGATCTGATGACCATTCCCGATTGTCCGCGAACTGGCCTCGCAACGTGCTCAAAGCAAGTGGATTATCGCATGGGGAAGCACATAGTTTGCTCAGAGGTTCATAAAGCTCTGATAGCAGTGCCGGGAGTGCTATATTCTGGCGGAGCTTTTCCACCTCCGTGGTGGTTTGATCGACTACGGTCCGTCTATTAACCACATAGACCAGACGACGAGGCATTTTCTCGGGGTGTTTCGCCAATGCTATCAACCAAATCGCGATAATAGATGTCTTTCCCAAACCCGTGGGGATATCGCAACATTTGGGCCAGCCACTGAGAATTGCCGTTTCGTAGAGCCGTCTTTGCCATGGAAATGGAGTTGATCCAGTAAGTTGTTCAAAGAGAGAGTCGAAGTTCATGCTGGGAAAGGAGATTTGAATTGGCGGTAAGTTCGCATGGGGAGGCAGTACACGAGGCGGCGGGGTTATGAAGTGGGTTCTGCGGGATTGAGTCCTGGAGGTCCAAGCCGGAACCTGCTGAAGCAGGAACTCCAACTGGGGCAGGATGCTTTTGGGGTGGGCATGTGCAGGGTGCTTGGTTAGTGTACGTAGGCTCGGTGTGTAGCGTATCGTCGTCTCGACTTTCCAGCGAATAATCGACTAATGAGTGATGATTACGTCTTTTGCAATGATAATCACTAGAATTAGCGGGATAGTATTATATCGGAGAACGCAGTTGGAGTTCACGCGGGGGGAGGCAGGACAGAGGTGGGTACAAAGTACCAAAGGTGTAGCACACAATGGAGGCAGAAGGTGGGAGCGGTCGGATAATAGAACGCGGACGGCTTGGTCGTTGCCTTGCGGACTATTTGGGAGGTGGTTATAGAAGTGGTGAATTGGGGGCTAGAACCTGCTAAAGCAGGAACTCCAACGGGAGACGAGCCGGAACCTACGACAAGGAGCGCGGCCAGCTTGGCCGCTGTGTTGGCTGCTGCGGGTAGAAGAAGCGGGCGGGCCGCCCGCGCTCCTGTGTTTTTCGACGTCCGCTGGTAAAATAAGATCGTTAAAGGGGTTTATTGGGCCACCCGATGCCCTGATATTGCCGCGCGTTGGTGTGATAGCGTCACGGTGTGCTGTGAATTCGTCGCGCGTTGCTGTGTATTCGTCGCGCATTGGTGTGTATTCGTCGCGCGTTGCTGTGTATTTGGCGCGCGTTGTATTAATCCAAACGGACGCTGATATAATTTTGTCTCCCGATGGCCAAACCCAAACGCCCGATGGTGTTATCTCGTCACCCGATGGCAAATTCCAAACGGACGATGGTATTATTTTGTCACCCGATGGCTTCGCCCAAACGGGCGACGGTATTATTTTAGCACCCGATGGCTCTATTTCGTCACCCGTCAGCTCTATTTAGACCATCCGTCAGCTCCTTTTTGTCATCCGTCGGTTCATTTTAGACACCCGACGACTCGAATTCGTCACCCGTCAGCTCTATTTAGACCATCCCTCAGCTCCTTTTTGTCACCCGATGGCTCGTTTTTGCTATCCGTCAGCTCCTTTTCGGCACCCGTCGGCTCCTTATTGCCACCCGTCCGCTCCTTTTTGCCACCCGACGGCTCATTTTTGTCATTCGTAAGCTCCTTCTTGTCATTCGTAAGCTCCTTCTTGTCATCCGTCGGTTCATTTTTGTCACCCGTCTGCTCTATTTAGACACACGACGGCTCGAATTTGTCACCCGTCAGCTCAGTTTTGGCAGGCAACGGGTTTGTTAGATCGCCCAACAGGCATATTGTGGCACGTTCGCTAAAATATTTGACGGCTAAACTGTTACTTTACCAAGCCGAGGCTGCGAAAAGTTCTGCATCTATATATAATGGGGTAGGGGAGGGCGCACTATTGTCTGTGAGTGGTTAATAGGTTGATGAGAAGTGGATACAGTGGCGAGTGATCTCGAGAAATTCACGCGATTTACACTACAAGTGCTTGGAAGTGAGTTCAATACGTCGGGGTTCAGAGGATGGAATGGGGATTTCAGTTCAAATCGGACGATAAATCGCAATATTCCCCAAACTTTCGCTTGCCAAAGCGGGCGATAGTCTTTGAATGTACCCTCTTTTCCTTAAATCCTCCCTTTCGAAGGCGAGACATACCAGAGCAATGAAACAACTCACCCTCACCACCAAATCGCGCAGCACGACAGGCCGCGGTGCCGCCCGTCGCCTTCGCGGCGAAGGTTTGATTCCTGCTAATATTTACGGTCACGGCGGTCTTCGCCAGGCTGCCTTGAACGATGCGGAGTTCATGAAGCTATGGAAGATAGTCGCCGGACGCACCGTGCTTATCACACTTAAAGGTGAGACTGAAGCGGACACTGCGTTGACCATCGTGAAGGAATTTCAGCGCGATCCGCTGACGAATCGTTTCCTACACATCGATTTCCAGGCGGTTGAGGAGCATTCCGAAATGACCATCAGCGTGCCGGTGCATATCACAGGCGAAGCTTATGGTGTGAAGACCGAAGGTGGAGTTATCGAAACGCCTATTCACGAACTGAAGGTGCGCTGTCTCCCGAAGGATCTCCCGGAATTTATCACAGCCGATGTCTCTGCCCTCAAAGTGGGTGACTCGCTGCACATCCGCGATCTCGTACCACCTGCCGGAGTGAAGTTCCGTGGCAATCCCGACATTGTGGTGGCTTCCTGCTTGAACAAGGCGGAAGAAGTGGCCTCCACAGCCGCAGTCGTCGATCCCGCCGCTGCTGCCGCCGCTCCTGCTGCTGGTGGTGCTGCCGCCCCCGCTGCTGCTGCCGCCCCTGCCAAGGGTGCCGCTCCCGCCAAAGCTGCCGCGGCTCCTGCTGCGAAGGCTGCACCAGCCAAGAAGTAAGAGGCTTTATCGCTTTACGGATTCTGCGTACGGACTTGACCAAACACTACTTGCGGACACTCGTTCGCTTGTTTTCTCGAAAGGGTTCGTCACCAGAAACACCGGGCTCCCAGCCCACCTGTTCTTTCCCAGTTATGCCGATAGAGGCCATCATTGCCGGCTTGGGCAACCCGGGTTCCACTTATAAGGATACCCGACACAACGCTGGCTACTTGGTGGTGGATGCACTTGCTGCCGAACTGGGTGGCAAGTGGAAGAAGGAATCTCGTTTTGAGGCAGAGACTGCCACCGTAACCTTCGGTGGCAAGACAGTGCTTCTGGTGAAGCCGCTGACATTTATGAATGCCAGCAGTAGAGCCATTGGTGCCATTCTCCGCTTTCATAAACTGACTCCTGCGGTACTCACCGTAGTTTACGATGAGTACCAGCTTCCTCCCGGTCACTCGAAGATATCCATTCGCGGAAGCGCGGGCGGACATAATGGGGTGGCAGACCTCTTACAACACGTAGGCGATGGATTCACCCGCCTGCGAATCGGCATAGGTTCAGCACGTCACCCGGGTATGACCATGGCAGACTATGTTCTCGCCAAGATGCCTGTGACGGATATGGACCGAATCAAAGAGCGCTTTCCCGAATATATCGCGGGTTTACGGGTAGTCCTTGAAAAAGGACCCAGTGACGCGATGACTTTTTTGAACAAGAAAATTGTGGTTAACCATGGACAAGATCAATCATCAGTATAGAGCCACCTTCATCCTCGATACACGGGGTTACGACCAGCCGGTCGAAACTCTCGTGGAGAAACTCCGTGGCGTGATCACCAAGCTCGGTGCCACTGTCACCGAGGCTAAGAATCACGGACGCAAGGACTTCTCCCGCCAGGTGGACAAGCGCCACAGCGGTGATACCTATGTGGAGTATATTTTCTCCAGTGAGAACACGGTTCCTGCCGCGTTGCAGCATAGCTTTACATTGGACAAGACTGTAAAGCGTGTACTCATTGAGATGACCGCCTAAATTCATAGCTGCCATGGCATCGTTCAACAAAGTCATCCTGATGGGCAACCTCACCCGTGATCCTGAGCTTCGGGTCACACCTGCGGGGTTATCCATCTGTAAGTTCGGACTTGCTGTCAACCGCGTCTATAATAGCGCAGATGGCGAACGCAAGGAAGAGGTGACTTTTGTCGATATCGATTCTTTCGGCAAGCAGGCTGAAACCATCAGCAAGTATCTTACCAAGGGGCGCCCGGTGCTGATTGAGGGCCGACTCAAACTCGACCAATGGGAGGATAAGAACTCCGGCGAGAAGCGCAGCAAGCTCGGTGTCGTTGCAGAAAGCTTCCAGTTTGTCGGGGCTCGTGAAGGCGGTAGCGCAGATGGGTCCGGCTCTGGTGGTAACTACGACGATGTGTCTCCACCACCTCGTACTGCACGCCCTGCGCAGCCCGCACCTCAGCGCAGCGCACCCCCGCCACCACCACCGCGTGCTGCACCCAAGGGTGGTGAGCAATCCATGGAAGACGATGTTCCGTTTTGATCCATCTCTTTCTCCAATCCTTTCAACAAACCATTTAACGAAGAAACGCCATGCCGATCTCTGAACTTCTACTCGTCAAGCCCGTCACCAATCTGGGCAATGAAGGCGACCACGTCAAAGTCAAGCCGGGTTATGCCCGCAATTATTTGCTGCCCCGCGGCTATGCGATTCCACTTACCCGTGGTAACCGTAAGCAGGTGGACTCGCTCAAGAAGCGCAGCGAAGCTCGGTTGAAGGACGAGCTGGTCAAAGCCCAGGAGATTTCCAGCAAGTTGCAGACCATCCGCATCGCCATTGCCGTGAAGACTGGCCCCGGTGGTAAGGTGTTTGGTTCAGTTACCGCACAGAACCTCATCGACCGTATCGCGCAGGATGGCGTAACCTTGGAAAAGAAAACAGTCCATCTGCACACGCCGGTCAAGACGCTGGGCAAGCATACTACGCAGATCAAGCTTCACCCGGAAGTGTCCCTCGATTTCGAATTTGAAATCGTCTCAGAGAATCCCATCATCGAGGCTGATTCGCAGTCCTAGGACCGAATCGGTGCTTGCGGATATACCGCAGCATTCGCTACTTTCAATCACGCACGGCTTGGCGAGAACTCCATCCGTGCGTGATTTGTTTTACCAGACTACCCCTGATAGCTTACCTTAGCCATGGCAGAGTCTAAACGCCGTAAATCGTCCCATGATTCGCCTGGTCATTCAGGAGCGGAATCTACTGTGGTGCATGGGCGGGAACTACCCTGCAATGTAGATGCCGAGGAGGGCTTGCTTGGGGCCATAATTCTCGATGGCGGTAAAGAGGTAATGACCATCTGTATGGAGGCCAAACTCGAACCGCAGGTTTTCTACAAGCCCTCCCATCAGATTATATTCAAGATTATCTGCGAGTTCTACAATGCGGGATCTATTTTTGATGAAGTTCTCCTGATTGACCGACTGAAGAGTCGAACTGTAGATACTTTGCCAGAGCGCAAATATGATCCAGAAGGACAGCGTTCGTTGCTGGAGTTTGTAGGCGGCGACGCTGCAGTGTCCCGGCTTTCCAACCGAATTGAAACACTCGCCTTTGCCCGACACTGGCTGGAGATCATTAAAGAAAAGTATATGCTGCGTCGTCTTATTACGACGGCGGGCAGTGTGATGGACCGTTGCTTCACGCAGCAGGACAAGTTGGATAACTTTATTGAGCAAGTTGAGCAGGAACTCTTTGCCATCAGTCAGGACCGGGTATCAGACAGTGCTAAGTCAGTGAAAACTGCAGTGGAAGGAGCTGAGCAGCTCATTCAGAAATTATTGCAAAGCAAGGGAGAGCTGAGCGGTGTTCCCAGTGGATTCAAGGACTTGGATGCGCTCACCTTTGGTTTCCAGCAGGGGGACATGGTTGTCTTGGCGGCACGCCCATCTATGGGTAAGACTGCATTTGCCCTAAACTTGGCGGAGTCCGCCATCATGCCACGGGGACGTGAGAATAAAACGCACCGCACCTTGATGTATTCCCTTGAAATGAGTGCAGAGTCACTCGCGATGCGTATGCTGTGCAGTCGTGCACGGGTTGATTCAGAGAAAGTGCGGGGTGGGTGGATTAATGCGGATGAAGGACGGCAGATAGTTCAAGCCGCACGGGAACTTAAGTCTTCGCCCTTTCTGATCGATGACTCAAGCAATCTCTCAATCCTCGAACTTAGGGCTAAGGCAAGACGATTAGCAGCCAAGGAACCGCTCGGACTAATCATCATCGACTACCTCCAGCTTATATCTCCAATCGATAGTCGGGTGCCTCGTGAACAGCAAGTCGCGGAAATCTCGCGTGGTATAAAAGCGATGGCAAAGGAGCTGAAGTGCCCCGTCATCGTGCTCGCGCAGCTAAACCGTGAATCAGAGAAGGAAAAGCGCTCGCCTCGCATGTCTGACCTGCGCGAAAGTGGCTCCATTGAACAAGATGCGGACCTTGTTATGATGCTCTATTCGAAGAAAGATAGGGACAAAGAGCAGGAAGTTGTGTCCAAAGGAGCAGAAGTTCGGCAGTTAATGATTGCCAAGCAACGCAATGGACCTGTAGGAGAAGTCACACTTACCTTTATTAAAGACCATTCTCGCTTTGAAAGCTATGTTGAGCAAAAGTTGTGACCATCTGTTAGGCTGGCTGTTAGTGCTGTGCCTTTTATTCACGACAGTCGTGTCAGCTCCGCTGCACGCTCAGACTGACAAGCCTCCTGCGGAAGGGGTGGTGCGACCTGTTGGTCCCATACAAGACCCTGATGCGGCATCGCCATTGATTGGCCAGATAGACGTGGAGTTCCTGACTCTTCGCAATGTCAGCCTTGAGTCGATACAGTCGCACATTCAAGTGCGCGAAGGCTTGCCCTATAGCCAGACCCTCGTGGACCGCTCAATCCGCAGTCTCTATCAAACTGGGCGCTTCGACTTTATTGAGGTCCGCACAGACCCGCTGCCAAACAATCAGGTGCGTCTGGTCTTTGTTGTGCAGCCGAAGTACCGCATCCAATCCATCACTTATGTAGGCAACGATGAGTACTCCACCCGCCGCCTCAAAAGCAAAACGGAGACCCCTGCCGGGCAATCGCTGGATGAGCGCAACATTCGCAAAGATCGCGATGCACTCCTGAAGTTCTATCGCGAGAAAGGTTTTACCAAGGCCACCATCGATTATGATATCAAGCGTGATGGCCAGACAGGCTTGGCGGAGGTCAAGTATGTTATCAATGAAGGTCCGCGCCTAAAGATTAAGGTGGTCAAATTCATTGGGAATACTGAGTTTTCCCAGCGCCGTCTGCGCAAGGAAATGGAAACCCGCCGTCGCTGGTTCATGTCATGGCTTACAGGCTCCGGACGATTTGACGAGACCAAGTTCCAAGAGGACCTCGACAAGCTCCGCACGCTCTACCAGAACAATGGCTATCTTGACGTTAACATCGCTGAGTCCAATGTCTCCCTCGAATATCCCACAGCGAAAACCATAGCCATCACCATCCGGATTGATGAAGGTCGCCAGTACCGCATGGGGAACATCACCTTCTCTGGTAATAAAATATATAAGACCGAATTGCTCGCACGCGTAGTGAGGCTACTCCCCGGCGATGTGTTTTCGCCAGAGAAACTCGATAAGGACTTGGAAAACCTGCGCGACTTCCATGGCATCGGTGGCTATCTCGATTGTTCGATCAAAGCTGAGCGCAAGCCGAACATCGAATCTGGTGCGATAGACATCAATTACGCCATCGAAGAAGGGGGCAAGTTCGCTGTTGAAACTATTCAAATCGAAGGCAATACGAAGACGAAGAGTATCGTTGTCCTACGCGAACTCGCACTGGCACCCGGTGAAGTATTTAATACCGTCTGGATGAAGAACAGCGAACAGCGACTGAAGAATACCCGCTTCTTTGAAGACGTCACTCTGGCGCCAGAAGCCACTAATATTCCTGGTCGTCGCAATCTGAAGGTCACCGTACATGAAGCGCGTACCGGGCAGTTCCAGTTTGGAGCGGGATTCAGCTCCTTGGAAAGCGCCATGGTCTTCTTTGAACTTAGTCAGGGTAACTTTGACCTCTTTAACTATCGCTCCCTCTTCCAGGGCGATGGGCAGAAGTTCCGCCTGCGTCTATCCGTGGGGTCTCGTTCCAATGAGGCTACAATCGCTTTCGAAGAGCCTTGGTTCTTAGAGCGCCGACTAGCTCTTGGGGTTGAGTTGTATCGCCGTGAATCAAACTACAGCACGCAGAATTACAGTGAAATCCGCACTGGATTCGAAGTGTATCTTCGGAAAAGGCTAATTGAACTTTGGGATGGGCAACTTTCGTACAGACTCGAACAGGTCAACATCGGTGATGTACCAATTAATGCACCTCAGGTCATATTGGACGAAGCAGGAACAAAGATTGTATCAAAAATTGGGTTTAACATGGTCCGTGACACTCGTAATGACCTCATCTTTACGACGCGGGGTATGCGTTTGCAGATTGGTACAGAATTCGCGGGTGTGGGTGGGGATGTCAAATACGTTAAGCTTGAGTCACGAGATGCCTTCTATATCCCCACTTTTGAGCTTGGTGACCAAGTCATCATCATGCTGGCACGCGTAGGTAGCTTCTGGGAGTATTCGGATGAGAAAGTACCTTTCTGGGATAGATTCTTCCTCGGTGGTCCAGACACGTTGCGTGGCTTTGAGTACCGGGCGGTGGGTCCAACTGCCTATAACGGATTCTATCAAGAGTTTGTCGGTGGCACATCCTATGGGTTTGGCAGCTTGGAGTATTCCATCAAACTGGCCGACCCGCTTCGCATCGCAGCCTTCTACGACTGGGGCTTTGTCAACCGCGACAATTTCGACTGGGACCCATCAGGATACAACGACAACTGGGGTTTCGGTATTCGCCTGATGGTGCTAGGGAACCCGCTTCGCCTTGACTACGGTATTCCTATTACGAGCACCGTGCAGGACGGCATCGACAACGATCAGGGAGGCCAGTTTAACTTCTCCTTTGGTACACGTTTCTAAAACAATCTCACAAACCTTACACAGCTTATCACCATGAAAAAATACCTAATCTCAACGCTTTCCGCATTGCTTCTGGCTACTGCCAGTTATGCTGCGGACATCAAAGTTCTGACCATCGATATGATTAAGATCTACGACGGTTACTATAAGGCCCAGGATGGCCAGAAGAAGCTGCAAAGTGCCGCTGAAAAGGCACAGGATCAGCTTAAGTCATTCGTGGAAGAAGGCCAGGGCATGGTCGATGAGCGTTCCAAGCTCATCGAATCACTGGAAAATCCGGCTCTCTCCGATGATGGCAAAAAAGACATCCGCACGAAGATTGGGGATTTGGAGCGTGAAATCCAGAAGAAGCAGCAGGACCTGCAAGCCTGGCAGAAGGAGACGTCCCAGTCTATTCAGCAGCGCAACGCGGAATTTCGTGCTGGCATGATAGCCGACATCAAGAAGGTAATCAAAGTCGAAGCCGAGAAGGCTGCTGCGACCTTGGTTTTTGATACATCGGATGTTATCGGTAGCGGTGTTCCGTCCGTACTCTATGCCAATCCGGCTCTTGATGTAACTGATGCCGTGTTGAAAGAACTGAATAAAGACAAGCCTAACAACTAGTTCGACTCAAAGAAATTTGATTTATTAAACCCTCGGACATCGTTCCGGGGGTTTTTTGTTGGGTACGCGGGTAAGGTAGGATTACGTCCGCGTTCGGGTGTCAAGGCTTGTACGCTACAGAGCCTTTAAGATAGACCGGTAGCTTACGTGCATGCCTTGTTTAATAGCCTCATTGCCGATGGTTTGCGCCAGTGGGTCTTGCGCACGCCCGGTGGGCCGACGAAGAGCACAACGGTATGCTTCTGGATGAAGTGGCAGGAGGTCAGTTCATAGTTCATAGATATCTTTGCGGGAGTTGCTTGGGTTGAAGTCGTTCGTAAGCGCAACAAAGTCCACCCCCTTGACAGGCGGCAAACGGTAAAATTCATGACCTCATTTGTGTTCCGCGAGCGCGAGCCATGCAGCCATGCTTCACGCACTTCGTTTTTCGAGTGGCGAGTAGCCGCGATTCACG